>NZ_JAHQCW010000026.1 GCF_019042275.1 Diplocloster agilis
GAACCGGGAACACATCACGTGTTCCTGGTGAATAGGCTCGGTTCCTGAACCCGGCTTTTCGATTTCACTTAGCGTATTCCAGCGCAAGCCCTCCGCGCTTCCAGGGAGATACAAAAGACCCCGGCCACCCCGGAACGTCCCCGTATACCGCCCGCTGTTCCAAGCCCTAAGCAGCGGGCATGTGAAGTCCTGGGGAAGAGCGCTAAGTGAGTGCGGCAGCCCTGTCCCAAGCCGAAATGGACATGTCCCCCATTAACCTATATAGTCTCCACGCGACATATCCATGATATATCCGCTTTTTTCCAGCGCCAGGCGGTTTTTCTCCAGGGATTCCGCCGCTTCCGTGCCAAAGCTTGCCTTGTTGTCATAGAGGAGATAGGCCCCCCTGACATCTTCCGGTGACAGGTTGGGCATGATCACATTGGCTCCCGCGTCCAGCGCTTTCTCCCGGCCTTCCGTGGACAGCGTGGCTAAGGCCGTGGTGGCGGGAATCAGGGCATGGGGCAGGAGAAGCCTCGCTAAGGCTACCATCAGGACTGTCATGCTGAGCGGGTCCTGAACCTCGGTGGCCATGGAAGGATCGGATGCGAAGTCCGCGAAGGGGGACTCGTGATGGGGTAAAAACGGCCCGATCCCTACCATTTGAGGATTCAGTTCGGTAAGATAGATAAGATCTGCGGCCAGATGTTCCAAGGTCTGGCAGGGAGAGCCCACCATGAAGCCCGCGCCGGTCTGGAAACCGATCTCCTTTAGGGCAGCCAGGCACCGCATCCGGTGTTCAAGGCTCAATTCCGGCGGATGAAGCCTGGCATAGTGCCCCGGGGTGGCCGTCTCATGCCGGAGAAGATACCGGTCGGCGCCGGCTTCATAGAGAAGGCGGTAGGATTCGCGGGACCGCTCGCCCAGCGACAGGGTGACGGCGCAGCCGGGGTGTTCCGCTTTGATTGAACGGATTATTTCGCATAGACGCCGGTCCGTATACCAGGGATCTTCTCCTCCCTGCAGTACGAAGGTGGAAAATCCCAGAGAAGCTCCGGTCCGGCAGCAGTCCAGGATCTGTTCCGGAGTCAGCCGGTAGCGCAGCGCGTTTCTGTTCGCCGATCTTATGCCGCAGTAGTAACAGTTGTTTTTACAGTAGCTCGAGATCTCGATCAGCCCGCGCAGATACACCCGATGCCCGTAGATTCGGTCTCTGGTTTCACCGGCCAGCCTTTTGATATCGTCATGATATTCTTCATCGCGGATCAGCCCCAGCAGCGCCTCCCGTGTGGGCATCTGTACGATTCTTTGAATAGTCTGTTCTCTGGTCGATCGCATCTTTTTATTCCTCTTCTTGTATCTCGTCTTCTATCTCTTCCCGGAAAGGTTTCAAAGCCCTGGGCAGAATGCCCATTACATGCGCGATGAGCATCCCATAGTTTGTCATGGGAACATTCTGCTCCCGGGCTGTCTGCATCCGGTAGCGCATTTCCCTTTGATTCAGCATACAGGCCCCGCAATGGATTATCATTGCGTAACCGGTCAGATCCTCCGGGAACCCGGTGCCGGAGGCCCAGGCGAATTCCAGGCCGTCCCCTGCCTTTTCCCGCAGCCACCGCGGGATCTTCACGGTTCCGATGTCATCGGACTGTCTGTGATGGGTGCATCCTTCCACGATCAATACTTTATCTCCCGCTTTCAGGCGGTCCGCCGCCAGCGCCCCCTTGACCATAGGCTTAAGTTCCCCTTTCTGCCGGGCGAACAGGATGGAAAACGAGGTGAGAAGGATATCTTCCGGCGTTTGCGCGCTGACCTGCCGGAATGCCTGTGAATCCGTGATGACGATGGACGGCTTTACCGCCAGGCTGTCCAGGGTCTCCTTGAGACGGTTCTCTTTGGTCACAGCCATCATGGCGTCTGCGTCCAGAATTGCCCGGATCGTCTGCTGCTGGGGCAGTATCATCCTTCCTTTGGGAGCGGCGCTGTCAATGGGAGTGACCAGCAACGCCAGATCACCCGGCCTGACAACCCCTTCCAGCAGAGGGGGCTCTTCTTTTACCGTGGAGGCCGCCTGTATGACCGCCTCTTTAATCCGGCCGATGAAGTCCGGCCGGTAAGCAGATCCGGTAATGTAGGAAATCTGTTCCGATTCCAGCAATTTTATCAAACCGGCGGACGGTTTTGCCGCGTCGCATTTGTTAATCACCGCCAGGCAGGGCAGAGATCGCAGCCGGATCTCCTTCAGGAAGTCGAAAAGCTCACGATCCGGCTCTTCCTGCGCATCCAGAACCACCAGCGCAAAATCCGTCTTTCGCAGCACCTGCCTGGTCTTTTTGATCCTGAGCGCCCCCAGCTCCCCGATATCGTCAAACCCCGCTGTATCGATGAATACGACCGGGCCGACGGGCAGCAGCTCCATGGATTTATATACCGGGTCCGTGGTGGTTCCCGCCACATCGGAAACGACGGAAATCTCCTGTTTCGTCAACCCGTTCATCAGAGTAGACTTTCCGGCGTTTCGTTTTCCGAATATGGCAATATGATAGCGGTTCCCCATAGGGGTCTGGTTCATGTCGTTTGTTGTCATTCGGGGGCTCCTTTCCTTATTCTAACTTTCTCTTAAAAGGCTCCCGGGATTCCCCGGGAACCGTTCGTTTACAGAAACAGGTCTCTTTCTCCGCCCTTGATTTTCTCAATATTTCCGGCAACCAGGGTGCGTACTTTCTCATTATCAATCTTCGGAAGCTTGCTGGCGACCAGCCGGTCCACCTTCCTTTTGAACTCATCCGAACCGTAATCACAGGCGTATTCGGTCAGAGTCATAAGGGCGTTGGGCAGACAGACGTTTTTGATATTTCCGGATTTTGCCAGGGACATGAACCGGTCGCCGGTTCTTCCGCTGCGATAGCAGGCCGTGCAGAAGCTGGGAACCACATCTTCCTCCATCAGCCAATCCACCACGTCTTCGTTGGTCCGGCTGTCGGAAAGTATGAACTGCGGTTCATTGCGCTCCCTGGCGCTATAGCCGCCCACATCCACGCTGGAACCGCCGCTGATCTGGGAGATTCCGATCTTGATCAGCTCTTTTCTCATCTCCATGGTTTCGCGGGTAGAAATAATCATTCCCGTAAACGGCACCGCAAGCCGCACGATGGCCACCAGTTTTTTAAATTTCTCATCGTCTACGCCGTGATCCATGGCTGTCGGATCTGTGCCTTCCGCCGGACGGATTCTGGGGGATGAGATGGTGTGGAAACCGACGCCGAACTTCTTCTCCAGATGTTCATTGTGCAGCATCAGTCCCATAACTTCAAAGTTCGGGTCATCATGCAGGCCGTAGAGCACACCGCCGCCCACGTCATCGATCCCCGCCTCCATGGCGCGGTCAAAAGCAGTCGTGTGATACCAGTAATTGCTCTTGGGACCATGGGGATGCATCTTCTCGTAAGTCTCCTTGCAGTAAGTCTCCTGGAACAGAATATAAGTGCCGATTCCCGCCTCTTTCAACATCCGGAATTCTTCGACGGAGGTGGAAGCGATATTGACGTTGACCCGGCGGATTTCCCCGTCCGTCTTCATATCGTAGATCGTCTTGATGCAGTCCAGTATATATTCGATCGGACAGTTTACCGGATCCTCTCCCGCCTCCAGGGCCAGCCGCTTGTGTCCCATTTTTTCCAGGATACGCACCTCTTCCCTTACCTCATCCATGGTCAGTTTCTTCCGGTTATATTTGTGATGGCAGTTAAATCCGCAGTATGTACAGCCATTGATACAATAATCGCTCAGATAAAGCGGCGCGAACATCACGATACGGTCGCCGTAGATATGTTCCTTGATCTTTCCGGCAATCTGAAAGATCCGTTCCAGATGAACCGGATTCTCATTGGTCAAAAGAGCCGCCACCTCCAGATGGGTCAGGCCCTCAAAGCGGTCCGCCTTGTCCAGTATCCTTTCGATCTCCTCATCGCTTGCCGCCTTGGATTTTTCCAGGGTCTCCCGGATATAATCTCCGTTAATAAATTCCTCTTCGGGTACGAAACCATCATGATTTAACATTCCCCTATACCTCCTTCTGTGATATCGCTGTCTTCACAAACACGTGCGGCAGCCGTCCTAATTTACCTGTCAGAGCGTTGATCTGGTCCATTTCGGCCATAACCGTAATCGACACGGCGGCTATTCCCTCCTGATCAAAGGGAATGCCCATCCGGCCCCTCACGATACCATGAAACTCCGACACCACCTTGTTGAAATCCTTCTGGCTGACTCCCGGTTCTTCCAGGATCGCACAGATCACTGCGATTTTCCTCATTCACGTCCCTCCTTCCGGCTGTATTGGGGAACCAAAAAGCCCTTCTATCATTCCTGATAAAAGGGCGCAAAATACCTTTAAAACCTACCTCTTCCGGGCGCCGGCAGGCACGCCGTCAGATTCCGGCATTCTATAATCGTCCCCTTGTGAATCAGAAAATTCTTTTTCATCAGGTTGGCTTCATTATAGCAGGTAATCCCGCTTTATACAACCAAAAACGGGAAAGACCGCCACATATTTTTTCGTGGTTTTAAGCCCATGTATTGCAATTTCCGGCGTCAACCGATATAATTTAACGTAAGTATTCAGAGAATAAATATAAGGAAGGTACGGAATATGAACAAGAAGAAAGCCGTCGTGGCATTGGGACATAAAGCATTGGGGATTACCTTGCCGGAACAGAAAATAGCGGCTCACGAGGCCGCTGCATCCATCGCGGATCTGATTGAAGACGGATATCAGCTGGTGATCTCCCACAGCAACGCGCCGCAGGTAGGTATGATACACACCGCTATGAATGAATTTGCCGGCCGCCACCCGGAGTTTACCGCCGCTCCCATGTCTGTGTGTTCTGCCATGAGCCAGGGATATATCGGATATGACTTACAGAATTCCATCCGGGAAGAACTTTTGAACCGTGGAATCTATAAAACCGTCAGCACGGTCCTGACTCAGGTCAAGGTGGATCCGTATGACGAGGCGTTCTATAACCCCGAGAAAAAAGTGGGCCGTTACATGGATCAGGAGGAAGCGGAGCTGGAAGAAAAAAAGGGGAACTATGTGACGGAGGTTCCCGATAAAGGGTACCAGCGGATCGTGGCCGCTCCGAAACCCAGAGACATCATCGAGATCGACGCCATCAAAGCCCTTCTGGATGCCGGACAGGTTGTCATCGCTGCCGGCGGCGGCGGTATCCCTGTGCTGGCCCAGCGCCATCACTTAAAAGGCGCCAGCGCAGTGATTGAGAAAGACGCCGTATGCGCGCTGACAGCAGAGCTGATCGATGCGGACGAGCTGATCATCCTGACCGCCGTTGAGAAAGTGGCATTGAATTATGGAAAGGAAAATGAACAGTGGCTGGATGTGATGACTACCACCGAAGCCAGAAAATATATGGAAGAGGGACATTTTGCCGCCGGTTCCATGCTACCGAAGATCGAGGCGGCAGTGGAATTTGTGGAAGGACGCGAGGGACGCAGCGCCCTGATTACGATTCTGGAAAAAGCTGTGGACGGTCTGAACGGTAAGACCGGCACAAGAATTGTAAAAGGATAACAATATAACCGCCGGTCACTTCGGGATTTTGTCTGGAGACGGACTGATTTCACTCAGATCTGTCTGCAGTTTTCAGTCAAAATTCCGATGCAGCCGGCGGTTTTTATCTTACATGGTATTTATCTTACACGGTATTCATCTTACGCAGTACTCTTATTACGCGGTATACCCCCTGCGCAGTTTTCATCACACGCGTTTCTAATCTTTGGCAGTCAAGCCGGAGAGAACCGCTTTCTCTCCCACATATTTCCGGGCAATCTGCAGGAATCGGTTGGCGTTATCCTCCGTCATCAGAGGGGTATCCCGATAGTCCCATTCCAGATGCATTTTCCGGTATTTGTCTTTGCACACGTTGTTAAAGGCGCACAGTTCCCACCGTTCGATTCCCTTAAGCACTTCCCCTTTCAAAAACTTGCCTATTTTCTCTATATTTTCTTCCGTGGCCGTAGCTCCCGGAATCAGAGGAGTCCGGATCCATATTTTCTTGTCCGGGTCTCCGCCGGCCTTCTGGATGAGCCAGATCAGATTGTTCAGGATCAGCTGGTTGCTCATTCCCGTATACCGGATATGCTCATTTTTATCCATCAGTTTGATATCATAGAGAAAGGTATCCACATAGGGGTAGACCGATTCATAGGCTTCCCGCAGTCCCAGGCCGCAGGTATCTAACGCCGTATTCTGTCCGGCCTCTTTTATTTTCTTTAAAAATTCGGTCACAAACCGGTATTGCAGGATCGGCTCGCCCCCGGACACGGTCACTCCGCCCTCGAAATCTTCAAAAAACATGGAATCCTTCAAAGCTTCCGCAGCCAGACTGTCCACATCCCAATAAGTTCCAACCACCTTCAGCGCGCCGGGCGGGCATTTTTCCGCACACTGGTAACATTCCTGGCACCAATCACGCCGGATCTGAATTCCCTCTTCGTCGGCCTGTACGGCTCCGAACTGACAGGTATTCACACAGGTGCGGCATCCGATACATTCTCTTTCGGTCCACTGGAGCGCTGGATGAGGGTCGATGCTCTCCGGATTATGGCACCAGGCGCAGTGTAACGGACAGCCTTTCAGGAAAACCGTGGTGCGCATTCCCGGCCCGTCATGGGTGGTCCCTCTGTGGAAATCAAATACCAGCCCGCAGTCCTTCTTGTAATCAGATGGCTTCATAGTTAATCCTCGTCACGAATTCTTTCTGGAATTCCCGGTCCATCACCACAAAGTGGGCGCTGTAGCCGGTCACCTTGACCACGATATCCGAATATTCGGGATTTGTCGGATCATCGATGGCTTTCTTTAACTGATCCAGGTCGATGACATTAAAATTGATCTGGACTCCGCCGTTCTTCATGTAGGCCCTGGAGAATTTCTCGATATAACTCCCCTTCTGCTCCTTCCCGTCGAAAAACTTGGGCTGCAGTTCAATCTGCAGGGAACCTCCCTGATATTTGCGGAAGGGTACCTTCAGCAGGGACTTTGCGGTAGCCGTTATACCGTTATGATTGCGTCCATGCATCGGGTTACAGCCATGGGCGATCGGTTCTTCCGCCAGACGGCCGTCAGGGGTCGCGCCGATGATGGGGCCTGCGTAGGTGTGTCCCATATACTGGAACAGAGACGCCCGGAAATGGAAGCCTTTGATGTTGTGCTGACGCTCCAGGGTTTCCCGTATATTCGTGGCCACCCGCTGATAGATCTCATCTACGTGATCCTCGTCATTGCCGAACTTCTCCTGCTTGAGCATGATCTGGCGGAATATCTCCTGGCCCTTCCAGTTGTTGGCTATCGCCTCGTTTAACTGGGCCATCGTATAGAGTTTATCCTCGAAAATCACCTTTTTTATGGCATAGATGGAGTCCACCACATTGGGAACCGCCAGCACGTTGACCGAAGTATAAGCATTGCGGGCCCCTCCGATGTCTGTAATATCCAGTCCTTTGTCTATCGTGTCCTTCATGCACAGGGTGGTTACCATCTCCGGCCATACCCTGGCCTGCCATTTATAGACCCGGTTCTTGAATTCCGCCAGCGCCTCCGCCGTCCGTTCCACTTCCTCCTCGTAGATGGAGAAGAAGGTTTCGAATTCGCCGCATGCTTCCTCCTCGGCTCTTTTCATCGCCCGCTGCATGGGCGCAGTCAGCACAAAGGAATTCAGATCATGATCGCTGTATTCACTACCCACGGAGCAATACCACTGGCATCCGCTGTAGGACACATTCCAGGCATCCTCATACCGGTAACCGCTGTACAGCTCCGAGTCTCTTAGCACGTCATAGTTCACAAGCGTGGGCACTCCGCAGCCATGCCGTGTCACCACATCGCAGGCATAATGGTAATAGCTCTCGTCCATATCCGGGTGCCACATAACCCCCAGATGGTTATAACCGCCCACCATATCATAGGCCTCAAGCCCCAGCCAGCTGATTTCGTTGGTGGCATCCTTGCCCTTGATATCTCTGCCCCCGAAGGAAAAATAGTTGCCGCCGTATTTTAAATACAGCTCCGCTAAAAGCTCCCTGGCCTCTTCCCTGGTGATGATCCCTTTCTCCAGATCCTTCCGGTAAAAATCGATCAGCAGCTGATCCAGTCGTCCATAGCCGTTGCCATGGCCGTTGATCCTCTCCACCACCTCATAGACCTGAATCCACTGGACCGCCTGTTCAAAGGTCTTCGGCTTGCCGGATGCAATCTGGCGCATATTGGCGGCCACTTCCAGATAAAGCTTTTTCTGCTGCGGTTCGCTCTCCTCCGCGGCCAGTTTCTCCGCCTGATCGGCGTGGCGTCCGATAAAACGCATGATCGCCTCCACTACCATCACTTGGGCATTCAGATACTCCACACGGGTTTCGTTGCCGTACGTCTTCCATTTTTCCAGACTGGCTTTTACGTCTTTTAGAAGTCCGGCCCAGCCTTTTTTCAAGCCGATGCTTAAGTCCGGACAGGTGTGCGCCAGGCTCGTGCCACCGGCTCCCAGCTGGCGCAGCTCAAAGCCCAGTTCCGTAACCTCCTCCGGATAGACGAATTTTCTTGCCTCATCCAGCTGCCAGTGGAATTCGGACACGATTCTCTCATCGGGATATACCTCCGCCGGACTGTGATCCAGAAAAAAAGCGTAGTCCCTGGCCCAGTTCGTTACCGAATACTCAAATCCGTCCACCTTCGACGGCATCTCATCTGCATAAGGAAACGGCACTCCCGTATCTACCCGGCAGTTGTGGTCTCCCAGGTTGATCCTCTCATCATCTGACAGGGCCATCTCCCCGGTTGCCGGCGAAAAGCCCGCACTGTGCCCTGACCAGTGATATACGAGGAACTCCGGGTTGTCTACATATACATTCCTTTTCCCGCTCTTGGAAAGGTCCGTACTTCTCTTCCAGAGCCTTTCCACCCGTTCACTGACCTGAAACGCGGATTTATTTTCCAACATGTCTAATATCCTCCTTATTCTGTCATTCTGTTCTCAAGACTGTCTCAGTCTCCGGATGCAATCCATGGCAACCGCTATGATAATAACGGAGCCGATCACCACCATCTGGAGATAGGAAGAGACTCCCAGCAGGTTCATCCCGTTTCGGATGCACTGCATAACCAGGACTCCGATCAGAGTTCCCCATATATTTCCTTTCCCGCCGGCCATGGATATTCCGCCGATGGCGGCCGCCGCGATCGCGTCCGTCTCATACCCGGAAGCTACCAGCCCGGAGGTTCCGTTCATTCTGCCGGCGATAATAATACCGGCGATGGCGCAGAGTACGCCGCTTAACGTATAGATACCACATTTGATCATTTTCACTTTGATTCCGGACAGGCGGGAGGCAACTACATTTCCGCCGATGGAATAGGTATACAGTCCGAATTTCGTGTGTTTAAAGATGAACCAGGAGATCAGATAGAGTAAAAACACGGTAATAACGGCAATCGGAATGATCCCGATATATTTTTGCCCGAGAAAATTAATGCTGTCCGGCAGGCCGTAGATCGCCTGCGCATTGGTCCACTCATAGGCCAGCCCCCGGAAGATAGTCATGGTACCTAACGTCACTACAAACGGCGGCATATCTAAAAGAGAGATCAGCAGGCCGTTTATGAGGCCGCACAGGCAGCCGATCAGCAGGCACGCCAGAATCCCCAGCGCTCCGTTTAATCCTCTGTTCACTACCAGTTCGCCCATCATAGCGGAAGAAAGGGCCACGATAGCGCCGACAGACAGATCGATACCGCCGGAAATGATAACAAACGTCTCACAGATCGCCAGGACGCCGATGACCGACGCCTGTAAGCAGATGTTAATCAGATTCTTGGCGGAAAAGAAGTTTTCCGATACGATACTCAAAATAAGGATCATAATCAGCAGACCCGCGCCGGCCGTCAGCTGACTGGAATTGTTATGTATGAACGTATTGACCTTATCATTCTTGATCTTCATTTCAAATCCCTCCTGATGCCAGGCGCAGCACTTTTTCCTGGCTGGCTTCTTCATGGCTTAATTCACCGGTGATTCTTCCCTCGTGCATCACCAGTATTCTGTCCGACATGGCAAGCAGCTCCGGCAGCTCGGATGAAATCATAATGATTCCGACGCCCCGGGAGATCAACTGGTTCATGAGCTGATACACCTCGACCTTGGCTCCCACATCGATGCCGCGGGTCGGCTCGTCAAAGATTACGATACGGGAATCCGACGCCAGCCATTTGGCCAGCACGACCTTCTGCTGGTTTCCGCCGCTTAGATTTCCCACCATCTGATTGATGGATGGGGTCACGATTCGCAGGTTATCCTTTAACCCCTCCGGAATTGACGTCCGCTTTCTGCGTCCAATCACTCCGCATCTGCTGATCTTATCCACACTGGCCATGATAATATTATCCTTTATCGACATGCCCAGATTCAGCCCTTCTACCTTCCGGTCTTCCGGCGCGAGTCCGATTCCCAGGCGGATGGCGTCCTTGGGCTGGCGTATCAGCGCCTTTTTTCCGAACACGGTGATCTCCCCGCTGTCGATGGGATCTGCTCCAAAGATCGCCTTTACGGCCTCTGTTCGCCCGGCGCCCACTAATCCGCCGATTCCCAGGATCTCTCCCGCATGAAGAGTCAGGTTTATATCCTTTAATACATTTTTCCGGTTCAGATGTTCCACCCGGAGAATCTCTTCACCGATGGCAACATTTATTTTGGGAAATTTGTTGGTGATCTCACGCCCAACCATCAGTTTGACCAGATAGTCGGTATCTAACTTTCCTTTCTCCACCTGGATGGTATCCACATAAGCCCCGTCACGCATGACGGTTACCCGGTCCCCGATCCGGTTGATCTCTTCCAGCCGGTGGGAGATAAATATAATGGCAACGCCGCGCTTCGTCAGCGTCTCCACCACCTGGAACAGACGGTCGATCTCCTGGTTCGTGAGCACGGCCGTCGGTTCATCCAGGATCAAAATCTTACAATCCGTAGCAATCGCCTTGGCGATCTCCACCATCTGCTGGGCGGCAACTCCCAAGTTTTTGATCGGTATCCTGGGATTTAACTTGGCTCCGATCGTCTCCAGGTATTCTTCACTCTTCCGGTACATCTCCCGGCTGTTCAGCTTGATAGTCTTCCCCACCATCAGCTCTTTGCCTAGGAAAATATTCTTAGCCGCGTCCAGTTCGGGAATCAGATTGAATTCCTGGTAGACGGCGCTGATCCCCAGCTTCTGCGCGTGCAGAGGGCTGTCGAACCGGACCGGCTTGCCTTCCAGAAAGATCTCTCCCTCATCCGGGATATACGCGCCGGTAATCGTCTTGATCAATGTGGATTTCCCCGCCCCGTTTTCACCCAGCAGCACATGCACTTCTCCCCTGTGCAGGGTGAGCTGAACCTTATCAAGGGCCAGAACTCCGGGAAATCTTTTGGTTATGTTCTTCATTTCTAATACAACCGCATCGTTCATCGTCCCACCGTCCTGATTTTTTTGAAAAATTTGCACCCTGTTTTACCAGGGTGCAAATTGACACAAATGTATCAACCCTATTTACTGTAGTTCGTTTCTTTATACTCGGCGGCATTTTCCCCCGTCACGACCTGATAACCGGAATCGTTAAAAGCTTCTACGGTCTCTCCGCTCAGTGCTTTGACCGCGGTCTGTACAGCCAGGCTTCCCATATTGGAAGGATTCTGGGCTACAGAACCCTGGAAAATAGGATCTTCGGCGATCATCAGATCACAGGACTGCTCAAATGCGTCGTGTCCCACAATCATGACATCCTCTCTGCCCGCAGATTTACATGCCTGATAAGCTGCCAGCGCTCCTCCGTCCCATGCGGCAAAGATGGCATTGAATTCCACATTTCCGTTGATAAGGTCCTCCACTCCTTTCAGAGCGGTGTCATCCACCCAGTCCGCGGCAATCGAGCTGACCACTTCCGCGTTAGGCGCTTTTTCCTTCAGTGTATCCACAAACCCGTTTTTCCGGTCTTTTCCGGTTCCCTGAGCCACAACGCCATCGATCGTTACCACCTTCGCGTCGTCTCCCAGCTTTTCCGCGATATAGGCGGCAGCTGCGCCTGCGGAAGCCTTATTATCCGTGGCAACCAGGGCGGTGATATCGACGCCGGTCACTCCGTTGTCCACTGCGATCACCGGCTTGCCGGCGTCGATGAATTTCTGTACGGCCGGGGCTACACCCACATCGTCACAGGGAGCCACAATCAGCGCATCCACATCCTGGGTCAGGAAATCTTCGATTACGGAAATCTGTCCGGCTACGTCATTTTCCTTGGCCGGCCCAATTTCCTTTACCGTAACCTGGGCATCCGCCGCCGCACTTTGGATCGCGTCATTTAACTGAACCCAGAACGGCGTCGTGGATGATTTGGAAGCGTAACCGATCACATAGCCTCCTCCGTCTTTCCCTGTATCTTTCTCAGCAGAATCCGACTCGGCGGCAGGCGCGGAAGTATTCTGATCAGAGGTTGCAGTTTCTGCACTTTCGTTTTTAGAAGAACATCCCGTTATTACAGTTGCACATAAAGACACCATACAAATCACGCTTAATAACTTTCTCATGCGATAAATCCTCTCTTTCTTCTCCTACACATATTTGTTTGTAAATCACTGATTCCCAAGCTGTTATTAAGTAACTTGCACAATTGTTTTTAGGCGCCCTTTGTTTTTTATTGTGTTTCTCACTTAATCTGCTTTCTTAATGTACTCACATAATAGCATTTATAACAAAGGGAAACAACATATGATTGTGACTTCATGGTTGCTCAATGTGACTTTTTCTATAATTTGACGGCGTCGTTTCCATATATTTTTTGAAAGCCCGCGCAAAAGCCTTCTCGTCCGTATATCCGCCCACAATACTGGCCTGATACACAGTCGCGCCATTCGCCAGAGCCTTGGACGCCTCGCTCATCTTCTTGGCCAGGATATAGCGGTTCGGCGACATTTTAAAGATAGACTTAAACTTTCTGGAAAAATACGACCGTTCCATCCCCGCCTGATCCGCCAGCTGGCTGACCGTCAGCTCCTCCCCGATATGCGTGTCGATATACTCGATCACGCTCTTCATACGGCGGCTGTTGGTCTTACGCAGGGGCAGCACCTCATTTAGCATAGTGAGAAAAATATCAAACAGACGGACGATCTCGTTTTGATACTCCGGCTGTCCCGTCAGATAATGGATGCTCTTCAAAAGGCTGTACATCACCGTATCCTTCTCGATTTTCACCACTCCAAAATCCGTATAAAAGTCCATCTTGATTTCCACGTGGAACCACAAAACCTCTAAAGGATTCTCCTTATTCTGCCACAGCGTATACGGATTCATCAGGGGAAAGATATAGAAATACCCTTTTTTCAGCCTGATATTGCGCTCCCCCTTCCGCAGATAAGCTTCCCCTCCGCATATATAATACATGCGGTAAAACAAAGCGCTCTCGTCGGTCATCCCCCAGGTATCCGGACAGATCGTATAATCATTTAATAACAGATTAAATTCATAGTTCATAAAATCCCTCCCACCACAACATCTTCTAATTTTGATTATACAAAATTCAACAGTAAATTACACGCACAGAAAATAGAAAACTTGCCTGCAGGCAATTGTTCTGCCCGCCCGGGGAGACACAAACGAATTCGGCTGTCCGGAGCATCCCGGCCCTTAAGCAGCGGGCATACCCAACCCCGGGGAAGAACCATTGTCACTTCCTCGTAGCTTTACATATACTATAGGGATATTATGAAAAAGGTAACTTATCGTATGGATGATTTTTTTGAATTCCTCTCTTTTGAAGGAACCGTAATCAGTGTCGCCAACGCAGACGAACAGTGCTGTACCCAGCGCATCACCGTCCGAAACGACGACAACAGCGTAGTAAACTTTATCGCCACTCCCAATACTTATTTCGTAGATCATATCCAGGTGAATCCGGGCATGAGAGTCACCGGCTGGTATTCAGCCAACGCCCCCGCCCCTCTGATCTATCCGCCCCAGTACACTGCCATAGCCATGGCCGAATCCCTCTCCTGGCGCAGTGTGAAAATCGACCGTTTCGATGACAATCTGATCAGTTATGACGGAACGCTCCGGCTGATCCTCTCTCCCTATACCATCATCGAAACCCAGAACGGCCAGCTCTACTACTGTAAACTGGCCGGGCATGTTCTGGCCGTCCAGTACACCGCCACTACCCGCAGCATCCCTGCTCAGACGGTCCCCGAGCGGATTACAGTCCTCTGCGTAGACGAACCCCAATAAATTACGGGGAGACTGTTCTTCCAAGATACCCTTTCCTGTCATAAAATAAAGAACCCCCTCTTATCGTATTCTCCGTCACATTGTCCAGCCCGCTCGTCAGCGGATTTGTGACAGATAATATAATAAGAGGGGGAACTCTTTATCTAAGGCTTCAGATCGTAGCGATATCGATCAGCGTCAGATTCTTCCCTTCCTGGTTCTCCAGGCTGGTTGCCAGCGCATTGGCCGTATCCAGGGAGGTCAGGCAGTTCACGCCGGTCTCAATGGCATTTCTGCGGATCAGGAATCCGTCCCTGTTTTTATCCCGGCCCTGCGTAGGCGTATCGATTACCAGATCGATCTCATGGCCCAGGATCAGGTCCATGATATTGGGCGATTCCTGTGTGATCTTGTTGGTACGCACGGCGTGTACTCCGTGCTCATTTAACACCTTGGCCGTGCTTCTGGTGGCGTAGATGCGGTAGCCGATTTTCTCGAATCGTTTGGCCACTTCCACGGCTTCCAGCTTGTCCGCGTCCTTTACGGTGATGATCATATTTTTGTATTTGGGCAGGTTGATCCCGGCTCCTAAGAATGCTTTGTAGAGCGCCTCGTTGAAGGTTTTCGCGATACCCAGCACCTCGCCTGTCGATTTCATCTCAGGCCCAAGGCTGATATCCGCGCCCCGCAGCTTTTCAAAGGAGAACACCGGCATCTTGATGGCGATGTAGTCCGCTTCGGGCTGAAGGCCCGGTGTGTAGCCCATTCCCCTGATGGTCTCCCCGATGATCACCCGGGTTGCCAGCTCTACGATGGGGATGCCGGTTACCTTGCTGATATAGGGGACGGTACGGCTGGATCTGGGGTTCACCTCGATGACATATACTTCGTCGTCCGCCACGATAAACTGAATGTTGATCAGTCCGATGACATGCAGGGACTTGGCCAGCTTCCTGGTGTATTCCTCCAGTACCCGGATCACCTTCTTATTCAGGCTCTGGGCGGGATATACGGAAATACTGTCTCCCGAGTGAACGCCGGCCCGCTCGATATGCTCCATGATGCCGGGGATCAGGATATCTTCCCCGTCGCATACCGCGTCGACCTCGATCTCCTTGCCGACCAGATATTTATCTACCAGGATCGGGTGTTCCTGGGCGATCTGATTGATGATACCGATGAACTCGTCGATTTCCTCATCACAGATAGCGATCTGCATTCCCTGGCCTCCCAGTACATAGGAGGGGCGCACCAGAACCGGATACCCAAGCTCCGCCGCGGCCGCTTTGGCTTCCTCGGCCGTGTAGACGGTCCTTCCCGCGGGTCTTGGAATACAGCACTGTTCCAGAATCTGGTCGAACAGTTCCCGGTCCTCCGCCGCGTCCACATTCTCCGCTGAGGTCCCAAGGATCGGAACGCCCATCTTCATCAGGCTTTCCGTCAGCTTGATGGCGGTCTGTCCGCCGAACTGCACCACGGCTCCGTCCGGTTTTTCCAGGTTTACGATATTTTCCACATCCTCGGGGGTCAGCGGTTCAAAATACAGCTTGTCGGCGATATCGAAGTCTGTGCTGACCGTCTCCGGGTTATTATTTACAATAATGGTCTCATAGCCCTGCTTCTTAAATGCCCAGGTACTGTGAACCGAACAGTAGTCGAATTCGATTCCCTGGCCGATACGAATCGGCCCGGAACCCAGCACCAGCACTTTCTTCTTCCCTTCGGTTTTCTCCACCTCACACTCGCTGCCGAAGCAGGAGTAGTAATAAGGGGTGGAGGCCGCGAACTCTGCGGCGCAGGTGTCTACCATCTTAAAAGCGGCCGTGATCCCGTTCTCGATTCTCATAGCCTTTACTTCGGCTTCTTTTCTGCCTGAGAGCTGCGCGATGATATAGTCCGGGAATTCCAGACGTTTAGCCTCCGCCAAAAGCTCCGGCGTCATTTCTTCTTTTTGCAGCGCCTGTTCCATCTCTACCAGGATGGCGATCTTATCGATAAACCACAGGTCGATCTTGGTGATAAAATTAATGGTATCCTGAGAAATCCCCCGGCGGATGGCCTCGGCGATCACGAAGATCCGGCGGTCATCCACCCGGTGCAGAACCTGCATCAGCTCCTCGTCGGTCAGATGGCCGAATTCATAGGACATCAGGCTGTCCACATGCTGTTCCAATGAACGGATCGCCTTCATCAGCGCGCCTTCAAAGTTGGTACAGATGCTCATGACTTCTCCGGTCGCTTTCATCTGGGTGGTCAGCGTACGCTTTGCCATGATGAATTTATCAAAGGGCAGCCTGGGAATCTTGACCACGCAGTAATCCAGAGCCGGTTCAAAGCTTGCATAGGTCTTGCCGGTTATAGCGTTCTTGATCTCGTCCAGGGTATATCCTAACGCGATCTTAGCCGCCACTTTGGCGATCGGATAACCCGTGGCTTTGGAAGCCAGCGCCGAGGAACGGCTGACTCTGGGATTTACCTCGATCACACAGTATTCGAAGCTGTCCGGCTTCAGCGCGTACTGGACGTTACATCCGCCGGTAATTTTCAATTCGTTGATAATATTCAGAGCCGACGAGCGCAGCATCTGATATTCTTTATCCCCCAGAGTCTGGGAGGGCGCCACGACGATACTGTCCCCGGTGTGCACGCCGACCGGGTCGATATTTTCCATATTACAAACAGTGATGCAGTTGCCGGCGCCGTCACGCATTACCTCGTATTCGATCTCTTTCCAGCCCGCGATGCAGCGCTCCACCAGAACCTGTCCCACACGGCTTAGGCGCAGGCCGTTGGCCAGTATATCCATCAGCTGCCCCACATTGTAGGCTATTCCGCCGCCGCTTCCGCCCAGAGTGTAAGCAGGCCGCAATACTACCGGATATCCGATCTCTTTTGCGAACTCAACCCCTTCCTCCACGGTCGTTACTACCTTGGAGGGAGCACAGGGTTCGTTGATCTTTTCCATGGTTTTTTTGAATTCGTCCCGGTCTTCCGCCTTCTTGATGGTGAGGGAGGTGGTTCCGATCAGTCTGACATTCTGCTCTTTTAAGAATCCGGATTCATCCAGCTCCATGGCCAGATTCAGCGCA
Source organism: Diplocloster agilis (assembly GCF_019042275.1). Classification (GTDB taxonomy): domain Bacteria; phylum Bacillota; class Clostridia; order Lachnospirales; family Lachnospiraceae; genus Diplocloster; species Diplocloster agilis. The sequence continues at coordinate 17,373 of NZ_JAHQCW010000026.1, forward strand.
GCCTGTCCGCCCAGGGTGGGCAGGACGCTGTCCGGTTTTTCTTCTATAATTAACTGCTGAAGCACTTTTACGGTCAGCGGTTCGATGTATACTTTATCGGCGATATCTTTGTCGGTCATGATCGTTGCCGGATTCGAATTCACCAGGACAACTTCGATGCCCTCTTCCTTCAGGGAACGGCAGGCCTGCGTGCCTGCATAGTCAAATTCTGCCGCCTGCCCGATCACGATCGGGCCGGAACCGATCACCAGCACCTTTTTTATATTCGGATTCTTAGGCATTCTTGGCCACCTCCATCATAGATATAAAACGGTCAAACAGTGTATTGGAATCCTGGGGTCCGGGACTTGCCTCGGGATGGAACTGCACGGTGAAAATATTTTTACCGATATATTTTAACCCCTCGTTGGTTCCGTCATTGACATTGACAAAAGCGGGAACCGCCACATTGGGATCCATGGCCCCGGCGTCCACCACATAGCCATGATTCTGTGAGGAAATATAGACCCGTCCGCTGTCCAGATCCTTTACCGGATGGTTGGCGCCGCGGTGGCCGTATTTCATTTTATGGGTATCCGCTCCGTTGGCCAGAGCCATGAGCTGATGGCCCAGGCAGATCGCGAAGATCGGAATATCACTCTGGTACAGTTTTTTGATTTCATCAATGATCTCCCGGCACTCCTTGGGGTCCCCAGGTCCGTTGGACAGCATAATTCCGTCCGGCGCGTCCGCGATGATCTGTTCCGCCTTCGTCCGCGCCGGGTATATGGTTACCTCGCACCCGCGCTCGTTTAAGCATCTGGCGATATTTCTTTTCGCGCCGAAATCCATCAACGCCACTTTGTACCCCTCGCCGGAAAGCGTCTCTTTGTCCGCACAGGTGACTTTCTCCACTACTTTTCCGGTAGTATAAGATTTCAGCCTTGGAAGTATTTCTTCTATATTATAATTCGCATTGGTGGTGATCATACCGTTCATGGTACCTTTTTCTCTTAAGATTTTCGTCAATGCTCTTGTATCTATACCTGCGATTCCGGGGATATTATGTTTTTCCAAGAAATGTTGAATAGAATCTTCACTGCGGAAGTTGCTGGGAAGTCTGGATAATTCTCTGACAATATAGCCGTCCGGCCAGGGTTTTAAGGATTCCATATCCTCATAACATATACCATAATTACCGATCAACGGATAGGTCATAACCACTGCCTGCCCTGCGTAAGAGGGATCGGTGAGTATTTCCAGATATCCGGTCATTGATGTGTTAAATACGATTTCGCTGATGACTTCACGGTCCGCGCCGATGCTCGTCCCCGTAAATACATGCCCGTCTTCAAGAATGAGAAAAGCTTTCATATTCCACCCTATTCCTTTCATTGTTCTTGTCTTGGGTTATATCTTTCTGATGTCTGACGCCCAAAACATAGAGGTACGCCCGAAGGCGATGCCTTGGTATTAAGCCCTAAAAATGGCTTTTTCAATATATATAGAAAAAGCCATGGAACCTTTGCCTAAATTGACAGCATTGTACCACAGAATTCGTCACTTTTCAACTATTTACATTTAATTCAAAATATTTTTTTGATTATCAAAAATTATGTCAGATCCTATCATCTAAAACTCTCCCAACATTATTTTAACAGCCGAACATTACGATATACTTCTTTAAAAAATTTTGATACTCTTTGTAAATCAAAGATTTTGTAGTATTATATTATTATATCTTAACGCACAAAGCATACAGACCCAAGGGCATGAATTGTGAGATAACCGGAAGGTATAAAATTTCTTTCTATTAGGAGTATCACTTATGGAAACAACAGCATTGTATGTCGAATTAATAATAATTGGATTAGAAACATCGCTTTGGATTACATCATTTATTATATATTTAACCAATCTCTCAATTTTAAAGTATGTTGGAATACTACTCGAAAAATTACCTGCCAGTATATTACTTTTAGGTATATTCTATGTACTTGGCATGATTTTCGATCGGATTGCCGACCTTACTTTTACTAAATCGGAAAATAAAATTCGAATTAAATCCGGATTAGAGGCTAAGAGCAGTATTATTATATGGAAACAGGCAGATCAAGAAAGTTACTTAAAATATACCCGATCAAAAGTTAGAATTTTGCGTTCTTCCTCATTAAATATTCCGCTAATTACTTTTTCTCTACTGCTTAACATTACAAAATACTATAAATCACCACTTCGTTTGTTACTCTTTCTTATTGTTGTCGGTATTCTGATTTCATACTTTTCCTTCAAGGGATATAATCAAACCGTTGCCAGCTTTTATGATAAAGCCCGAATTTTAGAATTAGATAAGAAGAACAACCCACAATCAAATTCAAATTAACAGAGGTGTATGCGATGAAAAAATCAATATTCAGCAAATGGTGTGATCAATTATGGTTATACCTGGTCTATTTTATGGCGGTTGCCATGACCTGCGTGCTTTTATGGAATTGGAATTCATGGGAAATGGCCCAGAAGCTTGTCTGTATGCTGGCGATCGTAGTGCCCATGCATATCTTCGAGGAGAATACGTTCCCGGCTGGATTTTATTTTATGAACAATCTTGGATTTGGTTCTAAAGAACCTATGGTATATCCGCAGAATCGTTGTACGAATATGATCACAAATCTGGGCGCGGAGATTGTTCTGATTTTATTGACAATAAATATAACTAAAATTCCGGAAAGCGCAGTAGCTTTGGTCGTATTCTTCGGAATTGGCGAAACAGTGAACCATACCAGAAGCGGGATTAAAATGTATTTCCGGTACAGAGAAAATGGGAAAAAAACCATTTATGGGCCAGGGCTGCTCACCTCATGGTGTATCATGATTCCCATGAGCGCTTTGGGTATAAAATGGCTAATAGAACATTCGGCTACCGCGTGGCAGATCGCAGGTGGCGTTGGCATTTTTTTAGGCATTGCAGTCTTTTTGATTCTATTACCGTTTGCTGTTTCAATACGATTGAAAAGTAAGGAGTATGCTTTTTACGATAAAGGGTATTTCGAAAAATATGAAGGATAAATTAGAAATTGGAATTTATCCTTCCGCCCCTTTTGGCTCCGTAATATCCGGAACATTCCGCAATATAAGGAGCTTGACATCTCTATAGCAACACTGTACAATACGTTTAAACATTTAAACGCAAGGAGACCATAGTGAGTAAAAGAACATTAAATATCTTATCTGAATGCATACCCATTTTCACAATGCTTCAGGATGAAAACAGGCAGCAGATACTTATGTTTTTATTTGATGAAAAAGAACTGTCTGTCACGGAACTTACCGAACGGCTTTCGCTGTCAAGGCCCGCTGTTTCCCACCATTTGAAATTACTGCTTGAAAGCAATCTTGTCAGCGTTACTAAGAATGGAAAAGAACGAATCTATCGTTTAAATTTGGCCGCCGCCGTCAAGCAGCTCAAAACTTTGCTGGCTTCGCTCGAAAATGATATGAATACAACACTATCATAATTTTTATGCCCAATACGTTTAAGTGTTTAAACTTATAAACTCTATGGAGGATGAAGGATGCATACAAAATTAATATCTATTGTAACCGGAGCAAACAGCGGACTTGGAAAAGAATTTGTGAAACTGCTTCTGAACGAACAAGAGGTAACAGAAATATGGGCAATTGCCCGTAATGAAGAAACGTTAAAACAGCTTTCCGATGAGTATGGTAGTAAGATACGCACCTTTTCTATGGATCTATCGGATAGAGGAAGCATCTCTGATATTGGGAGAGAACTTGCACAGAGTAACGTAACGGTTAAATACCTGGTCAATAATGCGGGCTTTGCAAAATTTTGTTCCTATGATGACCTAAGTATCAATGAATCTTTAAATATGATAGATGTAAATATTAGCGCTGTTGTAGCACTTGGTTTAACTTGTATTCCATATATGGATTATGGAAGCCATATGATCAATATCGCTTCACAGGCCTCTTTTTTCCCTCTTCCGTATCAAAATATTTACAGTTCGACGAAGGCATTTGTACGTAATTATACAAGAGCGTTAAATGTCGAATTAAAAGATAAAGGGATTCATGCAACTGCCGTATGTCCTGGCTGGATGAAAACCGGATTGTTTGTCAGAGGTGTGATCGGCGCTCAAAAAGGAACGAATCATTTTTCAGGTATGGTTACGCCGGATGTCGTTGCCGCTAAAGCATTGCGGGACGCAAAAAAGGGAAAAGACATTTCCGTATACGGACTATATGTGAAAACCACACATTTACTTTCCAAGTTCATCCCGCAGAAATTAATGATGAAAGTTTGGCTCCGGCAGCAAAAGATCAGTTAGAAACCACCCATTAAATTAAGAGTTACAACAGGAACTCTTTCCCATGGAAAAAGCGATGATATTCTAAGAGTATCATCGCTTGTCCATAAACCGGTAATTATCAAAAACAACCGCTGATCCGAATGCAAACGGCTTTAAGCATAAGTGACAACGCCCTTTTGAAGCAGGATCTCCGGCCTATACGACAATTTGGCTTTTCTGAGTCCTTCACTTCCGGTGTCCTCTTCCCGGTTCGTGTATTTATAATCTTTCGCCTCATGGGCGGCGAACTGCTGGTTGATCATCGGATATGCGCCCGGCACATCCGCAAAAGCTTTTTCATTGTGAACCACAAAGGTATCTTCGCTTACCGGTTCCCCGATCGCGATCGCCACCACCTGTCCTTTGGCGCGGATCAGTCCGCCCGATAAATGCAGTTCCTTTAACAGGCGCAGCGCATTCATAGTCACGCACAGCTCCAGACGTTTTTCCTCATCCTGGTCGCAGGCATTTTCATGCCGCCATTTCAGCGCCATCTGGAACGCGTCGTCCAGATTCTCGTCCGTAATCTTCTCATAGACCCAATCCGGATACAGTTCCCGGAATTTATTGATATGATTTCTCTTACCGTGGTATTTCTTACCGGCCAGAGTAATCAGCTTTTCCGTTTCATAGACATAGTCTGCGACATCCCGGTCGTACTCGATCTTCAATTTCCCCGGATATAATGCCTCCAGCTTTGCAAAATCCTCTTCCGTGACCAGATGCATCCGGAACGGATAGCCTTTTTCCTCATAGTAATCCATCATTTTATCCATACAGCCTTTCAGATCCCCCTGGCCTCTTGGAAAATCAAAGGAAGGATTCTCTTCTATTGTCTTAAATACCAGCATCTCATCGACGATGGCAAATTCGATCGGATACTGCCTGGACCACAGGTACGTGTTGGCAAATGTTTCCTCGCAGCTTCTGACCTGGGAAGCCCAAAGGTACTTAGTGACCAGATCCCGGTCTTCCAATGCTATTTTCTTAAATTCGATTTCCATAACTATACTTCCTATTCTTTTTCTATTCGTATTATCTAGTTTCCATTCTCGCTTGGTAATTACAAAGAAAGCTCCGCATCTTATTCAGATACATTGCTTGCTCGCACTTCCGCGGAGGATAGCTATTTTGCTCTATTCTCTCTGCTGTTAATCATTTTGGAGCAGTTCCGTCCTCCACCTATTGCGGCGGGGGAACTTTGTTTATTATGTTGAACAAGATCCTCGCGTTTTATACCTTATCATGCAGCTTTGCTGCATGCCTGCCCGTAGGGCATGTATTACGGGGTGCCCTTTGGGTATACCTTGTTATGGGGCTTTCGCTACATACACCTCGTAGGACATATATTACAGGATGCCCTTTGGTTATCCCTTATCATGCAATTTCGCCGCATGCCCGCAGAGCATGTATTACGTGGTGCCCCTTTGGATTCATATCTTATGACGGGGCCGCAGCCTCCTCCTTGCGGAACTGCATTTGATACAGATGGGCATAGATGCCGTTTATCCCAAGAAGTTCCTCATGTGTCCCCTCTTCCTGGATTCCCTCCTCCGTCAGCACCAATATTTTCTCGGCATTGCGGATGGTAGACAGGCGGTGGGCGATCACAAACGTGGTCCGGTTAGCCGCCAGCCGTTCCAGAGAATCCTGCACTACCCGCTCACTCTCATTATCGAGGGCTGAGGTAGCTTCGTCAAATATAAGTATGGGCGGATCCTTCAAAAACACCCTGGCAATAGACAATCTCTGCTTCTGTCCGCCGGACAGCTTCACACCCCGCTGTCCGATATCCGTGTCATAGTGATCCTGCATTTCCATAATAAATTCATGAGCATTGGCCAGTTTAGCCGCCCGGATAACCTCCTCATCCGTAGCGTCCGGCCTTCCGTACCGGATATTATCCATTACCGTACCGGCAAACAGATACACATCCTGCTGCACGATACCGATCTGATCCCTCAGATTCTTCAGACGCATATGGCGTATATCGATCCCGTCGATTGTGATCCGCCCGGAAGTAACATCATAAAATCTCGGAATCAGGCTGCAAAGCGTCGTCTTCCCAGCGCCCGAAGAACCTACCAACGCAATATAAGTACCCGCCTTCACATCCAGGCTCACATGGTGAAGCACCTTATCCGTACTGTCTTCATAGCGGAAGGAGACATCTTCAAACTTAATATCCCCCCGAAGATTCCGAACCGGAACCGCGTCTTTCCCATCCCGGATATCCGGTTCCACATCCAGAATTTCCAAAAAGCGCTCATACCCGCTATAACCGTTCTGGAACTGCTCCGTGAAATTCACCAGCTTCTTCACCGGCTCCGTAAAGTTATTAATATATAGAAGGAACGTAATCAGATCCGACGCATTGACCGTCCCCCTGGCGATAAACATCCCGCCGGCCATCAGCACCACCACGGTTACCAGGGTCGTCAGCGCCCCCAGCCCCGAATTATACCCTCCCATATACAGATAGCTTCTCTTCTTCGCGTCCACAAACTTGCTGTTCCCTTTATAGAACTTCTTAAGCTCGATCTCCTCATTGGCAAAAGACTTCACCACCCGGATACCGGAGAGATTATCCTCGATCTGGCTGTTAATATCCGCGATCTTCGCCCGGTTCTGTTTAAACGCATGCTTCATTTTCGTATTAAAATAGAACGCATAGACCAGCATCACCGGCAAAAACGCAAACGCCACCCAGGTCAGCGGCATATTCACCTGAAACAGAATCACAAAAGAACCGATCATCTTAATCAGGGAAATAAACACATCCTCCGGCCCATGATGAAGAAGCTCACTGATATCAAACAGATCATTCGTAACCCTTGACAACAGCTGTCCAACCTTTTGATTATCATAAAAAGCGAAGGACAACTTCTGGTAATGGGCAAAAATCTCATTTCTCATATCATACTCGATCTTCGCTCCCATAATATGTCCATAATAGGCAATATAAAAATTACAGACAAACTCAATCAGCACCAGACCGATCATCAAAACCCCAAGCCGCAGGACCATCTGCACCGCGTCATTCAGCGGCAGCGCCGTAACCTGGTTCGTAATATACCGGACGATCAGCGGAATCACCAACGTCACCGCAGCGCCCACCACCGCAAAAAACATATCCGAAATAAAAAGCCACTTATAAGGTTTGTAATAAGAAAACAGTTTCCTCCATTTATGTTCCATCATATTCCCCCTAGCCTACCTATTATAAACTTTCTGTCGAAAATTTTCAACTGTAATTATTCAGAGTGCAGATTCCCCAATTATTATCACCCGCTTATCACGCTAATACTAAAGCAGGAGCGGTCGGGGGACAGGGGCGGTATCCGGGGAGGCTTCCGGCGGCCGGGTTCTTTTGTGGCTTTGGAGAAGCGCATAGGACGGCTGCGCTGCTGCTTAGTGGAATCGGAAAGCCGGGTTCAGGATGACCGGCGGACTTCACGTCCGACGGGCAAGAGCCTCTGAACCGGGAACACATCACGTGTTCCTGGTGAATAGGCTCGGTTCCTGAACCCGGCTTTTCGATTCCACTTAGCAGCAGCCAGCGCAAGTCCTCCGCGCTTTCCCAAAGCCGCAAAAGAACCCGGCCGCCGGAAGCCTCCCCGGATACCGCCCCTGTCCCCCGGCCGCTCCGGCCCCTACAACAAGAGAAAAGGATATACATCCGCGGTTGTATATCCTTAATCTATATTAAAAGCACGGGCAGAAGCCTCGTCACTTGAAATATTTATTTTTTCATTTTAGGGTTGAACACCAGGGAAGCCAGATATCCGAAGATCAGGGCTGCCGATATCCCCACGGCACTGGCCGTGAAGCCTCCCATAAAGATCCCGAGAAATCCGTCGCTTGCGATCGACTCTTTGACGCCTTTCCACAAAAGATTCCCGAATCCAAGAAGCGGAACGCTGGCTCCGGCCCCTGCGAATTCCTGGAATGGCTGATAGATGTTAAGCGCTCCGAGCACCGCGCCGCTGCACACCAGCAGTACCATGATTCTGCCGGGCATCAGTTTTGTTTTTTCCATCAATATCTGAACCAGGGCGCAGATCAGGCCGCCCACCCAGAATGCATTGATATAATCCATTTATGTCCATCTCCCTTCTCTTTCTTTGCGTGGACAATACACTTAGTTTCTCCCGATCCGATGGTTTTATGCACGATCGGATCATAAATAACAGCGTTCCAAATCAGCAGCTCTCCAGCACTACCGCCTGGGCGATACCGGGAACCGTATTCCCTTCGTTGTAACTGACTTTTGAGAGCAGCGCACCGGTAGGTACCAGCATGACCCGCTTCCACGCTTTTTTCTCCAGCTGCCTCATAATATAAGCCGACAGCGTTACGGCTGCGCATCCACAGCCGCTGCCGCCGTTGTGGGTATCCTGGCGTTCGGCGTCATAGATCTCTATTCCGCAATCCGAATGCTGGCTGCTGATATCAAACCCTTTTTCCTTCAACAGATCCAGAAGTATCGTTTTCCCTACATTTCCCAGATCCCCGGTAAAGATCCGGTCATAATCCGACGGCTGCCGGTTGAAATCCATAAAATTCTGGTAGATCGTATCACAGGCTGCAGGCGCCATACAGGCTCCCATATTCAGAGAATCTTTGATCCCGTAATCCACGATTTTTCCGGTGGTAATCCCGGTTATGCGTACTTTTCCTCCATCCTTACCCAGAACGAACGCGCCGCATCCCGTGACGGTCCAGCAGGCGGACAGGGGCCGCTGGCCGGCGTACTGCAGCGGAAAGCGGAACTCTTTTTCCGCGCTGCCAAAGTGGCTGGATGCCATGGAAATCACATAATCCGCATAATCCGCAGCTACGGTCATGGCCCCCAGAGATAAAGCTTCTCCGATCGTCGAGCAGGCCCCGTACAGTCCGAACAGGGGAATATTCAGATCGACCAGCCCGAAGGAAGTCGCCACCCCCTGGGCCAGCAGGTCGCCGGAAAAGATATAACGGATCTGCCAGCTCTCTAGTCCCGCTTTTCCGATGGCCATTTCCCCAGCCTGCTTTTGCAGATAGCTTTCAGCTGCCTCCCACGTTTTCTCACCGAACAGCGCATCTTCGCCAACCACATCAAACAAATGTCCAAGAGGACCCTCTCCTTCTTTTTTACCCACGATAGAAGCATGACCTAATATATGCGGCGCATGCTCAAATTGCAGGCTTTGCTTTCCCACCATCTGTGTCATGAGATCACCCCCGTCCACTGCAGCAGGTAATAAATCAACCCAAGCAGCCATGAGGTAAAGATCCCGTACAGAATAACCGGGCCGGCGATGGTAAATATTTTACATCCCACACCGAACACCTGGCCTTCCTTCTTAAACTCGATCGCCGGCGCAGCCACCGAGTTGGCGAAACCGGTTATGGGTACCAGCGCGCCTGCCCCGCCGAATTTGGCGATGGACGGATAGATGTTAAAACCGGTCAGGATGATGCTGACCAGGATCAAAATCAGGGAGGTCCAGGCTCCGCAGATATCTTTCTCCATACCCCTGCCCTCGCAGAAATTCAGAATAAACTGTCCGATCACACAGATGATACCGCCCACGATAAACGCTTTCAGCATGTTTAACGGCAGACTGTGCGTCGGTGTCACCTGTTTTACGTATTCACCGTACTGTTGTTGTTTCTTTTCGTCCATAAATGCAATCTCCTTTTACGAATGTAGCTATATTTGTTGCCTACCATCCCTGGAAAAAGTACAGAATTGCCCCCAGGGATCTTCCGATCGCCATACTGATAATCATGGCGGTCAGGCCTTCCCGCAGTTTGATTCTCCGCTCGAAGATCGGTATCGTATTTACAATCTCCGCCAGTGCCATGGCCCAGGCGCCCACGAACATACCCCCAAACAAACCGTAGAACCCAAGTCCGATTTTTCCAAGATGCACCGGCAGCTGATAGATGTACATCAGATTCCCCAATGCACCGCCTGCCAGCACGCAGTCCTCATACCAGAGGATCCGGTGGGCGGTATGTGTCCTGCCGGCGAACCGGGGAATGATTCCCAATCCTACGATAAACGCAAAGATACCTCCCGCAACCGTAAAGCCGCTGCTCAAACCGATAATGGCCATCAGAATCTGTCTAATTAACATCCACGTTCTTTCCCTTCCTGCTGCTGTCCTCGATGACGGTGGTATTCACATCATCCTCATATAGCCTCATTTCTACTTCGATGGGAGTCGGGTCCACGGACAGTTTTCTGCCCCCGAAATGGTTAAAGAAAATAACCACGCCCACGGTCAGGCCGATGGAGTAGGACAGCTCCAGTATTGTGAATCCGTTGGAGGTCTCGCCGGTCATCAGCATATAGATCTGGCTGAACAGTTTGGTCAGCTGCACGTCATTATTAAACGACATAATGGAAAAAGCCGCTCCGAAAAAGGTCGTCAGGCAGACCAGAAGCGTCTTCAGGAAATCCATGACTTTGTGTTGGTGCGGTTCCTTTTCATACGCCACCACAAAATCCGTCTCACCTACATTATTGATTTCCAGCTGAGGATAAATGGAATGGATCTGCTCGATTACCTTCAGCACCGATACCGCATTCCGGCTGTAGCGTTTGGCATCGGAAAGGGTCAGGATCTTCATGGCTTTCAGCCGGTTCACCACGTCTTTATTACTGCACTCCAGCTTGGCCACATCTCCCAGACGGACCTCTGTGGTATGGACTTCCGTGTTCCGCTCTATTTTCAAATACAAGGTATCCTTTAAAGACATAGGTTCCGACACCCTTCCGCTATATTCTCAACAAATGTCCCTTCGGTAATAATGCTCTCTTTCTGGACTACATAGGAATAATAGAAAATTCCAACCACGATTGCGATTAATACAAGAGAAAGAAGAAATACTCTGAATTTTGTCCGGTTTATCATTTTATCCACTTCCTTTTCCATTCATTTGCTTTTTACGATATTCAAAATGTAGTATGGCAGGATTTATGAAAATTATGTAATGTGTTAAAAAATCAAAAATAAGCCCCGCCACATGCTAATGCCGTGGCGAGGCTTAAACCCCCATTCTTATCTGCATGTTCCTTCTTTTTTGATAAATCTTTTACTTTTATTTGATAAAATTTTTATCATTTTTTCCATTATTGCACTGGATTTATTTTTAGTCAATAACTTGTATTTTTAAAATTTTCTCAACTTTTCTTCCTCTCCCGTTTACTTGGAGTGAATTACAGCAACGATATTATACTTATATGATTCCATATTTTTCACGATACAGGAACGCATTTTGTGCATCAGACATATTACGCTTATTCTTGACAAAGATAAAAAAAAATATTAAACTGTCTCTAGTGATTAAATTTTTATCATTTTATCCTTATCAAAAAATCATCCCATTCCATTATTTGATAAAGTGATAAAAACAGAAATTATTAAATGAGGTGTTCATTATGGGAATTTCTTTAAAAGATATAGCGGAACGCGCCGACATGTCCATATCTGCGGTATCACTGGTTTTAGGCAACCGGCCAAACCGCATTTCAAAAGAAAAGCAAGAATTAATCAGAAAAATTGCTGAGGAACTGAATTATACCCCTCCACGCTCCGGCGGACTGATGCCAAGACAAACCGGCAAAGCAATCGGCGTCATTTTGCCGGACTTAAAGGATCTGTTTTATGCCTCGATCGCTATGGCCATCACCAATATCTGCCGAACAAACGATTACAATATAATGATCAGCAGCACGGATGACTCCAAGGAATTTGACCTTTCCGACATCAAAGTTTTCCGTTCCCGTGAAGTGGATGGTCTTATCTTTTGTCCTTCTTCCAATATTACCCCATCGGACTATGAGGAATATTCAGCGGCTCTTCATACATTAGAAAAGCCTGTGGTTTTTGTTGACCGCTATATACCAAATATCGGTTTCAGCGCCGTCACCATCAATCAAAGCCGCGGCGCTTACTATGCGGTCAAGCATTTACTGGAACTGGGCCATAGAAATATCGGTGTGATCGGCGGTTCAACCCAGAGTTTTTCTGAGCGTTACTGCGGTATCGTAGCCGCCTGTGCAGAATACCTTCTCGATATGTCACAGATCAGTTTTTTCCCCTGTGACCTGACGCCGGTAGGCGCTTATGACATAGCCGGGACAGTCTTGGCTAAAGGATGTACCGCCGTTTTTTGCTATAACGACCTGATGGCTTATGGCCTCTACAAGAAGTATCATGAGCTGGGCATCCGCATCCCAAAGGATATTTCCATTATCGGATTTAACGACCTGTATTACTCCCGATGCTTTGAAGTCCCGCTGACAAGCGTCAATGTCCAGGGAGACCGCCTGGGATTTTCAGCATCCGAAAGAATTTTTTCCGAATTAGAGAATCCGAATCAGGATAAGCAAGTAATTCTACTGGAACCGGAGATCAGCCTGCGCAAGAGTACCAAGGCGCTTTCCGGGCAGGTGTAAAATAAACCTGAACCGATTTGACCGATTTGGGACATGTCCAATTTAATATGGACATGTCCCAAACTGAAATGGACATGTCCCAAATCAGTTTGGACATGTCCCCTTTTGATTTAAAGCTTGTCCCGCAGTTTTTGTAGGATCTTCTTCTCCAGCCTGGATACCTGGACCTGGGAGATGCCGATCTTCTCCGCCACCTGCGTCTGCGTCTTGTCCTCATAATAGCGCATGAGGATGATCTCACGTTCCTTTTCCGTCAGGGAATCCAACAGCTGTTCCAGCACAAGCTGGTTCAATACCGCATCGTTCTGGCTGGTTTCCTCCTCCAGCTTATCGATCAGATAGATGTCGCTTCCATCTCCCTGATAGATGGTTTTATAGAGGGATTCCACTTCCACGCCGGAGTCCAGCGCCATGACGATTTCTTCCTGGCTGGCGCCGATCTCAGCGGAGATCTCTTCCAGGGTTGGCTCCCGGCCGATCTTATGGTTGAGCATTTCCCTGCATCTTCGCGCTTTGTTGGCCGTTTCCTTTAAGGACCGGCTCACCTTGATCATGCCGTCGTCTCTTAAGAACCTTTTAATTTCTCCCGTAATCATCGGAACCGCATAGGTTGAAAACTTTACGTCGTAACTGATATCGAATTTGTCGATTGCCTTGATCAGCCCGATACTGCCGATCTGGAACAGGTCCTCCATCTCATGGCCCCGCCCCTGGAATCTGCGGACGATACTCCACACCAATCCGATATTTTCTTCCACAAGCCTATCTCTCGCTTCTTTATCCCCTTCGTGTGATTTGACAATTAAAGCGATCGTATGCTCCATGAATTCATCCCTTTACTCTTCCTCATATTCGCTGTCCTTGCGCCCGATTTTCTTTTTCATGGAAACTTTGGTTCCCTTTCCCACTTCGGACTCTACCTTCAGTTCATCCATAAAAGCCTCCATAAATGAGAATCCCATGCCGGACCGCTCCTGCTCCGGAGCGGTGGTAAATAGCGGCTCCATAGCTTTTTCCACATCCGGTATGCCTCTGCCCTGATCGATGACCTCCAGGTATAGTTCATCCTCACAGGTCCTACAGTTTATGGTGATTTTATGTACCTCATTTCCGTATCCGTGGATGATCGCGTTGGTGACCGCTTCCGATACAGCCGTCTTCACATCCGCCACCTCCTCAAGCGTCGGATTCAGCTGGGTGAGAAACGACGCTACCGCTACTCTGGCGAATCCTTCGTTTGACGACCTGCTGTCGAATTCTAATTTCATTTCATTGCTCTCCTTCATGGTGCTCCCCCTTTATACTGTTTTGGTTTCCTGTGGAAAGTCGTCATAGATATCGATGATCTTGTGTATGCCGGATAAGGTGAGGATCCGCCGGATTCTGGGGCTCACCGAAACAGCCAGAACTTTTCCCCCGGTAAAATTCAGATTCTTGTAGCGCCCCATGATGACGCCGATCCCGGAGCTGTCCATAAAATTGGTGTTGGAAAAATCAAATACGATACTCCGGACATTTTGTTTTTCCATCATATCATCCGCACCCTTTCGAATCTCTTCCGCATTATGATGATCCAGTTCCGCCGGAACGTGGATAATCAGACTGGTATGATCCAGTTGAAACAATGGTGACATCTGTATTTCCTCCTGTCTTAGATTGCTGCTTTTTCTATCCCTGAGCCTGCAGGCACTTTCTCATAAAATGAAAAAAATGCACAAAAAGAGCGTGGCAGCCCACGCCCTTTCTCATTCCTGTGTATTATCCGGTGCTCCTTCCCCTGCATCCTGCGGGGGCTGCTGATCCGTATTATCGTTCGTCTGATTGCTTCCCTGTGTATTACCGGACGCGTTTTCACCTCCGGCATTCGCCCCTTCCACCGGCGGCGTGCTCATGTAACTGGCGGACTGCCGCGCTTTATTGGTATTCGGGTACTTGTCATATACCTGCTGGTAGAATTTATCCGCGTTGGCCTGATCCCCGGAGCGGTCATAAGCCCGCGCCAGATAGAACAACGCGTCGCCATTGTGAACGTCTGCGTTTAATTCTACAGCCTGCCCCAGATCCTGGATGGCCGCGGCGAAATCACCTTTTTTATAGGCGTCATAGCCGGTAGTATATAACTCCTCGGCCGCCTTGGTGTTCACATCTGTCTGTATCGCGTCATACAACGTCTTGGCGTCTCCGGACAGGGAAGCGGCATCTACTTTCTGAAGCGCATCCGCAGCCGTCACGGTATCTTCCGCGCTGTAGGCTGCATAAGCGGCCAGCAACTGTTCATAGCTGGTGACCTTCACATCCTGGGCCTGGGCCTGCTGCTTTGCCTCTTCCTCATTAGCCTTTGCCGTGGCCAGATCCGTTTCCAGCTGTTTGATGTTGGCATTCTTGGAAGACAGCTGTTCGTTAAATTCGATCTCCGACTGATTGCTGCTGCCCTTCTCCGCCTGCATGCGGGCCGGAAGAACCAGGAACCACATAAGAGCCGCTCCCACCAGCAATCCGATAATGATATTAATCACCGTCGACATTCCGGTATTATCCTTGAACGTCTTGGGCTGGATAATAGTCTCGTTTCCGCTGCGGTATGCGACGGAATCCTCATTCTTCGGCTCCTCCGGTTTCGGATTAACTCCCTTGAAGGTGTTCAGTTCTTTGAGCAGATGCAAAGTCAATGTATTGGCACGGTCTATTTTCCCGGCCCTTCGCAGCATACTCTCCGCTTTGCCGTAGTCTTCGTTTTTCATGTAACACAGAGCCAGCAGCTGATATGCTTTAACCAGTTTTGGATTCATGGAAAGCACTTTTTTCAGCTGGATAACCGCTAGGTCGTCACTGCTCTGCTCGCAGTATAAAAGCGCCTGATTAAACTTTTTGATCGAGGTATTCATGGTTTCCAGGCGCCCCTGATTCTCCTGCAGATCGTTCAGAAAATAATCCGCCGGATTCTTCTTGGACTGGACATTCTTGCTGATGACCCATTGGCTTAAGGCTGCCACAGCCTCTCCCATTTCATAATAAATTAACCCCAGCAGATTCCTGGCCTGCACATGATTTTTATTATATTTTAACGCCAGATTCAGACTGGTCACAGCACCGGACAGATCCCGAACCTTCGCCTTTTCCAACCCGTCGTTGTATAACGCATTGGACAACCGTATTATCTTTTTATATACTGATACATCAGCCCCGCAGTTCGTGCAGTAATCCACATCGGACAGGGTGCTGCCGCAATATAAGCATCTCATACTGTTTCACCTACTCTTCCGCGCTGCGTGCATGTCATATTTCCACATTTTTAAATACCGCCGTTCAAATGTCTGAAAATTCTTCTGCACTATCGTTCTTTGCTTCTCGATTCCTTGAGCATTTCCTTCAAAATATCGGTCATATCCGTCAAATCCTGATTGCGGATCGCCTCTTCCGCTTCCTCAACCTCCAGACTTGGATGAAATTTCTTCAACTCTTCTTCAAAGTTCAGCATCGTACCGCCTCCTTATTACGTCTTTCAATTCGCCAACCAGATACAAAGACCCGGCGCAAAATATCATGCCATCGCCTTTTTGCTTCACAGCCGCCTGAAACGCCCGCTCTATATCCGGCTCAGCCGTCACCTTCTTCGATGTCCGTTCCTCAAAGATACGCTTTAACTCATCGGAAGGTACACCGCGGCCGCTGTTTATCTGGGTTATCACATAACTATCAAATAAATCTGCTTCAATAATGGTCTGGATCATTTGCGGATATTGTTTTTCCTTTACCGCAGAAAACAACAGAACTTTCGGCCCGCGCTCCTGGAATACCCTTACGGTCTCTGCAAATCCACAGACACCTTCCACGTTATGTGCACCATCCAGATACACATCCGGTAGGACCTCCTCCATACGCCCCGGCCATCTCATATTGGAAATTCCCTGCTGCAGCGCTTCCCGGCTGATCTCATGCCCGGTATCCAGTACCTCCAGCGCCTGTAACGCCAAAACCGCATTTCGCGCCTGATAGGACGCCGCATTGTGCACAGTCATTCCAATATATCCATAATAACGACTGGAATAAGAAAAATCAACGGTTTTGTCAGTATTTAATAATTTTGTTATATTTTCATCATGAACCGGCCACGACGGCGCTCCCATCTTTTCGGCCTTCTGTTCCACTACACGGCTCACCTCTGCTTTGGCCGCGTCATACACCACCGGAACTCCGGCTTTGATGATTCCGGCCTTTTCCGCCGCGATCTCTTCTATCGTGCCGCCCAGCCACTCCGTATGATCCAGGCTGACGGAGGTAATCACCGTGACCGCCGGTTTTTTAATGACATTGGTGGCGTCCAGCCTGCCGCCAAGCCCTGTCTCCAGCACCGCATACTCCACATGGTTTTCTTCAAATAATACCATGGCCATAGCAAATAGAAACTCGAAAAAAGTCGGATGCGGCATTCCCTCCCGCCGCATAACCGTCGCTGCCCGTTGCACTCTCTCGAAAGCATGAACCAGCTGCTCATTTTCCACATTCTTACCATTGATCTGAAACCGCTCATTGATAGATTCCAGATGCGGTGACGTAAACATCCCAACGGAATATCCCGCCGTTTGTAATACGGAATTAAGATAGGCGCAGACCGATCCCTTTCCGTTCGTCCCCGCCACATGTATGACCTTCATCTGATCCTCCGGATTACCCAGATTCTGAAGGAGTTTCCTCGTATGGTTCAAATCATTTTTCTTAGTAAATTTCGGTATATCTAAAATATAGGACACTGCCTCTTCATATGTCACGAACACTCATCCACCTTTTTTATCCACACCCATTATACCCGATTCCCCTTTTATTTCCAACCTAAAGTTTTTAACATCTTTAGACAAATCTCGCAGGATAATATGCGTAAAGTCCGGCGCGGAAACGGAGGCGCCGGACTTTTAAATAGATCCCTGGGGTCTTTGAAAAATATCTACTGTAATGTGGAGCGTACTGCATCTATAAAGGCAGATGGGTCTATGAAGAGGTCACCGTCCGCATTTTCGTATGCGGTCTCTCTCATGAGCGTTATCATCCGGGTTCCTGTAAGCGAAGGATTGATCTGCCATCCCAGTGCCAATATTCCTGTTCCATAGGGGATAGCCCAGCTGTGGCCTCCTATCGCATCATAGCTATAAGAATATTCCCCCTCTTGATAGGCTTCCGCGGTGGTACGGTAACCTACAGGTGTCCCCAGTGCCTGAGGCGGACATTCCTGGAAATCACCATCGGGTGTCCCGATTTTGCTTTGCGTAATGTCATCTCTATGTTCCGGGTCAAAAAAGCTGGGCCAAAAAACGCAAGTATCAAAATCTTTCCTGCAATCCAGTACTAAAATACCCGCGTCCTGTGCCCGCTTTACCGCCTCATCATAATCACCATGGTTATCGAAATTATCTGAATTTGTAAGATCGGCAGATATGCTGACGGCACGTATTTTATCGGAATCCGGCAATTCTTTGTTTTGCCCGATCAGCCAGTCCAGTGCCTGGGCTGTCATGGAAGGGGCTGTTCTGTCCCAAAATTTTAACGCCACATAGTATAGTTTGACATCAGGGGCGGTTCCAATGGTATTGCCAGCCAGTAAACTAGCTACTGCAGGTCCATGCATGGAGCCTTTGCTGTCGTTTTCCGTCAATCCCACCGTATGATATTTCACAATCTTACCGGTGTATTCGGGATGGTCTGGTAATAAAGGCTGGTCGATAATTGCTACCGTCACGTTTTTACCCGTGATCCCCTGTGCGTGGAGCTTCGATACATTGAGTCCGGGAGCTTTTCCGTTTTCCAGAATTTTTGCCGCCAGCTCTTCGTTTCCCTCGAAGTTTGTGTTTTGATTAAACCAGTAAGTATTAATATCTTTTGTATTATATTCTCCTGGTTTTAAAGTTATGGTTTCTCCGATACCGCGCACATCTGCATATGGTTCCAATAATTTACTGCCATGCGCAGTTTTCCCCTGAGATGCTATGTCAGGCGTATTTGTATCTTTCTCTATATCCTTCTGACTGTCAGCGGTGTTACATGAACATAATAATAATGATAATAAAAAAATGAACGGTAATGCCAATACTTTTTTCATCTTTTGTCCTTCTCTCTGTTTTAAGATAGTGTATAAGATAAGGAGGAGCGCGAAATGCCGCTCTCCTCCCTGACCTTGCATTGTACTTCAACTAGTGGATCTGCGGGAATTCCACAGTGACCACGAACAGATCTGCGATGGTCTCCACCGTCATCCTGCCCCCGCAGGCCTCCGTAAAGCTCTTGGCGATCGACAGGCCCAGACCGCTGCCGCCGTCAGTCCGGCTTGAGTCGCCCCTTGTAAAACGTTCCGTAAAATTTACATCGGCAGGGATCTCCGAAGCGGATGTATTTTTCACACTTGCCACCGCCACCGAACCGTCCGTCTTCAGGTTCACATAGATGCGGGAACCGTCCAGCGAATACTGCAGGGCATTTTGCAGCAGGTTCTGGAACACCCGGTACAGGCGCTGCCCATCGGCCATGATCATGATTTCCTCTTCCGGGATATCGGTTTTTACCTGAATCCTACTGTCCGCGATCCGTTCGGACATGTCCGCCAGGGTCTGCCGCAGAAGCTTGCCCAGATCCAGCGCTTCGATCTCCACCGGCAGCTGCCCGGAAGCCGCTTTGCTCACCTCGAAGACATCCTGCACCATTTCTTTTAATTTCTGAGATTTGCTGTCCAGGATCTGCACATAATCCCTGATATAATCCGGCAGTCCGTCTTCCTGTTTGAGAAGCTCCACATAGCTGATGATGGAGGTCAGCGGGGTCTTAATATCATGGGACACATTGGACACCAGTTCCACTTTCATGCGTTCGCTCTTGATCTGCTCTTTCACCGCGGTGTCCATCCCTTTGCGGATATCGTTCAGATCCTGCACCGCTCCGGCCAGATCACTGTCCGGCTGAACCTGTATTTCACTGGTGATCGCTCCGTCGCGCACGGTCTTGATCTGATCGATGAGGATTCCCGTATCCAGCATCAGCCGTTCATTTTTTTTCATATAATTCATCTGCATGTAGACCAGCAGGACGGCTCCCAGAACTACCAGGATCATCAGAACCAGAAGCGGTACGATCTCGTATCCGCCGGCCAGGCAAAAGATAAGCAGGCTGGCTCCCGACAGTAAAATGAGTACGCCCGTTACGGCAATTAACGGTATATACCGGTGCACCACCCGTCTCTGGAACGGAAGCTTTAAGTCCGCCGCACGGAACGCCTCCGCAATATGTCCGCAGATACTCTGTTTCCATACCTTTTGATTGCATCTGTGATCATTCACAAACAGATAGATGATCCAGAACAAACCAACCACCCCGCCTGTCCAGGCGAACATCTCCCGGAATAATTCCTGGAAAATGCCAGGATAGAATTCCCCGAACTGAATTCGCATAAAGAAATCATCCCACCAATAGCCCGAATGAAACAGAACGAGTCCCAGTGCCGACAGGAGCAGAATCAGCTTGACCTCATACCAGATTTTTCCTGTTATACGGGCAATCCATCGGTCCGCCCGCTTCTTATCTTTGCGCAGGATCAGGTACACCGCAATCAGGACGATTCCCAGAGCCAGCGAGGCGGCTAACGCCAGAAATCTGCCCTTTTGACTGCGCTGATTGTATTCGATCCAGTACAGCCGGTTGTAGAGCTGTTTGGATGAGTCCTTCGCATAATCGCCTTTGATATAGAGTTTCGGCGACTTAGCCGCGGCTATGGTAACGGTCGCTTTCTGAGTCTCCTCATCCACGGTAAAGTTCTTATAGCCCGGCACGTACCAGTCACTGTCGTCGCGGTAGTAGCCGTCCTTGTACACATCGATATCTTTGCCGTCTTTTCGCATTTTTACCGTATTGCCGTCAAAGTACATCAGGAAATTGTAATCCTTGGGCGCAGTCATACCGGCGCCATCCAGTTCCGTCCCCTCGGCATTTGTGTAGACAGTTCCGTCGTTATAAGTGATCTTATACAGGATATTCTTGTCATCTTTGATCGCATTGTGATACCGTTCGGCTCTCTTCTTGTTTTCTTCTTTGGAGCTGTAATCACTGTCTTCTAAATCACCGTACTCATAACCGCCGTATTCATCATAATCGCTGCTGTAACCTCCGATCGCTTCGGCAACTTCATTCGGATACTCTTCGCTAAAGTTCCAGCTCCAATCGCCGGTTCCGCTCTCAACCGCGTATACCCCCTCCATGTTATTGTAGGTATAATCATCGTAGTAACCGTAATATTCCCGATAGACATTTCCCCAGAGGGGGCCGCCGGTGGCCATCCCCAGAAAATTTTCCAGGTAATCCGCCATCTGACGGCGGAATTCTCCGGTATTCTGATAATCTTCCTCAAAGGCCTCCCTGATCTGTGCCTTCCATGAGGTTCTGGAGGATAATAAATAGACGGAATCTATGACACCGGACAGTAACAGAGTGATCCCCAGAAAAAACGCGGTAAAACTAATGATGCTTTTCCATTTTGTAGCCAATTCCCCACACCACCTTTATATATTCTGGTTCTTTTGGATTGAGTTCAATTTTTTCCCGGATACGTCTGATATGGACCATAACCGTATTTTCCGGAGCGAAGGCCTCTTCTTCCCATACCCTCCGGTAAATCTCTTCGGCCGGAAATACTCTGCCCAGATTCCGCATCAGCAGATCGACGATCTTCGTCTCCGTAGCAGTCAGCTTAACCGGCTCCTGGTCCGCATATAACACACGCTCATCGGTCCGGTAGCTGAGACGGCCATTGAAGATCTCACTGGATACCACCGACGCATGGATGTCTCCCAGGCTGGTATACCTCCTCAGATGGCTGCGCACCCGGGCCACCAATTCCTGGGGATCATACGGTTTGGTCACATAATCATCGGCTCCCATGGAAAGTCCCAGGACTTTATCCGTATTCTCACTCTTGGCGCTTAAGACAATGATCGGCAGATTCTTTTTTTCCCGTATCTTCATCACTGCGGACAGGCCGTCAAGCTTCGGCATCATCACATCGATTAATATCAACTGTACCGGATATTCCGCGATCTTCTGCAATGCTTCCAGGCCGTCGTAGGCTTTTTGAACCGTGTAGCCTTCCTTTTCCAGCAGGATCGATATGGCCTTTACAATCTCTTTGTCGTCGTCTACGACCAGTACACATCCGTTCATCTGATCTCCTCCTTAAGAACAATCCTATCATAATATGGATATCTTACAAACCCGCGGGTATATTTCTTACGAAAATCTTACAATCACTTTTTCTCTGCTATCTCACGTTATTTTTCATTGAGTGTATTGAAATGTTTCGATTTGTGGTTCTGTGTAAATATTGTTTTATTATAACATGGGGCCGGTGAAAAAGCATTCTGAAAAAGGCGGCCTATGTATGTTCGTAAGTTCCTGATACCCCGACGAACAAAAAGACTGTGGACCGCGGCATGATGTGCTGATGTGCTGACGCTGCATGAGTTGTTTGACATTTCCGCGCGCTGTTATTAAAATAGAAAACATTAAAATCTTTATTAAGTATATTTATCCCTACCTTAGGTTTCATTGTCACTTAATTTGCTACCGGGACATTTAAGCAGAATACTGCTTTGATTACTAATTTGTATATTGGGATAATTTATTTTAGCGCCGATCTCGTTTATTGGGAATAATACTGCTTTGATAAAAAGCAAACATGGAAGGGGCGTATCATGCATGGAACGATTTGTTGCTCAAATCAAAAAGGATGACGCAGGCAGACTGACAATCGTTGAAATACCGTTCAACGCAAGAGAGGTATTTTGTAAATCCAAAGGAACCATTTATGTAAGTGGAACAATCAATGGCATTGAATACCGAGGTAAACTGCTTTCCCGCGGCAATGGGAAATCTATTATGGTTTTAGATAAAGCGATGCAAAAGTACATTGGGTTTCATGGGCAGATAATGACCGCGAATATCACCATGTCCGTGGAAGACTTAAAAGCCGTCGCGGAGGAGTCTGATAAGCTTGCCGATATCAGATCGGAACTGGATGTGCTCACCGCCATAAAAACACGGCAAAGTATACGAAAATTCAACGCCAATCCGGTTAGCGGGGAAATGGTAACCGCCATTCTTTATGCGGGCATGTGCGCTCCTACGGCAAAGGATAAGCGTCCATACCATTTTATTGTGATCAGAGATAAAAGTGTTCTATCCATGCTGGCCCGGCATAATCCCAATGCCGTCATGTTGGAATTCTGCGCGGGAGCGATCGTTGTCTGCGGAGATAAAAATGTGGAGGGAATAAAAGAGTTCTTGTATGCAGATTGTGCCGCCGCTGCACAAAATATACTGCTCAGTATTCACGGCCTGGGTCTTGGAGGCGTTTGGTGCGGCGTCGCGCCCAATTCGGCTTGGCGAAAGCTGCTAATTGAACAATTAGCACTCCCCTGCAAGCTGGATCCCGTTTCTGTGATTGCGTTTGGATGGCCGGATGAGGAAAAGGAATTGCGTTCCCGTTGGGAAGCGGCATCGGTTCATTATGATAAATGGTAACGCTGTTAGCGAAAAAAATAACCGTCTTAGCCTCAAACTAAGCGGTTATTTTAATTATATAATAAAATACCAATCCTCTACCGGTATACCCATTCCCCGGAAGAATACAGCAAGGTATTCTTCGAACTGACCTGCTGCACCTGCACCTGATCGCCGGACTTAAGCTTCGCATCCAGCGGCCGCAATACTCCCGAATGAATAAACAAAGTCTCCACCGGCTCCCCGTTAATCACGATCCGGCTGTTCTCGGTAAAATTCTTGCCCTGGACGTAAATTTTCCCATTATGTCCCACAAACACCTGATCAATAACCACCGGTTTCACGCCCATCTGCAGATCCGTAGGCTCATAAGGGCTCTCCTGTCCATACACGTACTGCTTCCCATACAGCATATCATACTGCAGTTCCTGCAGATCCACCAGATAATGTTTGGTTTTTCTCCGGGTCTGGTGGTAGGTAAATATAGTGCCTTTCTGAATCCCGATCTGCTTTAGCACCTCAGCGCCCGCCTGATAGGCCGTAAGCGTCTGGTCCTTTTTCGCAAGGCCGATATTATCCCAGATGACATATTCCGTTTCGAACAGATATCTGCTCTTGACCTCATTTACCTTCAGCCCCATCGTAGGCAGATGATCCCCATACAGAAACAGTACGGTGTCCTCTCCGTAAGCTTCCAGCGCTTCCACCAGATGGCCCACAAAAGCATCCACCTCATAAACCTGATTCACATAGTATTCCCAGGCGTTCCTCCGTCCTTCCGTATCCGGGCCGCTGACTTTGATTTTCGGATTCTCAAGAAGCGGCTCCTCTGGATAGTCCCCGTGCGATTGGACGGTTATGGTAAATACATAGTCCTGCCCCGGCGTCGCCTTCAGCGCATCCAGGATGCACTCCACCAGGATCTCGTCCTTGGGCCAGCCGTTGGGCGTTACCTCCTTGATATCCATCATTTCCCTTGAGGTAAAAGTATCAAACCCCAATTTGGAAAATACATCCCGCCGGTCATAGAAACTGGCCGTATTGTTATGAATGGCGTGGGCGCTGTAACCCAGCTCCTTCAGATCGTACGCCATGCTTTCGCAGGTGGTTTTCTGCAAAATTGTCTTATAAGGATACTCCCCCGGCCCGAAATCTCTCAGATTCATGCCGGTAATCGTCTCGAACTCCGTGTTCGCAGTCCCGGCGCCGACAGACGGCACCTTGTAGTAACCGGAGGAATACTTCTGCATCAACGCGCGGAAATTCGGGATCGGGTCCTCCGACATTTCCAAAAACTCCACTTCCCGCGGGTCAAAAAAAGACTCCAGCTGTACGAATATAATATTCGGGAAATCCATATCCCCCGGCATAGTTTCCTTTACATCACCTTCGCTGGACAAAATTTTGCGGATGGATCGGTCCGAATAGTCGTGGGGCGCGTCCATTCCGGTTCCGAACAGCGTGCTGGTGAAACAATACGGAAATCCATAATCCTCATAGGCAAACGCAATATTTCCAAAGTAGGACGACAGCACCCGGTTGTTCAGCGCCAAATGGGTCGTCACTCCAAAAAGGACACAGACGAAAACCGCCATCCCGGCATTTCGAAGGTAGTACATTTTCCCCTGATACTTCGGAGCTTTCCGGTATAGGATCACCATACCCGCCACCACGGCCGCCAATCCGGCCGCCGCCCCGATCA
The DNA here is from genome assembly GCF_019042275.1 of Diplocloster agilis. Lineage (GTDB taxonomy): Bacteria > Bacillota > Clostridia > Lachnospirales > Lachnospiraceae > Diplocloster > Diplocloster agilis. Next base: position 42,406 of record NZ_JAHQCW010000026.1, read on the forward strand.
CTTTCAGCGGGCTCATATAGGCCCCCAGGACCTCCGCCGCGTCGAAGATCAGCTTGAAATCAGGTCCCGTCAACGGCGTCACCCGGTTAGCCAGGACGATACCGTTGACGATCCCCAGAATCAGCCAAAGCCCGCCGATCAATGCCCGTACAAAAGTCCTTCGCCGGAACAGATACACGAACATCAGCGTCATAAAAATCATAAACGCGTTATATAAAAATACCAGAGGGCTTTTCGTCATGAACCTCCAGGCAGCCGCCGCGGAATGCCTGGAGGCTGCCTCGATGATAAAATAGACCAGAATCGACAAGATTGCATGGAACAGCAACGACAGCCGGTTCATAACAGTTACGATCGATTCTTTTTTCATACTTTGACTCCATCTTTATTTCCAGAACGCCAAACGCTCCATAACCTGCTCCATCATCTGCGCATATTTGCTGAGTTTTTCTTCTTCTTCCTTTATCTTATGCGCAGGCGCTTTGCTCAGGAAATTCGCGTTGCTCAACATCCCCTTTACTCTTGCCAGCTCTTTTTCCAGCCGCTCCATTTCTTTCGTAAGGCGGGCCTTCTCTTTTTCCTTGTCCACCAGTTCCTCCAAAGGCATATAAATCGTGGCCTTCGGCGTCACTATGGATACCGCGTCCTCACCGATCCCTTTTTTATCCGTCTGCACACGTATCTTGCTGGCTCCCACCAGAATTTTAAAGGAGTTCTTCACCGTCTCGAACATCTCGCAGGTGCCGCGGTTGTCGGAAACGATAAATACCCGCACTTTTTTCTTCATCGGAACATTCATATCCGCTCGGACGTTTCGAATGCCTCTGACCACGTCTTTTACCGCGTCCATCATCTCTTCGGCTATCGCGTAGTTCCAGCATTCCTGGTATACCGGCCAGTCGGAGATCATGATCGACTCCTGATCCGGATGCAGTGTGCAGAAGATTTCCTCCGTAATGAACGGCATAAACGGATGCAGCAATTTTAACGCCTGCGTCAGCACGGTCTTTAAGGTCCACAGCGCGTAATCCGCAGAGTCCTCATCGTATTCCCTGCTGTACATCCGGTACTTGGCAATCTCAATATACCAGTCGCAGAATTCATCCCATATAAAATCATAAACCTTCTGAACGGCGATTCCCAGTTCATACCGGTCCATATTGTCGGTAACTTCTTTTGCCAAAGTATTTACTTTGGATAAGATCCAGCGGTCCGCCAGTTTCAGATGGAAATCCTCCGGCGTCTCGATGTCCCGGTCCTCCAGGTTCATCATGATAAATCTGGCCGCGTTCCACAATTTGTTAGCAAAGTTTCTGCTGGATTCCACACGCTCCCAGTAAAACCTCATATCATTTCCCGGCGCGTTTCCGGTTACCAGGGTAAGCCTTAATGCGTCCGCTCCGAATTTGTCGATCACTTCCAGCGGGTCGATGCCGTTTCCGAGGGACTTACTCATCTTACGTCCGTTCGAATCCCTCACCAGCCCATGGATCAGAACTGTGTGGAACGGGGATTTCCCGGTATGCGCGTAGCCGGAAAATACCATGCGGACTACCCAGAAGAAGATGATATCATACCCGGTCACCAGCACATCCGTCGGATAGAAATAGTCCAGGTCTTCCGTCTTCTCCGGCCATCCCAGCGTAGAGAAGGGCCACAGGGCCGAACTGAACCAGGTGTCTAACGTATCCGGGTCCTGGGTCATATGCGTGCAGCCGCACTTCGGGCAGGCCTCGGGGGCTTCTTTTGCCACTACCATCTCCCCGCACTGGTCGCAGTAGTAGGCCGGTATCCGGTGGCCCCACCACAGCTGTCTGGAGATACACCAATCGCGGATATTTTCTAGCCAGTGCAGATAGATCTTGTCAAACCGGTCGGGCACAAACTGAAGGTCGCCGGTTTTCAGCGCTTCGATGGCCGGTTTCGCCAGTTCCTCCATTTTTACAAACCACTGCTGTTTTACCATGGGTTCTACGGTGGTTCCACAGCGGTCATGGGTTCCTACATTATGAACATGCTCTTCCACCTTCACCAGAAGGCCCTGTTCCTCCAGCTCCCGGACGATCAGCTTCCGGGCCTCATAGCGCTCCATCCCGGCGTATTTGCCTCCGTTTTCATTGATGGTGGCGTCATCGTTTAACACATTGATCACCGGCAGGTCATGACGTTTTCCCACTTCAAAGTCGTTCGGGTCATGGGCCGGCGTAATCTTCACCACTCCGGTGCCGAATTCCCTGTCCACGTAGCTGTCCGCTACGACCGGGATTTCCCTGTTCACCAGAGGCAGGATGACGCTTCTGCCGATCAGATGGCTGTAGCGTTCATCATCGGGATGTACCGCCAGCGCCGTATCTCCCAGCATGGTCTCCGGTCTGGTCGTAGCCACCGTTACGAAGTCATCGCTTCCCACGATGGGATATTTGATGTGCCAGAAATGGCCGGTCTGTTCCTCATGCTCTACTTCCGCGTCGGATATGGTTGTCTGGCAGACCGGGCACCAGTTGACGATCCGGTTTCCTTTATAGATCAGTCCCTCGTCATAGAATTTCAGGAATACTTCTTCCACCGCTTTGGAACAGCCCTCGTCCATTGTAAAGCGCTCTCTGTCCCAGTCCGCGGAGGAACCCATCTTCTTCAGCTGGCTGACGATGCGTCCGCCGTATTCCTCTTTCCACTGCCAGGCTCTTTCCAGAAATTTTTCCCGGCCCAGATCTTCCTTGTCAATGCCCTCTTTTTTCAGCTGCTCCGTGATCTTGACCTCGGTAGCGATACTGGCGTGATCGCAGCCGGGCTGCCACAGCGCGTTGTAGCCCTGCATTCTCTTATAGCGGATCAGGATATCCTGTAAGGTATTGTCCAACGCATGTCCCATATGCAGCTGGCCGGTAATGTTGGGCGGAGGCATCACGATGGTAAACGGCTTCTTGCTCCTGTCCACCTCCGCGTGAAAATACTTGCGGGTTTCCCATTTTTCATACAATCTGGGCTCAATGTCCCTCGGATCATAGGTCTTGCTTAATTCTTTACTCATTGGTTTCTCCCTTCTTTTATAACGCAATATAATTTCAAGTGAATGAAAGAGAGTTTCGCTTGTGAAACTCTCCGCCTGCGGCGGACCGCGTAAGCGGCATTTTACTTTCCGCCGCAGTGCAATCTCCCCCGGAGGGCTTTTATTCCATAGGCGCACTTTCCTATAGAATAAAAAACGCCCCTGCATAATGCAAAGGGCGAATGTCTCGCGGTACCACCTTATCTTATATGCCGGCTATAGGGCATATATCTCAGTCTGTCTGTTAACGCGGACAAGACGGGTAAGACTTACCGCGGCAGCGCGTTTCAGTCTTCCGGTTCCAAAGCTACCTTCCGTATCCCGTTTCCCGGACAGCCTTCCAGCCCATGGACCGTCCTCTCTGACAGGCGTGTGATACGTACTCCTCTTTTTCACAACCGTTGTTTTTATATGATATTCCTTTTCTGTTTTACTCTGCCTGAATGCTGTCACCGGCGGAGTTTCAAATAAGATACGCCTATCATAATCGGATTTTAGGTTTTTGTCAAGTACGGCGTTATTCCGCTGATTTTCGGCTGATTCCCGTGATACCCCGCTAATTCCCGTGCCGGTTTTCTCCCCGCATTATGGAATCAAGGTCTTTTATCAGGAAACTCCGGCTTTGGCACAGATATCGGCCAGACAGCATTTTTCACAATGGGGCTTTGTCCGGGCCGTGCAGATATCCCTTCCATGATAAACCAGCCTGTGGCAAAAATCACTGCCCTCTTCGGCAGGAATCAGTTTCCAAAGGGCCATCTCCACTTTCTTCGGGTCCTTGACCTGATCTACCAGCCCCATCCGGTTCACCAGCCGGATACAATGGGTATCGGTCACAATCGCCGGCTTGCCAAACACATCGCCCATAATCAGGTTCGCACTTTTTCTTCCGACTCCCGGAAGCTTTAACAGCGCGTTGAAATCATCGGGCACCCTGCCGCCGTACAGGTCACGCAGCTCCCTCATACAGGCGTTAATATCCCTGGCCTTGCTATGGCCCAACCCGCAGGGCTTTACGATTTTCTCGATCTCCTCCACCCCGGCATCTGCCAACGCTTCCACGTCGGGGAATTTTTTATACAAATCCTGAACCACCACGTTCACTCTGGCATCTGTGCACTGCGCCGCCAGGCGCACACTTACCAGAAGCTTCCAGGCCTGATCCGGGGCGTACTCAAGCGTGCATCCGGCATCCGGGTATTCCTTTTTTAAACGTTCCACGATTTCCAGCGCCAATTCTTCTTTTGTCATATTAAAATCCCTATAGGCTCCTTTCCTGTCCATCCCTTTTCCGTGCGCAAATATGGTTTGCGCACTTCGTATATTGTGAATGCTTCTAGTTGATATTATAAATTGCTTTCCTTTTGATTTCAATGGCCTTGCCATTAGAAATGTGGAAATAGGCGAAATAGACAACATCGAAATAGACATGTCCCAAGTCAAAACGGACATGTCCCAGACTGATTTGGACATGTCCCAAATTAAAATGGACATGTCCCAAACCGGAATGGACATGTCCCCTTTCGTCATATTGTTAAAATTTTATCAATATTCACAAAACATTAATAAAAACTTTCTTGACCTGTAGCCAACTCCAAAGTATATGATAACTATACACAAGCATGCTATAATGTTATTAAAAGACTGCCATTACCAAAATCAAATTCTGCAAGTATAGACTAAGGAAACCGTTACACAGCAGCTCACCAGAGAGGATGAACCGTTATGCCAGTTACCAGCAGCACCGCCGTTCAGATTATGGATGAAGTAAAAAAAGCCGTCATCGGCAAGGACGACTGTATCCGCAAAGTATTATCTGCCATCCTGGCCGGAGGACATATATTAATAGAAGATATTCCGGGCGTCGGCAAGACCACCATGGCCGTAGCCTTCTCCAGAAGCATGGGTATGCTCCAGCACCGGGTTCAGTTTACCCCGGATGTCCTGCCGGCGGACATCACAGGCTTTACGATGTTTCAGAAGGAAACCGGCCTGTTCGAATACCAGCCGGGAGCCATCATGTGTAATCTGTTTCTGGCCGATGAGATCAACCGGGCGTCTCCCAAAACTCAATCCGCGTTGCTGGAGGTTATGGAGGAAGGAAAAGTCACGGTAGACCGGGTGACCCATCCGGTTCCGGATCCTTTTGTGGTCATCGCCACGGAGAATCCATTTGGCTCCGCAGGCACCCAGATGCTGCCGGAGTCCCAGCTGGACCGCTTTTTTATCTGCATCACCATGGGATATCCGGATATCAAGGATGAAATTGAGATCGTCAAAGGGACCTTTGATAAAAAGGCTTATGAGAAAATACAGCCGGTCATCAGCCCGGACATGCTGATACAAATGCAGGGTGAGGTACAGGCAGTCTTCGTGCATGATGTGCTGTACGACTATATCGGCAGGCTGGTCACTGCTACCAGGAATCATCCGCTGATCCAGACCGGCTTAAGCCCCAGAGGTACCATAGCGTTAGCTAAAATGGCAAAAGCCACCGCCTATCTGGCCGGTCGGGATTTCTGTATTCCGGCGGACGCGGCCTTCGTATTCCCGGATGTGGCTTGTCACCGTATCCACTTGAACGCCAAAGCACGTGCCGGACATATACGGACAGAAGATATCATTCGGGAAATCTTAAAAAACACCCCCTCGCCAACCCCAAAAAAGACCGGGCGTAAAGAGGCCGCTAAAAAAGAGGTATCGGAATGAGTATTCTGATCTATGTGCTTTTGCTGGCAGGAACCTTTTATCTGCAGATTATGTTCCGATGGCCCGGGGGCGTCCCGCTTCTGGCCTGCGAGCTGGTTCTCCCTGTCTTCTGCCTGCTGATGTCCTGGTATCTGCACCGCTGTGTCCGGGCAGAATGCCATACGCCTGTTGCCATGGCGGAGCGCGGTGAGGAAATACCCGTCGAGCTGCGTATCCAGAACCGCTCCCTCCTGCCGGTCCCGTATATCCGTATCGGTCTGGAATGCAGATATGGCAATTCCGATCAGGTGCAGCGATTGAAAATAGAAGCCGGCATCGATGGCAGATCTGAGCGCCGGATTGCCTATCGAATAAACCCTTCCTACTGCGGGCGGTTGGATATCCGGATTCATTCCTTCCGGATCTACGATTACCTAAAGCTCTTTTTTTTCCGCATACGCGTCGAACAGCCCTCGGAAGTTTATATTCTTCCCGCCGCGTACCCTGTAAATATTTGTGCCGGGAACAAAATACAAAACTTTCTGATGGACAGTGATGAATTTGCCAGAGACCGGCCCGGTGACGATCCTTCCGAAATATTCGATATCCGGGAATACCGGCCCGGTGACCGGCCGGAACAAATACACTGGAAATTAAGCGCCCGGGAGGATGCGCTGTATGTCAAAGAGTTTAGCCAGCCTGTGGGAGCTGCCGTTCTGATCCTTTTGGAAGGTACGGATTGGCCGACCGCACCGGAACAATGGAACAGTATGTTGGAAACAGCCGTATCCTTTTCCAAAGCTCTGCTTTCCATCTCCTGCAGCCACTATGTCGCCTGGCCGGACCGGGCCGGGCGGGAAATCGTCAGAACTCTGGTCAAAGACGAGGAAACGTTCTACGAAATGATTCGCAGACTGCTGGCTCCTGATGTTTCTTCCTTTAGCCCGAATGCTCTGTTCGAATATGAAGACGCCTATCCGAATATGAACTTCGCCAGCATACTGGTTCTGAATACGGATTTGGAACTGAAGACAAACGGTGAAGTAATCGCCGTATTTTCTCCGGCTGATTTAAAAAGTCAACTGGAAACCTTGGAGTTATATCTTTAATGCCTATGAAAATGATTACGAAAAATAGGAAGTCCGGCAATGGTCTTGAGATCCGCACCACTTTTACGGATCTTGAAGAGAGCCCCCGCCGCCGTTCCTTAATCGATTATTTCTTCTTATCCGTCATCCTGTGCCTGGGAATTCTGGGGATGGTGTTTACCACCGCCTCCTGTTTTTCCATCCCCATTTTTGTGCCGCTCACCGTATATGTCCTGGCCTTCGCAGCGTTTTTCTCCTGTCTGACCTTTTATCTTCCTAAAGCGTGGCGTTTTTGCCTGCCGGCGGGAATTTTGCTCTATCTGCTGTTTTTCCGGCTGTATGGGGATTCCATCCGGGAGGGGCTCTTTTGGACCTTCAGCTCTATACTGACCCAGGTAAATGAGTACTTCGGCAGTTCTTATACCCTGCCTCCCCTGTACAACGAGATCCAGTCTTTCTCCGGAACGGCTGCAATGTCTGCCCTATTCCTCCCGTTTTGTCCGCTGCTCTCCTGGCTCCTCTTACGGCCAAAGCGCAGTTATGGATATCTTCTGATACTGGGTGCCGGTTTTCTCTGGCCGTTCTGTATCGGGACATCCGCGGATACCGCGTCCGGAATCCTGATCTTCTTATCCGCCCTTCTCTCCATCTCTGTCCGAGGCGGCAAAAAATGGGGCCGGGCGGCAGAAACTCACATTCAGAAAAAATCCGGCCCGGTTATGCTGCTTATGATTGTCTTAAGCCTTTCCGTCGGACTGGCCTTTCTGACACCGCTGATTGAGAAGAGTCTGGAAAACCGTCTGGAACTAAAACGGACCTTCAACAGTTACCTGACCAGGATCGACCCTTTTGATCCCGGCAGCGCTTATACGGAGCGGGGAGTAGGTTCCGGAGACCTGGCCCGGATATCCAGCCTGGCAGGAACCGTGTCCAATGACCTGCGGCTGACTCTGGCTGGTGAAGCGCCTGTGCTTAATATTTATCTGGAAGGCTATATCGGTGCGGAATATACCAATCTGGGTTGGGAACCGGCCGACTCTGACAGATTCCAGGAACAATTCTCTGCTGTCCGGGCCGATAATCCGGGGGCATTTATAAGAAATATTTCCTATCCTAATTATTATATGAATGTGGAGGCGGTCAAAGAGTCTAACCGATACCAGAATCTGGATATCGAGCTTATGAACGCAGATCCGTCTTATTATTATACACCGTACGTCAGTTACTACGAGGACGATATGACCCTGTGTGCCGATTCCTATATTTATGGAAATCAGGAATCCAGTTATTCTGTGGCATACGACCCACTTTTTATAGTGAACTATATTCCGATCGGCTCAAAAATAGAGGTTGAAGGGATAAAAGATTCTGATTTAAAAAGACTGTATAATGACTATGTAAACAAAACCTATCTGCAGGTACCGGATCGCCTGCGGAAACAATTTCAGGAAGATGTGGCCCGGACTGCTTCGGAAGATCCTATCACCACGGTGCACCATGTGCTTTCCCTTCTAAAGGAACAGACTACCTATGACACGTCTCCCGGGCGGGTGCCGGTCGGCAGGGATTTTGCAGAATATTTCTTTTACCACAATAAAAAGGGCTTCTGCGTACATTACGCAACCACGGCCGTACTGATGCTGCGCATGAACGGCATTCCGGCACGCTTTGTTTCCGGCTACCGGGTATCCCCCGGTGAATTTCAGAAAAAGGATAACGGAACTTATCAGGCGGTTGTCACATCCGAGGACGCCCATGCCTGGGTGGAATTATACATCGATAATATCGGCTGGCTCATGGCAGAAGCTACCCCGGGATTTGATCGGGTTGATTTCGGAGACGGGACGCCTTTTGCCGGCCCTGAAAATCAGGATTCCGAGGACAATGGGGCCACGCCAACACCTACCCCTTCGGCCACGCCTGTTCCCTCCGCCGCTTCTGACACCGGTGCTACTGCGGACGGTTCGGAAGACGGTTCGGATTTTGCAAACGGGACTTCCCGTTTATTTACAATACTCTTCCCCTACATCGGCTGGATCATTACGGGCATCCTAGCGCTTTCCGCCATAGCATTGGGGATCATTAAGTCGCTGCGGGCATACCACCGGTTTGGTAATCACACAAATGAGATCAATGAACGGATTCGGCAAACTTATCTGAGTATCAGCCGTTTGCTTACGCTGGATGGACTGCCGGAGAAACCGGAGTATCCCAATGAAGAATGGGCGCGAATCCTGACCGGCAAATATCCGGATCTGCCCGCGGGCATGTTTGGGGAAATATTGGAAGATACCCGGAAAGCCTGTTACGCAGAGAAACAGCTGCCTGAATTTTCATTGGAATTCATGATACAAAAATATGAGATGCTGCGCCGCAGCTTATATGCAAAACGTTCCCGGATTGCAAAGATTTGGCTGTGGATCAGAGAGTAGTTCAGACATCCTTACCGCACCAGCCCATCGAAACCATTCCTTTGACGGAGCACTCCTATTCTGAACGTATTACTTTCCAATACCATAATTAAAATTAAGAAAACTCCGTTACGTTAAAACAGGAGCAGGCTGGAACGAGTGTAGCCCCCATCCGGGGACCGCTCTTATTCCGGCCTGCTCCTATCCTTCCATTCTCAGGAATATCCCTTACCGCTCAATTCATACTTCTAAACGCCCATCCCGCGGCTGATCTGATCGATTTTTCTGATTTCCTCATCCGTAAACGTATGATTCATAATGCCGGCCGCATTTTCTTTAATTTGCTCGGGAGAAGAAGCCCCGATCAACGCGCTGCAGATTTTGCTGTCCTTCACCGTCCAGGCCAACGCCATCTGTGCCAGCGACTGTCCCCGCTCTTTGGCGATCTCATTCAAAGCCCCGATCTGACATAAGCGCTCCTTCGTCAAGCTGTCGGCTTTCAAAAACCGGGGATCTTTGGCAATCCTGCTGTCCGACGGTATCCCATGCAGATATTTGTCCGTAAGCAGCCCCTGCGCCAGAGGGCTGAATACGATCACACCAATCCCATTTTCATAAGCGAACTCTTTCACCCCATCCTCTTCGATGGTTCTGTCAAATATGGAATACCTTCTCTGATTGATAATAAACGGACATTTCAACTCCCTTAACATGTGAATTGCTTTTTCCGTGTATTCTTTATCATAGTTGGATACTCCGATATAGAGTGCTTTTCCGCTCTTAACAATGCCGTTTAAAGCCTCCATGGTCTCTTCCAGCGGCGTCTCCTTGTCCATACGGTGATGATAGAATATATCCACATAATCACACCCCATACGCCGCAGGCTCTGATCCAGACCGGCGACCAGATGCTTTTTGCTCCCCCAGTTTCCGTAAGGGCCGTCCCACATTTCATAGCCCGCCTTCGTGCTGATAATCAGTTCGTCGCGGTATGGTTTCAGATCCTTTGCCAGAATACGGCCAAAATTCTCCTCCGCGCTTCCCGGATATGGCCCGTAGTTATCGGCCAGATCAAAATGGGTGATCCCCTCATCAAACGCCGTAAAACACATCTTTCTCATATTGTCAAAATCGTTATGCACACCAAAGTTATGCCAGAAGCCCAGGGAAATAACCGGCAGCTTAATTCCGCTTTTCCCGCACCGGTTATATTCCATTTTCTCATAGCGCTTCTCATCCGCTGTATATATTTGTTCCATAAACCCACTCTCCTTTTCATTTCTTCTAGTTTTAATCCAGGGGGCCCTTCCGGTATGATACCTTTATTGGTATGAATCGCTCTTTACTGGTATGATACACCCTTATCGTTATTATACACGCTGTTGGAATTTAGAAACAGTATTAAATAAACAAATTTTCCTTTCACCGCTCCAAAAATACCGGACTGCTTAAAATGCCCATTGGTTTCAGCAGGTATTCATAGTACCATTCTTCTTTCCCTGTCCGATAGGAATACGACCCATACCACTCATAATTCGGGTTTGTATTGTGTACTGCGCCAAACCCATTATATTGTGATGGGGAAGACGGGAGAGGAAATAGAATTAATTATCTGACACTCCCAGTATAGGCACTGACTTTTTTATGTGATAAAAGGTGAACTTGAACGATTATTTCAATCCACACCGCCAGCGAAGGCGGTGACTTCCGATCCGTCCGGCTGGCTGTACAGCCGAAAATTTCAATCCACACCGCCAGCGAAGGCGGTGACTAATTCTGTGTACACCGCCAGTCCATCCGACGGATTTCAATCCACACCGCCAGCGAAGGCGGTGACCTGCAACAACGTGTTTTTTAATCTATCGGGTATCGATTTCAATCCACACCGCCAGCGAAGGCGGTGACTTGTGTCAGATCCAGTGATCCGTCTGCTCCGGATTTCAATCCACACCGCCAGCGAAGGCGGTGACTATGTATGCCCCGGCATATCCGCCTCTGGCTACTGATTTCAATCCACACCGCCAGCGAAGGCGGTGACGATTTAGCACTACAGGGATTGCTGGGCCTTATACATTTCAATCCACACCGCCAGCGAAGGCGGTGACGGAAGAGTTGTAATCTCCTCCATATTCACACGCACATTTCAATCCACACCGCCAGCAAAGGCGGTGACTGGTCAGCGGTGACCCGATCAATACGTTGTTTGATTTCAATCCACACCGCCAGCAAAGGCGGTGACCAGGATAATTTCGTATGCCTCCTCTGTGTCGCTGATTTCAATCCACACCGCCAGCAAAGGCGGTGACACAGCGCAACAATATCTCTTCGTTCTTCCTGGGGGATTTCAATCCACACCGCCAGCAAAGGCGGTGACTTACTCTGAATTCCATCGTAAATCCAGTAGACATATTTCAATCCACACCGCCAGCAAAGGCGGTGACGTCAGGGGGCGGGTGTTTCAACTCGCATCGTCTTATTTCAATCCACACCGCCAGCAAAGGCGGTGACATATGGAAGCAGAAACAGGACGTAGAGCTGCTGATTTCAATCCACACCGCCAGCGAAGGCGGTGACGATGATTGTAGTACAAAGTTGAGCCAATGGCTTAAATTTCAATCCACACCGCCAGCGAAGGCGGTGACCGATACAATCTGGGTTAAGCAGAAGCGGAATATTATTTCAATCCACACCGCCAGCGAAGGCGGTGACAAAATTTGAAGGTTATAGTGACGATATTTTTGGAATTTCAATCCACACCGCCAGCGAAGGCGGTGACTCTTACCGGCACCTGCTGCTGTTTGATATTTTTCTTATTTCAATCCACACCGCCAGCGAAGGCGGTGACAGAATTACTCAGACAAACATGAATTTGTCTGAAAATTTCAATCCACACCGCCAGCGAAGGCGGTGACCTGAAAGGGGATGGGTATGAATGCGATTATTATAAATTTCAATCCACACCGCCAGCGAAGGCGGTGACGTTTAAAAATTCGTAGCATTCTTCGGGACTAAAGATTTCAATCCACACCGCCAGCGAAGGCGGTGACCCTTTGTTCACAATATTCTAAACACTCCTCATAAATTTCAATCCACACCGCCAGCGAAGGCGGTGACTGCATCCACATACTGCGTAAATGGCGAAGTAGGGAATTTCAATCCACACCGCCAGCGAAGGCGGTGACGACAAAAATCTTCTTCTTATTTGTGCCGGATGCGATTTCAATCCACACCGCCAGCGAAGGCGGTGACGCGTAGCACAAAAGCGCGCTGTCGGGGCTGCAAATATTTCAATCCACACCGCCAGCGAAGGCGGTGACATTATCGAAAAACATATTAAGCTATTCGAATATATTTCAATCCACACCGCCAGCGAAGGCGGTGACTGCACCCGCAACGGCTGGATCGGCAGCAATTTCTTATTTCAATCCACACCGCCAGCGAAGGCGGTGACGTTTCTGCAGCTGCGTATAGGTAGCGGAATGCATATTTCAATCCACACCGCCAGCGAAGGCGGTGACACTCTCAGCGGCGGGAATCCGAAGTATGATGCATATTTCAATCCACACCGCCAGCGAAGGCGGTGACCAATGCCGTTGGAATCATATATTGAGTTATACCGGATTTCAATCCACACCGCCAGCGAAGGCGGTGACTCTGGAAAATCTCTGGCGGATATGTTCGGATCTGCGATTTCAATCCACACCGCCAGCGAAGGCGGTGACGTTATGTATTGATTCGACAACGTCATTTCGCAACCATTTCAATCCACACCGCCAGCGAAGGCGGTGACCTCCTTCCCCCCCGCCGGCAGCTTACCGGCGGGATATTTCAATCCACACCGCCAGCGAAGGCGGTGACGGAAATGATAAGCGCTTCCCGGCTATGACCAATGATTTCAATCCACACCGCCAGCGAAGGCGGTGACCGAGATGTATTTGGAGATAGCCACCGTTGACATATTTCAATCCACACCGCCAGCGAAGGCGGTGACTTCAAACATCTGCTCTGTGCATTTGATCATGGCGTATTTCAATCCACACCGCCAGCGAAGGCGGTGACGCAAGCCGAATGTAAATAAGGCGGCTCCTGCAAATTTCAATCCACACCGCCAGCGAAGGCGGTGACAGCAATGTTGTTCCGCACAAAATGCAGGAAAGGAATTTCAATCCACACCGCCAGCGAAGGCGGTGACGGGGTATCATAAAAGGATAGGAGGGTGTCTGATGATTTCAATCCACACCGCCAGCGAAGGCGGTGACTTTGATTCGACACCGGAATTAGCTTGCTTTTCCGATTTCAATCCACACCGCCAGCGAAGGCGGTGACGATATATCGATCGATCTGCTGGGCAGTAATACCTATTTCAATCCACACCGCCAGCGAAGGCGGTGACTCGGCCACCTCTTTAACAGACCCGAAACTGACGATTTCAATCCACACCGCCAGCGAAGGCGGTGACAAGGATGATGATAATGGGGTTCTGCGCGGGTTGTATTTCAATCCACACCGCCAGCGAAGGCGGTGACGCCCGTGGCCCATACTGGCAGGTTGAGCCAACAATTTCAATCCACACCGCCAGCGAAGGCGGTGACCCTTCATCTCTTTAGACATGTTTGGCATTTCGTAATTTCAATCCACACCGCCAGCGAAGGCGGTGACATCCGGCAGCCACAGCACCGTCGTAATACTCAACATTTCAATCCACACCGCCAGCGAAGGCGGTGACGCTTTTGAAGAGCCTATAAATGATATTACTCCTATTTCAATCCACACCGCCAGCGAAGGCGGTGACCAACCGATAAATATCTCCTTCTGGAATAACTTTATTTCAATCCACACCGCCAGCGAAGGCGGTGACTCTTCAAGCGGCTCCTACGGTAGCAGAGGGAGGATTTCAATCCACACCGCCAGCGAAGGCGGTGACAAGAGAATCGGCTTACGGGTACTGTTCGCATTGAATTTCAATCCACACCGCCAGCGAAGGCGGTGACTTCCATTCCAGCTAATCAGCGTCAGCTCCTTGTATTTCAATCCACACCGCCAGCGAAGGCGGTGACATTTTTAATGCGCCAGTATCGAAAGCAGCATTCGGATTTCAATCCACACCGCCAGCGAAGGCGGTGACTCCGATCGCCGTTTATTGTCGATGTCAGTAAGCATTTCAATCCACACCGCCAGCGAAGGCGGTGACGATTACATACACCCTTGATTTCAGCGGCTTTATATTTCAATCCACACCGCCAGCGAAGGCGGTGACCATCGGCTTCCTTTCGAAAAAATGGAGAAGAAAATTTCAATCCACACCGCCAGCGAAGGCGGTGACCAGGATCGGTTAATTCTCGATCGCTGAAGGCCTATTTCAATCCACACCGCCAGCGAAGGCGGTGACTTCCTCCGCTTCCGCCCACTCGTGCGTTTGCATTCATTTCAATCCACACCGCCAGCGAAGGCGGTGACATTAACTAATTCAGTCAGAACAGAATCCAATTTAGATTTCAATCCACACCGCCAGCGAAGGCGGTGACGATTCCGCAGTTTATATGGACTCTCATTTCCACCTGGATTTCAATCCACACCGCCAGCGAAGGCGGTGACAATTAAATCCACTACTTTGCCGGCGCGGACCCTGATTTCAATCCACACCGCCAGCGAAGGCGGTGACCGGTCTATACGCGCAGCAAAAAAAACTTATCCCAAATTTCAATCCACACCGCCAGCGAAGGCGGTGACTCCTGATCCACCACTTGCTTCAGTGATTTAGTAGATTTCAATCCACACCGCCAGCGAAGGCGGTGACTGCTGAGGCCTCGTAAATCTTTCCGTGCGTCCGATTTCAATCCACACCGCCAGCGAAGGCGGTGACAACCATTCCCCACCCACCGGACCTTGTTTTCCGATTTCAATCCACACCGCCAGCGAAGGCGGTGACGGATACGATCAAGATTATGTCCGCAACCATTTTAAATTTCAATCCACACCGCCAGCGAAGGCGGTGACGCAGATGCGGATCATACCGGCCTTTGTGGCAGACGATTTCAATCCACACCGCCAGCGAAGGCGGTGACAGCAAAAATGCACAAATATTCCACATAAAATCTTCACAACTTCAACCTATTTTTCCAAACTCAAACAATAAACTCCAATAAATTATTACAAATCAACTCAATCAGCCAAGCTTTTGTGCACTTTTTCAGGTGCGAACCCCCTGGGGTTTTTATGTTCACTTAGGGTTCGCACTCAGAAAATCAAAGGCTCTTCCGCTTTTATTCCTCTGCTGATCCCAATATGTTCTACTTTTGTTTTATACTTATTTCCTAGATCATAAAATCGCAGGCTATCTACATTCTCATCAATAATATCTTTCAATATTGCTTTCAGCTTTACAAACTGTGCGTTATCAAGGATACACTCAAATACAGAATTTTGTACTCGGGTTCCATAATTCACACATTGCTTTGCAACTCTTCGTAATCTTGCCCTTCCAGCCGACGTCTCGGTATTCACATCATAGGTTATCAAAATCAGCATATAAACCTCCTGCCTTCGATTGAACCTTGTACAAAACTATCACTTCCAGAAAAAGGGAGGATATCCTTCCAAATCTCCCCGCAGATACCTCGCCAGAAGCATTGCCTGTACATAGGGTACCATACCCCATTCAACTTTATCTTCCAAATAAGGATGCGTGATTACTTCCTTCTTTTTGTTCTGCCACTCTGTAAGAAGTTTTTTACGTGCCTGATCCTTTATGAGAATAGCTCCATCTTCTTTCGTTGTAAAATCGCTGCCTGTAATCATCTTTCGGTTAATCAGGGATAGTACAAACCGATCCGCCATAACCGGGCGAAGCTCCTCTATAAGATCCAAAGATAGAGAAACCCTGCCCGGACGATCCGTATGCATGAAACCCACATACGGATCCAGTCCAACTGTTTCCAGTGCAGAAGTTGTCATATTAGTCAGCAAAGTATACACAAACGATAACAGAGCATTTACTTTATCCAAAGGCGGGCGTCTATTCCTTCCTGAAAATATAAATTCTTTTTTCTGTTGTAGAATCATCTGATCAAATACACCAAAATAAACACTGGCTGCCTCGCCCTCATATCCTCGCAATTGCTCCATTTCCTTACAACTACGAACATAGTTCAAAGAATTCTGTAATGTCTCTGAAGACTTTTTTACTCTGTCTGCATCCATTTGAAGACTATGATCCCTCACCGCGCGCTCCAGCACCCAACGAGAGTTAAATATTTTACCCGTTATACAATTCTTGGCAACCTCCAGACATATTTCTGGAATATTTGATACCTCATACTGTTTCTTACGCAGTACTACATTTCCCCGAACATTTCCGCTGACTCTTGCAAGGAACTTTCCTTGTGGGTTTAGAAAACAAAGAGAAATATTCCTTTCCGCACATCCTCCCATCAATGCCGGGCTGATTCCCCGGTATCCAAAAGATACGATAGCCTCGAGATTATGTAAGGGGACACGTCCCTGTTCTGTATTCTTATCCAGAACAACAACATTTTCTCCATCTAAAGATAGATAACTGTCCGAAGACGTCACGTACAAGGTATTCAATAATTTCTTCATGGAATCTCCATTCCGCCGCCGGCGCCTGCGGCTTATACTCACAGCTCAAATCTATTTCCGCCTTCTTCTGAAACAGCTCTGTTGATATACTCATTTACAGACTTTGCTTTTCCCAATCTAGGCAGACAAATATCTTTTAGCGAGCATGCGTTGCAGCTTTTAGACCATTTGACTTTGGGAGTGTAATTCCGATGAAACATCTCATGCATTTCATTAAATGCTTCTTTCACCTGCTGTCTCAGATCTGTAGTGAATACAATCCTCTCTCTACGCCTGATTTCCCCGTAATATAGAGCACCCTCTTCGATCTTTGCAGAAAACATTTCTTCCAGACACATTGCTTGGGCTGTCAACTGTAAAATATCAATGGCCGAGTCTTTCGGACTGCCTTTTTTATATTCTACCGGATATACGGTGTAATAATCATTGTGCCCATACAGGTAAATTCCTTCTTCTGCTTTGTGAAACTCAACGATATCACACACACCGCTAACTCCCATGATACGCGAATGAACCGGAAGTCCTCTGCTGACGATCATATCCCCTCTTTTTTCGGGATAAAAAGAATCGTGGGCCCTTTTATGAAGAAGCTCTCCTTCTACCGTGCGTTCATTTTCCTGCCACTGCTGCTCCACATGAATCAGGGCCCACTGTCTTCTGCAAAAAGCAAAGTGCTGTATCCCGGAAAGCATCAGGTAATCCTCTTCCTTATATTCCATCATATTTTCCTGCTGACTTCAACCGTCGAAGGTATCTGATCTTCATGAATTATAACAGAGTAATCTTTGTATTGTCTCGGATAAAGTACATCCTCATTCTTTCTAACCTCCACAGCATCAAACAACCGGTATGCCGGACAATCGCCAAGTTCCTTACTATGTTTAAAAACAATTAATTCCCGCACCGCCATTTTTCCTCTGGCTGCAGAATGATCGATCTCAAACATATTAATGATTGCTTCCCACAATAATTCCAGATCATCTTCTGAAAATCCTGTCACCTTCCGGGCAAGGTTTGCTGATATATAGCCCTCTACCCGATATAACCCATAAGGCACTATATTTTTTCTTCCCATCTCCGTGCTCTTATTTTCCGCATCCTTTTCCGTCGTAATGGCGACCCTGGTAATCGTAACTTCCTGGCTGACAATCGGATCTATACTCCTTGCGAAGCCTAGCTGCACCGGTCCCCGAACTTGTCCACAGTTTAATGCAGCTTTTACAAAAGTAGTCATGACCGCTCCAAAAGTCCTGATATCAAAAAAATTCCGGCACATAAAATCTCTTATTTTTCTGTCCACATCCGGATCCTTTTTCTTAAGCTCCTTCACATCTTTGTCGTTCGTCTGTAAATATTCATAAGCAGTATTATCGCTGCGGTTTAAAGGGACATCCTCTTTTATATAAATTTTATATCCCTTCTCATCCTCTTTTACTGTCTCCACGTAATTACGGATTTTTCTCTTAAGGCATACATCCGTAACAATACCATAGCCGCTTTCCGGGTCGATTCTGGGAAGATTTCCTGCATCCGGATCTCCGTTGGGGTTCCCATTTTCCACATCAAATAGTACTACGAATTCATATCTGTTCTTAATAACCTCCGCCATCTTACGCTTCCTCCTTTATCTTTTTCTCATAACGTTTCTGTGTCTGATGATAATATCCCAGGATAAACATTCCCTGCTCCTCCAGCGATAGCCGCTTCGGACAGGCTGTTTGCTGTCCATCCTCCACCTGCAGTTTATCTTCCAGTCCCCCCAGCAGCTTCTCATAGTACACTTTATGTTTCACATCTTTCATTTTTCGAATATGGCTATTCTTTAATT
This sequence comes from Diplocloster agilis, assembly GCF_019042275.1. GTDB lineage: Bacteria > Bacillota > Clostridia > Lachnospirales > Lachnospiraceae > Diplocloster > Diplocloster agilis. Next base: position 61,069 of record NZ_JAHQCW010000026.1, read on the forward strand.
TCAATAAAATCGGAAAAATAACTGCCGGAGTAGCACAAGCAGCATTAAAGTACCGATCTTTAATCGTCGCATTGATCCCAGGATTCGCCTCCTCCTGGATCGCTTCCAATACGGCGAATTCACGCCCCAGGATATATGCAGTGTTCGTACACTCTTCATTCAGAGCCATCGTGATCTCCTCCTTTGTCTGATTTCCATTTCTAATCAGAAATGCTTTGATAATCGCAGCCCTTCCCCGGGTAATCTTATAGATACGGGCATCTTTGTCATCCTGCTCTGCCCGGATTCGCCCCATAACCGACTGATACAGCGCATTCGGATACCTCGCGCCGGATATTATAGCCCGATATACGGCCGCCGCCACATTTGGTACGGGTTTCTTATCGCGGGATTTTTTATTCACCGTTTCCTGCAGCATACGCCAAATCCCCATATACTCGATCCCGTCCGTCGCCGGCCTTACGATTTTCATTCTGTCATAATGTGCTTTGATATTTCGAAGAATATTTCCAAAAGAGTCCTGATAAAAGAACCGCACCGCAATTCTGGCCGCATTGGGAGCCAAACCCAAAATGTAAAAGTTTTGGTCGGAAGAAAGTTTTTCTTCCACATCAGGCACATCGATTCCTTTGCCGGACGCCAGATTCTTAAACACACCGTCTACGATCTCCTGATTCTCAAGGGTCGGCTCAGAAACGGCTGCAAATACATTTTGATATATTACGTCTCCATCTTCAGACCAATAGACAATCGTGGTATCCCCAATCGTAGTCGTATGTTCCCGGTCAGCCAGCAGATGATTCAGAGCCGTTGTATACGCATACACAGCATAATGACCGACCGGAGCGTTGAAGCTCTGTTCCTTTCCATAGGACTCAAAGGCTGGGGCGTTAAACGAAACCAACAGCGCCCCCATGGGCTGGGCATCCCGTACCCCCTTAATTGTTCCATGTATTCTGGCAATCCCGCCTCTGCGGCCGGTTACCAGACAGATACCTGTAACCTCATCCTGGCGGCTGTTACAGTAATCGTCCCACGCCTTAACGATTCCGTTCACCTCATGGACAAACTGGCTTCCCACGTTAAATATCAGATTGGCCCCTCCTTGAATTTCTTCTAGGTATTCCGCCAGTGCTGGATGCGAGGCAGCTTCTTCCGGGTTCCACTTTTCAAAAAAGCGTATAACAGCTCTGGCTGGTATACTGTCTAAGCCTCGCAATATCTCCATATGCTTCTCGCGGGCGCATTTAAAACACTCCACAGACCTTTTCGGCTTGCCTTTGTTATCGATTCCTAATAAATAACTTGAATTGTCACACAGGAAATTAGCCACCACTCCGGAGGCACGAGATACCATTTGCGGAACCGTCTTTTTCTGCGGAACCTCAACTGTCTTTTTTCCTCTTACTTCCGGATGTTTTAGTGGGATCACCCGAAGCAATTCCCCATCCTCCGACAAATCCAATGCGAAAGATACCTTTGCTGTGCACCACCCCTGCCGGGTAATCTCATTCCTTTCGGACAAGGTTTCGTAATATTGCACCAAAGACTGCAGGATCATCGTACCACCTCGCAATCCCGGACATCCAAAATTCCATCTTTTAACACCGCCCGAAAAAACATCGGCTGGATATTCTCCGGATCCGAATAGTCAAAATCATAGAGCATATACCCCAGATCTTTTTCCTCGCCTGCATATTCCGTACAGACAACATCCTCCTCGAACAATTCAAAATTTGCCGGGAATTCACGGCAACCAAAATAAGGCGTATGATAACACTCTCCTTTTCGGATTCTCCGCGTGATAATATCCTTGAATTTACCAGGATTATCACTCCCGCTGACTTGGTCTGTCATGTCAAAGTGAGCTTCAATCACATATTCCACATCTTTCAAAAGGATGGCCGCCCGTTGGACAATCTCATTTTTACTACTGATATACAGCAGCTTGTCCGCACCATTCATTACCTGGAGAGCACTGCTGCCCAATGCTTTACTTTTCACTTCATTTCTGCGTACACTGGTGAATTGGATCGGTTTCATGACATAAACCCGATCTATAACCCATCGAAGTCCCGGATGCCAATAGACCGCTTCCAATAACCCTCTAGCCGCGGATGGCGTAATTATATCGTAACTACAGCGTTCCACCTTCATCTCCGGCCGTGAGAACAGTGCATAATCCCCCCATACTCTTACACGTATTCCAAAGCTCATCTCTTCCCTCCTCTCAAATATTTTACCAGACTAATTTGTCTCTTCATTTTAAAAAATAACCGCCTCCCCCCTGCTTACATTCATAACCAGCCCCCGGTCTTCCGTATACATCCCCGTATCCCGTAGCAAATAAAACTCCAGACCGATCGGTTCCAACAGGCCCGCTCCGTTCATCGCTTCGAAATCCTTCTCATATACACTGACACAATATTGTCCGGCCTCACGTACCAGCCTGCGGGAATGTCCGCCAAACCGAATCTCATCCGCTATAGTTACCGCCTCCGGTTCCCGGGCGATCAGAATTGTCTTCGTATCGTTTTCAATTAACCGGAACTGGGCAGACACTTTGGCAAATGGAAATAAATACGATCTGGAGCCATGTTCCATCTGACCAATAATATCCTTTGCATCCAATCCCTCACCTTTATAATGGTATAACCGCTCAAAATACTCCCTTATAGCATCCAGTGATAGCAGATCCTCATACCTTTCACAGATCTGCTCCGCAACAGAAATGGGCAGCTTTAACGCCTGGGGGATATGTATATCTTCTTTCTCCATGGTAAATACATTCGTCTCGCAGGCATCCCTTTTACGCCGCCCCTCACGATTACACCGGCCGGCAGCCTGTACGACAGAATCTATTCCTGCAAGTTCCCGATAAACACATGGAAAATCAAAATCCACTCCCGCCTCTACAAGGCTGGTGGCAATCAAACGGCATGACAGCCCCTTTTGCAACCGCTCTTTAATAATCTTAAGCAGCCTTTTTCTGTGAGCCGGATACATCCAGGTCGATAAATGATACGTTCCCTCACCCTTTAAAGCCTCATACACCCTTTGGACTCGTTTGCGGCTATTCAGAATACATAAAACCTGCTCCTGCCCGCACAGACAGGATACCAGCTGTTCTTGTGATATAAGGCCTAACCGGCGCATAGTGGTCCTTTTAAAAAACTCTGCTTGTCCTTCTACGTCAGGGCAGATCTCCGAAGCTTTCATCTGTTCCGGGAAGAATGACAGCAAAGAGGGCTGGGTAGCCGTGCAGAGCACCGCCGTACTGTGATAATTGTACACCAATTCACTGATTGCCTGGATGCATGGCTTCAGATATGGCACCGGCAGCATCTGGGCCTCATCAAAAATAATGACACTGTTTGCTATATTGTGGAGTTTTCTGCATTTTGAAGTTTTATTAGAGAACAGGGATTCAAAAAACTGGACGTTGGTTGTAACGATTACTCTGGAATCCCAATTTTCTGCTGACAGCTGTCCCATCTCTAACTCTTCCGCATTGTCATAAACCACATTACAGTGATCTTCCAGGACATTTTCCCTTCCCAGGATGTCTTTAAATACCTGGGCGTTTTGTTCAATGATACTGGTATAAGGAATTACATAGATAATTCGGTCCAAGCCATGTACAACCGCATGTTTCAGAGCGAAAGCCAGGGAAGAAACCGTCTTTCCGCCTCCGGTAGGCACCGTCAGCTGATATAGACCCTGTTGATCTTCACCTCTTTTTATACACGCTTTTAAGATGTGAGTTCTTCTGCCATTAACTGTATTCCTATCACTATTTTTAAGCCACGGATCAATGTGTTTCATAAGTCTTTCGTACAAGACCTGAACCGAATCATATCCGCCTCTAACTATTGCTCCATCGGACATGAAAGCCTCTGTATCCAGATAATCCGCATCCACTAAGCAGGAAAATAATATTCGGATAAAAAAAGACAGGCTATAACCACCTTCTCCTAACTGTCTAAGTGGCAGAGCTAAAAAATGCTGCTCTGTAATTTCTGCTCGGAAAGCCTGGTAGTCCTCCACCTGTTTTTTCATCCTGCCGCTGAGAGTGGCCTCTCCTCCTGAATCTGCAGCAGTTCCCCCATCCAAAAGTCCCGAATGATGACCAGAGATACAATAGGCGGCAACAATGTTTTTCCTAAAAAGCTCCTGTGCTCCTGCCGTGGCATGATCTGTCCGTGCCCCTCCATAAAGTCTTTTTTGAAATCGGTCCGAATATTTTCCTATATCATGATACCAGCCACAGCCTGCGCCCCAGGTCTCACATCCGAATACGGCTGCAAATTCTCCTGCTAATTTTGCCGTCCCGCTCAAATGCTCCCGGATTGTCTGCTTCCTTAGTCCATCTTCACTGATATGAGCCAGATATATACTCATCACCCCGTTTCCACTTCTAAGGTAGCGTTTTCTATTTGCAAAACGCACAATTTTTTGTGATATTTTTGCCTAATTACTGGTAATTTATAACATATTTATTGTATTCTATTTAATCCCATATGTCAATTATACTAATTATTCTCTTCATTTTTTATTTAATATTGTATTCTTGGACAAAGTTGTTTCTACCCTTTCAAATACTGTGTAGTCACGGCAGCAGACTCAAAAGAAAAAGAGGGCTCCCGCCCCCCGAATTACCGAGACGCTAAGCCCTCTTCCTATTTCAACTACATCCTACAACTTTACTATTTAATTAAGTTCGGAGCAATTTCCGGATCATTCATATTATCAGTGTCATACCAAAATGCCGGAGTTTCTTCGTTTTGCACTGATTCTCCATTGGCGATCATAGTCAAAAGATCTACCGTTATCTGGCCTTGGAATCTGGGAGACTGCGTTACTGCGCCATACATAATACCATTTTCAATGGCATTGATAACCGTTGCGCCCGAATCAAATCCACATGCTATCACATTCCCGGCTGATGCGTCTTTGCCAAGTTTTCCTAATAGCTCATCTGCCGTAACAATTCCTTCCGCTGTTTCCTGATTTGTTCCCATAATACCAATCAAATCATCTTCATTTAACAAAACGCCTGCTTCTGTTGCGCATAATTCACTGGTTGCCTGTGAAGGAACTCTAACCTCGATTATTACATCTGCTGTTGCCGCATCGCCTTTTTCTTTTGCATCATCCACGTATTTATCACTGCCCGTAACGGCTGCTGTTTTCCCATCTGCTTTTACTAATTCCATCATTTTATCAATAAAACCAAGTCCTCTGTTTACGACAGAATCACTTGTTACATCCTGATTCACAACACCAATTCTAACAGGCTTATCCGATGCTGCGATAACATCTTTTAAAGCAGTGTACATATTTTCCGCTGCAATGCCGCCGGCATTATAGTTATCCGTGGATGCGGTTGCATATACACTTCCCTCAGGAGCATCCGGAACGCCTGAATTAAAACAAATAACCGGAATTCCTGCATCCATAGCCGCCTGCAAAGCCGGAAGTACCGCTTCTTTATCAACTGCTGCAATACCAATCCCATCTGGTTTGCTGTTTACCGCATTATTTAACATTTGAACCTGATCGGCTGTGTCGGTATTTGAATTCGGTCCGATTACCGTTACATTTACGCCTAACGCCGCAGCTTCGTCCTCTGCGCCTTTTGCCGCTGCTCTCCAGAAATCTGAGCTCATACTTTTAACAATGATTTGGAAATTATATTGTTCTTTTGCAGTAACATCCCCGTAAGCGGATTTCCCGCTGCCCGGTGTTTCAGCGTCTTTTTCTTCCGATCCCTCCGGTTCACTTGCCGGTGTCTGTGCAGGTGCTTCATCAGATGCTGCCGGTATTTCCTTCCCTTCTTGTCCGCATCCTGCCAACATTGTTAACGCCATAGTTACGGTAAGTAGTACAGATAACATTTTCTTTTTCATTTCCTTTTCCTCCTTAATTGTAAAGTGTGGGCATTAGCAAACGCTTTATCGCTGCCTTGCTAATCTTTTGTTTTTGATCACATCTATACCAACTGCTACTACTAGCACAATAGCAGTGATAATCTGCTGCCAATTTGCTTGTAAACCAACAAACGGAAGTCCTGTCTTTAATAATGCCATGATGAATACGCCTATTAGTGTTCCGGCTACAGAGCCAGAACCGCCGGCCATAGAGGTACCGCCGATTACAGCGGCTCCGATCGCGTCAAGCTCCAAACCTGCTCCTGTTCCCGGCGCTAAAGCCTGAAAGGTAGCCGCATAAGCAATGGCCGCTAAACCTGTAAAAAAACCGGAGATTACATAAGCGGTTATATGATATTTTTTGACGGATACGCCGGAAAGTTTTACAGCCTCCTCGTTGCTTCCGATCGCAATAATATACCTTCCTATTTTTGTATGGTTTAAAATATACGTCATAATTAAGACAAGTAATATTACCCACAAGAAACCGATCGGAACAACGACAGAACCTAATTTGATTCTAAAAATATCTCTGAACCAACCTTGGGCCGTCCCTTTCATCGGCCAGGTTACGCTCATTCCTCCAACAACGACAGAACCTAAGCCTCTGCAAAACATCATGCTTCCCAATGTAGCTATAAACGGAGGAATTCTTAGGTTAACCACTAAATGTCCGTTTATCAGGCCAAACAAAGTGCCTGCCAGAACAGTCACGAGCATGCCGACTATAACAGGGAATCCCTTTTCAACAACCAAAACCCCTCCCAATAAGCCATAGCACATCATCCCTGTTCCCAGGGACAAATCAACGCCTCCTGTAATAATTACAAAAGTTGCGCCAATTGCCATGAATGTTATGTAATAGGAGTAACTAAACAACGTAATTAACGTTGTATAATTTCTAAATGTTGGACTTAAAATACTAAACATTGCCAATAAAGCGATTAACACTAACAGGACAACTATCTTCTGCGTACCGATCCCTTTTATGATTGATTTTTTTGAAATAGAAGTGTTCATACTCTATCCCTCCTATGATTTTTGGGTTGCTGCAGACATAATTTTTTCCTGCGTTGCCTCTTCAATCTTTATCTCTCCTGTCTTTTTTCCTTCACACATGACGACAATTCGATCACTCATGCGCAGAATTTCTGTCATTTCAGAAGAAATCATGATAATTGATTTTCCTTGTTTTACTAATTCGTTCATCAGATGATAGATCTCATTTTTTGCTCCCACATCAATCCCTCTTGTAGGTTCATCAAAAATAAGAATTTCACAATCTCTTGCCAGCCATTTCGCTATTACCACTTTTTGTTGATTACCACCCGACAGATTATTGACAATTTCATCCACATTCGGAGTTTTGGTTTTTAATTCATCCACATATTTTTTTGCGACATCTTTCTCTTTTGTCCGATTCAGAAAATGTCCGTTTTTGAATTTTTCCAATGTTGGTAAGGTCGTATTTTCTAAAACCGATTTTGCCAATACTAATCCAAACTGCTTTCGGTCTTCAGATAAATAACCAATTCCATATTTCACAGCATCTTCCGGAGAATTTATTTCTACTTTGTTTCCGTGTATATAAATATCCCCGCTGTCCTTTATATCTGCCCCAAAGAGAGCCCTTGCCATTTCCGTTCTTCCGGCGCCCATTAATCCTGAAAATCCCAGGATCTCTCCCCGTTTTAATTCGAAACTTACATCCTGAACTCTTCTTCCGGCGCTTAAGTGATCGACTTTTAAAACAACAGGAGCGTTATCCTCTACGGCGCTCTTAGATTTTGGTTCCTCAAAGATGGTTCTTCCAACCATCATTTTGATAATGTCATCCTTTGTACACTCACTGGTAATCAGCGTACCCACATAAGCGCCGTCTCTCATAACCGTTATTCTGTCCGTGATCACTTTTATCTCATCCATACGATGGGATATATATACAATCGCTATTCCACGGTTTCTCAAATCTTTGATGATCTTAAAAAGCTGGACAATTTCAGTTTCAGTCAGGGCCGCAGTCGGTTCGTCAAACACGATTAATTTTGCATCAAATGATATTGCCTTTGCGATTTCACACATCTGCTGCTTCCCGACAGTCAGATTTCTCATACTTTCCTGTGGATTGATTGGAATTCCCAACATATCAAAAAGCTTCTGGGCTTCCTGCATCATCTTCGCATCGTCAATACCCATGCCCTTTCTTGGTTCCCTGCCAATAAAAATATTCTGGGCAACGGTAAGATGGTTAATCATATTCAATTCCTGGTGCACAATGACTATCCCCGCATCCTGCGCTTCTTTCGGAGTAGAAAAACTACGTGGTTGTCCTTCAAAAATGATTTCGCCTTCATCCTTTGTATAAATACCCGTAAGAATTTTCATAAGGGTTGATTTTCCGGCGCCATTTTCTCCCATGAGCGCATGAACCTCACCCTTTTTCATATTAAAATCAACATGATCAAGTGCATGAACGCCAGGAAACTGTTTGTCTATTCCTTTCATCGTTAAAATCATATCATCCATGATTTCTATATCCTCTCTAGCTCATTCATTCTTAATTTTTGCTTGTTTTACTTTTAACATCCAGATAAACAGCCACCACAACAATAACTCCTGTCAGCATATACTGATAGTCTTTCTGAAGTCCCATTGCCATAATACCTTCTTGTAAAACTGCAATAATGATTGTACCAAGAATTGTACCGCTGATTGATGCAATGCCTCCCGTCATAGAAGTTCCTCCCATAACGCAGCTTGCTATCGCATCGTTATTAAAAGTATCTCCCAGTCCGGGCTGCACCGTTGTATATGCACATACATAGAAAATAGCTGCCACACCCGCAAGCGTTCCACATACAACATACGCCAGCATTTCCCACTTTTTCACATTGATTCCGGATAGTCTTACCGCTTCCTTATTGCTGCCCAAGCATAAAATATATCTGCCCACCTGCGTTTTATGTAAGATCACCGCACATATCACTGCCGTTAATAATAGTAAAATCAGACCTGTTGGAAATTGGATTCCACCAATCCTGGTTGAAATTAAATTTCTAAACCATCCGTTTATTTCTGTAACCTGAGGCCATGAAACCGACTGTGTTTTAGTAAATACGGAACCGACGCCTTTGGCCGCCATCATGCCTGCCATAGATGATATAAAAGGCGGTATTCCTATGTAGGCAACCAGCAGTCCGTTCAGGACCCCAAATATCATTCCAACCAAAACCGCTACGACCAAACAAATGATTATCGGAAAATTTGATTTTGTCAGCAGGTGGCCTGATATTAAAGCTGCACAGAACATCACCGGTCCAATGGAAAAGTCGATCCCTCCCGTAGCGATAACGAATGTAACGCCTAACGCCAAAAAACCTAAAAAGCATACATAATTTAATGTACTTAATACTCGGGAGTAACTTAAAAATGTTGAATTTACTAATGCGAAAATCAGATACATTAGAATTATCACGCCAACAAGAATAATCCTATTCCATCCAATTTTTCTTACGAAAGGATACTCTTTTAATTTCTTCATCATAATCTCTCCTCCACATAGTAAGTAACGAATTATTTATTCTTTCCATATTTTCTTGCGTACTCACCATAGGAAATAGATTTTTCTGAATTATATCCCTCACTTTGATTTGGATAACGGTATCTCTTGATATCCTGATCGGCAGGATATATAAATTTTGCTCCTGGCCTCAGGATTACTGTTTTAATATTGGGGGTGTTCTCACTTACAAGTCTTTCAAACTGGCTGCATAATAATTCAGGATCACTGCACGTATTTGCCCAATTATCATAGTGGTCCGGAATTAGCACCTTTGCATGAAGTGTTTCCCCTAACCTTGCACAATCATACGGTGTCATTTTATCTGTTGCACCCGGCGCATTCATTCCCATATCAAAAATTGCCACATCTACTTTATAGTTTTCTCCAATTGCTTTGTAGGCGTCATTGTACCAAGTATCCCCGAGAAACATAATATTTCCGCCGGATGTTTTGAACAGGAAACTTACACAACAATTTTCGTATTTATCTAAGCTCACACCGTCACCTGTACGAATTACGGTGTCATCATAGTTCATTAAAAATTCCACTTCCACGCCGGGATATTTTACGGATTCTCCAATAATTGCTGTCTTAATTCTCTCATCCGGGACATCAAACCTTTTTAATTTTTCAACGGTTTTCGGAGGGGCCACGAAATCACAATTGGTTGTCTGCAAAGCTGCTTTAACCGTATACAAATCGCAGTGATCCTGATGATGGTGCGTGCTGAATGCCGCGTCTAACCGGTTGAATTTCCAAGGATCAATTAACTGCGGATTCATTCTCATCCAGTTAATCGTATTCGCTCCCGCTTGTTTACAAACGCCACAGTAATAATATTGTGTATAGTGGGAAGGTCCTGAATATACATCTATAAAAAAGATTGCGTCTTCATCCGTTTTTAACATCCAGGACGGGCCGCCTAACCACCATAATGCAACAGAGCCTTTTTCGACCTTTAAATCCTCTATCTCCTGATTCAGCAATGTACCCCACTCCGGGAAACAATCCTCCAGCCAGTCTTGTCTTGTCATAGTACGGTTTTCATTCAAATAATCACCGGCCAGAATTCCCCGTCCATCACTTCTCTCTATCTTGCTCATTTCAATTTCCTCCTACTCATTTGTAATATCAGTTGGCTTTATATAACTTATAATAGTATACATATTTTAATACTTCAATACTATTTTTAAATATTGTATACACTTTGTTATAAATGCACATATAAATTAATGAAAAAAGCAAAAAAAAAGAACATAATTTGTGCAAATTCACAAATTATGTTCTTTCCATTTTCTAGGTGTATAAGATAGCCGGAAAATCTTTTAAATGATAAAACCTCAGGCTCGGCTCCGTAATCTCTTTAAGCCCTGCTTCTAAATCTCCGTTTTCCAATGATTCCACGATTCGCAGGTGTGATCTATATTGTTCTTCGCAATCCTCTGATTGTAAATAATTAGCGGCTTGCAAATATTCTATCTGGATTATCAAACTTTTTTCCAATTGCATTAGAGAACGATTTTTCCCAATCGTGCATAATCCCCAATGAAAATCCGAATCACTTTTTATACGATTTAAAGCGTCACCTTTGCACGCCGCTTCGTAACATTTTTCGGCATAGCTTCGCAGCTTATCATATTCGGCCCTGCTTCCGAAATATGCAGCCTGTTTCAAAGCTAATCTGTCCATATAGATTTTCGTTATACCAATTTCTCTTACTCTGCTTTCATCGTAAATAGCAACCTCCGAAAATCTATTTGGATAGAGATTAATAATACCATCTTTCGCCAGGTCCCTCAGCGCTTCTCTGATTGGCGTTCTGCTGACATTGAATTTTTGAGCAATAGATGCTTCCGGAATCCTCTCACCAGGTTTTATCTGCAAATCCAAAATCATATCAATTAAATAATTATAAATCTGCTCAGAAATAACATTTGAAAATTTTTCTTTCATGATATTGTCCTCTCGTTTATCATATATCTTCAAAATAGTATACAATATCTTTTTATCAAATACAATATTCAGTAAATCGAAAAAACACTCTTTTTTATAATGAAATACGGTACCCCTCCGACTGCCTTCACAGACAACTTCAGAATACCGTAATCATTCTACTATTATCAATTTCACCGTATACGTTATCAGTTACAGCAGCTGAGTTTTTTTCTCCAGTCAACATAAAATAATATCTAATCTATAGCCAGCTACGGATCACCCTCCCATACCGGCAGATATTATATGCACACCATGCACACCTCTTCTACTCCGCCCATCCAAACGCACACTTCACAGCCTTTTTCCAACCCCGCAGCAATTTTTCCCGGTTATCCTCATCGATCTTCGGGCAGAACGTCTGGGACAAGGCCCAGTTGCTGCGGATCTCCTCTCTGCTCTTCCAGAATCCAACCGCCAGCCCGGCCAGATATGCGGCTCCCAAAGCGGTCGTCTCGATACAATCCGGCCGCAGCACATCCGTGTCCAGTATATCCGCCTGGAACTGCATCAGGAAGTTATTGGCGCAGGCGCCGCCGTCCACTTTGAGGCTTACCAGTTTGATCTTGGCATCGCTCTCCATCGCCTTACACAGATCGTAAGTCTGATAGGCCAAAGATTCCAGGGTCGCCCTCACCAGATGCGCCCGGTTAAATCCCCGGGTCAGTCCAACGATCGCTCCTCTGGCATACTGATCCCAATAGGGCGCGCCCAGTCCCGTAAAGGCCGGCACCACGTAGGCCCCCTCCGTATCCGATACGGACATGGCGTACTCTTCGGACTGTGGCGAAGAATCGATCACTTTGAGTTCATCCCGCAGCCACTGGATCGCTGCGCCTGCCACGAACACGCTGCCTTCCAGGGCATATTCCACTTTTCCGTCCAGACCGACCGCGATCGTGGTCAACAGTCCATTATTGGAAGCCACCGCTTCCTCACCGGTATTCATCAGCAGAAAACAACCGGTACCATAGGTGTTCTTGACCTCTCCCGGCTCAAAACAGCACTGGCCGAACAGCGCGGCCTGCTGGTCCCCGGCGGCTCCGGCCACCGGTATCCGTCCGCCGATTACCGAAGTGTCCGTGTAGCCGTAGATACAGCTGGACGGTTTCACCTCTGGCAGCATTGCCATCGGAATATCCAGCAGCTCTAAAATCTCTTGATCCCAGCAAAGGTTATGTATATCGTACAGCATTGTACGGGACGCATTGGTATAATCGGTCACAAAGCACTGGCCCTTGGTCAGGTTCCAGATCAGCCAGGTATCCACGGTGCCGAACAAAAGCTCGCCTTTTTTCGCCCGCTCTCTGGCTCCTTCCACATGATCCAGAATCCACTTGATCTTCGTCCCGGAAAAATAAGCGTCGGGGATAAGTCCGGTTTTCTGCCGGATCATGGGGGCATATCCCCGCTCTTTTAAGTCATCTATGATGCCGGAGGTCCGCCGGCACTGCCATACGATCGCGTTATAGACCGGGCGGCCTGTCTCCTTCTCCCAGACGATCGTCGTCTCCCTCTGGTTCGTGATTCCGATACCGGCGATCTCACCGGCCGTGGCGCTCACCTGATACATGGCCCACTTCATCACTTCCGTCATGGAATTCCAGATTTCCAAAGGATCGTGCTCTACCCATCCGGGCTGTGGATATATCTGGGTAAATTCCTTTTGAGCCACGCTGCACATCTGGCCCTTTTCATTAAATAAAATACAGCGGGAACTGGTGGTTCCCTGATCTAACGCCATTATGTACTTCATTGTTCAAACCTCCGTGTGTATATAGTTTTCAACTACCCCATTTAGCTTTATCATGTCTATCGACATTATATCATACTATCCTCCCCCGTACATAGGCGGATGAAGGATTTTGCCGCTTCGGTGAGGAATTTATTCCTGTGGCGGATTACGGAAAAGGACCTTTTCAAATCCAGACCGCGAATCCGGGTGCTGGCGATTTCCCCTTTTTCCAGGCTCTCCTTCACGAACAGATTCGGCAGCACCGACACTCCCAGTCCTTCCGCTACCGCCCGTATGATCGCCTGGGTACTCACGCTCTGCCAGGAGGGAACCACTTCGACCTTTTTAACCCGAAGCGCCTGATCGAAGATCTCCCTGCCCGCGCTTCCCCGTTCCCGCATGATAAAATCCACTCCCCTGAGCTCGTTGATATCGATATCCTCCCGGACCGCCCACGGGTGATCCACGGAACAGATTAGAACCAGCGGATCTTCCATAAAACATATCTTCTCTATATAAGAGCTGGCGACTTCCCCTTCCACCAGTCCCACATCGATCTCATTTTTCAGCACCGCCCTCTCCACAGCCTCCGTATTATCGATCTGCACATGCATCTGAATGGCCGGATAGAGCTTCTGGAACGCCTTCGCATACTCGGGCAGCAGATAGTTGCCGATGGTGATGCTGGCCCCGATCCGCAGTACCCCGATCTGATCCCAGTTCCGGACATCTTGTTCCAATTGGTCAAACAGTGATACAATGTGGATAGCATATTGCAAAAACTGCTTTCCGGCTTCGGTGATATAGAGCCGTCTGGCGATCCGGTCGAACAGCTTGACGCCGTAATATTCTTCCAGCTCCGCGATGGCGAGACTCGCCGCCGGCTGCGCGATAAAAAGCTTTTCCGCCCCGGCTGTAACGCTCTCACACTCACAGACCGCGACAAAGATTCTCATGTGCCGTAAAGTCATTTTTCCGTACCGCCTTCCTCCCACTTCATAAGAAATAATTATAATATTTATATTATTATATTATTTTACATATAAGTCTGTAAAGGATAAAATAAAAATGCAAGGAGGAATCTTCATGATCGATAAACCTAAAAAATATTGGAAATTATTTACCTCAACCTTTTTTCTCAGTTCCTTCACATTCGGAGGCGGCTATGTCATCATCCCGCTGATGAAAAGAAAATTCGTGGATGACCTTAAATGGCTGGAGGAGGAGGATATGCTGAACATGGCCGCTATCGCCCAATCCTCGCCGGGCGCTGTGGCCGTCAATGCTTCGATACTGCTGGGCTACCGGGTCGCAGGCGTTGTCGGGGCCGGTATCTCGATACTGGGCACCGTTCTGCCGCCGCTATTGCTGCTGTCTGTACTGTCCCTGTTTTATACCGCTTTTCGTAGTAACCCCATCGTCAGCGCGGTATTAGGCGGTATGCAGGCCGGAGTAGCCGCCGTCATCGCCGATGTCGTCATCAGCATGGGCGGCAATATCATAAAAGAAAAAAAGCTGTTGTATCTGCTGATCATGGCCGGAGCTTTTCTGGCCACCTATCTGTTCCACATCAACGTGATGTATATCATACTCGTCTGCGGCGCTCTGGGCGCTATCCAGACGCTGATTGCGCACCGGCAGAATAAGAAAAAGGAGAGTGTCCGGCCATGATTTATCTGCAGTTGTTCTGGAGCTTCTTCCAGATCGGATTATTCAGTATCGGAGGCGGTTACGCGGCCATGCCCCTGATCCAGAATCAGGTGGTGGATCTGCATCATTGGCTGACCATGACGGAATTCACCGACCTGATCACCATTTCCCAGATGACCCCGGGACCCATCGCCGTGAATTCCGCCACCTTTGTGGGGATCCAGATCGCCGGTTTCGGCGGGGCGGTCATCTCCACGCTGGGATGTATCCTCCCTTCCTGTATCATCGTCTCCCTGCTGGCTTTCCTGTATTTTAAATATCAGCAGTTAACCGTAATCCAGGGTGTGCTGAATGCCCTTCGCCCGGCCGTCGTAGCGCTGATCGCATCCGCAGGACTGACGATGATCATCCTGGCCTTTTGGGGAGAAGGCGGTTTCGTTCCGCAGCTTAGCGCCCTTCACATATCCTCGGTGGTTTTATTTTTTGCCGCCCTCTTTATCCTCAGGAAATGGAAACTAAGTCCCATCATGGTTATGGCCGGATGCGGGGTAATCGGCGGGCTCCTCTATTTTATACCGTAGAAAGGCGGGATCAGAATGAATCTGAAAATTGTCAAAACACCTCTGCTTTGGAAACTGGTCGACGAACAGAATCAGGTCGTGGCACGCCTCTTAGGGCGGCTTACCGGACCCGCGAAGACCGTATGCTCTCCAGACGGCACTTCCGTATATCTCGTCGACAAGGCGCCGTCTGCTGCACCCGGCGCGGCTGCCCAGTACCAAATGTACCGCGGCGCTTCCCTCTACGCCGTCGCCGATGTTCCGGGTCCTGATGAGCAGCCCCAGGATCTGTCCGTATCCCCCGCGTTTTTATTTCGTCCGCCGCGGATTCAAAAGATCCGTATTCAGGCCCCCGGAGGGCCTTATATCCTCCAGAGGATGGAGGACGGCCGCGTAACTGTCAGCTGCTCCGATCAGGATCTGGGCAGTATCTCTCCCTTTTTTAAAATGGGACATCAGATCCTGAGCCTGGCTCCCAAAACCGATCCTCTGTTTTTTGCCGGTATTTATGTGATGGCATATTATATGTCCCACGAGGACGATATTGACCTTGTATAGTGTGGGCAATTTATAAACGGTTCACCGTAGCAACCGCTGCCACACCGGTTCCGGCCACATCGGACAGTATGACATCCGAAATGTGGACCGGAGCCTTCACTTCCACCATTTTCAGAGCTTTTACAAAATCAAAAATCTTCTCCTTGGGTATGCTCCGCTCACTCTTTACCGACACGGTCTCATGGGGCCGGTCCGCAAGGCGCACCGTGGTGGTCACCATACGTTCCGGGTTTGTCACTTCGTTTCTGGCATACTGATCCCCTTTTTTGCAGGTGTTCCCTGAGACTGTCAGGATCTGTCCGTCCTTACATGTGACGGTTATCATGCAGCCCAGAGGACAGCCGATACAGACCAGCTCCCTTTTACCCTTTTCCGCTCTATCCTCTCTCACCGTCATTCCCCTCCCTTCTCGATCCGGATGGTGATCTTTTTCAGATCCGGATATTCTTCCAGCTTCTGCTTTTGCAGCTTGATTTCTTCCATCTCTCCCGGCGCCATGACCGGCCGCTTTTGCCGTTTGACGCAGGTATCGTCAAAATAGGTACAAATATAGCAGCCTTTGTATACATCCCCCACGCGGAAGCGTACCGTCAGCTTCTCTTCCATCCTGTCCGTATGGATATACTTCGGCACGGTATAGCGCACGCCGCCCTCCGCGGCCAGTTCCACACATCCGGCCTGTTCCGCACGTTTCGCCCCTTCCCGGATATAGCGGGCCGCATTCTTTCCCGCCGCGGCCGCCTCTTCCGATACATAATCCACCAGATCATGCACGTGCAGCACATTGCCGCAGGCAAATACGCCTTCCACGTTGGTCTCCAGGCTTTCATTCACCACGGGGCCTGAGGTGACCGGTTCCATATCCACGCCCATGCCTCTGGACAGTTCATTTTCCGGAATCAGTCCTACGGATAACAGGAGGGTATCACAGGATATATATTCCTCCGTGCCGGGTATGGGCTTCCGATGTTCATCCACCTGCGCCACGGTAACGCCCTTTACCCTTTCCTTGCCGTCGATGTCGATCACGGTATGGCTTAGCTTTAACGGAATGCCGAAGTCATCCAGGCACTGTACGATATTCCGCTTCAATCCGCCGGAATAGGGCATAAGCTCAGCCACCAGCTTCACCTTCGCGCCCTCCAGCGTCATTCTCCTGGCCATAATCAGGCCGATATCTCCGGAGCCCAGGATAACCACCTCCCTGCCGGGCAGGTATCCTTCCATATTCACCAGACGCTGGGCCGTTCCGGCGGAAAATATCCCGGCCGGCCGGTATCCGGGTATATTCAGGGCGCCCCTTGGCCGTTCCCGGCATCCCATAGCCAGTATGACCGCTTTCGCCCGGATCTGGAACAATCCTTCCTCCCGGTTCATGGCGGTAATGCATTTTTCGCTGCTGATGTCCATAACCATGGTGTTCAGCTTATATTCAATGCCCAGCTCGTTGACCCGGTCTATGAATCTGGCCGCGTATTCCGGCCCGGTCAGCTCTTCTTTGAATGTGTGCAGGCCAAATCCATTGTGAATGCACTGATTTAAAATTCCTCCCAGCGTGTGATCCCGTTCCAGAATCAGAACGCTTTCGATCCCCTGTTCCCTGGCCGAAGCCGCGGCAGCGAGCCCGGCCGGTCCGCCTCCGACAATGACGATATCATATGAAAGCATGCTTATATCCTCCTTTACCATCTGTCCTTGTTGATTCCCACAATGATCTTTGATTCTCCGCCGCTTTTGGTGAGTTCTTCCATCGGCAGTCCCAGCTCCCGTTCCAGGATTTCCATTGTTCTGGGGGAACAGAATCCCGACTGGCACCGTCCCATTCCCGCTCTGGTTCTCCGCTTTACACCGTCCAGAGACCTGGCTCCCACAGGCCTGTGGATCGCGTCCATGATTTCCCCCTCGCTGATCATCTCACACCGGCAGATGATAGTTCCATATTCCGGCTTCTGCCGGATCAGTTCGTTTCGTTTTTCCATTGGCAGCTCCGCCGGATTCAGGATTCCTTTTCTATTCGGAATAAATTCGGGATTAACCGGTAACTGCAGACTTTCCTGAATCTGCTCCGCCATCCAGACGCCGATAGCAGGCGCGCTGGTCAGTCCCGGTGATTCGATTCCCGCCGCGTCAAAAAAGTTCCTCGCATCCTTGGCTTCTCCCAGTACGAAATCATCCGAATCCTCATGGGCCCGCAGTCCGGCAAAGGATGTGATCACCTGGCGGATGGGAATATTCTTCACGGAATGTCCGACCTTATCTAACAGATAATCCAGCTCCTCCTGTCTGACGCAGGTCTCTTCCTTATTTTCCACATCCACCGCAGTTGGCCCCAGAATCAGGTTGCCATGAACGGTAGGGGCTACCAGAACCCCTTTTCCATATTCGCCGGGCAGCGGGAAGACCGTCCGGGCCACATGCTCTCCGGCCGTATGATCCAGCAGGCAGTAATCGCCTCTTCTGGGCGTGATATGTAACTTCTCGCCGCTGACCATATTGTGAATGGCGTCCGCATAGACACCGGCCGCGTTTACAATGGCCCTGGTGCGGAATTCCCCGCGGGTTGTATGAATCACATAGCCCTCTTCCTCCTTCCGGACCGCGTTCACCTCCGTGTCAAAGCGAAACTCGATACCGTTTACGGCCGCGTTCTCCGCATAGGCAATGGTCATGCCAAAGGGACAGACAATGCCCGCCGTGGGCGCGTAGAGGGCCGCCAGTACACCGTCTGCCAGGTTCGGCTCCATCTCATGCACCTCTTCCCGGCCGATGATCCGCATATCTTTCACACCGTTTTGGATCCCCCGGTCGTATAACTCCTGCAGCTTCGGCAGATCCTTCTCTTTGCGGCAGACCACCAGGGACCCATTTTTGACAAATGGAAAATCCAGTTCTTTGGAGACCGCCTCCATCATTTCGCTTCCCCTGATATTGAAAAGGGCTTTTTTCGTACCGGGCAGGGCGTCGAATCCGGCGTGGGCAATGGCGCTGTTGGCTTTCGAGGTTCCACAGCAGACATCTTCACATTTTTCCAATACGCAGGCCTTCACCTGGTATCTGGAAAGTTCTCTGGCAATGGCGCAGCCGGTAACCCCGGCCCCGATAATCACTACATCATACATCCTTCTTCTCTCCTTTTTTCTGGTTATTCTTCCGCTTTTATACCGGTTTTCTTTTGCGTCATCAGATCCTGTTCGGTTTTTCTTCCAAACTTCTTTTCAAACGCAAAAAAGCTAAGCCAAAATAAATCCTCACGGATCCGTTTTTTGCTTAGCTCTTAATCTCATGCAAATATGTATTCTATTTTTCTTCATTTACTATATCACAAATCTATAACTGCCACAACCTTTTTCTATTAAATCTTTTCCTAACTTTTCCTAAATCCTTTACTATTAGCTCAGCCTGAAATCAACAAGAATACATCGGCTGCCGGCATTTTCCTTTTTGATCCTATACTAAATATCTTCTTTTTCCGAATAATCGATCACTATTTTTTTACATTCTTGACAGCAAAACGCATTCGCTATGGAAACTGCCCCACCAAAGGAATTCCGGGCCAACTGGATACCGTCTCCTTTTCTTATGATGGCCGGTTGATATCTTTCTTTTCTCCATGCAATCGCACGGGCATCTGATGTGAGATACCCCATCTCCATTTCCCGATTACAGAAAGGACATTTCATACTTCTTCCCCCTTTAGATTCCTATATACAAAAAACGACCGGTTATTATAAAAACCAAACGTCCGGATTCGTCGACGATATCGCCGCCGCTCCCGCGCTTAGCGCTCCCATAACATCCTCTTTATCCGTAATCAGCCCGCCCGCAATGACCGGAACTCTGGACAAGGTACATATTTTCCGTATAATCTTCGGCATCACTCCCGGCAGTATCTCGATCACGTCGGGATGAACGCTGTCATTCTGCCGCTCAATGTTGGAAAGCGCCATGGAGTCTATAATAAAATGGCGCAGCACCGTATATAAGCCAAGCTCCGAGGCTTTTTTGACCAATGCCGGCTTCGTGGTAATAATGCCGTCCGCTCCGGTATGCCTTTGGATAAATTCCACCGCGATCTCCCTGGAGGTAAGCCCGGCGATCAAATCCACATGAACCATGGCAGTCTTTCCGCTCTCCTTAATACGGTCCACAATCTCCGGTATATTCATCAGATCTCCATAAAGAACAAATATAATATTCCCCTCCGCGCGCAGGCTCTGTTCTAACCCTTCCGGATCTTTCACCGCGGCTATTACTGGGCAGTCTTCAATCAATTCCGCAAACGTCTGTTTCACAGCAGCACCCCTTTCTCTATCAAAATCAAGTGGCCTGCCGATATTATACCACGATTCCGGCAACATGAATACCCTTCTGCCGCCGCCATAGGAATCCCACCATAAGAAGCGTAAAAATACGAATCCGCATAAATCTATTGACAACTGTGTATTAATATGATATACAGTTATATACAGACTATTACAGTAGGTGGTGAAACTTTTTGGATATCCTGATAAATAACGCCTCGGAAATACCAATCTACCGGCAGATTAAAGATCAGATCAAGGACGCGATCTATACCGGGCAGATAAAAGAGGGGGAAATCCTCCCCTCCATCCGGAAGCTGGCCAATGAGACCATGGTCAGTGTCCTGACCACTAAGCGGGCATACGACGAGCTGGAAGCCGAAGGCTATGTAAACAGCGTGCCCGGCAAAGGCTTTTTCGTCTCCTCCACGAATATGGAGCTGTTCCGGGAGGAAAAGCTGCGGCTCGTGGAAAGCAAGCTGCTGGAAGCCTACGAGACCGGCCAATCCGCAGGCCTTACCAAAGAAGAGATGCTAGAAATGATGTCGATACTCTACGAGTCCTGACAGAAAGGAAGTTACCCCTATGAACAATGTATTGGAAATCAGCCATCTTACCAAAAAATATAATCGTAAAACCGTATTAAACGATATCAGCTTCTCCGCGGAGCTAGGCCAGATCACCGGTTTCATCGGAGTCAACGGAGCGGGAAAAACAACCACCATCAAATCCATCCTGGGTCTGGTAAAAAAGGACGCGGGTGAGATCCGCCTCTTCGGACAGACAATGGAAGAGAACGAGCGGGAAATCAAAAACCGCATCGGCGTTGTATTTGACAAAGGGTATTTCTATGAAAACCTGTCCTTGAACGATATGAAAAATATACTGGCGCCGGCCTATTCGAACTGGGATGAGAATGCCTTCAAACGCTACGCGCGCCAGTTCAAGCTTCCGCTCAGTTACCACATCAGCGACCTCTCCAAAGGAATGACCATGAAATACGCCATCGCCCTGGCTTTGTCCCACCACGCAGACTTCCTCCTCATGGACGAACCAACCTCGGGTCTGGATCCTCTGATTCGGAATCAACTGCTGGGCATCCTGCGGGAATATATGGAAGAAGGAAACAAATCCGTCTTCTTCTCCACCCACATCACCACCGACCTGGATAAAATAGCAGACCGCATCGTCATGATCGACAATGGCAAAATCGTATTGGACGAATACAAAGACGATCTTCTGGAAAAATATACGCTGGTCAAGGGCAGTAAAGACGAACTGACCCCAGCGCTTCGGGCCTCCTTCCTACATATGGAAGAGCACGGCTTTCATTTCGAAGGGCTGACCTGTGATTCCGCGGCTGTAAAACGCGGACTTACAAAAGCGGTTTTCGCCAAACCAACTATCGAGGATATCATGATGGCTTTTGCCGGGAGGTCCTGACATGATCCTGACCGCATTAAAAAAAGATCTGATCCTGATCAAACGCAGCCTGATAATGGTGCTCCTGCAGTATTACCTGATGCTTCTCGCAGCTACGGTCCTGCTGCCCTCAGCGGTTGAAGCCTTCCCATCCCTGGGATACCTCCTCTGCTTATGCATCACCACCGGGCTGATCTACAGCCTCCTGTTCGAAGCCGACAGCAAATATCACATCCACGCCCTGCTGTTCTCCACGCCGATGACTCCCTCCTGTATCCTATACGGCCGTTATCTCATAGGATACTGTACCTGGATATCCGCCACCCTCCTGTATATCCTGCCGGGATTCTTCCCGCCGGTCCGCCGGCTTCTTCCTCCGCTGGACCTACACATGGCAGCAGGGGGCCTGCTGCTGACCACGATCCTGTGCGCTCTGCTGGTCCCGCTCCACGCCCTGCTGGAAGAAACGAAAGCCTCGCTCCTGGCCATGCTGATCCTGGCACCTGCTTTTCTGCTGGTATTCCTGCTCTGCGAGGCCATGGGGCATTTCTTTCCCCGCTTGTCCCCCCTTGTACTCATCCTGTTACTCCTGCCTGTTACAGCCCTGGCCTCCTATCTCTCCATCCGCTTTACCCGGCCGCGCTTAATAAAGAAAGAGTATTAGATGCGGGGAAGAATTCATACAGTACCGGGCGGTGAATGCTGTGAATCAGCCCGAAGGGCTTGTAATAATAGGATACTGTAATAGGATACCGTTAAGTATAGCTTTTAGTATGAACGGAACTTAAAAATAGAAGTCTATAAAGAAAGGAGCCTGCTCCATGTACTATACCCTAATCAAAAAAGACTATCTTCTCTGCGGTGACACGCTCACCGGAATCCTTTTGATCGGCGCCTGTATCAGCTGCGGCCTTTACCTGATAGATCCCGGCAACGTCCTGGGACTGCTGCCGGCCGTCAGTGTAGCCACCTTCCTTGGCTTCTCCACCCTCGCCAAAATCCTGGAGAAGAGCCATGCCAACCCTACCCTCATCACATCCCCCTATGGCCGGCTGCGCCTGCTCCTGGCCCGCTACCTGGGCTGGTGCGGCTACAGCTACGCCATTCTAATCCTCTCCCTGCTGCTCACCGGCCTGCTCTACGCCCTGCCGTTCTCCTCTCTTCCCTCCGTATACTATCCTCTCTCCGACATCCTGTGTGTGGCGGCCTTTCAGACCGTGCTGCTGGCACTTTTGATCCCCTGCTATACCCTGCTCCCCAGCCAGTGGACTACCACAGCCTTTCTAATTCTGGTCCTGCTGGTCAACCTGCTTCCCCGCTTATTTAAGTCCCTGTCCATCTCGTTCAACCCGTTGAAGGATTTCACCCCTTCTCCCCTGCTGCTTTTCCCTGCCATCCTATTCCTGCTCCTCTCCTTCCTGCTCACGGTCCTGCTCTATCGGCGTAAGGAGTTCTGAACTTTAGTTCTTTAATAAACCCGCATTTTATAACAGGGCAAAAAGGAACGGTCGCACTAACTTAGCTATCTTCCTGTGGGCTTCCTATGCCCGCTGCTTAGGGCTTGGAACCGAGGGCGGTATCCGGGGACGCTATCCTGGGACGGCTCCGGGCGGCCGGGTTCTTTTGTATCTCCCTGGGAGCGCATAGGGCGGCTGTGAATACGCTTAGCGAAATCGGAAAGCCGGGTTCAGGATGCACGGCGGACTTCACGTCCGACGGGCAAGAGCCTCTGAACCGGGAACACATCACGTGTTCCTGGTGAATAGGCTCGGTTCCTGAACCCGGCTTTTCGATTTCACTTAGCGTATTCCAGCGCTAGCCCTCCGCGCTCCCAGGGAGATACAAAAGAACCCGGCCGCTCGGAGCCGTCCCAGGATAGCGTCCCCGGATACCGCCCTCGGTTCCAAGCCCTAAGCAGCGGGCATAGGAAGCCCACAGGAAGATCGCTAAGTTAGTGCGACAGTTGTTTCTTCTTACTTCAAAAGGTTCCGCTCTAGGATCTCCCGAATTCCGAGAGGATCAGCCCCTTATTCCGGTCTAGGGTCATGCCGATGCTCCAGCTGTTCACAAAGAGCAGCAAAGGCCGTCCCTTCAGATCCTGGATCTTCTTCATATCGGAAGTTCCGGTCAGGGAATCCATATCGATATCCGTATTTTCAATCCAGCGGATATACTCATAAGGAAGATTTTCCATGATAATCTCCACGTTATACTCATTATTCAAACGGTATTTTAAGACGTCAAACTGCAGAACGCCGACCACTCCCACGATAATCTCTTCCAAACCGCTGTGCAGCTCCTGGAAGATCTGGATCGCGCCTTCCTGGGCGATCTGGGTTACCCCTTTGACGAACTGCTTGCGTTTCATGGTGTCCACCTGCCGGACGCGGGCGAAATGCTCCGGTGCAAACGTAGGGATTCCTTCGTATGCAAATTTCCTGCCGGGGCTGCAGAACGTATCCCCGATGGAAAAAAGGCCGGGATCAAACACCCCGATAATATCACCGGCATAAGCCTCCTCCACAACTTTCCGCTCCTGGGCCATCAGCTGCTGAGGCTGGGATAGGCGCATTTTCTTTTCCCCCTGCACATGGTACACTTCCTGGGAGGCGTCGAATTTTCCGGAACAGATCCGCATGAACGCGATCCGGTCCCGGTGCGCCTTATTCATATTCGCCTGAATCTTAAACACAAACGCGGAAAAATCTTCGCTGACCGGATCGATAACCCCCACATCGGCGAATCTGGGCAGCGGCGCTGTGGTCATTTTCAGGAAATGCTCCAAAAAGGTCTGGACTCCGAAGTTGGTGAGAGCAGATCCGAAGAATACCGGAGACAGCTCTCCCGCCTGAACCTCATCCAGCCGGAACGGCGTGCTGGCGCCGTCCAGCAGTTCGATCTCATCGGTCAGCTTGCCGAAAGCCTCTTTCCCGATGATCTCCTGGATTTTAGGATCATTGATGGAAACTTTGGTAATCTCTCCCTCTTTCGTTCCCCTCTGGGTGTCGCTGAACAGAGACACTTCCCTGTCATTTCTGTCATAGACTCCCTGGAACGCCTTTCCGGAACCGATGGGCCAGTTCATGGGACAGGTGGCGATTCCCAGCTCCTTCTCGATCTCATCCAGCAGATCGAAGGTATCGTTGGCCTCCCGGTCCATTTTATTGATAAAGGTAAAAATCGGGATTTTCCGCATAACGCAGACCTTGAACAATTTTCTGGTCTGGGCCTCCACACCCTTGGACGCGTCGATGACCATGACCGCGGAATCCGCCGCCATCAGTGTCCGGTAGGTGTCCTCGGAGAAATCCTGATGCCCCGGGGTGTCCAGAATATTGATGCAGTATCCGTCGTACTCAAACTGCAATACAGATGACGTTACGGAGATTCCTCTTTCCTTTTCAATCTCCATCCAGTCAGAGACCGCATGTCTCGCTGTTGCTTTCCCCTTTACGCTGCCCGCCAGATTAATAGCGCCTCCATATAGAAGCAGTTTCTCCGTCAGCGTTGTTTTACCCGCATCGGGATGGGAAATTATCGCAAATGTTCTTCTTCTTTGTATCTCTTTTTTATTATCCGCCAATTAAGCCTTCCTCCTACCCATCTCTTTCACTGTTGCCGCAGCTTTGCAGCCGTAGCTTTCACTCTTGCCGTAGAAAAGGAGCTGCGTACTCACAGCCCCCGGCATTACACTCTTATCCTAAATAATATCATACAAAAACCGCCATAAGTCAAGACCCTGGAACTAATTTGCTTGAATTTCACCTGACTTTTAACTGCCGGAAGGGTTCTTCCCCGGGTTTGGGTATGCCCGCTGCTTAAGGCAGAAATGCGTATCGGTGTCCCGGGATGCTCCGGGAAGGAATCCCATCCCTCTTTATCCGGCATAACCGATATCTGTCTCGTCCGGGCTGTGCTCTATGTATTTCACATAATACTCTTCCAGGGTATTGATCCCCCTGGCCTTCATATCCGCAGCGGTTTCAACGCCCACATAGGTGATATGCCACGGCTCGTATTCATAACCGGTAATCTCTTCCTCTCCTTCGGGGTAACGGACAATGAAGCCGAACTCCCCGCAGTGTTTTTCCACCCATTCCGCGGCCTGCGTTCCCGCAAAGGCCCGAAGCGTACTCTGTCCGGTGTTGATGTCCACCGTCAGCCCGGTCTGATGCTCGGAAAATCCTTCTCTGGAACTGAAGGTATCCACTTCCTCCTCCGATTGGCGTTTCATATAATTGTTATGCAGATTTTCCTGATACTGATAGGTCCGGAAGGCGGAGACGGGCTGCAGATAGAAACCTGCGGTCTTCGCGGCTTTTTTCAGTTCTTTGAACGCCTCGGCTGCTGTCTTTTCCATCCGTTTCCCTTTTCCGACGCTGACCAGCTGCTTCGGAGCGTAATCCTTCGGCAGATAGCGGTATTTGTTGACCAGCATGGGACCTGCCTCAACCACCTCAGCCGCTTGTGCCATCGTATAGAATTTATGATCCAGTCCCACATTTACCATCCATACCACGTCTCCCGCAGGCAGATCCGGATTCTCCTGCTGGAATGCCTCGTAGCGGTACTGCTTGTCCTTCTCATAATAATAAAACGACTCAAAGGGATTCTCGTCTTCCGGTTCCGCCGTCTCCTCCGGATTGGAACCGGCTTCCTCCCCTTCCTCCAAAGCGTCTCCCGTTAAAGCCTCTGCGGCATATACTTCGTTCAATTCATACTTTTGCTTGAGCAGATCATTGGCAGGCCCTTCCTGGCCTAATGCTCCCCAAGCGAAATCCAGCGCGGCGAATCCGCCAATCAGGACACAAAAAAAGAACAGCATGCGCCTAATTAGCTGCATTCTCTTCTGTCGTCTCTGCTTCTTAATTTTTTTCCTGGAATACTCCCATTCCCACTCCTGGTCCATTTTCATTTTCATTTAATCTATTCTCATCCTATAATCAGTATTTACACCCGTTTCCATCCTCCGATGTGTTCCCCCCACGACCGGTATCCAAAGCCAGCTCTTCCATAATTTAACATGAGTTTATTATAATTCATCTTCCAGGTTTATACAAGCCAAAAGCCCATTTCCTTCTGGTATTTTTATCCAGCCGATTCAACAACTTTTGAACAGCTCCGACAGCCTTCCCCCACATCCGGCAAAATATTGCCATACCGATCTTTTCAATTTATCCAGATTCTATCTATAAAACCTTGCAATTGCAGGACAAGTCTGATACAGTGGAAATACCTAAAAAGAAAGAAAAGAGGTATAAATATGAGTGAACATAATCACGACTGTGAATGCGGATGTGGATGCGGATGCGGCCACGAGGAAGAAGAAGTTACCGTAACTTTGACACTGGATGACGGCTCCGAAATGGAATGCGCCGTACTGACCATCTTCCCCGCCGGTGAGAACGAATATATCGCACTGCTTCCCTTAGAGCCGGAAGAAGACGACGAAGAAGGCGAAGTATATCTGTATCGTTATAAAGAAACCGCAGACGGTGAGCCGGAACTGGAAAATATCGAAGACGACGACGAATATGAAAAAGTAGCGGATGCCTTCGACGAACTTCTGGACAGCGCTGAATTTGATGAATTACTGGAAGAAGACGAGTAAATAAGCGCCCCAAAAGGCAGATCCACAAAAAAAACAGCGCCGCCAATCCCATTTGGACAATCCCGAAAATTCTCCAAATGAAATTGGCGGCGCTTTTGTCTGCGCTAACTTATGCCGATCCGCGCAAAGCTCCCCCTCACTTCCTCCCAGCTTCCAAACTCCCGGCAAAATCATAAAACATAATAATGTGGAATAATGTCCTCATATGTACCATCCTTCATCAGGAATCCCCCGGGAATCGTTCCCAGCCTGACAAATCCCAATTTTTCATATAAATAAAGAGCGGGCTTATTTGACTTTACGACCGCATTAAATTGCAACACGCGGAAACCCAGTTCTTTTGCCTTCCCCAGACAATGAAGCACCAGCTTTTCACCGATATGCTGTCCCCGAATCTCCTTTTTTACCGCATAACTGGCATTGCAAATATGGCCGCAGCGTCCCACATTATTCGGATGCAGAATATAAAGTCCCACGATCAAGCCGGTATCTGCATCGTAAGCCACTCCGGTAAAAGACTGCTCCCGAAAAAAGGCGTCTCCCGAAATCTCATCCAGCAGATCCATTTGGGGAAAAGCGACCCCGTCCTCCACAACCTCGTTCCATATATCCGCCGCATCCCTTACATCATGATTCTCATAAGCTCTTATCTCTATGTTCATATCTATCCTCCATGTTTACTCACTGTACTATCTTAATTTTCCGTACTATATTAATTCTCCGTACATCTAACTGCCCCACCTCATCCATCAATTCTAAAACATCCCCCGCGAACAGATCCGCTGCTAACCTCCCCTTCGGCACGCAGCCCCAATCCCCATCCTTCCGCATAACTCCGTCCTCACCAAACCAGGAGCGGGCAGGCGCAAGGGCGGTTTCCGGGGATGCTCCCGAAGGCCGGGGGCTGTTGTGTCTCCCTGGGAGCGCATAGGGCGGCTGAGCACCCGCTTAGTAGAATCGGAAAGCCGGGTTCAGGATGACCGGCGGACTTCACGTCCGACGGGCAAGAGCCTCTGAACCGGGAACACATCACGTGTTCCTGGTGAATAGGCT
>NZ_JAHQCW010000027.1 GCF_019042275.1 Diplocloster agilis
ACGTGAAGTCCGCCGGTCATCCTGAATCCGGCTTTCCGATTCCCCTAAGCGGAGACGCAGCCGCCCTATGCGCCCCCAGGGAGATACAAAAGAACCCGGTCACCCGGAGCCGTCCCCGTATACCGCCCGCGGTTCCAAGGCGTAAGCAGAGGACATACAAAGGCTCCAGGAAGAACACTAAGTCAGTGCGACAGCTCCCACGGTTCAGAGACTCGGTTCCTGACCCCGGTTTTTCAATTCCACTAAGCGGCTGCCAGCGCAAGCCCTCCGCGCTCCCGGGGAGACACCAAAGAACCCGGCCGCCGGGATGGTCTGCGGATACCGCACTGCCCAGGGTTCCCGATCTTAAACAGCGGGCATACCCAAACCCGAGGATGGAATTATTCAGGGGTAAACTCATTCAGGGACAGAACTCATTTAGGGTTAGTATTCCGTTATGAAAAAGTGTGGTAATATTATGGGGGGCCGAGGAGGAGGATTTATGTTTAAAGTGATTGTTATTGGGTGTCCTGGTGCGGGAAAAAGTACATTTGCGCGGAAATTACGAGACGCGGCCAAACTTCCGCTGTTTTATTTGGATGTACTTTGGCACAGGCCGGATCAAACGAATGTCTCAAGAGATGAGTTTGATGTATGTGTGGATGAGATAATTAAGAGGGATACATGGATTATAGATGGAAATTATCTGCGTACCTTGGAAACGCGTTTGGCAGCGTGCGATACGGTCTTTTTTATGGATTATCCTTTGGATGTCTGCTTGGCGGGCGCTAAATCCCGTATTGGAAAAAGGCGGGAAGATCTGCCGTGGATCGAATCGGAGTTTGATGATGAATTTAAACAGTGGATCATGGATTTTCCGAAAGAACAGTTGCCTCAGATATATAAAATGCTGGAAAAGTATCAGGATAGTAAGAATATTATCATATTTAAGACAAGAAAAGATGCGGATGACTATTTGAATAAAATGTTCTCTCAGTAAGCCGTGCGGAGCGGGCGGGGAAGAAGTGGCAGCGGGCAGATGTATGGGAAAATGTGGATTTGTGTGGACATTAACGGAATAGGGAGTCTGGAAGTGTTGCTTTTTGGAGATAAACGTGAACGTTAGGGTGGTATTTGTTGGATTTGTGTGGGGAAAAAAAGATGGAAAAAGTAAATGGTTTCATGTATAATAGGGTAGGACTTGTTGTATAAAATAATGGTCATGGAGGTAGATAAAATGTTAGTATCAGCAAAAGAGATGTTAGAGAAAGCGAAAGCGGGTCATTACGCAGTTGGACAGTTCAATATTAATAACCTGGAGTGGACAAAGGCAGTTCTTCTGACCGCGCAGGAGTTAAATTCTCCGGTTATCCTGGGTGTATCTGAGGGCGCCGGAAAGTATATGTGTGGATATAAAACGGTAGTTGGTATGGTGAACGGGATGCTGGAAGAGTTAAATATTACGGTCCCGGTAGCCCTGCATCTGGATCACGGCAGCTATGACGCATGTTATAAATGTATCGACGCCGGCTTCTCTTCCATTATGTTTGACGGTTCCCATTATCCGATCGAAGAGAATGTGGAGAAGACGAAAGAGCTGGTGAAGGTCTGTGCGGAGAAGGGAATGTCCCTGGAAGCAGAAGTAGGCTCCATCGGCGGCGAGGAAGACGGCGTGATCGGTATGGGCGAGTGCGCGGACCCGAAGGAATGTAAGATGATCGCAGATCTGGGCGTTACCATGCTGGCTGCCGGCATCGGAAACATTCACGGAAAATATCCGGAAAACTGGGCAGGCTTAAGCTTCGAGACCCTGGACGCGATCCAGCAGCTGACCGGCGAGATGCCTCTGGTTCTGCACGGCGGCACAGGAATCCCGGCGGACATGATTAAAAAAGCTATTACCCTGGGCGTTGCAAAGATCAACGTAAATACGGAGTGCCAGCTGTCCTTCGCAGCCGCTACCCGTAAATATATTGAAGAAGGCAAAGATCTGGTAGGCAAGGGCTTCGATCCCCGTAAAATCCTGGCTCCCGGCCTGGAAGCGATCAAAGCAACCGTAAAAGAAAAAATGGAACTGTTCGGTTCTATTGGAAAAGCCTGAGAATCGAGTGGCTTATGACAGATCCCCTGCCTGATGGCGGGGGATCTTTTAAAAGGAGAAAATCTTTTTCGAGAACCGGCGGGTGTACGGCATCTATAAAAGCCACATTATTTTGCACAATCATTTGAGCCAAAGTAATTCTAATCTGTAAAAAGTGTTTAAAGTTCAGCTTTTTTGAAAGATTTGCTTGATTTTTAGAAAGAATTAGTTTATCTTATAGGAAGATTGGAAACGATGTTTCCAGAGAATGAGACAGAACAAAGGCGTTCCAGTAATTGGAATGTCTTTTTTTATGCAATGGGAAAGTGTCTCTCTTGCAGGGCTGTCAAATATATCTTAAAAGAGGAAAGGGTGTTAGTTATGAGCGAACTGTTCAACGTAGCGGATATTTTCGGCGAAGATGTGTTTAGTGATGCGGTTATGGAAGAGCGTCTTCCCAAAAAGGTTTACAAGGAATTGAGAAAAACCATTGATGAGGGAAAAGAACTGGATCCGATGATAGCCGAAGTGGTGGCAGGAGCGATGAAAGATTGGGCAATCGAAAAAGGGGCTACCCACTATACCCATTGGTTCCAGCCGCTGACCGGTGTGACTGCCGAAAAGCACGACTCTTTTATCTCAGCTCCCGTAAATGGAAAGGTCCTGATGGAGTTTTCCGGGAAAGAGCTGATTAAGGGAGAACCGGACGCGTCATCCTTCCCTTCCGGCGGACTGCGCGCTACCTTTGAGGCGAGGGGCTATACCGCGTGGGACTGTACTTCACCGGCTTTCGTCAGACATGATGCCGCAGGTGCGATCTTGTGCATCCCCACAGCTTTTTGTTCTTATACGGGAGAGGCTCTGGACCAGAAGACGCCGCTGCTGCGTTCCATGGAAGCGCTGAATGTGCAGGCGCTTCGCCTGATAAGATTATTTGGCAACACGACTTCGAAGAAAGTGACCCCTTCCGTAGGACCGGAACAGGAATATTTCCTGGTGGACCGTAAAAAATATTTACAGAGAAAGGACCTGATCTTTGCGGGGCGGACATTATTCGGCGCCATGCCTCCGAAGGGACAGGAGTTGGAAGACCATTACTTTGGAAGCATCCGGGAACGGATCGCGGCCTATATGAAGGATGTCAACAAGGAGCTGTGGAAACTGGGCGTATCCTCCAAAACGCAGCACAATGAAGTGGCCCCCGCACAGCATGAACTGGCTCCGATCTATGCAGTGGCAAATATTGCCGTCGACCACAACCAGCTGATTATGGAAACGCTGAAAAAAGTGGCTGAGAGAAACGGCTTATACTGCCTGCTTCATGAAAAGCCCTTCGCCGGTGTGAACGGTTCCGGCAAACATAACAACTGGTCTGTCATCACAGATGATGGAATCAACCTGTTGAATCCCGGCAAGACACCTCATGAGAACATTCAGTTTCTCCTTGTACTGACCTGTATCCTGAAAGCGATAGACGAACATGCGGACCTGCTGAGAGAATCCGCTGCCGACGTCGGAAATGATCACAGGCTGGGAGCCAACGAGGCGCCTCCGGCTATTATATCCATTTTCCTGGGAGAGCAGCTGGAGGATGTTCTGGAGCAGCTGGTAAGCACCGGAGAGGCGACCCACAGCTTGAAGGGCGGCAGACTCCAGACCGGTGTGAAGACTCTTCCCGATCTGGCAAAGGATGCGACCGACCGGAACAGGACTTCCCCGTTCGCCTTTACCGGAAATAAGTTCGAATTCCGTATGTGCGGTTCCAGAGATTCCATCGCATCTCCGAATACGGTGTTGAATACAATCGTTGCCGACGTTTTCTGTGAAGCGTGCGATATACTGGAAAAAGCAGATGACTTTGATATGGCGGTACATGATCTGATTAAAAAATACGCCAGTGAGCACCAGAGAATCGTATTTAACGGAAATGGTTATTCCGACGAATGGGTGGAAGAAGCAAAACGCAGGGGACTTCCGAATATCACCTCCATGGTGGACGCGATCCCGGCGCTTATCACAGAGAAATCTATAAAATTATTCGAAAAATACGGCGTGTTTACAAAAGCGGAATTAGAGTCCCGCGTGGAAGTCAAGTATGAGACTTACGCGAAAGCGATCAATATTGAAGCGCGCACCATGGTTGACATGGCGAGAAAACAGATTATCCCGGCGGTAATCAAATACATCAAAGTGTTAGCGGACTCCATCAATTCTGTGAGGGCTGCCTGTGACGCCGATGTGTCGGTACAGACCGGGGAGCTGAAAGACGCATCTGCGCTTCTGGCTCAGACCAAGGCTGCCCTGGTCAGGCTGGAAGAAGTTACCGAAGCCGCTTCCGTCATGGAAGAAGGCGAGAAGCAGGCTAAATACTACCATGACTCGGTTATGCCGGCCATGGAAGCGCTGCGAATCCCGGTTGACAAACTGGAGATGATCGTGGACAAAGACCTCTGGCCGATGCCTTCTTACGGAGATCTCATATTCGAAGTTTAAATATTTTAAATTTGATTACGCTGCGAAACGGCATGAAAAAGTCCCGGACATAGGCCCGGGACTTTTTTTCGTGGGAAATATGATGAAAACAGGACATGTCGAAAAAGGGGCATGGCAAAAAAGAAAGGCAAAAAGGCAAAAAATGGTATTGACTCTTTCGCCGCGTTACGGTTTAACATGAGGATCAGGAAGGAGGAAACCATGAAAACAGTAAAAGATGTATCAGAAATAACCGGGGTAAGCATTCGGACACTGCGGTACTATGATGAAATTGGGCTGCTGAAACCGACAAAGCTTACCGACTCCGGCTACCGGCTTTATGACAACAGGGCGTTGGAAAAACTGCAGCAGATTATGTTCTTTCGGGAACTGGAGATCCCTTTGGCCGAAATTAAAGAGATAATGGGGAATCCCGATTTCGACAAAAAACAGGTGCTGGCTGTTCAGAAATCTCTGTTGGAAAGCAAGAGAAACCGCTTAAACGGAATTATTGAACTGATTCATGATGTTATGGAAGGAGTAAATACGATGAATTTTAAAGCGTTCAACGAGACTGATGTGGAACAGATTATAGCAGCTATGCAAAAGGAGTTATCAGAAGAACAGTTTGAGGAATTGATCAAAACCCACGGTGACGGAAGTGTGGATGAATATAAAAAGATCCTGCTGGACGCACTGGAGAATGAAAAAGTCAGCGCAGACCTGCTGAGATGGTTCGGCAGTAAAGATAAGGTAATAGCCGGTATGGCCCCCATTGAAAACATAGAAGAAAAACGTCTGGACCACAATGAAATCTATCGGCAGCTGGCCGCTCTTCAAACCGCCAATGACGAAGAAGCGGAGAGAAATCTGATCGGGGAACTGGCCGACAGCTATAAACAGCTGCTCCATCTGGACAATGCAAGGGCTTTCCTGATCGATCTGTCAAAAGAATATCTGCAGGATAAAAAATTGGCGGAAGCCAACGATGCCCAATACGGGAAAGGGAGCGCGGAATATATCGCGAAAGCGATCAGACGCTATTATGGCGTATAAAGGAGGCGGCCCATCTCCGAACTGCCGGGGCGGCCGCTTGCTATATTTCCTTATCCAGAATCAGGACTTCCCCGTCCACGTTGGCATAGGTTACGGTAAGCGGTTCGGAGAATACCGGCCGCCCTCCGGCTGCTTCCATAATATCTGCCTTTAGAGAAGGAAAACGGTCCAGGGGAAACAGCACATGCAGGGTGACGGTGTCCGTGTACACGCTGTCCAGTGTGGGAATCTCGTTTTGAGCCAGCAGATACTGGATTTTCCCCATATCTGTATAATCACAGGAAATCGTGAGCTGACAGCCGGGTTTTTTCTCAATGATTACGCTTTGGGCGAGACCTTCCTGGGCAGCCCTGGAATAGGCTCTTACCAGACCGCCGGTACCCAGCAGGGTTCCGCCAAAATATCGGATAACCACGGCGATGACATTATGAAGAGAAGCACCTGTCAGCACGTCCAGAATAGGACGGCCGGCCGTCTGGGCCGGTTCCCCGTCGTCGCTGCACCGCATCAGGCTGTTCTTTTGTCCGATGATATAGGCATAACAATGGTGCGAGGCGTCCCAGTATTTTTTCCTCAGGCGTTCCAACACCATAAGAGCCTCATCTTCCGATGCGGCCGGTTCAATGACGGCGATAAAACGCGATTTTTTTTCTATAATTTCTCCCTGGCCGCCCCGGTAAACGGTACAAGACTTTATTTCCATATGTATTTATCCGATTCTGGGTATATCCTGACAATATTCCTGGGACACTTTTTCGTCGATCAGCTCCAGCATACACATCGGCGTCACCAGATTCCGAATAAACTGATTCAGAATCTCCAGCACAAACTCCCTGGAATAGGAGATGGCCGCGGCGGTTTTCTGTTCCCGCAGAATTCCGTCTGACGCTTTGGACCACTTCATGATCCGCATTCCGTACAGCGGCATATAATTGGACACATCCCTGGTTTCCTCCAGCAGGTAATACTCCAGGCGGATTTCTCCTTTCTCTGCATCTGTCATAAAACGGTTCCCTACCAATGTTAATTTTCTCATGCGAACTCCTCCTGAGGCTATTATAACGGAGGCGTGTCCAACCATAAAGCGGGATGTAACGCAGAAAAACCAAGGAAACGGCCTGATCTGCTATGGTTCGGGGAGACTGCTGTCCCTTTTTATGGAAGGCGGGAGTTTTTTGTAGGAAACTGCGATATTTTCTAGTCATTATTATACCGGGGGCCGGGGGAAAGTGCAAGAGTACGAACGGCGGTAAAATGGGTGTTAAATTGTGCGGAAAATTGAGTAGAAAATTGAGCAGATAATTCTATTGACATACACTTAAAATAAGTGCACTATAAAAGAATAATAAAATATGGTGTCGGAGGATACCAAGAATAGGAGGATGTATGATGCTGGATGAAAAAGATCTGCAGGCGTTCGCAGAAATCGTGGATTCACGGGTTGCTAAAACTGAAAACCTGGTGCTTGATGAATTGGGAAGGACACAGGAATATCTGGACCGAAGAGTGGAAGCTATACAAAAAAATCTGGAAGATTTACAACAGTATTACCGAATTGTGAAGCTTGAAAATGATACTACGGCCCTGGTACTTCAAATGATAGAAGCACTGCAAAAAGACGTTGAAAAACTCAAACAGAAAACGGCGTAGATGGACTTGCGTTTTTCTTTTTATTCCAAAATAGGACATGCGATACCGATACGTTAGAATCATGGCAGCCAGTCTGCCCTTGTCAGAATTTCATATCTATTTTCCAGATAATTCCTAAAACCTTAATATTTTCTCGTTCCTCCCTGTTTATAAAAATTTCGATAATCTTTCAGGAAACCTCTTTCCGCCTGAATAAAATCCCAGAAATAGCCAATTATTTATCATAAGAATAGCTTAATTATTTATGAAAAAACGGGGCAATTTGTTTTTTTCCTTTATTTAGGCAGCTTTATTTGCTATAATGGATGGGATAAAGGAGGCATATTATGAATTATGGGAAAAAAGGGGTTTCGAGAAAGCAGAAAAAATTAACCTCTAAATCCGCCATGGTAGGCAAAAAACTGACGATCACATTCTTTAAAGCATTTTTAGTCGGACTTGTCGCCGTTGCTGTTGTGTTAATTTGTGCTGGAATCGGAGTTCTAAAAGGTGTGATTGACAGTGCGCCTGATATATCTAATATAGATATAAGCCCGAACCGATTTTCCACTTTTGTATATGACCAGGATGGAAATGAGATTACTAAGCTGGTGGCATCGGATTCAAACCGGATCTCCGCTACGATCGAAGAGATGCCTTTGGATCTCCAGCATGCCTTTGTGGCGATAGAAGATGCAAGATTTTATACCCATAATGGGATCGATATCAAGGGTATTATCCGAGCAGGTTTTACTGGAATTAAAAATGGAGGAGACTTTTCGGAAGGCGCCAGTACGATTACGCAGCAGCTGCTGAAGAATAACGTATTTACGGACTGGACCGAGGAATCGTCGTTCTCGGAGAAGCTGGAACGAAAAATTCAGGAACAGTATCTGGCGATTCAGCTGGAGAAACGGATGGATAAGGATACGATCCTGGAGAATTATCTCAATACCATTAACCTGGGCCAGAATACATTGGGAGTACGCGCGGCGTCCCACCGGTATTTTGATAAGGATGTAAGCGAACTGAATTTGTCGGAATCGGCTGTGCTGGCCGCCATTACACAGAATCCTTCCCGCTTTAATCCGCTGACGAACCCGGAGAAAAATGCCGAGCGGCGGAAAAAAGTGCTGGACAATATGCTGGAGCAGGAATATATCAACCAGCAGCAGTATGACGAAGCGATGGCGGACGATGTTTATTCCAGAATTAAAAATGTAAATGACGAGTCAGATGAATCATCAATCTATACATACTTTGTTGATGAACTGACCAAACAGGTAATTGCGGATCTGCAGGAATTAAAGGGATATTCCAATATTCAGGCTTATAACGCGCTGTACAGCTCGGGACTCAGTATCTATACCACTCAGGACCCGGCTCTCCAGAAAATCTGTGATGAGGAATTTGCCAATCCGGAAAATTATCCCGACGGCACGCAGGTGTCGCTGGATTATGCCCTGACGGTGAAAAAAGCCGACGGGACCAAGGAAAACCACAGTACCGAGATGTTTATTACCTATTTTAAAGAGCAGGGAAATAAGAACTTCAATATGATCTTCAAGGATGAAGAGGACGCCAGGGCTCATATCCAGCAGTATAAGGATGCGGTGATGGGCGCCGGTGACGAGGTGGAAGCGGAACGGGTCAGCCTGACACCGCAGCCTCAGGCTTCGGTGGTTCTTATGGACCAGAACACAGGATACGTAAAAGCTATCGTAGGCGGACGAGGCGAGAAAGAAGCGAGCCTCACGCTGAACCGTGCTACGGGGACCAGAAGGCAGCCTGGATCTACCTTTAAGGTATTAGCCGCTTTCGCGCCGGCTCTGGATAAGGCGGGCATGACACTGGCTACGGTACAGGATGACGCGCCGTTTAATTACGCCAACGGACGTCCGGTCAGCAACTGGTATGGTTCCGGTTATAAGGGACTGTCCACGATCCGTCAGGCGATTGAGCAGTCTATGAATATCGTAGCTGTGAAGACGATTACCGATATTACGCCCCAGGTTGGGTTTGATTATCTGAAGAAATTCGGGTTTGACACCGAAGAATCCCTGGTGGAGAAGAAGATCGTAAACGGCGAAGTGAAGTCCGATATCGGGCAGGCGCTGGCCTT
Source organism: Diplocloster agilis (assembly GCF_019042275.1). Taxonomy (GTDB): domain Bacteria; phylum Bacillota; class Clostridia; order Lachnospirales; family Lachnospiraceae; genus Diplocloster; species Diplocloster agilis. Next base: position 9,339 of record NZ_JAHQCW010000027.1, read on the forward strand.
GGGCGGACTGACGAACGGTGTGACGAATCTGGAGCTGACTGCCGCTTACGCAACCATCGCGGATGGCGGTACGTATACAAAACCGATCTTCTATACGAAGATCCTGGATCATGACGGCAATGTGCTGATAGACAACACGCCGCAGCAGACGACGGTGCTCAAAGATACGACCGCCTGGCTGCTGATCGACGCCATGCGGGACGTAGTGAGCGGAAGCAAGGGTACCGCCACAGACTGTAAGATCCCCAACATGGATGTGGCAGGTAAGACCGGTACGACCACCGGGTATAAGGATATCTGGTTTACCGGCTCGACGCCTTATTATACCTGTACGGTGTGGGGCGGATATGATATCGGCGGTGTGGAGCTGCCAAGCAGAGGCATCTACCATACGTATCATAAGAAGATGTGGAAGAGCATCATGACGCGTGTTCACGAGAATCTGGAGCCGCGGGAATTCGAGCGGCCGGATGGAATCGTCACGGCTTCCGTGTGCCGGAAATCCGGCAAACTGGCGGTGCCGGGGCTGTGTGATGCGGACCCCAGAGGCAGTATGATTATTTCGGAATATTTTGCCAAGGGCACGGTGCCAACGGATTCCTGTGATGTGCATGTACAGGTACTCTATTGTATGGAATCCGGTATGATAGCAAATCAGGGCTGTCCGAATGTGGAACCGAGAATCTGCATTCGAAGACCCGACGGGGACATCGGTGTGACTGATGACACGCCGTATGAGCTGCCGGATGATATCGCAGCCGGAACCTGTGTGATCCATGGAGGAGAGTCTTCCTATATACCTCCCGCCGACAGCGGGCAGGGGAATGCGCCTTTGCAGGACAGCGGGGGAAACGTTTCTGATGATATCCAGGATATTCTGGATAATGCATTCGGCGGCGATGAGGAATAAAACTCGTTAAAATCAGAATCAGGAAGGGGTGTTCCGGTAAAAGGGACACCCCCTTTGTACATAAGGAGAACAGTCCATGTCTTTACAGATTATTCTGGGAAACGCAGGAGCGGGTAAGTCCACCTGTCTATATGAGGAAATGATACGCCAGTCTATCGAGTATCCGGACCGGAATTATTTCGTGATCGTTCCGGAGCAGTTTACGATGCAGACCCAGATGGATCTGGTCAGGATGCATCCCAGAGGGGGCGTGCTGAACATTGACATCTTAAGCTTCGAACGTCTGGCTTACCGGATCTTCGACGAGCTGGGCGGGAATCACTGCCTGGTTCTGGAGGAAACCGGTAAGAACCTGGTGCTGCAAAAGATCGCGGAAGAGAAACGGGAGGAGCTGAAACTGCTGGGAGGCAGTATCCGCAAACCCGGCTATATACGGGAGATCAAATCGGTCATCTCCGAATTTACCCAATATGGGGTGGAGGACGAACAGCTGGAAGAAATGATCCGGTTCGCACAAAAGAATCCCAGGCTGCAGTGGAAACTGCAGGATATCCGGGTGCTCTATGACGCATTCCGGCAGTATCTGAAGGACCGGTATATTACGGCGGAGCAGGTGCTGGAAGTGCTGTGTCATTGCGTGGAGCGTTCCGCGCTTTTAAAAGACTGCGTGATCGCGCTGGATGGCTTTACCGGTTTTACCCCGGTTCAGAACCAGCTGCTGGAAAAGCTGCTTCGGACAGCCGGTCAGATCTGGGTGACGGTAACCCTGGATGAGCGGGAGAATCCTATGTATCTGGGAGCGGACCACCAGCTGTTCTATTTGAGTAAGAAAACGATACGGGGACTTATGAAGCTGGCGGAATCTGCCGGAGCACGGGTAAAAGATCCCATCGTGCTGAACAACCGGAAGAATCCAAGGTTCCGGGAGGCTCCGGCGCTGGCCTGGCTGGAACAGCATTTATACCGGTATGGCAAAGAACGCTATGAAAAGGAACAAGATCAGCTGACCCTGTTCTGCTCTCAGAATCCTCCGGAGGAGGTGGAGGAAGCCGCCAGACGGATTCTGGAATTAGTAAGGGAACACGGATACCGCTACCGGGAGATCGCGGTGGTGGCCGGGGATATCACCATCTATGGAAATTATGTGAGGAAGGTGTTTGCGGAATACGGCATTCCGGCCTTTATCGACCAGAAGCGGAATATTCTGATGAATCCGGCCGTGGAGTGGATACGGTCCCTGCTTCAGATGGTGGACCAGAACTTCAGTTACGAGAGTGTGTTCCGGTATCTGCGGTGCGGACTGTCCGGCTTTTCCGGAAGAGAGACCGACCTGTTGGAGAATTACTGCATCGCGCTGGGAATCCGGGGCTTTTCGAAGTGGAAGCAGAAATGGGTGCGAAGCTATCCTGGCCTGACAGAAGAGGAGCTTGTGCAGGTGAACGATCTGCGGGAACGGTTCGCCGGTGAGATGGCGGATACGCAAGCGGCCCTGAGCCGAAAAGGCGCGTCTGTGGAGGAGATCACGAGGGCGGTCTATGAACTGATGGTCCGCCGGGAGATCCAGCTTCGGTTAAAGGAGTATGAGGAGCAGTTCAAGGCCTCCGGCAATATGGATCTGGCCAAGGAGTATTCCCAGGTGTACCGGATTCTGATGGACCTGTTTGACAAGCTGATCGACCTGCTGGGGGATACCCGGATTGCGCTCCGGGAATACGCGAAGATCCTGGACGCCGGTTTTGAAGAGGCCAAGGTGGGGGTTATCCCCATGGAACAGGATCTGGTGCTGATCGGTGATGTGGAGCGTACCAGGCTCAATGAGATCCGGGTGCTGTTTTTCCTGGGAGCGAACGACGGGCTGGTGCCAAAGGCGGGAGGTAACGGCGGAATTCTCTCGGATATGGACCGGGAACTGCTGGCTGCCGGCGATGTGGAGCTGGCTCCGACAGCCAGGCAGAATGTGTGTATTCAAAAATTCTATCTGTACCTGGTGCTGACAAAGCCCAGCAGACAGCTGTACATAAGTTTCAGCAAGGTGGATGCGGGCGGGAAGACGCTGCGTCCGTCCTCCCTGGTGGGGACGCTGCGAAAGCTGTTTCCGGGGCTTACGCCGGAAGAGGCCGGGGACAAAGAGACGTTTGCTTGGCGGGTAATGACTCCGGAGAGCGGAATCCGCTGCCTGGCGGAACGGATGCAGGATATGCTGCAGAAACCGGAGGATTCTTATAAAGAGCTGTTCAGCTGGTACCGGAGAGATCCCGGATGGGAACCGGTCATCCGGGGACTAACGGAGGCCTCCTGCGCCTCCAATTCTGACCCACGGATCAGCCGGGCAGTAGCCAATGTTCTCTATGGGACAGTTCTTCAGAACAGCGTGACCAGGTTAGAGCGGTATGCGTCCTGCGCCTGCGCTCATTTTCTGGATTATGGACTGCATCTTACGGAACGGGCGGAGTATTCCTTTGAGGCGGTGGATCTGGGTACGGTATTCCACCGGGCGCTGGAAGTGTTCGGGAAGAAGCTGAACCAGAGCGGATACAGCTGGTTTACGTTGGATGATGAGAAGCGGGAGGAATTGACAGACGCGGCGGTGGAGGAAGTGGTCACCGATTATGGAAATATGGTGCTGTACAGTTCCGCGCGCAATACCTATCTCCTGTCCAGGATGAAACGCCTGCTGCGCCGGACGACCTGGGCGTTGTCCAGGCAGCTGGAAAAGGGAGGATTTACGCCCGGGAATTATGAGATTTCATTTTCCGACGCCACGAATCTGGATTCCGTCAATATCGCCCTGTCGGCGGAAGAGCGGCTGCGGCTTCAGGGCAGGATCGACCGGGTGGATGTCTGCGAGGACGGGGACAACCTGTATGTGAAGGTGGTGGATTATAAATCGGGAAATACGGCGTTTGATCTGGTGGCGCTCTATTATGGGCTCCAGCTTCAGCTGGTAGTCTATTTAAACGCGGCCATGGAGATTGAACAAAAGGAGAATCCGGACAAGCATGTGATTCCGGCCGGTATCCTTTATTATAATATGAAAGATCCGATTCTGGACCGGAAGGAGGCGGAGCAGCCGGAGGAAATACAGGAGCGTTTATTAAGCCAGCTGCAGATGAACGGGCTGGTCAATGCGGACCGGGATATTATAGACCGGATGGACCAGCAATTGAGCGGACGTTCCCAGGTAATTCCGGTATCTGTCAATAAAGACGGCAGCCTGTCTAAGAGTTCCAGTGTGGCCAGCAGCGAAGAATTCCATACAATATCAGATTATGTGAACCAAAAAATCGTGGAATTGGGCAAAGGGATGCTGGAGGGCAATATCAAGGCGGAGCCTTATGAGCTGTCGGGGCAGACCGCCTGTGATTACTGTCCTTATAAGGCGGTCTGCGGATTTGACGAGAAGCTTGAGGGGTTCGCGCGAAGGAGGCTGGCCAGCTATCAGCCGGATGAGATCTTAAGACGTATGAAGGAGGAGGTGTGAGCATGGGATTTTCCTGGACGGAGGAGCAGCAGCGGGTGCTGGATGCCCGAAAGAAAAACGTGCTGGTTTCGGCGGCGGCCGGTTCCGGTAAGACTGCGGTACTGGTGGAGCGGATCATCCGCATGGTCACCGATCCCGAGGATCCCGTGGACATCGACCGCCTGCTGATCGTGACCTTTACCAACGCGGCAGCCGCGGAAATGCGGGAGCGTATTACAAAGGCCATCGAGAGCCGGCTGGAGGAGCAGGAGGGGAACGGTCATCTGCAGAGGCAGCTGACGCTGATCCACAACGCGCAGATCTCTACCATCGACAGCTTTTGCCTGTATGTGATCCGGAATTATTTTCATGTCATCGAGCTGGACCCCAACTTCCGGGTGGCCGACGAAGGGGAGTTAAAGCTCTTAAAGAGCGACGTTGCGGCAGAACTGCTGGAAGAGTGTTATGAAAAAGGGGAGGAAGATTTCCTGCATTTTGTAGAATGCTATTCCACGGGAAAATCGGACAAAGGGCTGGAGGAGCTAATCCTGCAGCTGTACGAGTTTTCCATGAGCTATCCGTGGCCCAAGGAGTGGCTGTCTGAGTGCGCGCAGGCCTACCGGGTCGGGGACTCAAAGGAGCTGGAAGAGAGTCTCTGGATGGGAGCCATACGCCGCTATCTGGGCCAGGTACTGGCAGAGCTGAAGGAACAGACCAGGCAGGCGGTGGAGCTGATCCATCAGCCGGACGGGCCTTATATGTACGAGGACGCGCTGCAAGGGGATATGAAGCTGCTGGATCAGTTGTGTGGCTGCGGCACCTATTTGGAATACGCGGAGGCGTTTGAGAACCTCGTATTTGTCAGGCTGTCTTCAAAAAAAGACGCGAACGTATCGGACGAAAAACGGCAGGCGGTAAAAGAGGGAAGAGAGCAGATCAAGAAAGTGCTGAAGGGGTTAAAGGAACAGTTTTTTTACAGTTCCGCCGCGCAGGTGCTTCTGGATATCCAAAACAGCCGGGAGAATATGGAAGTGCTGATGGGGCTGGTCTTGGATTTTACAGAAAAATTATCCCGGAAGAAGAAAGAGAAGAACCTGGTGGATTTTCCGGATCTTGAACACTACGCGCTGGAGATACTGGTGGAGCGCACGGAAGATGGCTGGACGGCCAGACCGGCGGCCGAAGACCTGAAAAACTATTTTACGGAAATCATGATCGATGAGTATCAGGACAGCAACCTGGTGCAGGAAATGATTCTGAACAGTATTTCGCGGGAGAAGGACGGGCATCCGAACATCTTCATGGTGGGCGATGTGAAGCAGAGCATCTACCGGTTCCGTCTGGCGCGCCCGGAGCTTTTCATGGAGAAATATGATACCTACAGTAAGGAGGATCACGCGGCCTACCAGCGGATCGATCTGCACCGGAACTTCCGCAGCCGTCTGGAAGTGATCGATTGTGTGAACTTCATTTTCCAAAGGATCATGTCCAAGACGCTGGGAAATGTGGAGTATGACGGGGACGCCGCGCTTTATCCGGGAGCGGATTTCCCGGAGGCGCCCTGCGGGAATCAGGCGGAACTGCTCCTTCTGGACCCGGACAGCCCGGATGAGATGGAGGAAGAAACCGAGGCTAATGCCCGGGAGCTGGAGGCCAGAGCGGTGGCCGGCAGAATTTTGGAACTGAAGGAAAGCCAGAAGGTCTGGGATCGGGACTTAAACGAATACCGACCGGCCAGGTACAGCGATATGGTGATCCTGTTGCGGACCGTATCCGGCTGGGCGCAGACATTTACACAGATTCTTCTTTCCTACGGCATCCCGGCCCATACCAGCTCGCAGACCGGATATTTTTCTACGCTGGAAGTGCAGGTGGTGCTGAATTTTCTGCGGCTGATCGATAATCCCAGGCAGGACCTGCCTTTGGCCTCTGTGCTGAAATCACCGGTTGCCGGACTGTGCGGGGAAGATCTGGCGTTGATCAAAAGCGCGTATCCAAGTCTTCGGTTTTATGAGTGCTGTGAACAGTATGCGCTGGGGTCTGAAGGGGAAGAGGTGCAAGAAGCATTCTATGGGGAAAAAGATTCTCTGGTGGAGCCGCTGTCGCAGCCTGTCCGAAAGAAGAGAGTAGCGGATAAACTTAGATCCTTTTACCGGCTTCTGGAGAGCTTCCGGGAGAAGGTGCCTTATACGGCCATTCATGAGCTGCTCTGGCAGATCTTAAGGGAGACGGGCTATGGAGACTGTGCGGCTGCTATGCCGGGCGGCGCCCAGCGGCTGGCGAATCTGAATATGCTGGTGGAGAAGGCGCTGGATTTTGAGAAAACCAGCTACCGGGGGTTGTTCCACTTTATACGGTATATCGAACAGCTTCAGAAATATGACGTGGACTTCGGGGAAGCATCCCTGCTGGGAGAAAATGAGGACGCGGTGCGGATCATGAGTATCCATAAGAGCAAGGGGCTGGAATTTCCCATCGTATTCGTAAGCGGCATGGGAAAGAGTTTTAATAAACAGGATGTCCGCAGCAAGATCGTGATCCACCCGGATCTGGGCGTAGGCGCAGACTATGTAGACCCCGCGCTTCGGGTGAAGACGCCGACCCTGTTCAAAAAAGCGGTGCAGCGGCAGACGGATCTGGAGAATCTGGGGGAGGAGCTTCGGGTGCTCTATGTGGCGCTGACCAGGGCCAAGGAAAAACTGATCATGACCGGGGCGGTGAAAAAGCTGGCGGAACGGCTGGAAGCCGGAGACGGTGTGGCAGATGAGTCCGGCGGAGCCGGTACCGGCAGCGGGAGACTCTCGTTCTTAAAGCGGACTTCGGCGGGCAGTTATCTGGACTGGATACTTCCGGTGGCGCTAAATTCTGATTCCGGGATAGAGATCAAACCCTTAAGCCTGCTGGAATTGGTAGGTCTGGAAGCACGGCAGCAGGTGACACAGAAGCTTTCGAAGGAAGCACTGTTTGAATGGGACCCGGATGAAGTCTACGATCCGCAGCTGCGTGAGATTCTGGAAAAGAGGCTGAACTACCAGTATCCATACCGGAAAGAAGCGGCGCTAAAGGCTAAACTCAGCGTGTCGGAGATCAAGCGGATGGGACAGTATGAAGCAGATGAGCCTCAGGACCAGATGTATGAGGAGCCGGAGATTATCCCGCTGCTGCCGCAGTTTATCCAAAAGGAAGGAAAAGAGATGACGTCGGCCCAGAGAGGGACGGTCTATCATAAGGCATTGGAGTGCCTGGAATACCAGGAGATGCAGAAGGAAGAACGAATCCGGGAGCGTCTGCGGATATTGGCGCAGGACGGGATACTGACCCCTCAGGAGATCAAGGTGGTGGATGTGTCCAGAATTCTTCTGTTTGGAAAATCTTCACTGGCAAAGCGGATGGCAGCGGCGGAGAAAGAGGGACGGCTCTGGCGGGAGCAGCAGTTTGTCCTGGAGGTGCCGGCGGCGGAGGTCTATCCGGATTACCAGGGAGAGGCTTATGTTCTGATCCAGGGGATCATCGATGTTTATTTTCAGGAGGAGGATCAGTTAGTCGTCGCGGATTATAAAAGTGACCGGATACGTCCTGGCCGGGAGAGAGAGCTGGCGGCACGGTATCAGGTACAGCTGAATTATTATCAGCGGGCGCTGGAGCAGCTGACCGGTAAAAAGGTGAAGGAGAAACTGATCTATTCCCTGGAGGCGGGGAAGGAGATCAGGGTCTTATAGAGATGGGGACAAATGGAAATGCCATATATCTTCGAAGCTTGGGGAAGGTATGGGGCATTTCCGTTTTGTTTGGATTAATCTTGTTTATGGATGCTTAGATATCAACATAGTTTGCTAAACCACACCAGAATATATACTTAACAGTATCCCATTAACACATGCCCTTCGGGCGGGTTCGCAGCATTCGCTGCTCAATAGTGTATACTTAACAGTATCCCATTAACACATACCCTTCGGGCGGATTCGCAGCATTCGCTGCTCAATAACGTATAGAATTAGTAGAAAATTATCGGTAAGGAGTGTATAATATTCTTAAAATATAGTATTCCTATAGGAAATAGGAAACGAAAAATTTAATTTAGAAAAATGAAAAGGGAGGCGTGACAATGAAAATATTTGTCTATAGCTACCGGGAATTTGATGAAGCGGTCCATTTTCAGAATTACAGCAGACAGCTGGGAATTGAGATAGAAACTACCCCAAAGCCGCCCACACTTGAGACGGCGCATCTGGCAGAGGGTTATGAATATATCAGCATCATTACGACAAAGGTTGATGCCGCGCTGCTGGAGAAGTTCCATGCGATGGGGATCAAAATGATTTCCACCAGAACGATCGGATACGACCACATAGATCTGGGGAAAGCAAAAGAACTGGGAATCCGTGTGAGCAATGCAACCTATCCGCCCAGCAGTGTGGCGGACTATACGGTTCTGCTTATCTTAATGATGATCCGCAGAATGAAACAGATCATGAACCGGGCGGCAGTCCAGGACTTCACCCTGCCCGGGATACAGGGAGGAGAGATGCCGGATTATACGATCGGTGTCGTCGGTACGGGCCGGATCGGACGTACGGTGCTTAAGAACTTGTCCGGATTTGGCAGCCGTCTGCTGGCGTACGATCTGAATCCCAATGGGGAAGCGGAAAAATATGCGGACTACTGCAGTTTCGAGCAGCTTCTGGAGCAGAGTGATATCATTACCCTGCATATGCCGGGCGGGGACGGTACCTATCACATCATGAATGAGGACACGATCGGCAAGATGAAGACCGGAGCGGTTCTTGTCAACACCGCCCGGGGAAGCCTGATCGACACCGGGGCGATGATCAGGGCTCTGGAAAGCCAAAAGCTGGGAGGGGCGGCCCTGGACGTGGTAGAAAACGAATTCGGCTTGTACTATGGGGACCGCAAATCGGATGTGATCGTCAACCGGGATCTGGCGGTATTAAAAAGCTTTCCCAACGTTATCGTTACGCCGCATATGGCCTGGTATACAGAGGGAGCGGTCAGGGAAATGGTGTACAGCTCCCTGAAGAGCTGCTGCCTGTGCGCGGCCGGGGAAAAGAATCCATGGGAGGTTATATGAGATTATGAAAGTTTCTACCAAAGGAAGATACGCGCTTCGGATGATGCTGGATCTGGCGCTGCACAATACCGGAGAGTACATCGCTCTGAAAGATATCTCCGCCAGGCAGGAGGTTTCTGTCAAATATCTGGAACAGATCGTTACCATGCTGTCCAAGGTGGGCTATCTGAAAAGTGTACGAGGGCCCCAGGGGGGATATAAGCTGGCGAAAAAACCGGAGGAATATACGGTGGGGGATATTTTGCGGATTACCGAGGGCAGCCTCGCTCCGGTGTCCTGCCTGGAGGACGAGCCAAATCAATGCGGCAGATATGAGGAGTGTTCTACGATTGCGTTCTGGGAAGGATTTTATCGCTGCATTACAGAATATGTAGACCGGTTTACGTTAGAAGACCTGGCGGAACAACAGCGCAAAAAAATTTCCAGTAATTATGTAATTTAGTATTGACAAATGGAAAAAAATCTCTTATATTAATTTCATACTAATCCTATAGGAAATAGGGGAAAGAAAAAGAGGAGTGGGATTATGGAGAAAAAATTAAAATTCGAGACATTACAGCTGCATGCGGGACAGGAAGCGCCGGATTCGGCCACGGACGCCAGGTGTGTCCCGATCTACCAGACATCTTCCTATGTATTCAGGGACAGCGCGCAGGCGGAGGCACGGTTTGGCCTCTCGGAAGGCGGAAACATCTATACCAGAATCATGAATCCCACTTCAGATGTTTTTGAACAGCGGATGACAGCGCTGGAAGGAGGCGTGGGAGCCCTGGCTACAGCGTCCGGCGCGGCGGCGATCACCTACGCGATTCAGAATATCGCCCGGGCGGGAGATCACATTGTATCCTCCAAGACAGTGTATGGAGGCACCTATAATCTGTTCGCCAACACACTGACGGATTGCGGGATTACAACGACTTTCACAGACGCCTCGCGGCTGGAAAATATAGAGAAGGAGATCCGTCCGGAGACAAAAGCAGTCTTTATCGAGACGTTAGGCAATCCCAATTCCGACGTGCTGGATGTGGAAGGGATCGCGGCGCTGGCCCACAGGCACGGGATTCCGCTGATCGTGGATAATACCTTTGCCACCCCTTACCTATTCCGGCCCATTGAACACGGCGCGGATGTGGTGGTACACTCCGCTACTAAGTTCATCGGCGGTCACGGCACCAGCGTGGGCGGTGTAATCATAGACGGGGGGACGTTCCCGTGGGCATCTAACGATAAATTCCCCGGTCTCTCGAAGCCGAATCCCAGTTATCACGGCGTGGTATTTACGGATGCGGCCGGGGCGGCTGCTTATATCACGAAAGCGCGGGTGACCCTGCTAAGAGATACGGGAGCTGCGCTGGCGCCGTTAAATGCTTTTCTATTCCTGCAGGGACTGGAAACTCTGTCCTTACGGGTAGAGCGCCACGTAGAAAATGCCTTAAAAGTGGTGGAGTATCTGACGCAGCATCCCCTTGTGGAGAGGGTGAACCATCCGTCGCTGCCGGATAGCGGATATAGGGAGCTCTATGAACGGTACTTCCCACGGGGAGCAGGTTCCATCTTCACCTTTGAGATCCGGGGCGGGGCGAAGGAGGCGAAGCAGTTTATCGACCACCTGAAGATCTTTTCCCTGCTGGCGAATGTGGCAGACGTGAAAAGCCTGGTGATCCATCCGGCCAGCACGACGCATTCCCAGATGACACAAGAAGAACTGGCGGATTCGGGAATCAGGGAAAATACCATCCGGCTGTCCATCGGTACAGAACATATAGATGATATCATCGATGATCTGGATCAGGCGTTTGAGAGCCTGATCCAGGAAAGATGAAGAAGCTGCCCGATACGTATATGTACGGGAAAACAAACGCAGAATGATAGAGTTTATTGCGTAGCACATGCGCGATTGGAGGAAAATAATGAAAATAGCGAACAGTGTATCAGATTTAATCGGAAAGACTCCGCTTCTGGAGCTTACAAATTATGAAAAAAAGCACGGCCTGAATGCCAGATTAGTAGCAAAACTGGAATACTTCAATCCGGCGGGAAGCGCCAAGGACCGGATCGCCAAAGCCATGATCGATGACGCGGAGGCAAAAGGAAAGTTAAAACCGGGAGCTGTCATCATTGAGCCGACCAGCGGCAATACCGGGATCGGCCTGGCCGCCATCGCGGCGTCCAGAGGATATCAGTTGATTCTGACCATGCCGGATACCATGAGCGTGGAACGCCGGAATCTGCTGAAGGCCTATGGCGCAACCATCGTCCTGACACCCGGAGCGGAAGGGATGAACGGCGCGATCAAAAAGGCGCAGGAATTGTCGGAGGAGACACCCGGAAGCTATATCCCGGGGCAGTTTGAGAACCCGGCCAATCCCGCGATCCATGCGGCTACCACAGGCGTGGAGATCTGGGAGGACACGGAAGGAAAGGTGGATATCTTTGTAGCCGGAATCGGAACCGGCGGAACCATCTCAGGAGCAGGAGGCTACCTGAAATCCAAAAACCCGAATGTGAAGGTGGTCGCTGTGGAACCTTCAGACTCCCCGGTCCTGTCCAAAGGCGTGGCGGGTCCTCATAAGATCCAGGGAATCGGCGCAGGATTTGTGCCTAAGACATTGAATACCCATATTTATGATGAAATTATCACGGTGGAGAATGAGGCGGCTTTTGAAGCGGGCCGGGAAATCGCAAGGAGCGAGGGCGTTCTGGTCGGGATTTCTTCCGGAGCGGCTGTATGGGCTGCGGCTGAGCTTGCGAAGCGGCCGGAGAACGCAGGGAAGATTATTGTGGTTCTGCTGCCGGATACCGGGGACAGGTATTTGTCTACGCCTATGTTTTCCTGAATCGGCTGAGGGCCGGGAATCGGCTGAACAGAAGCCGGAAGCGGCAGCGGGGCGGAGGAACCAAAAGGCTGGGCTGCAAAATGCATCGGGTCAACATAAGAATATCTAGTTACGAAGGGACAGGAACCTTTTATTCGCAGGTCCGGGACACAACTCGCCATCCGGCTCAGACAGTGTCCCGGACCTGCAAGGTTCCTGTCCCTTCTCCACAAGATATTCTAATGTTGCCCCTCAAGCATTTTGCAGTCCAGCCTTTTGGTTCCTCTGCCCCGCTGCCGCTTCCGGCTTCTGTTCAGCCGATTCCCTACTTTGGTGATGCGGGAACTAGTGTATGGATTTGGAGTATTTGGATGGATATAAAGGATTTGTATGAATTCTGTTTGTATGGATTTAGAGCATTTGTATGAATTCTATTTGTAAGACTTAGAGCATTTGCATGAATTCATAATATTTGTATGGTTTAGACTTTAAGTATGGATTTGAATTAGGGGGGGACAGGGAGGTTCGCCGGAAAGTTCTGTAGTTCTTTGGGTTTGCTCTTTCCATGAGAGGGGACAATTGTTATAATAAGTATGAATTTTCTAAAGCGATTTTTTAGAGTGGTATATGTCGATTGAGGTTGGATGTTTTATATTATGGTAGACAGCAGTTTTCGTTATAAATGGTAGGAGCAGGAATAGGAGCAGGTATGGTATGTTTCGGATGAGGAAGATAGTGAAGAAACGGGCGGGGGAAAAAGGGGCGCGGAGTATTAGCGTTATTGGCGGGGCGGATGGGCCTACGTCAGTTTTTGTGGCCGGGAAAGTGAAGAGCAGAAAGAATGGGGATAAGAAGGAGCAGGAACAGGAGCGTATGCTTCAGGAGATTATAGACCGGATTGTGCCGGGGAAGAGGAGTATGGAGGAGGTTTGCGCTTACCTGAAGTCTGAATTGGGAGCGGAGGAGCGGGAGCTTGAGGACAGGCGCAGGGAGTGTATGAAATATAATATTCTGTGCCGGTATTTTCCGGAACGATTGCCTCCTGCGCCTGAGATCGAAGGGAAACATACGAGAGCGCGGGTGGAAAAGTGGGCGGATGAATGCCGGAGCAGGGTTGAAAGGATTCAGGCTTCGGCGGAGAATTTGGATCTGGATATGGATCTGCGTCTTTTTGAATTGCCGCTGGTGGTGAAGGGGGAGAAGATCGGCTGTTTTCATGTGGAGATGGAAATGTATACCGGTTATCTGTCCTGTGACTGGAATTATGATATTGGTGACAGGAACGTGGATCAGCGGGATATCAGAGAGGCCGGGGAACGGTTAATGGCCGGAATTATAAGATACCGGGGTTTGGCGTCGGAGGATATTGAAAACAGGACTCCGGAATTTTGGAATTATATTACTATGGAGCAATATTTGGGACAGCGCTAAGGGCGGAACGTAAGATAGCCGAAGTTTGGATATAGCTGCTAAAGTTTGGATAAACCGGATGAAATACCGGATTGGGCAGCGTGGGATGGCTATGGGTAGATAGCATAGGAGGAAAGTAGATGGACGCAAGAAAGACGTTCAGCAGGCTGGGATTTATTCTTCTGCTGGTCATGATCGTGGCACAGGGTGGACAGGTTCTGCTGCTAAAATTGGGATATTGGCTGCTGCCGGTAAGCTGGCAGGGAGATTGGATGACTTATGGGAGCCTGGAAATCGTTATGTGGGGGATGGCGCTGCCGGTGATGTGGGCGCTTACCAGGAAGATTCCGGTTGTGGGAAAGGGAGAGGTCAGAAAGCTTCGGCCCGGGGAGTTTTTATTTTTGGTTCCGGTTACGGAGGCGGCGGGTTATATCTGTAATCTGTTTGGGATAATTCTGCTGATTCCGCTGATCCTTCTGCTGGTTTTGAAGGGCGGGAATCCTTCGGATATTAACCCGCTGTTTGAACTGATGAGCCAGGGCGCCGGGGTTCCTATGTTTTTGGCGGTTGTGATTTTTTCACCTGCTGTGGAGGAATTGCTCTTTCGGTGGCTGCTGCTGGACCGGTTGAGAAGATTTGGCGATAAGACGGCGATTTTGATCAGCGCTCTCGCTTTTGGCCTGTTTCACGGTAATCCGCTGCAATTTTTGTACGCGACGGCGGTGGGGATGATATTTGCGTATATAACATTGAAAACCAATACGGTGCGCTATTCTATCGGGCTTCATATGATTTTGAACCTGTTTGGGAGCCTTGCCATGTATGTGATGATGATAAAGAACCCGTTCCTGATGCTTAAGATTACGGTTTTGCTGCTGGTGGTTATATTTGGTATGGTGGTTACCGGCATCGTGTTTATCTGTATCCGCTGGCGGCGGGTCCGTTTTACTCCGGGACTTGAGCCGGTTCAACGGGGGACGGGATTTCGGACAGTGGTGCTGAACCCGGGAATGATCTGCTTTATTTTGTGTTGTTTACTGTTGTTTGCCGCATTTTTTGCATCGCTGTTTATTCAACTGTAGCGGACCGGCGGGAAGCAGATAATAGCAGACCACAGAGGAGGTAAATAAAATTGGAACACACCTACGAACAACAACTGCTTCATTACCGGCGGGATTTTCACCGCCATCCGGAAACCGCCTGGCTGGAATACAGGACCAGCGCGGTTCTGGCCGGCAGGCTGGAGGAACTGGGCTATGAAGTGCAGGCAGGGGAAGAGATCATAGATCCTGATAAAATGATCTCGCCCATCGGGGAGAAAGCCCGAAACAGCCACAGAGACAAAGTCCTGGAAGAGATGCCGGAATGGAAGCCCTACCTGCAGCGAATGGGAAATGCCACCGGGGTAATCGGGGTGATAGACACTCACAGGCCTGGCCCTCTGACGGCTTTCCGTTTTGACATGGATGCACTGCCGATCGAAGAGACAGAAGGCGGCGGCCATCTGCCGTGCCGGCAGAAGTTCCGCTCGTTATGGGAACAGAAGATGCACGCTTGCGGCCACGACGGGCACAGCGCCGTGGGTATCGTACTGGCGGAAAAAATTAAAAATAACTTGGACAAATTCCGCGGCCGGTTCATGTTCATTTTCCAACCGGCGGAAGAGGGGGCAAAAGGGGGAAAATCCATAACGGATTCCTGGAAGTATTCCATTCCCGATTATCTGTTCGCTTTTCATATCGGTTTCGCCAAGCCCGATGAGCTGGTATGCGGCGTGGATCAGTTCCTGGTTACGACGAAATTTGATGTCACTTTCACCGGAGAGTCCGCCCACGCGGGAACCACCCCAAACAAGACCAGGAATGCGTTGCTGGCGGCAGCCGAGGCAACCCTTCGGTTTCAGGACATTCCGCCCAGTCCCGAGGGGACCATCCGGGTAAATGTAGGCTGCTTTACGGCAGGAGAAGCCCGGAATGCCATTGCTGCTAAAGCGTACCTGCAGGGCGAAACCCGTGGGGAGACGGAGAAACTGGATGCCTACGTCATGAACGAGGTACAGAAGCTAATCCCTCAGTGCGCAGCTCACTATCAGGCCGGATCAGAGCTTCGGGTGGTGGGCAGGACGGCCAGCGAACCAAGTGACACCCGGCTCTGCCGTCTGATCGCCCGGGAGGCGGAAAAACTTGGCATTTACCGTGAAATCACGCTCCACAGGCATTTCCCGGCCAGCGAGGATGCCACCTGGCTGATGCGCATGGTCCGGGAACATGGCGGAGAGGCCTCCTATCTGTTGTTCGGCGCGGCGCTGGAAGCCGGGCATCACAGTCCGGAATTTGATTTTGACGAACAGGTGCTGATGAAAGCCCTTAGAGTATTGTACCGGATGGCTTGTGTGCTTCAACCGGCCGGGGAGGGCTGAGTGTTTACACTGCCTAACGGAGAAAAATACAAATGGCCAACGGAGGAAAAGATAATGGCTGATACTAAGAATGAACAAGTGTGTGTGGATGAACTGTGTAAAGACATTCATAACATTATCGAAGAAATCGAGGTGGGTATATGAAAAAGAAAAACGAGATTTCTATTGTGCGTTCTTCGGCCGCAGAGTATCTTACTTTTTTAACTGCCACAGGACAAAGCGATGTGAATGCTGTTTATGCAGATGAAAATGTATGGTTAAGCCAAAAAATGATGGGATTGCTTTACAATGTAGAATCTCATACAGTCACGTACCATTTGCAGAAAGCTTTTAAAACAGGCGAATTGGATGAGAATTCAGTTACTCGAATTTTTCGAGTAACTGCCAGCGATGGTAAAACATATGATACAAAGCATTATAATACCATGAGTAATTTAGAGGAACTCATTGCGGAGTTGTGTCCGAATGGTGTGGAGTATACATGTGAAGAGTGAATGGCAACAAGAATAACTGAAAATAGCAAACGAAACGACCATGCTTGAGCATTCTACTCTTGCATGGTCGTCTTCTGTCTGCACTGTTTGAAGGAGCACCCCGCCCGCGCCCCAGGGTTCTTCCCGGACCTTAGTCAAAATTCCGCCAACATCTAATTTCATTGAATTTACATATAAAGTTTATATTGAGTTTAAACAGGCGTGATAATTTACTGAAAGATCTTAGCAGAACGGAGGATTACGGTGAGAAATAAACAGGGTAAGGTTTGGAATTTTATAAAACGTCATAGGAAGTTGGAAATCTCTTTGGTATTGATTGTGGTAGTAGGCGTGGTGATTGTTCAGGTAGTGAGCGCAATGGGGAGCAAAACCACCATGCCTGTGGATCTGCCGCAGCAGACAGCGGCCGTGGAAAGACGGGATCTGATGAATACGCTGAGCGCTACGGGGACGATCAAGAGCCAGGAACAAAAGGAGATCAGTTCGACACTCCAGAATTATGAAGTGAAGACGGTTAACGTTGCGGTAGGCGATCAGGTGCAGGAGGGGGATGTGCTGCTGGAGTTCGACAGCACGGATCTGGAAGATTCTTTGCAGCAGGCCAGGGATGAATTGTCAGTGGCCCAGGCGCAGAACAGCCTGAGCCTGAAATCCGCGCAAAGGGATCTGGAAAGCACCAAGACGAATGTGGAATATCAGACCCAGAGTGATGATCAGAAGGTAGAGAACGCGGAGCAGAATCTGGATGCGGCGCAGTCAAAAGCGGCGGATGCGGCGGCCCGGTATCAGGCGGCTGTGGACGATAAAAATGCGAAGAAAACGGCTTTGGATGAGGCAACTGCCGCTCAGGCAGTGCAGGAGGAAATCGAGGCGCTGACTAAGGCCTATGAGGAAGCTTCCGCAGCGGAACAGTCGGCAAAGGACGCCAGCGAGTCCGCGGATAATGCTGTAACGACCGCTCAGAACAACTATGATTCGGCTGTCACGGACCGGGCGAAAAGTTATGAAAGCAATGTGAGCAGTGTGGAGA
This sequence comes from Diplocloster agilis, assembly GCF_019042275.1. Classification (GTDB taxonomy): domain Bacteria; phylum Bacillota; class Clostridia; order Lachnospirales; family Lachnospiraceae; genus Diplocloster; species Diplocloster agilis. The sequence continues at coordinate 26,967 of NZ_JAHQCW010000027.1, forward strand.
AACAGGAAGATTCCGTTACGAATCAGAAGTTAAATAACGCGACAAACCTGACCAAACAGGAAGATTCCGTTCAGACCTATGAGGAGAATCTGGAGAAATGTACGGTGACGGCGCCATGGGCAGGAACGGTCACAGAAGTAAATGTAGAGGCCGGCGATACCTATACAAGCGGGACCCTGGTCAAAATCGAGGATTGCACAGGCTTTGTGGTAACTGCCAATATTGATGAATATGATATCAGCAAAATCAGCCAGGGTATGAAGGTGTATATAAAAACAGATGCCACCGGCGATGAGGAGCTGGTAGGGGAAGTGACTTTCGTATCCCCGGTACCGGTCAGCAGCAGTTCATCCGGCGCCAGCGGCGGCATGACCACCAGTACGGATGCCTCCTACGAAATCAAAGTTTCGATTCTGACCCCTGCCGAGGAACTCAGGATCGGTATGACTGCGAAACTCAGTATTGTGCTGGAATCGGTGGAAAATGTGCTGGCGGTACCTTACGATGCGGTGCAGCAGAATGCAAACGGCGACAGCGTGATTTATGTGCTGGACGGCGGCAAAGGCCAGGATGAGGGGATACCGGATGGCGTAGAGCCGGAAGGAGCACAAGCCGGAGAAACTCAGACAGGAGAAACAACGGGGAAACAGAAGGCTCCCGCTGCGGACCAGTCAGTGCAGCAGAACCAGAGGGAAATCGTCGTTACCACCGGTCTGGAGACCGACTACTACATCGAAGTGCAAAGTGATGAGCTCACCGAAGGAATGCAGGTGATTACCCCGACTTATTCCACAACAACCGGTACCAACAGCAGCTTTTCCATGCCCGATATGGGCGGCGGCATGATGGGCGGCGGTGGCGGCGGAATGCCGATGGGCCGATAGGAGGTCGCCATGGAACAGGAAATCATGTTGGATTTACAAAATATAATTAAACGGTTCTATGTGGGGAAACCTAATGAGCTGGAGATTCTGCATGGAGTCAATCTGAAGATAAAGCGGGGGGAATTCGTATCCATTGTCGGCGCGTCGGGTTCCGGAAAATCGACTCTGATGAATATCATCGGCGCACTGGACCGTCCCACCAAGGGAGAATATCACCTGGACGGTATCGATATCTGTAAGGCGAAAGACAAGGAACTGTCCAGAATCCGCAACCAGAAGATCGGGTTTATCTTCCAGACTTATAATCTGGTGGCCAGAACCAATGCGCTGCAAAATGTGGAACTCCCTATGCTCTATGGGCGCAAAGGGAGAACGGACCGGAGCAAAAGAGCGAAAGAGTTGTTGGAACTGGTCGGAATGGGTGATCGGATGAACCACAAGTCCGATGAACTCTCCGGCGGGCAGAAGCAGCGCGTAGCCATTGCCAGAGCCATGGCCAATGATCCGGCGATCCTGCTGGCCGATGAGCCTACCGGAGCGCTGGACTCCAAAACGGGCCGGCTGATCATGGATATTTTTCACCGTCTGCATCAGGAGCAGAACAAAACCGTCATACTGATCACTCATTCCAATGAGCTGGCAGAAGAGACAGAGCGGATTCTGACGATCAAGGACGGTCTGATCACCGGGGAAAGAAAGGGGAGTCTGTCCTATGCTGGTGCTTGAAAATCTAAAACTCGCGGTGATGGGGCTTGTGACGAATAAGATGCGCGCCTTTCTGACCATGCTGGGCATCATCATCGGGATCGCCTCGGTTATCGCGATTGTGACGGTGGGAAATTCCCTGACGACGTCGATTACCGAATCCATGCAGTCTATGGGCGCCAATAACATTACGGTAGGATTACAGCAAAAAAGTGAAGAAACCGAAGTATCTGAGAGCGGGATGGAGTTCCGCGGACCCGGACGGCAAAAGGAACCGGCGGATGAAGACCTGATCACCGACGAGATGCTGGAAGAACTGCGGGCGGAATATTCTGCGGAAATAGAAGCAGTTTCCCTCACGGAGAGCGTCGGAAGCGGAACTGCCAAAGACGGGGAAAAATATGCCAATGTCAGTATAACCGGGGTCAATGACGGCTATTTTAAAACTGACGAGCTGACCCTGTTGAGCGGAAGAATGTTTCTGGATGTGGACCACGAGAAAGGTAAATCGGTAGCCATCGTATCGAATAAACTGGTCAACAATATGTTCGATGGAAATAATCAGGCGGCCCTTGGCAGTACCATTGATGTCAACCTGGGAAGCCGCTATTATACCTATACGATCGTCGGCGTATATGAATACACGGAATCCAGCTTCGGCTTTTCCTCATCCTCCGAGGAGGATATCACTACGACACTCTATATCCCGCTGGAGACGGCAAAAAGCCAGAACCACTCCAGTGACGGTTATCAGCAGTTAACATTGGTTACCAGCGTGGGCACGGACGCTACCCAGTTTTTGAACCAGGTCCAGTATTTCTTCGACAGCAGATACCGGAAAAACGAAGACTTCCAGGTATCCGCCTATAGCATGGAGAGCATGGTATCTTCCATGACGGATATGCTCTCTACGGTATCCCTGGCTATCGCGGTAATCGCCGGAATCTCTCTGCTGGTGGGAGGAATCGGCGTGATGAACATCATGCTGGTATCCATCACGGAGCGGACCCGGGAGATCGGGACCCGTAAGGCGTTAGGCGCTACCAACGGTTCCATCCAGCTGCAATTTATCGTGGAGGCGGTTATTATTTGTTTGATCGGCGGGATGATTGGTATTATACTGGGAGTGGGACTGGGTTCGGTCGCAGCGAAGTTACTGGGCTATGCGGCCAAAGCATCTGTGCTCAGTATCGTTGTATCGGTGCTGTTTTCCATGGTGATCGGCGTGTTCTTCGGATTCTATCCGGCGAACAAAGCGGCGAAGCTGGACCCGATCGAAGCGCTGCGCTATGAATAGATGAGAGAGGACGATGGGAATGAATACGATCTGTATTGCGGAAGACGATGCGCACATCCGCGGACTTATGCTTGAGTACTTAAACCGGGAAGGTTTTCGGATTCTGGAAGCAAACGACGGCCGGCAGGCGCTTCAGTGCCTGGAGAACCTGCAGGTGGATCTTCTGATAACGGATCTGATGATGCCCTGGATCAATGGAATCGAATTGATTACGGAAGTGCGCAAGATAGACCGGGATATCCCGGTGTTGATTATAACGGCCAAAGAGATGTTTGAGGACAAAAAGATGGGCTTCCTGGCCGGGGCCGACGACTATATGGTAAAGCCCATCGACATGGACGAAATGGTACTGAGGGTCCGGGCGCTGCTGCGGCGCGCCAAATATGCCAGAGAACAGCGGATCGAATACCACGATACGGTACTGGACTACAATAACTATGGATTCTTTATCAAAGGCCAGCCCATCGAGCTGGCGAGAAAGGAATTCGAGATCCTTTTCCTGTTCATGTCCAATCCCAACAAGATCTTCACACGTCAGCAGATCATGGACCACGTGTGGGGAAGGGACGCCAACAGCGTTGACCGGACGGTAGATGTGCATATCAACCGTATCCGTGATAAACTGGTAGACAACGAGGACATCAAAATCAGTACGGTAAGGGGACTGGGCTATAAACTGGTAAGAAATTATGAATAAACATATTAAATTCTACAATTCCATAAGCTTTAAGCTGACGGTCATCGTTTTCCTGTCCTTTGCATTGACCAACCTGATATCCTCCGGTATCCTGAACCGGGTCGAACGGCCCAGGGTAGAGGGATTCATGGAGGAGCAGTTAAGAGGGAAACTTCTGGATTTTGATAAAATATACAAGGAACTGGGAATACTTCCCAACGAGGCAGCCGAGTATTTCGCAGACCCTTCCATCGAGGTAAGGGTCTGTTCGGACGTCCGGGAACTGGTGAAAGAGGGCTTAATAAACGAGAATGAAGCCTTAGAGCTGGATAAAGGCGAACCAATGAACCTTTCGCCCGGCCAGGCCAGGAGGCTCCCATGCTCTATCGGTAAAATCGGGAATCAGTTCGTAGTGATTTCCCCCCACATGATGCGAAACTTTGCCAGCCAATTTGACCGGTATCAGAAACTATTCATCCTGGTCACCATGCTCTTAGGGCTGATGCTGGTCTGGCTGGTAGTCCATCTGGCGGTAAAAAGAATAAAAAAAGTCAATCAAGGAGTGACGGAGATTGCCGGAGGCAACTTTGACATCCTCCTTCCGGAGAAAGGGAACGACGAGATGTCCGAGCTTTCCCATAATTTTAACATCATGGCGGAAGAACTTCGGTCTAACGAATACCTGCACAAAGAATTCGTCTCCTCCGTCTCCCACGAGTTCAAAACCCCCATCGCATCCATGAAAGGATACGCAAAGGCCCTAAAAGAGCAAGAACTAAGCCAAGAAAAGCGAACCGAATATCTGGACATACTCATCGAAGAAAGCGACAGGCTTTCGAATCTGGCGACGAACCTGTTAAGACTCTCAGAACTGAACCATCTAGTAATCCAAAAACAATTCCAGACGATCCGGTTGGACGAACAGATCCGCGATATCCTCATCCGCCTGCAGAACAAATGGGAAGTAAAAGACCTGACCCTGGAACTTGAACTAGATGAAATCTCTTATTCCTGTGACGAAGAACTGCTCTACAATGTCTGGTACAACCTGCTCATAAACGCCATAAAATTCAGCCCCGCCGGCGGTACCCTCTGGATCACCCTGAACCGGCGAGGCTCCCATATCCTATTCCGCGTCAAAGACGAAGGCCCGGGAATCGCGAAAGAGGATCAGGACCGCATCTTCCGCAACTTCTACAAAGTAGACCGGTCCAGAAACACAGAAGGCAACGGCCTGGGTCTGCCCCTGGCCCTAAAGATCATCCAGCTCCACAAAGGAACGATCCAAGTCGAAAGCGAACCCGGCAAAGGAGCCTCCTTCCTGGTCGAGCTTCCATCCGGCAAAGCTTCTAAAGAACAGGAATAAACCAATAGAATCTCAAATATCACCAAAGAAGGAGCGGAAAGGAGCAAGGGGGGCCTCCGGGGCCAATGTCATCAACTTAAGATTCTAAAAATTGCATAATACGTCTACTGGTATGCGACTGAAGTGGACAAATGACTTTTTTGCACAAAACAGTATTCCTATTTACTTTTGATAATAAAAATGGCATACTTTAATAAGCCTATCGGAGTAAGCTTCTTTATAGACTATAAGAGCCTTAGATAGTACATCTAAGGTTACTTGGATAAAGAGATATTTTCGATGGCATTCGGAAAGAGCGTTCGATACTTCGTCCTGGGCGGATGGGGGAACGCTCTTTTTGCGCTTTGTTTATGATCTGTGTGATTTTCAGAAGCATCCAGTCTTCTTTTTTCATAAATAATTGGTAATTCCCCACAAGCAAACCAGTAAGAAAGTTACGGTTTGTCTGGTATTCATATTTCAGTCCTCTCCCCTGCGTACTCTTTAGGATTAAACAATCACTTTGGGATTTAAAAACAGCTATCAGATTTGCCATAAAAAGAGATGCATAGAAATCCTGCCGGATCATGATCGGCTTTTTTCCAGAAAAATTTTCTAGTTTGATCTGCTGTTTCAGCTCACGGTATTTCCCCTCAATCCCCCAGCGCCAATGGTATAGGTCCTTAAACTCCTCAACACTATAGGGCTCCATGATATTTGTAATAAGAACTTCCATCTCGCCTGTAGGAAGTAAAAACTTGATGACCCGCAAGTGGAAGAGTTCTTTTTTGTAAAAATAGGTGATTATTGTGTCTCCCTCACCTGCCTCATTCACCTTTTTTAAAAAAGAAGAAGAGCAGCGCATTAAAAAGAGGTAGTTATGGTGCCAAAGTTCACGAAGGAGTTCCCGGGAGGGATAGCCGCGGTCAAAGAGAATGATAGAACGTTTTCTGGAACCTGGTGTTGAAATATCATGGTTAAGAAGCGTCAGTGCTTGATTTTTTTCAGATTCATGGCAATGAGAGAGTATGGCATCCTCTATGATGTCGTGAGAAAGGTCAAAGAGAACAGAGCTTTTGGCCATCGCGTATTCTGCGTTCTGGTTTTTCTGGGCAAGAAATTCTTTTCGGTTTTCCGGTGTATTAGGCAGACGAAAGGTAGTACCGTCAATTGCCTTGACGCAATGTCCATGCCAGAGCTTCGGGTTACTATTCATAGATGCTAAAGAGCGGGAGAAACGGAAAATCTCCTGGAAGGCGGCATCGGAAATATGCCTTCGGGAAGCAGAAAAGGCTTGTTTAGAAACAGACACCGCTTTATGAGGAAAAGCCAGCGTCATAAAGGTATCCAGATCCGACGCGAGTGTATGGTTAGGGCAAGAAAGAAGGAAAGAAAAAATGGCAGGAAAAGAAAGTTTTCTGTTACGAGTGAAAGAATTCTCACTATTACGATAAGTTTCACAAAACTCCTTAGAAGAGAATCTTTGTCTTACAGACGAGATGAAAGCATTAAGATTGTTATAAAAATCCATAAAAGCACCTCCAAAAAAGATTAAGGATAAAAAAGATATCCAAATCGATTTTTAGGTGCCATGAAAAAGTCAATGGGCATTTATAACAAGTTTTAAAGCCATTTTTATACAACATGCACGAATTGTTATTATGCATGTTGTATATGGCTTTCTAGCACAATCTGAGATAATGAATACTATTTCAAAAAACAAATCCTTAAGTTGATGACATTGCCTCCGGGGCGGGGGAGAAAAGTAACGGGCGCAGAATCGCTTGAGGCTGCGCCTTAGAACGGGTTACGCAGAAGAGGGAGAAACCTCGCAGGACCCGGGGCACTGTCTGAGCCGTACTTTGGCGAGTTTGCCCCGGGTCCTGCTAATCGGAGGTTTCGCCCTCTTCGGAGTTACCCGTTCTTAGGCGCGGCCGAAGCGATTCTGCGCCCGTTACTTTTCTCCCCCGCCCCGGAGGCCCCCCTTGCTCCTTTCCGCTCCGGCCCTCATATGATATATTACAATTCTATTAAATCTAAAAATACCTAGTTGACACATGATATTATATGGTATATAGTATTGACTATAAAATAGTATTGCAAGTTGAATAATATTGAACTGTTTATATTATCATATGAGGAATACAGTGTAAGGGAGTGGATTGCATGGTATTTAACACAGGTGCAGCCCTTCTGGACGCGATCGTTTTAGCTGTAGTATCCAAGGAACAGAACGGGACTTACGGCTATAAGATCACCCAGGATGTGCGGCAGGTTATCGAGGTTTCCGAATCGACGCTGTATCCGGTACTGCGCAGGCTGCAAAAGGATGACTGCCTGGAAGTGTACGATATGGAGTGCGGCGGAAGAAACCGGAGATATTATAAGATAACGGAAAAGGGAACCGTTCAGTTAAACCTTTATAAAACAGAGTGGAAAGCCTATTCCACAAAAATATCAATGTTGTTCGCGGGGAGGATATAGAGGATGAACAGAGCAGAATTTATGAAAGAATTAGAGTTCCTGCTTCAGGATGTAACCGACAGTGAAAGAGCAGAGGCTCTGCAATACTATAATGATTATTTTGACGACGCAGGTCCGGAAAATGAATCCGCTGTCGTAGAGGAACTGGACAGTCCTGAGAAAGTGGCGGCGATCATCAAAAACGGCCTGAATTTTAATGACCGGGAAGCGGGAGAATTTACCGAAACCGGCTACAGCGATATCCGGTTTAACACAAAGAAAGAAGTAAGCCGGCATGAGAATCCCAATGAAAAACAATATGAATATGACAAACGGCCGAGAGATACCGCCAAAATCATCCTGATCATCGTACTTTGCGTGCTGGCATCACCGATTATCATACCCGTAGGCGGCGGTATCCTGGGAGTATGTGTAGGACTCTTCGGAGGGGCGATCGGCTTATTCGTAGCTCTTCTGGCCGGAACCATCGGGCTGTTGATTGCGGGTGTGGCGCTAGTTGCGGTTGGTATCTTTAACATGTTCACCGGGCCGGCCACGGGTCTTGTATTGACGGGGATCGGCTGTATCCTGTTCGCGGTGGGTATGCTTCTGACCATATTTGTAGTCTGGATCTGTGCAAAACTGATTCCCTGTATCATCAGAGGGATCGTTAACCTGTTCAGCAGACTATTCCATAGAGGGAGGGTGTAAGAAATGAAAAAATTTACTGGAATTTGCCTGATTGTCAGCGCCGTTATTCTGGCTGCCGGTATCGCGTGCTGTACCGCCGGGGCTGCCATGGGATTTACCTGGAGTGATTTAAAGTATTCTTCCCGGCTGGGAAACAGCTGGATCTGGAGAACCGTCGCTTACTGGAATGATGTGGAAGGATATGAAGATTATGGATATTATGATTCGACGGATTGGGACAATTACGACCCGGATATTGACATCGGCGACTTTGACGCTGATACCGGAGATATTGATATAAACGAGTTGGAAACCAGGGGCGGCGAACACATGCGTGTAGGTATGGAAAATGTGCAGGAATTGGATGTGGAAATCAAAAACGGCACTTTGCGGATCGAACCGTCATCCGATGGCACTATGTATATGGAAGCCTGGGGCTATCTGAAAAAACTGGATTACAGTCAGGACGATGACGGGGAATTTAAAATCAAAGACCGTTCCAGGGCCAAGGACCGTTATAAAAAGAGCGTAATTATCTACGTTCCCGACGGCCTCACATTTACCAAAACGAAGATCAGCCTGGGGGCAGGCGCAGGGTATGTCGAGAACATGACTGTCAGCGAGAAGGCCGAATTCGAACTGGGCGCCGGAGAATTGGATGTGAACCAATTTACCGGAGGTGAACTTAAGATTCAATGCGGAGTCGGCAAGCTGAGCCTGAACGGATCGGTAAAAGGTGATGTAGATGTGAATTGCGGGATAGGAGACACCTTCGTCCGTCTTGCCAACGCGGAAAATGAGTTTAATTATGACATGGAATGCGGCATCGGAAGCATTGATTTGAACGGGAGTTCCTATACGGCGCTGGGAGCCCGTAAAAAAATAAATAACGATGCAATTTATGAATTTGAACTGGAGTGTGGGATCGGTACGATTGAGATAGATATGGAACAATAGCTGAAAATAAATCCCCAACTATTCAGATAAGCGGAGAGACAAATATATTTTTACAGGAATGAAACTTGAACCACTAAAGAAATAGGAATGAAGTAATGAAAAATCAGAAATAACAGAAAATAAGTGGTAATATAACAGTAAGCCAAAAAGGCAGGAGGAATCGAAATGAATGTAGAACAGAAAAAATTATACAGATCCAGAAGTAAAAGAATGATATGCGGAGTCTGCGGTGGAGTTGGTGAATATCTGAATATTGATCCCACTGTGATCCGGTTGTTATGGGTAGTCTTAAGCTTTGTGGGATTCGCCGGAGTCATTGCATATATTATTGCGGCCATCATTATACCGGAAGAACCGTATAACCAGCCGTAACCTTAAGCGTGAATCTGCGGCCGTTCTTATAAAGGCAGGCTTACAGTCAAAGGGGCCTGAAGAATCAAATTGCATATAGCGTTCGAGGTATAAAGGACGGGAAAACAGGCGATACTCCAGTTGTCAAATATTTGGAAAGGGGTATCGCCAGTTATGTCTAAGAAAAAAGATAAACCAATCAACCTTCATGAAATAGAGCCGGAAGAACAGTTAAAATATGAGATCGCAGAGGAACTGGGACTTCTGGACCGGGTGCTGACCGATGGGTGGAAATCGCTGTCGGCAAAGGAGACCGGACGGATCGGAGGTATGATGACCCGCCGGAAAAAGCAGATGAAGGAGGAAGCGCTCAAAGAGCTGTGAAAAATATCTTATGCGCTTAAAAGCCGGGTTCAGAGACTCTTCTACGTCGGACATAAAGTCCGCCGTGCATGCTGAACCCGGTTTTTCGATTCCGCTAAGCAGGGGGTTGCATAAAAATATTACATATGGCATAGTAAGGGGTACGAAGATACAGATATTTTGTTTGACATAGGAGGAGAATATGTTTGCGGTAAGAGATATGAAATTAAGTGACAAAGAACAGGTACTTTCTATGGTTGAGGAGTTTTACCAGAGTGACGCTGTGGATCATGCCATTTCCAAAGAGATCAGGGAGCGGTCATTTGAGGCGGCGGCCGGATCAGTGCCAACGATACGGGGCGTCGTGCTTGTGGAGGAAGAACAGATTGTCGGATACTCTTATCTGACCCCATTCTATTCCTGCGAGGTAGGCGGTGTGTGCCTGATGATTGAAGAAGTATTTCTCAAGGATGTATGCAGAGGGAAAGGGTACGGTACGAAGTTTTTCGAGTGGATGTTCCGGGAATATCCGGATGTGGTCCGGTTCCGGCTGGAGGTGACAGACGCTAATGAGGGAGCGGCTGCTTTATATAAGAAACTGGGATTTGAATATCTGGATTACCGGCAGATGGTTCTGGACCGGCTGTAGAAGAATGAATTTTCGAGCTGTTTCAATTTTATTTATAATTTAATTTTTAAATATTTATACATCCAAATATATTATTTGATTTAAATATTACCAACGGTGCTCTCGTGATGAATATTGTCGAAACGCACATACTATCTGTGATTCAAAAATAATTCGGGATATTTTAGATGGAAAACGAATGAATATTTTGAATTTATTTGAATGAATCACAAGATGGAAGGAGCGTTTTGAATGGATACGAATTGTGGTTGTACGCAGACACAGGCAGATCAGCTGCCGATCGCCATGGCATATGTGCCGAAGCAGAAATGGAATGGGACGTATGAATTAGGTCAGGCGTTAGATAAGGGAACCATATTCCCGGATCTGGACAAACCTTTTATGGTAGGAGGTGGCCTGATTCATGGATAAGAGCAAAGAGGAATTATTAAAGGAAATTACGCAGGCCAGTTTTGCGGTGAATGACCTCACCCTGTATCTGGATACGCATCCAAATGATATGGAAGCCCTGAAGATGTTTGACCAATGCAAACAACAGCGCAAGGACGCCATGAAACAATTTACGGAAAAATATGAACCGCTCTGCATCGATGACGTAGAAGCGGGCGCATCCTCATGGGCCTGGAACAACGCTCCGGTACCCTGGGAAGGAGGTGTCTGCTAATGTGGAATTATGAAAAAAGACTCCAGTTTCCCGTAAATATTAAAACTCCCTGTCCTAAAACCGCCACGCTGATCATTACGCAGTTCGGCGGGCCGGACGGAGAGCTGGCCGCTTCTATGCGGTACCTGTCCCAGCGGTATTCTATGCCCTATAAAGAAGTGGGCGGCCTGCTGACCGATATTGGTACCGAAGAGCTGGCCCATATGGAAATGATCTGTGCCATCGTGCATCAGCTGACCAGAAACCTGACGGAAGAACAGTTAAAAACGGACGGATTCGACACGTATTATGTGGATCATACGACCGCCTGCTGGCCCACGGCCGCTGCGGGAATCCCTTTTAACGCCTGTGAGTTCCAGTCCAAAGGGGACTGCATCACGGACCTGACCGAGGACCTGGCGGCTGAACAGAAGGCCAGAACCACCTATGATAACATCCTGCGGGTAGTCAAGGACCCTGACGTACTGGCCCCGATCCGGTTCCTGCGGGCGAGAGAAGTAGTGCATTTCCAGAGATTCGGTGAAGCCCTCCGTTCCGTTCAGGAAAAGCTGGACTTCAAAAACTTCTATGCCTTCAACCCGGAGATCGATAAAAAATTCATGGCGTAAGCTATGTACTGATTTTCTAAAAAGCCAAGTAACAATTAGGGACATGTCCATTTCAATTGGACATGTCCCTAATTGATCTCTAATTGATCTTTTATATCGACCCCGTTATGCCTTTCTTGCGTCGGCTTTGATCTTTTTCAGCCGCTTCATGATGTCGTTTTCTCCGCGTCCGAAATAGTCATGCAGGAGCTTGAATTCCGCATACAGCTTCTTATAAGCCTCCACGTTTTCGGGAATGGGTTTATAGTATTCGTCTTTGACCTTGCCCATGACTTTCGCCGCATCGAATATGGAATCGTAGCCGCCTTTTTCTTTGCCGGCAGCCACAGCGCCGAACATGGCGGCGCCCAGAGCCGGTGTCTGGTCGGAGGCGCTTAAGTAGATTTCCCGGTTGCAGACATCCGCGTAGATCTGCATCATCATGGGATTTTTGTAAGCGATGCCGCCGCATGCGTACAGTTTATTGATCGGTACGCCATTTTCTTCAAAGGTCTGGATAATCATATTTTTGCCGAAAGCGGTGGCTTCGATCAGCGCGCGGTAGATTTCCTCCGGTTTTGTCTGAAGCGTGCATCCGATCAGCAGCCCGGTCAGATCTACGTCTACCAGCACCGAACGGTTGCCGTTCCACCAGTCCAGAGCCAGAAGGCCGCTTTCACCTACTTTTAACCGGCTGGCTTTTTCGGTCAGGTACTGATGAATGCCTTTTCCCTCAGCTGCGGCTGCGTCCTGGTAACTCTTTGGAACACAATTTTTGACAAACCAGTCAAAATGATCGCCTACGCAGGACTGTCCGGCTTCATAACCGAAATAACCCGGGAGAACTCCGTCCTCTACGACACCGCACATGCCGGGAACGATTTTTTCTTCGGTTCCGCAAAAGATATCGCAGGTGGAGGTGCCCATGATCATCAGCAGGTTGCCGGGCTCAGTGATTCCTACGGCCGGCAGCGCTACATGGGCGTCTACGTTAGCGATGCCGATGGCGGTTCCGGGCAGCAGTCCTATACGGTCTGCCATTTCCCGGGTGAGTTCACCGGCTTTTTGGCCCAGCGGATAGATATCTGTGGACAATTTTTCTTCTACCACATGGTCCAGTTTCGGATTCAGGGCTTTGAAGAAGTCATTGGAGGGATACCCCTCCCGTTTACTCCACAGCGCTTTGTAACCGGCAGTACAGCTGTTTCGCCTCTCCTGGCCGGTCATCATCATGGTGACCCAGTCGGTGGCTTCCATAAAGCGGTCCATCTGATCATAGATGTCGGGAGCTTCCTCCGCGATCTGCATCAACTTAGGGAATAACCACTCGGAGGATATCTTGCCGCCGTAGCGCTTAAGGAAACTTTCCCCCCGCTCTTCTGCGACAGCGTTCAGACGGTTGGCCTGATCCTGGGCCGCGTGATGTTTCCACAGCTTTACGTAAGCATGAGGATTGCTCTTGAGATCCTCGTGGAAACACAGCGGAATTCCTTTGTCATCCACCGGAAGTACGGTGCAGGCGGTAAAGTCGATGGCCAAGCCGATGACATCTTCTTTGGGGATTCCGGACTCTTTTAACACGGCCGGAATCGTCTGTTCTAATACTTCCAGGTAATCCTGGGGGTGCTGAAGCGCCCAGTCGGGGCCCAGACGGGTGATGCCGTCAGGAAGGTATTCATCCATGACTGCATGCGTATATTCTTTGACTGCCTGAGCCAGAATGGAACCATCCTCTACGTCAACCAGCACTGCCCGGCCGGACAGGCTGCCGTAATCTACACCTATGGAATATTTTTTGGACATTCTGCTTCCTCCTCTATTTCTATTTTCTTATTTTAACGGTATGCAGCCGCATTCCAGCGGAGCTCATTTTTGAAATTGCGGATCGTTGTATCCTGATCAATATAAACGGCTTCGATATCCATGGCAGCCGCCCAATCCCCCATCTGCTCGGCGCTCAGATCATAGGAGAATGCCGTATGGTGGGCTCCGCCGGCCAGAATCCACGCTTCCGCTCCGGTGATCAGATCCGGCATCGGTTTCCACAACGCGGTGGCAACCGGAAGCTTCGGCATCGGGATATCCTGCTTTAAGCACTCCACATCATTGATAATCAGGCGGAAGCGGTTCCCCAGATCCACCAGGGAGCAGGCCACGCCTTTGCCGGGTTTGGAGGTGAATACCAGACGGGCGGGATCTTCACGGTCTCCCATGCTCAGCGGACATACCTTGATGGCGGGCTTGTTCTCTGCGATGGTGGGGCAGACCTCCAGCATATGGGACTGCAGTATCGCTTCGCTTCCCGGAGTCAGCCGGTATGTATAATCCTCCATAAAGGATGTGCCCTTGGCATCCTTGACGTTGGCGGTCATCAATTTCATCAGACGTACCATGGCCGCAGTCTTCCAGTCACCTTCCGCGCCGAATCCGTAACCGTCGGCCATCAGACGCTGCATCGCAAGGCCCGGAAGCTGCTGTAACCCGGACAGCATCTGGAAATTCGTAACCACAGCGTGATAGTCATTCTCTGTCAAGAACTTGCGGAAGCCCAGCTCAATGCCCGCCTGCACGGCCACATGCTTTTTGAATTCCGCCGCGTCCCGGCCTTCTAACAAGATATCATAACTGTCATAATATTCATCCACCAGCGCTTCGATCTCGCCCTGAGGCACAGCCTGGACATATTCCGCTACATCAGTGATATTGAACGCGTCGATTTCCCAGCCGAATTTAATGTGGGCTTCTACCTTGTCGCCTTCGGTCACGGCCACGTTTCTCATGTTATCGCCGACTCTTACGACACGGATGTGGCTGCTTTCCATTACCCCTACCGCGGTACGCATCCAGCTGCCGATGCGGTCCTGCACCCGGGCGTCGCTCCAGTGGCCGACCACGATCTTACGCTCGATCCCCATCCGGCTGACGATATGGCCGAATTCCCGGTCGCCGTGGGCGGATTGGTTGGTGTTCATAAAGTCCATATCGATGGTATCATACGGGATATCCTGATTAAACTGTGTGTGCAGATGGAGCAGAGGTTTGCGGTATTCCTGCAATCCCAGAATCCACATCTTGGCCGGGGAAAACGTGTGCATCCAGGTGATGACTCCGGCGCAGCTCTCATCGGCGTTGGCCTCATTGAAGAGTTTGCGGATGGAAGCGTTGTCAATCAGCGTGCCTTTGAATTCCACCGCATAGGGAAGACGGCCGGATGCGTTTAAGCCCTCCACCATGATTTTTGAATGTGTTTCTACTTCCCTTACGCACTCATCACCGTACAGGTCCTGAGAACCGGTAGCAAACCAGAATTTGTATTGTTTTGTCTCTAACATTTTTGTATCCTCCTTCTTAAAATAAATGTACACTTCGTTATACTTATCTTTATTTTAAATACCGGAGGCCGCAAACTCAATTTCCCTTTCCTACGAAAATAGGTAAATAGTTACCTATTCCGACTTTTATTCCTGGCCTGGGCAGGCGTCATGTGATATTTTGCGGTAAATATTTTATAAAAATAGCCCTTGTTCTGATAACCCACGCTGACGGCGACCTGCTCCACCGTCATCTGCGTGTCTGAGAGCAGTTCCATGGCCTTTGACAGCCGGATATCCTGCAAATATTCCGAATAAGTTTTCCCGCTCCTTTCCTTCAGCACCCGGTTGAAATAGTCCTCATTAAAATGAAAGCGGTCCACCAGGTCACGGATTGTGATTTCCCGATAATGGGTTTTGATGTAATCCCCGATATCCTCATAGATCAGCCAGCGCATTTTCTTTTTCTGCTGGTCGGTCAGGGAAAATTCATATTCCGTGCTGATCAGATGCAACAGGCGCAGTAAAAGGCCCTTGCAGGTATGTTTCGTACCGATATCATTGGTTTCCAGCTCGGTGATCAGCTGTTCGATCAGCTGTTCCGCCCTTGGATCCTGATCCCGTTTGGGTCGAAAATGAATAAACTGCTGGACGTCCTTTTGCTTCATGAGAGCGTCGTGCAGGAACTTTACGATCTTAGGTTCCCCCAGCTTCTCCACCATGCCTTCCTCCAGAATCGCGTGATCCATTCCGATAAACAGGACGCAGCTTTTCCGGCAGAAAAGGTAGTCCTGGTGCAGGCAGCTTTTGTCGATCAGACACAGATCCCCCTGCTGGAAGCGGACATCTTTTCCCAAGATCCGTTGACGGAATTCCCCCTTTACCACATAGGCTAATTCTATGTAATCATGGGTGTGAAGCTGTGTCTTTTCCCCGTCCGTGAACACGCTGCAGAAGGAAAAGGGGGTGACGGAGGGCTTAATCGTGGCATACAGCCGGCCTTCCCGTTCCATATTCCAGAACAGGATATATACCGGATGTTCAGTCGTAATAGGAAACGTCTTCACATCCTGAACCTCAAGGGAATACTCCGGACACATGATCCTCATGCCGATGCTGTGGTTTTCATCGATGGGGTCCGGGATTTTTTTTGTAATCTTTTCTATTTTGTCTAACAGCAAACGGTTCAGCTCCATTCTATGCCGGGTCTTGCAGTCAAAGATATTTTCTTATTCCGTAGGAAAGTGCGCCTATGGAATAAAAATGCCCTCCGGGGGATCGCACTGCGGCGGAAAGGAAGATGCCGCTTACGCGGCCCGCCGCAGGCGGAAAGTTTCGCAAGCGAAACTCTTTTCTATATTCAGTATAATAAAAACCGGTAAGATTGACAACTGAATTCAGGCTGCTTTTATAATTCCCTTACTTGACAATGAGAAAAAATGAATGTATTATAATGGTATCAAAATAATATCATTTTAAATCCGTAAGGAGGATTATTATGAGTACAAAAAACACCGGATTTCAGGAAGAAAAAGTTTTAAAGGCCGTGAGCGGCTTTGGCATGCTGTTTTTAATCGTTTTGGTCATGATCGTCAGTATTTTGATCCCGGCTTTGAATTCAACACGTCCGGTGATCGGGCCTGTGCTGTGGATGATAGGAATCTTATTGTTCTGCATAGCATTTGTGTTCCTGTTCGGGCTTAAGGTGATTCATCCCAATGAGGCTTTGGTTTTGACTCTGTTTGGTAATTATTACGGAACATTGAAACACGACGGTTTCTTCTGGGTGAATCCCTTCTGTACGGCGATCAATCCGACCGCGAAGCAGCCCGCAGAACAGCCGGCGGCTGCGGGAACGCGAAGCGGGGCGGCGGCCCAGAGCGTTAATAAAAAAGTATCGTTAAAGACCATGACACTCAACAATGAAAAACAAAAAGTGAACGACGAACTGGGCAACCCCATAGAAATCGGAACCGTGGTCATCTGGAAAGTGAAGAATGCTACTAAGGCAGTCATGAATGTGGAAAATTTTAAAGATTATCTGTCCATCCAGTGCGACGCGATTACAAGAAATGCGGCCCGCCGTTATCCCTATGATACCAGCGAGGGCGGCGATGAGAAATCTCTGCGGGGCAGCAGCCAGGAAGTGGCGGATATTATGAAACAGGAGCTGCAGGAAAAAGTAGAAGATGCCGGTATCAGCATTCTGGAAGTGAGGATCACCCATCTGTCTTATGCGCCGGAGATCGCTTCCGCTATGCTGCAGAGGCAGCAGGCGGCTGCTATCATCGATGCCCGCCAGAAGATCGTGGAGGGCGCGGTCAGTATGGTGGAAATGGCCCTGTCCAAATTAAATGATACGCAGATCGTAGAACTGGACGAAGAGCGCAAGGCAGCGATGGTCAGCAATCTGCTCGTCATACTTTGTGGAAACAAAGACGCCCAGCCCATTGTAAACAGCGGCAGTTTATATTAAACTGATACATGGGTCTGAAAATGGCAGAAATAACATCCGGTTTTTTATAGAATAGAAGAATTCGCATAAGAAAGCCGGCAGGAAAGGTCTGACGCGGTCATGGAGAATAAACCGAAAGAGAAAAACAAAAAACAGGTGCCATTGCGGCTTTCGGCAAGTCTCTGGAATGATTTGGCCCAATGGGCGGAGGACGATTTCCGGTCGATCAACGGCCAGATCGAATACCTGTTGACGGAATGTGTGAAACATCGTAAGAAAAAGCAGAAGGATGATTCAGAAGAATAAGGGATAGGGCTGCTGTACTAACTTAGTTCTTACTCAAGGAAAATGCTAAGTTAGTGCGGCAGCCCTGGTTTGCGGAGGAAAGAAAGAGTACTCCGGGACCGGCTTTAATCTTCAAGCTTCAGCAGCCGGCAATAATCCTTTTCTGTATCCAGCACACACTGTGCGATCAATTCGATAAAGGGATCGGGATTTTTGCGGGTCTGCGCCTCGATCAGAGCCTTCACATACGCCTCTTTCCGGTCGGGAGAGATGGAGACGGCGCTGTATCCGTCGCGGATCAGCAGATAATTCATCAATAATCTGCCGGTACGCCCGTTCCCGTCTGTGAACGGATGGATATCCAGCAGCCGTTTCAGAGCCATAGCCGCCCGTTCGATGGGGTGCAGTGTGGCAGCGGAAGATTGGATCTGATCGATAAAGTGGGACATCAGATGAGGAACATCCTCCGACAGCGGTGGGATATATTCCGTACCGGGAATATAGACCGGCATATCCCGGTATACGCCGGCGGAGTCCAGATCAATCTTCTGATAGAAGAGAAAATGCAGTTTTTTGATCATGTCTTCGGTCGGTGCGGCCTTGGGATCTCTGGCGCAGGAGAGCATATAATCATAGGCGTTGGCATGCCCTACCACCTCAAGATAGGCTTTCAAAGGTTTTTCACCGGATACCGTTCCCTTGACCAGTAAAAGCTTAGTTTCTTCAAGCGTCAGTGCGTTGCCTTCCAGCGCATTGCTGCTGTAGGAGAGACCGATTCGGAAATAGCGGTCCAGGGAGGCGCGCTCGTCGGCGGGTATGGCGCGGGCGGTCTTAAGCCGGTCCCTGTATGTGTCTGCTTCCTGAAAGAGATTTTGTTTTATCATTTCGATCACTGCCCTTTCTTTCAAATAAAATAATCGTTGGATTCTTGTGTACAATATCACGGCATACCGCTGTGCGGCGTGCTATTTAGCTTCGGAATTCTTGTTACGTCTAAATTATAACACCCGGAAATGTATGCAACAAGGGGAAGGCGAGAAGAAAACTTTGTTCTTCCTTCCCGCCGCAGTTCGAGCCGCCGGAAGGCTTTTGTATTCCATAGGTGCACTTCTATGGAATAAAAAAGTATGGAATAAAAAAGATGCTCTTTGAGCATCCTCTTGCACGTAATTTTCCATTAAAAAAAGCGGATAACGGGAATCGAACCCGCCTATCCAGCTTGGGAAGCTGGTGTTCTACCAATGAACTATATCCGCATCGCATATACTATTATGTGTGGTTTTGTACAAAAAGTCAAGAAAAAAATTTTAAATATAATCAATATAATCAAATGGTATAATCCATCGATACTTTACCTCGGCTACATCTCTAATTCGACTTCTTCTATCGCTTTATCCAAAAAAATGATTCCATCTAAATGCTCTAACTCATGACAAAAGCATTTTGCCATTTCATTTTCGCCGGTAATCAGAATCTCTTCCCCATATTCATTTAACGATTCAATAGTAACCTTTTGCGGACGAATTGTTTTTATAAAGCGGTTTGGAAAACTCAGACATCCTTCGATACATTCCTGAACCCCGCTGTACCCTACAATTTTCGGATTTACTAATTTGAGCTGATAATCACAATAATCGATTACGACTAAGCGTTTTAATATTCCAACTTGGTTGGCGGCTAAGGCAGCTCCATTTTCAGTCTGGTGTAAGGTTTCCAACATATCATCAAGAAGTAGTCTGATTTTATCGTCAACCGTCTTTACTTCCTTACATCTTTTTCTTAAAGCGGGGTCATCGTGAAAGCGAAGGTTTCTTATCGCCATTATTATCCCTCCTGCTGTGATCAGATTTATTTTACGGGGTAGTTCTTGAAGAAAAACGTTCTTTTTCCCGTAATTTTTTAATTCTGTCGTTTACCTATCATACGGATGCTTTGTAATGTTAACCTTACTACAGTATAGTCATATATCCTGGTAATGTCAACCTTACAATTAAAAATATGTTATTGAAAACACAGATGGAAAGAAAAGAAAACGGCCCTGCGCTTGGTAACGAAAAGCAATCAGAGGATGAAAAGCCAATCTGGCATATTTAACCCGGGGACCGACATATAATGAAGCAAGCGCCAAAGAAACCGGAGTGCCTATGCAGGATATCGTAATCAAAATAATGAATGAATATGGTTATCTGGGCATCATATTCCTGATCTTTATTGAAAATATCTTTCCGCCCATACCGTCTGAGGTCATCTTAACCTTTGGTGGATTTTTAACCACCTGCACCGTGATGAACGTACCGGGGGTCGTTGTTTTCGCCACAGTAGGTTCCGTGATGGGGGCTTTTCTTCTATATTATTTAGGATATTTTTTGTCTCCCTCCAGGCAGGAGCAGCTGATCAACGGAAAAGCAGGCAAATTCCTGCATTTGAAAATGGAGAGCTTCCAAAAAGGACAGTCGTGGTTCGAAAAGCACGGGAACACGACCGTCTTTTTCTGCCGTTTTATCCCCATTATCAGAAGCGTCATCTCCGTTCCGGCCGGGATGGCAGGTATGGACATCGGAAAATTCACGATACTGACGACGCTTGGGTCCTTTGGCTGGAATCTGGTGTTAGTATCTCTGGGCGCCTGGGCCGGTAAGTCTTGGGAAAAAATTGCGGACTACATGAAGGAGTATGCCCTGGTCGGAAAAGGAATCCTGATCGCAGTTGTAGTGATCTGGTTCTGGCGTTTTATTAAGCGTAAGAAAAAAACCGTCTGCGGAAAATAATTTAAATTCTCCCTGCCCTATGGATGTGCAAAATATTTCATGCTATAATGAAACAGACTTGCGGAATCGTAATCCGGGAAAGGAACAGGAGGTAGGGAACGATGAGCTATGCAGACGAGTTATTTATCCACATGTGTAAAGACATATTGGAAAACGGGACAAGTACAGAGGGAGAAAAGGTCCGCCCTCACTGGGAGGACGGGGCCTCAGCCTATACGATAAAGAAATTTGGCGTTGTGAACCGGTATGATTTATCCAGAGAATTCCCGGCGCTGACTTTGAGGAAGACAGCTATTAAAAGCGCTACCGATGAAATGCTCTGGATCTGGCAGAGAAAATCCAATAACATCCAGGATCTGAACAGCCATATCTGGGACAGCTGGGCCGATGAGGAGGGTTCGATCGGTAAGGCGTACGGGTACCAGATGCAGGTGAAGCATCAGTACCGGGAAGGATTGATGGATCAGGTGGACCGTGTGATCTATGATCTGAAGCACAATCCGTACAGCCGGCGGATCATGACCAACCTGTATGTGCATCAGGATCTGCACGAGATGAATCTGTATCCATGCGCGTATAGTATGACGTTTAATGTGACGAAGGAAAAGAACAGTGATAAGCTGAAATTAAACGCGATTCTGAATCAAAGATCTCAGGATATCCTGACAGCAAATAACTGGAATGTGGTCCAGTATTCGGTGCTGGTGTATATGCTGGCCCAGGTCTGTGACATGGTTCCCGGGGAATTGGTACATGTCATTGCGGACGCTCATATTTATGACCGGCATATCCCTCTGGTGGAGGAGCTGATCACCCGGCCCACATATGCGGCGCCTACTTTTAAACTGAATCCGGATATAAAGAATTTTTATGATTTTACTGTTCGGGATATTACGGTGGAAAATTATGAGGCAGGACCTCAGATTACCAATATACCTGTGGCTATATAAGCAGATTTAGAAAAGGAGTTTCAGAATATGAATATCATTGTAGCAGTGGACAGCAACTGGGCGATCGGAAAAGATAACAGCCTGCTGGTCAGTATTCCGTCGGATCACAAATTTTTCCGGGAGATGACCACGGGAAAAGTGGTGGTGTTGGGGCGTAAGACACTGGAGACATTTCCCAATGGCCTGCCGCTTAAGAACCGGACGAATATTATTCTTTCCACAGACCCGGCTTATCAGGTAAAGGATGCCCTTGTGGTACACAGTGTGGACGAGCTGTTGGAAGAACTGAAGAAATACCCGACGGAGGATGTATTCATTATCGGCGGAGAGAGCGTATACCGGCAGCTTCTGCCTTATTGCGATACGGCCCACGTGACCAAGATTGATCACGAATATGATGCGGACAGTTATTTCCCGGATCTGGATGAGATGCCGGAGTGGGTAATCACCGGAGACAGTGAGGAACAGACATATTTTGATCTGGAGTACCGTTTTTTGAGATATCAGAAAAAACCAAAGTGATGAGAGCGGATAAGTTGGAGAAGATACATGGACGTAAAGGATAGGATCAGGCATGCGGTAGAGCCTATATTGACGAAAGAACAAAAGCTGCGGTTCCGCGAATATTATCCGGAGAAGATCTACAGGGTGGAGCGCAATATCGGTCTGGTTGTTGCGGGAACCCAGCTTTGTATGATAGTTATCTTCTTTTTCCTGAAGGGCGACTTCGTAATGGAAGGGGACGGAAGATTTTATTTGTATTTATATCTGTATCTGTTCCTGGTGACGGTCTTCCTGATTCCGGTCTATATGAATCTGGTGAAACGGAAAAAATATGCCGTCTTAGTCTGGCTCAGACGGAGTTATGTGTTCGCCATGTGTGTCTGGGTTATGGGTATCACGGTACTTGACCAGATACATGGCAGCGGACTTGGAGTATTCTGCTATCTGATTCCGACCATGGCGGCTGTTTTGCTGATGTCGCCGGCGGAGAGTTTTGTGATATTCGGCGGACAGTGGATGATACTTTTAATGATCCTGACTATGATGAATATCAATGCCGACGATCTGTTTTCCAGTATTGTGAACAGCTTCTTTGTCACGGTCCTGGCGGTCTTTATTTCCATGAGATATTACCGCAGTATGGAGGTGGAATTCCGGGACCGGGATATTATCGAGTCCCAGTACAAAGAGATCGAAAAAGTGAATGAAAAGCTGAGCGTCATGGTGAATACCGATCAGCTGACCGGGTTAAATAATCGCAGGTATCTGTCGGAAGTAATTTACCACAAGTTCGAAGAATATAAGAAACAGGGCTGCTTTATGGAGATACTGATGCTGGATATTGATTTTTTCAAGCAGTATAATGACACTTACGGTCATGTGCAGGGCGACGCCTGCCTGCGGGAGATATCCGCCATAATAAGGGAATGCATCAGCCAGGAAAACGTGGTGGTCATCCGATACGGCGGGGAAGAGTTTCTGCTTATGCACTGTCTTCCGGAGGAATGCCATTGTCTCGGAGAAAACGGCGGCGGGAACAGTCTGGCGGATTGTATCCAGGACAGGCTACGGCAAGCGGGAATTCCAAGAAACGATACGGTCCAGGATCATGTTACCATAAGTATCGGAATCTGGAGGGGACGGCTGCAGCAGTCGGACAATATGGAAAAGCTGATATCCCATGCGGACGAGGCGCTTTACAGGGCGAAGAATGCGGGAAGGGACTGCATTCAGTATTATTGATCCATGAAAGTATTGACAAGCAAAGGAAAAAGGTCAATAATAGGAAAATAAATTCAGTATACGGAAGGAAGAGGAACAGTATGTTAGATATCAGAGTTGAGAAAACCACAAGTCCGAAGCCAATTCCGGACAAAGATAATCCGCTGGTATTCGGCACGATCTTTACGGATCATATGTTTGTCATGGATTACGAAGAGGGAAAGGGGTGGTATGATCCCAGGATCGTGCCCTACGCGCCGATTTCTCTGGAGCCCTCTGCCATGGTGTTCCATTATGGCCAGGAAATGTTCGAGGGACTCAAAGCATATAAGACCGAAGATGGCAGGACCCTGCTGTTCCGCCCTGATAAAAATATAGAGAGAGCCAATAATTCCAACAGAAGGCTGTGCATTCCGGAGCTTAATCCGGAGGATTTCCTGCAGGCCATCAAAGCAGTGGTAAAAATGGACGAAGCCTGGATTCCCACGAAAGAGGGGACTTCTCTTTACATACGCCCTTTTGTGATCGCGACCGATCCGTTCCTGGGAGTCAGACCGTCTAATACCTATAAGTTCATGATTATCTTATCGCCGGTTGGCGCTTATTATCCGGAAGGACTGAATCCGGTGAAGATCTGGATCGAGGACGAATATGTCCGTGCAGTCAAGGGAGGGATCGGCGAGGCTAAGACCGGCGGAAACTACGTGGCCAGCCTGGCTTCTCAGGTAAAGGCCCATGACGAGGGATATTCCCAGGTGCTCTGGCTGGACGGCGTGCACCGTAAGTATATTGAAGAAGTCGGGGCCATGAATATTTTCTTCAAGATCAACGGTACGGTGGTTACGCCCAAGTTAAACGGCAGCATCCTTCCGGGCGTTACCAGGAATTCCTGTATCGCACTTTGCAGGGAATGGGGCTTGCCGGTGGAAGAGCGGCAGATTTCTGTGGATGAGATTCTGGAAGCGGCTAAGAGCGGCGCCATGGAAGAAGTATGGGGAACCGGAACCGCGGCGGTTATTTCACCGGTCGGAGCTCTTCGGTTTGAAGAGGAAGTGATGCAGATTCAGGATGGAGGAATCGGTCCGGTCAGCCATAAACTTTATGATACGGTTACCGGGATCCAGACAGGGAAGATCGATGACTTTATGAACTGGACTGTAGAGGTTCGGTAAAAAAGCAGGATAGAATAAAAATAATCAGATCAATAAACAGGAGTTCTTGATTTTAAGGGCCCGGGACAGACTCGCCATTAGGCTTAGGCATGTCCCGGGCTCTTACCGGTTCTCCTGTTTTTTAATAGAACGGCCGATTTCGCTAAGTATAAGATACACTTGGTGTAAGAAAGAGATTTGCATAGTATGTTGACATGACAACAAGTCAAGCTTATAATGGAACTATATTTTTAGAAAACGAAAGGAGCAGAAGAAAGCGTTGATAGTAAAGGATATTGAGAGGGAAAGAGCGTGAATCCCTGACAATGTTAGAGATTGAACTTGATATATTAACATATCAAAAAAGTACTTGACAAATGTAGAATAAGAGGTTATTATATTGATATATCAAGTATGTTAACATAATAACCTCTTCAAAAATGATATGAGGTGAATGAAATGATTAACAGAACGAATCCAATCCCAATGTACCTGCAGGTTAAAAATGAGTTGGAAAAAATGATTAAATCCGGGGAATTAAAACCCGGAGACAGGATCTATTCGGAAAGCGAACTGTGTGAAAAGTATAATGTAAGCCGGATTACGGCGAAGAAATCTCTGGATGAGCTGGTACAGGATGGCTGTGTTTACCGGATCCAGGGAAGAGGCAGTTTTGTACAGGGGCCGAAAATCGACCATAAGCTTTCGAATTTTTATTCCTTTACGGAGGAGGTGAAAGCCAGAGGGATGATCGCACAGTCGATCATTCTGAACACAGAGATTGTAGTTCCGGACCAGGAAGTCATTGAGAATTTGAATTTGGAATCAAATGAAAAAGTTTACTTTATACGGCGTTTACGGATGGCAAATGATGCGATTATCGCTTTGGATAATTCCTACATTCCTTGTTCCATATGTGAACATCTGACGAAAGAGGATCTCACAAACCATTCTCTGTATGAAATGCTGAATATGCAGGGAGTAGTACCGGATAAAGCGGTGGAATCCTTTCTGGCTGTAGGATTAAATGAGGAAGAAGCTAATCTGCTGGGGGAAAAAGTTGGCACGGCCTCATTAAAAGTATGTCGCAAGACTTATTGCAAGAACCGTTTGATTGAATATAATTACCGGTTCTATAAGGGGAATCAATATTGCTATACCGTAGAGCTGAATGTGAAATAAAATAGCTGGAATAGCAAAGGAGAGAGTATTGATGAAGAAGAGAGTTATGATGTTTGCAGGTCTTTTGATGACGGCAGCACTGGTATGTACCGCCTGCTCCACGAAAGCGGAGGACGCTTCCTCACAGGCAAAAGATACGCCGAAGGAAACAGCCCAGGGGGAACCCCCGGCTGCGGCGGAGACACCCGCAGACAAGAACGATGCTTCAAATGGGGAATTTAAAACAGAAGGCCTGAAGATCGCTTATACCTGTCAGGACTTGACGAATACATATTTTGTGGAGGTATCAAGAGGGGTACAGGCCCGGTGCGACGAGCTGGGAATCGATGTCAACATTGTAGACGGCAAAGCCGACGTGGCGAACCAGATTACCGCGTTTGAGAACTTTATTTCCCAGAAGCTGGACGGCATTATCATCAGTCCCATTGATGAGACTGCGCTGGTGCCCTCGGTAAAGGCGGCGCAGGATGCCGGAATCCCTGTGATATCCGGGAACCAGCTGGTAGAAGGAAGTGATGCGTTTATCACCGTTCCGGAGTACGAATATGGATTTGCGATCGGCGAGGAAGCGGGCAAGTGGATCAAAGAGAAACTGGACGGAAAAGCGAAGGTGGCAATCTTTGATTACCCGGAGCTTGAATCTGTCATTGACCGTGGAAACGGTATTCAGGAAGGTATCTTAAGCCAGGCGCCGGATGCGGACATCGTGGCGAGACAAAGTGCCAATAACGCGGAAAAAGGTATGGCAAACATGGAAAATATCCTGCAGGCAAATCCCGATGTGGAAGTACTGGCCTGTGTAAACGACGCGGGAGCGTTAGGGGCTTACGAGGCTGTAATGGCTGCCCACAAGGACAGTGACCGGTTCTTTATCGGCGGACTGGACGCCACGGATGAAGCTCTGAATAAGATCAAAGAAGGCGGCATCTACCGCGCGACGGTAGACATTCAGCCTTTTGAATCCGGAAAATTATTTGTGGATACCCTGATCAAGGTAATGCAGGAAGGACCCATCGAAGAAACGATTAATATTCCGATGAAGGTGGTTAACGCTTCCAATATCAGCGACTATAAATAATAAGAAACGGATTGCGTTGGCGTAAAAAATTTAATTCCCCACTGTTCTGAAAATAGTGGGGAATTCTTTTACAAAAATTCGTTCATCTATACCTGAATTAAGGCGCAGCGAATGCGCTACTGGAGGAAAGGAAGAACAAAAAGCGTTCATCCATACCTGAATGAAGGCGCAGCAAATGCGCCACTGGAGGAAACTATGGCAGAAAAATTATTGGAGCTTAGGCATATTTCCAAAAAATTCTCCGGAGTAACCGCATTAGAGGATGTTTCCATCGATATCGAACCGGGAGAGGTGCTGACCCTGGTCGGGGAAAATGGTGCGGGAAAGTCAACCCTAATTAAAGTAATCACAGGCGCGCATCATCCTACGGAAGGCGAGCTTTGGTTCGAAGGAAAGAAAATAGAGAACAACAGCCCGGCGAAAGCCAAAGAACTGGGAATCGGCGTCATATACCAGGAACTGAATATGATGCCGACGCTGACAGTAGCCGAAAATATCTTCTATGGAAAAGAACTGAAAAAAGGGATCATGCTCCGGCGAAAGGAAATGCTGGAAAAGAGCAATGAAATTATACAGGAACTGGGAGCGAACATCGATGCCTCCAAAAGAGTCTCGGAGCTGTCTATCGCGGAACAGCAGATCGTGGAGATCGTAAAAGCGGTGTCGGAAGATATCAAGCTGCTGATTATGGATGAACCTACCGCTCCGCTGACCAACAGCGAAATCGAGAAAATGTTCGATATCGTGGAAAGACTGAGAAAGCGCAATGTGGCCATTCTGTATATTTCCCACCGGTTGGAGGAAGTGTTCCGGATCTCCGAACGGACGGTAGTGCTGCGCGACGGGAAGCATGTGATTACGGTTCCAACCCGGGATATAGACCGGCAGATGCTGATTAAGTATATGGTAGGCCGGGAACTGGGGCAGGAATATCCGGCCCGAACGACGGAAATTGGAGAAGTGATTCTAAAGGCGGACCATTTTGTCAACGAGCATCTCAAAGACTGCAGCCTGGAACTGAAAAAAGGTGAAATTCTGGGATTGGCCGGTCTGGTGGGCGCCGGGCGTACGGAGATGGCGCGTGCGATCTTTGGGGCCGACCCGCTAAAATCAGGGGAACTGACCCTCCATGGCAAAAAAGTCAGGATCAAAAGCCCGGAGGATGCGATTTCCCATGGGATCGGGCTCATCACGGAAGACCGTAAGAATCAGGGCCTGCTGTTAAATCAGGGAATCGACTATAACGTATCCTATGCCAATTTAAAAAGTGTATGTAAATTCGGCGTTATAAACAAAAAGAAAGAAACCCAGGTCACAAAGAAATATGTGGAAGCCATGGACATAAAAATACATTCGATGGGGCAGATGGCAAAAACGCTTTCCGGTGGAAATCAGCAGAAAGTAGTGTTGGGAAAATGGCTGGCAACGAATTCGGAAATCCTGATCTTTGACGAACCAACCAGAGGAATCGATGTGGGTGCGAAATCCGAAATCTATCAGCTGATGCGCAGGCTGATCGAGGAAGGGAAATCTATTATCATGATTTCTTCAGAAATGCCGGAACTGATCGGGATGAGTGACCGGATTCTGGTCATGCACGACGGACGCATCACGGGAGAGATCAGTGATTCGGAAGTGACTCAGGAAAAGATTCTGGAATTTGCCACACGATGAGCAAAGGATTTGATACTGGAAAGGGGTATACTGCAAATGAATAAAAAAGGAAATGGCGGCGTGTCGAAAGTATTGTCACAATTTGCCATATTAATTGCCTTAATAATATTACTGATCTTTTTTTCTGTCACCACGGACGGATTTTTGAGTACCACCAATATTTTTAATATCATGCGCCAGGTGGCTGTCAACGGAATCGCTGCCGTTGGGATGACGATGGTCATTGTCACCGGGGGAATTGATATCAGCGTGGGTTCTATGATGGGTGTGGCCTCTGTCTGCTGCGCCACGCTGATGGTCCGGGGGATGCATCCGGTTCTGGCCGTTTTGCTGGTATTGCTCCTGGGACTGGCGATCGGTACCGCTCACGGCTGCTTTGTCTACGACATCGGGCTTCCGCCCATGATCGCAACGCTGGCCACCATGAGTATTTTAAGGGGAGTGACCTATATTATATCCGGAGGGCTGCCGGTCTATGGGTTCCCGGAAGGATTTAACGTGATCGGCCAGGGCTATATCGGACCGGTACCGGTGCCGGTGATCATCATGGTGATCTGTTTCGTCATCGGCTGGTTTATTCTGGAACGAACTTCCTTCGGCCGCTATGTTTACGGGGTGGGAAGCAATAGAGAGGCGTCCCGTTTAAGCGGGGTGAATGTGCGCAAAGTGATCTACGGAGTCTACGGACTGTGCGGTATGCTGGCCGCCATGTCCGGCGTGGTGCTCTTAAGCCGGGTCAACAGCGGGCAGCCAAAAGCCGGAGAGAGTTATGAGATGGATATTATCACCGCTGTGGTCTTGGGCGGTGTCAGTACCAACGGCGGAGAGGGCAGGATTGGAAATGTAATTATTGGCCTGCTGCTGATGGGCGTGCTGTTAAATGGTATGGTCATGATGAATATTCCGGATTATTACCAGAGGGTTGTGAAGGGCTTTGTCCTTCTGCTGGCCATCAGTTACGATAAACTTAGCCAGAAGCGGGCAAATAAAAAATAGTAGCGCTCGAAAAAGCCTCGCTGACTATTTTTCATGCATCGCACATAAGCGGCTAAAAAACAGCCGCAAGTGCTCATAGCGATAAAAAATAGCAGCGCTTGAAAAACAATAAAAGAGAGGAACAATCATATGAAGGCAGAAGAATTGAAAAAAGGACTGATCGTCTCCTGTCAGGCTACGTCGGAAGAGCCCATGCGGGAAAGCTCCATTATAGGAAGATTCGCATTGGCTGCGGAAATGGGCGGCGCCGTGGGCGTCAGAATCAATGGCATATCAGACATCCTGGCGACTAAGCAGATCGTAAAAATTCCAGTCATTGGACTGGTGAAGCATACATATCCGGGTTACTGGAGTTATATCACGCCGACTCTTCGCGATGTGGAATCCGTCTATGTCACAGGGGCGGAGATTATCGCGGTGGATGCCACCAAGCTGCCCAAACCTGAGGGCAAGGACGTGCGCCAGCTCTTAAGAGAGATCAAAAAGGAATTCCCGGATGTACTGCTTTTGGCGGACGTATCCACACTGGAAGAAGGGCTGGCCGCCATCGAGGAGGGCAGTGATATGATATCCACCACACTGGCCGGGTATACGGAATATACAAGGAATTACGAGGACCCCAGGATTATCGAGCTGCAGGATCCCGATGTGGAGCTGGTGCGGGAACTGGCTCAGAGGGTAAACGTACCGGTGATCGCCGAGGGACGTTACTGGGATGACACTCTGGCCATACAGGCATTTGAGGCAGGAGCCCACAACGTGGTCATCGGAGCTGGTATCACCAGGCCCCAGATTATCACGAAAAAGATTGTGGATAACATTCAGGCTTATTTATAGTGCGCGGCATGTTAGGAGAGGAACTTATGATAGCGGCGGCAATCGACACAGGCGGAACGAAAATCAACGGGGCGGCCGTTGATGAGGAAGGAAATATCCTGAAAAAGATCAGGATCGAAAATACCGGAAGGACCGGAGCATTTATCATGGACGCGTACCGGAAAATCCTGCGGGAGCTGACAGAAGCGTTTCCGATAAAAGCAGTCGGTATCGGCGCCGGCGGGCGTATCGATGAGAGGGCGGGAAAGGTGCTCTACGCAGTCGGAATTTATAAGGATTATATCGGCCTGCCCATTAAACAGCTGCTGGAGGAGGAATTCAGGATACCGGCAGCGGTTACCAACGACTGCCGGGCCGGGCTGATCGGAGAAAAGTGGAAGGGAAGCGCAGCAGGATATGAGAACGTGACGGGAATTATCCTCGGCACAGGAGTCGGCGGCGGAGTGATTGATCACGGCCGGGTATTGGACGGCACTTTCGGAGGTTTCGGGGAAATCGGGCATATGATCTTGCATCCCGGCGGCCGTCTGTGCACCTGCGGGCAAAAGGGATGCGCCGAACAATATCTATCCGGAACAGCTCTTTGGCAGATATATAACGAAAAAACGGGGAGTGAAAGTCTGAGTTCGGGATATGAATTCTTTGGGCGTATTCAGGACAAGGATGGTATAGCTCTGGAGGTTTTAAAGGAATTCCAGCTGGATCTGGCCAGCTGTGTCGTAAGCTGCGCGAATCTGCTGGACCCGGAAGTGATTCTGATCGGCGGAGGGCTTACGGATACGGCCGATTACTGGTGGGACGGATTCACGGCGTACTACCGGGAACTCGGTAACCGGCACACGCAGAATCAGAAACTGATCCGGGCAGCCAGGGGGAACGACGCGGCCCTCCTGGGCGCGGCGCGCATCGCTTTTGATCTGTACAAAACCAGGCATCATCAATGAAACACCCTTCGGGTATACCTGTATGCCATAAAACAGGCATCATCAATGAAAGGAGATCATCAGAACATGTATCGTACACAACAGGAAATAAAGGATCAATTCCGGGCGTTAGATCAAACACTAAACTATATAAAAGAAAAAGAGGCTTATTTCACCCCATTCTACCAAAATGCCAAAAAGGTAATTGTATTCGGCTGCGGTTCCAGCTATATGCTGGCTAAGTCGGCGGCTTCCCAGCTGGAGCAGATGGCGGGAATCCCGGCTGCGGCCGTTGCGGCAGGGGATTATCTGGTGAATGAGGCTGCTTATAAGAAAATGATACAGGGAGCCTGCCTGATCAGCATTTCCAGATCGGGCAGCACATCGGAAATCATTCGGGCTGTGCGGCTGGCAAAAGATAACGGAGCAAAAGCTTGCCTGTCCGTTTGCGCCAGGGAAAACGCGGAGATTGCCGCTTACAGCGAGTATAATCTGGAGCTGCCCTGGTGTTATGATACCTCGGTTTGCCAGACCCGGACCGTGACGAATCTATATGCGGCTCTGCTGATGGCCACGGCAGTCTTTAGTAAGGATCAGGAACTGATCGGATGCCTGATGCAGGTTCCGGAAGCGGCCGGTTCCTACCAGGCCCAATTTGATAAAGCGTTTGAGGAGATTGCCGCATGGAGCTGGAAGCGGGGGATTGTGCTGGCGGATGCCGGGATGGCAGGAATCGCGGAAGAAGGCGCGCTGGCGTTTAAAGAGATCTGCCAATGTGATTCTAACTATTATCACTTGCTGGATTCCAGGCATGGGCCGATGGTGATGATTGGGCCGGAAACCGTGGTACTCGCCCTGGTGACGAACCAGACACCCGGACTGCAGTATGACCTGTTGCAGGATGTCAGGAAAAAAGGCGCGCCCTGTGTATATTTTGACACCAATGTCCGGGAACCGGAGATATTTGCAAAGGAAGAGAATATGATCCGAATCCAGCTACCCTGTGAGAAAAGACCTGAGGCCGCCGTACTATTCATGATGTATGGAATCCAGCGTATCACATGCAAGCGTGCGGTGAACAGCGGGATAAATCCCGATGAGCCGAATGGCCTGGATGCCTGGATCGAGTTAAAAGAAGGGGAAGCTTAACCATGCCGTTGACCACATTGCCGGAATTAAGGAAAGCGGCCGCAGCTGTTCACGGCGCTATAGCAGCCTTTCAAACCGGCTTTGTGGAGATCATGCAGGCGGTATACCGGGAAGGGCAGGCCGCACAGACGCCGGTAATCGTTGAGACCACGCCAAAATGCTGGGATTATAACAGGCAGGTTCTGTTTGCTGCCGTGCTGGAGGAAATGGCGGCCCGTAACGATATACCGGTCTGCCTGCATCTGGACCGTGCCGGAAGCCTGAAACAGATAGAGAGGGCAATCGGATACGGGTACACTTCTGTCATGCTTGAGGAAATACCGCAAACCTGGCTGGAAGAAGCTGCCGGGCTTTGCGCCGGCGCCGGGGTCAGTCTGGGGGTTCATTTGAATCCGATACCCTATGGAAATAGAAACAGATCAGCCGGAGAATTGTCCGAAAGACTAGAATATTTCCGGTCGTTGAAGATTGAAATACTTGGGATTGACTTGAAGGAATGTCTTTTTACCTACGGAAGCGGTGGAAAGATTTTCCTCGACAGAAATGCAGCGAATGTCGTACGGGACTGCTTGGAAAATGGATTTTTCCTGATTCTGCAAAATGGAAACCAGCTGTCTGATCAGGCGGTTCAAGCTGTGGCAGCGGGAGGTTTTTACGCGGTGAATTTTGGGGATGAAACGGGGAGAGTTTATTGCGATGGAATGAAAGAGGCGATCAGGTTAACCCCTTATGAGACGGATCCTTTGATTTATACTTCAGAAGCTTTGAACTATGTGAGAGAGCTGGTAAGGGAAAGAATATCACTGTGCAGTTTTTTATAACAATAACCACCAAGGGGCTGTGAAAAAACAGCCCCTTATTTTATTCCAACAGCGCTTTTATTTCAATAGCCAATCCAGAACATTCATCTGTTTGATTCCGTTGTGGGAAACTACCGGCCCCAAATCCATTGTCAGCAGGTATTTGGGGTTGTGGTCGCGGATGGATTCCAGAGGCTTAAGCTCACGCTCCAGAGTTTTACCGTCCGCGTCGATCACTGTGTAGGCCACTTGGTAGTATTCTTCCCCTTCGTCACCCAGAGCTATAAAATCAACCTCTGAATTTCCGACTTTACCAATATAGACCTCGTATCCCCGGCGTAAAAGTTCCAGATAAACAACATTCTCCAGGATATGGCCCTGATCGGCTTTTTTGCTGCCCAGGACGATATAGCGCAGGCCGATGTCGGCGGCATAATATTTGTCGCCGGTTTTCAGATATTGTTTACCTTTGATATCATAGCGTCCTATCCGGTAAAAGATAAAGCTGTCGGTCAAGGCTGTCAGATAGCTTTCTACCGTGTGTACGGTGATCTTACGGCCAGCGGAGGTCATGGTATCGGCTATTTTCTTGGTTGAACACAGATTACCTATGTTATCGAACATGAAACGGACGACGCTTTGCAGCATGGCTATATCCGGAAACCGTCTGCGCGCAACAATATCCTTCAGAATAATAGAGTTAAAAATACCTTCCAGATATTGCCGGATGTCCTTCTGGCGAGACAACTCCAGCGTATAGGGGAAAGAACTGTTATGAATATAATTCTGATACAGCCTGTCGATGTTTCTGTCTTCCGGGAAAGCAGATACGTATTCTTTGAACGATAATGGAAGCATTTTGATTTCCATATAACGCCCGGACAACAGAGTTGCCAGTTCTCCCGAAAGAAGATAGGCATTGGATCCTGTGATATATACATCACAATTCTTTTTAATAAACAGGCTATCCACTGCCTTCTGAAATTCACTGACCCGCTGTACCTCGTCTAGAAAGATATAGTTCATCTTATCAGGAAGTAAGTGCGTCTTAACCAGATTGTACAGGGATTTGCTGTCATCGATATCGGCATAGTCACCATCTTCCAGGTTGATCGAGATAATCTGCTCCGATTCTACGCCATTTCGAAGCAGATACTCCTGGTATAGTTCAAATAGAGTAGATTTGCCGCAACGCCGTATTCCCGTTATTACTTTTATGAGCTGTTTATCCCGCAGATTGATTAAGTTATCCAGATATTCGTTTCTTGATATCATGTAGCTACCTCCAATTATCTCGATTATACAATAATTATCTAAAGATATCAATAATTTGCATAACAAATGCAAAAACTTCTACATTTAATAATATGTTTGCATTTGTATTGTCAACACTTTCATGAAAATATATACAGAAAACCCAACCGGATTTTTTCAATTTATTACCAGCAAAAACATAGAAAAGCGGTATAGCCCCAAAAAGCTATACCGCTGATAAACCAAGCTATATCATATTTTCCGAATTCTTACTATATGAACATGACGCTAACATACGCAAACGCTGCAGTTCTTCCGGCATTACAGAAGTAAGAAACCGGACTATTTATTCTCTGCCTCAGCCATCTTCATCGCACGGACTTTCAGCGGCAGACCGAACAGATTGATAAATCCTTCCGCGTCGTGATGGTCGTAAAGCTCGCCGGTTGTGAAGCTGGCCAGTGTCTCGCTGTACAGAGAATAAGGGGAAGTCGTCCCGGCTTTGATAATATTGCCCTTGTACAGTTTGAATTTCACTTCTCCGGTCACATATTCCTGCGTGGAGTCCACGAAAGCCTGAACAGCCTCACGCAGAGGAGTGAACCATTTCCCTTCGTATACGATATCGGCAAATTTATTGCCCATTTCTTTCTTTACAGTATAGGTGGCGCGGTCCAGGATCAGCTCTTCCAGCTGCTGATGCGCTTCCATCAGGATCGTTCCGCCAGGTGTCTCATAGACGCCGCGGGATTTCATACCGACCACGCGGTTTTCCACGATATCGATGATGCCGATGCCGTGCTTTCCTCCCAGTGCGTTTAACTCACGAATGATGTCGGAAACTTTCATTTCTTTGCCATTTACGCTTGTGGGAACACCCTTTTCAAAGGTCATGGTGACATATTCCGGTTCGTCCGGCGCTTCCTCCGGAGTGACGCCCAATACCAGAAGGTGATTGTAATTCGGCTCCTGAGCCGGATCTTCCAGTTCGAGTCCCTCATGGCTGATGTGCCATAAGTTCCGGTCGCGGCTGTAGCTGGAATCTGTGGAGAACGGCAGATCGATGCCATGTTCTTTGCAGTAGTCAATTTCATCCTGACGGGACTGCATCTTCCAGGTCTCATTGCAGCGCCAGGGAGCGATGATCTTGATGTTCGGAGCCAGCGCTTTGATACCCAGCTCAAAACGGACCTGATCGTTGCCTTTTCCGGTAGCGCCATGGCAGATGGCTACAGCGTTTTCTTTTCGGGCGATCTCCACCAGTTTTTGGGCGATCAGCGGGCGGGCCATGGAGGTTCCCAGCAGGTATTTATTTTCGTAGATCGCGTTTGCTTTGACACAGGGCATGATGTAGTCATCGCAGAATTCGTCTACCACATCTAATATGTATAATTTCTCAGCGCCGGATAATTTCGCCCGTTCCTCCAGGCCGTCCAGTTCGCTTTCCTGCCCTACGTCGATACAGCAGCAGACTACTTCATAATCATAGTTTTCTTTTAACCAGGGAATAATGGCGGTGGTGTCCAGGCCTCCGGAATAGGCTAATACGACTTTTTCTTTCATAATCTAAGTTCCTCCTGTGAATTCTTAGTTCTATTTTTTATCTTTTCATGAACTTCCTTCGAGCTAAAACTATGATACAACATTCTTTTTGATTATGCAAGTGAAATAATATGCAAAAAATAGAAATTTTATTCATAATACTTGCATATTATTAACAAAATATGTATAATTATGCAAATATAAGGGGTAAAATTCGGAAAATCCCTTTACTTCCGGTAAAAACTGATATAATATATGAAAAGACAAAGACATTATGGAAAAAATCAGACAATAATTAAGAAGAGGAGTAAGTGGGATGATAAGAGTGGGAATCATCGGAGCGACCGGCTATGCGGGACAGGAGATCGTCCGGCTGTTGATGGGACATAAAGAAGCGAAGATCCAATGGTATGGATCCAGGAGTTACATAGATAAAAGATACTACGAGGTATTCCAGAACATGTTCCAGATCGTGGACGACACTTGTCTGGACGATAATATGGAGGAACTGGCCAATCAGGTGGATGTCATTTTCACCGCCACGCCGCAGGGGCTGTGCGCATCTCTTATAAATGAAGGGATCCTCTCAAAAGTCAAGGTGGTGGATCTGAGCGCGGATTTCCGCATCAAAGACGTGAAGACCTATGAGCTGTGGTATGGAATCCAGCACAAGACCCCGCAGTTCATACCGGAAGCTGTCTACGGACTGTGTGAAATTAACCGGGAAGAGATAAAGAAGGCCAGACTGGTGGCAAATCCCGGCTGTTATCCCACATGCAGCACCCTGTCGATTTATCCTTTATTAAAGGAAGGGCTGATCGATCCGGACACGATTATCATCGACGCCAAGTCGGGGACGTCCGGGGCGGGCAGAGGCGCGAAGTTAGATAACCTGTACTGTGAAGTCAATGAAAATATCAAAGCCTACGGCGTTGCGACACACCGCCATACACCGGAGATCGAGGAGCAGTTAGGATATGCGGCCGGCAAAGAGATCCGAATCAACTTTACTCCGCATCTGGTTCCCATGAACAGAGGAATCCTGGTAACAGCTTACGCTTCGCTGAAAAAACAGGTTTCCTATGAGGAAGTTAAAGGGGCATATGATACATATTATGCCAATGAAACCTTTGTCCGGGTTCTGGATCGGGATGTCTGCCCCCAGACCAAATGGGTGGAGGGCAGCAATTATGTGGATGTCAATTTTAAGATCGATCCCCGCACCAACCGGATTATTATGATGGGCGCCATGGACAATCTGGTGAAAGGCGCCGCAGGCCAGGCGGTACAGAATATGAATCTCATGTTCGGTTTACCGGAAAATGAAGGACTGATGCAGGTTCCGATGTTCCCGTAGCCGTAGAGGCCAGGCAACATGCCGTGCACTGCAGCGGGAAGGAAGATGCCGCTTACGCAGTCCGACGCAGACGGAGAGCTTCGCAAGCGAAACTCTTGTTTATAGAATATAGGGCGCGGCAGGCGTGCCGCAGGAGGATAATATGGTACGGGCAATGACGATAGAAGATTATGATGGCGTGTACCGGCTTTGGAACAGGATACAGGGAATGGGAATACGCAGTATCGACGATTCCCGGGAAGGAGTTGCCCGGTTCCTGAACCGGAATCCCGGTTTAAGCGTGGTAGCGCTGGAAGATGGCAAGATCGTGGGAAGCATCCTGTGCGGACACGACGGACGCCGCGGCTGTTTCTACCATGTCTGTGTGGACGAGGACTACCGGCACCGGGGAATCGGCACCGAAATGGCTAACACGGCTATGGAAGCGCTGAAAAAAGAAAAGATCAACAAGGTTACGCTGATCGCGTTCCGCAGAAACGAAGTCGGCAATCTGTTCTGGAACAAAGAAGGATTCGCATACCGGACGGATCTGAATTATTACGATATGTCACTGAATGAAGAAAACATTACCACATTTGTGGAATAAGAGCATGAAGAATAAGAGGATGCGGAATAAGAGGAGATGTGTGTTATGAAAATAATCGACGGCGGAGTTACAGCTCCCAAAGGTTTTCAGGCGGCCAGTACGGCAGCGGCTATCAAATACCAAAACCGGAAAGATATGGCCATGATCTGCAGCGAAAAACCATGTAAAGCGGCCGGGACCTTTACGACTAACGTGGTCAAGGCGGCGCCTGTAAAGTGGGACGCTGAGATCGTCAAAAATTCCCCCTATGTGCAGGCGGTAGTCGTAAACGCGGGAATCGCCAACGCGTGTACCGGAGAGGAAGGAATGGGCTATTGTAAAGAGACGTCCGTGAAAGCGGGAGAACTGCTGGGGATACCGGCGGATGCGGTATTGGTGGCATCCACCGGAGTGATCGGCATGCAGCTGCCGATGGAGCGCATCACGGCCGGAGTGGCCGGTATGGTTCCTTTGCTGGCCCGGGGCAGAGAAGCGGCTAAGCTTGCCGCGGAAGCGATTATGACGACGGATACCGTTTCCAAGGAGGCGGCCGCCACTGTGGAAATCGGCGGCAAAACCGTCACGGTCGCAGGCATGTGTAAGGGATCGGGGATGATCCATCCAAATATGTGTACGATGTTAAGCTTTGTTACCACGGATGCGGCGATTACGAAG
The DNA here is from genome assembly GCF_019042275.1 of Diplocloster agilis. Classification (GTDB taxonomy): domain Bacteria; phylum Bacillota; class Clostridia; order Lachnospirales; family Lachnospiraceae; genus Diplocloster; species Diplocloster agilis. The sequence continues at coordinate 65,275 of NZ_JAHQCW010000027.1, forward strand.
GAACTGCTCCAGGAAGCGCTGAGTACGGATATCCAGGATACTTATAATATGATATCGGTGGACGGCGACACCTCCACTAACGACACGGTGCTGCTGCTGGCCAACGGCATGGCGGAAAATCCGGAGATTACAGAAAAAAATGCGGACTATGAGGCATTTCTGGAAGCTCTTCACTATGTAAATGTGACATTGGCCAAGTACATGGCCGGAGACGGAGAAGGGGCGACCGCCCTGTTCGAGGTCAAGGTAAAAGGCGCCGCTTCGAAAGCCGACGCTGTCACGCTGAGCAAATCCATTGTGACCTCCAATCTTACGAAGGCCGCGATCTACGGCCATGACGCCAACTGGGGACGTATCCTGTGCGCGATGGGATATTCCGGCGTACAGTTCGATCCGGAAAAGGTGGATCTCTTTTTCGAAAGCGCGGCTGGCAAGATCCAGATCGTAAAAGACGGCACCGCCTTAAATTACAGCGAGGAGGAGGCCACAAAGATCTTGTCCGAACCGGCTGTGACCGCTGTCGCGGATGTGAAAATGGGCGGGGCCTCCGCGACCGCCTGGGGCTGCGATCTGACCTATGACTATATCAAAATCAATGCGGATTACCGTTCATAATGGAGTCTGCCATTCGTAAAGGAGCTGTTACCATGAGAGAAAATATGAATAAATATCTGGAAAAGGCGGAGGTGCTGATCGAGGCGCTGCCCTATATCCAGCGTTTTAACCGGAAGATCATCGTTGTAAAATACGGCGGCAGCGCCATGGTGGACGGTGAGCTGAAAAACAATGTGATCGAGGACGTGACCTTGTTAAAACTGGTCGGCTTCAAGCCGATCATCGTGCACGGGGGCGGAAAAGAGATCAGCCGGTGGGTCGGCAAAGTCGGGATGGAGCCGAAATTCATCAACGGCCTGCGGGTAACCGACGAGGAAACCATGGAAATTGCCGAGATGGTTTTAAATAAAGTCAATAAAGAGCTGGTGACCCTGGTAGAGCGCCTGGGCGTGAAGGCGGTCGGTGTCAGCGGCAAGGACGGCGGCCTGCTGAAGGTGGATAAGAAATACTCGGACGGCCAGGACATCGGTTATGTGGGAGAGATCAAAGAGGTGGATCCCCAGATCCTCTATGATATGCTGGAAAAAGATTTCCTTCCGATCGTATGCCCGGTGGGGATGGACGACGAATTCCACACCTACAATATCAACGCCGATGACGCGGCCTGTGCCATCGCTAAGACCATGAATGCGGAAAAACTTGCGTTTCTGACTGATATCGAGGGGGTCTACAAAGATTATGAGGATAAAGATTCCCTGATCTCGGAGCTGACCATCGGCGAGGCGGAGCAGTTGATTTCAGACGGGAACATCGGAGGCGGCATGCTTCCGAAGCTTGGAAACTGTATCGACGCCATTCGAAGCGGAGTGTCGCGGGTACATATCATGGACGGCCGGATTCCCCATTGCCTGTTGTTGGAGATCTTTACCAACAAAGGTATCGGAACCGCTATCATAGGAGAAGCAGAAAGCAGGTATTATCATGAAAAATAAGGATATCATCAGCCAGGCCGAACAGTATATCCTGCATACCTATAACCGTTACCAGATCGCACTGGATAAGGGAGAAGGCGTGTATCTGTACGATGCGGAAGGAAAGAAATATCTGGATTTTGCCGCCGGTATCGCGGTGTTCGCCCTTGGTTACCAGGACAAAGAATATAATGACGCGCTGAAAGAACAGATCGACAAGCTCATCCATACGTCAAATCTGTATTATAATCAACCCGCAGCCGAAGCGGCTGAAAAGGTGGTTAAGGCAGCGGGAATGGATAAGGTGTTTTTCACAAACAGCGGAACGGAAGCCATCGAGGGGGCCATCAAAGTGGCCAGAAAATACGCGTATCTCAAAGACGGCAGTACAGACCATGAGATCATCGCCATGAACCATTCCTTCCACGGCCGGAGTATGGGGGCCTTGTCCGTCACAGGGAACCCACATTATCAGGAAGCGTTCAAGCCTTTGATCGGAGGAATCCGTTTCGCGGATTTCAATGATCTGGACAGTGTGAGGGCGGAGCTTACGGAAAAAACCTGCGCGATCCTGCTGGAACCGGTTCAGGGAGAAGGGGGGATCTATCCCGCCGATCAGGAGTTCCTGGATGGAGTGAAGGCCATCTGCCGGGAGAAGGATATCCTGCTGATCTTTGACGAGATCCAGTGCGGGATGGGCAGAACCGGCGAGATGTTCGCCTGGCAGCATTACGGCGTACAGCCGGATGTGATGACCTGCGCCAAGGCGCTGGGGTGCGGGATCGCCGTAGGAGCCTTTGTGTTAAATGAGAAAGTCGCCAAAGCGTCCCTGGTTCCCGGAGATCACGGCACCACATACGGCGGGAATCCGCTGGCCTGCGCGGCGGTCAGCAAAGTGTTTGATATCTTCGAAAACCGCCGGATCGTGGAGCATGTCCGGGAGATATCCGCCTATCTGGAAGAAAAGTTGGATCTGCTTGTGGATAAATATGATTTTATCCGTGCGAGACGTGGAAAAGGTCTGATGCAGGGGCTGGTAGTCGAAGGACGTCCGGTGGGAGAGATCGTGAACCGCGCGCTTGACAATGGCCTGATCGTGATTACGGCGGCCTCCGACGTACTGCGGCTGGTGCCGCCGCTGGTGATTGAAAAGGAACATGTGGATGAGATGCTGGAGAAATTGGAACAGAGTTTCTGAAAGAATTGCACCGGGGATCAACGGTTTATCATTGCAGATTCCCGGTGCATTTTCTCGTCTTGTTAAATAATTTTTAAAGATCCGGGAAGCGTCCTTTTGGTGTAGTACCGGTAACCCTTAAGCCTGGTCTTCCTGCTTCAAGCTTTTGCGGAAACCGGCCGGGCTTAACCCTACCCGCTCTTTAAAACTGTTATAAAAGAACCCTTTGTTGTTATAGCCGACTTCCATCATAATTTCATCGATGTTTGAGCGGGTGGTCTCCAGCAGATGCTTGGCGTGCAGTATCCGTACCTCGATCAGATAGTCCGAATAGGTCATTCCGGTAAAATCCTTGATCAGGCGGTTAAAATAATTTCTCTGATAATGAAAGTGATCGATGAGATCCTGAATCTGTATATTCTGATAGTTCTGAAAAATATAATTCTTTACCTCGTCAAACAGATATTTTCGAAAGAAATCTTTTTCCTCCCGCGTATAGGAATACTCATATTCAGAGGCGATATTATCCATCAGCCGCACCAGATAACCCTTGCAGATATATTCAAAACCCCGCTTCTTGTCTTTGATCTCGAAGAGGATGTCGGAGATCAGGTTGCTGATGATTAAGCTTTCCTCAGGCTTTTTTGGAAAAAAGTACAGCATGTTCTGCTTGCCTTTTTCTTTGATAAAACTTCGGTGCAAAAAGCCCTGAAGGGTATCCTCATTCTCATAGGTCAGAAAAATTTCATTGATAACTGGTACGGACACGGAAATGTTGATGATGGTACCCTCGGACAGCGTGATGTCTTCGCAGTAGTAGGTGTTATCATCGATGAGCAACACCCCGCCCTCCTCCACCGTAACCTGGGCATCCCGTATATGATACACGATTTTTCCGCACAGCACATAGCTGATTTGGAAAAAGTCGTTGTACCGGTAATTGATGCTTTTGTTGGTAAGCTCGACGGTGGTGGGACTCCCGTCTGAATAGATGATATTTTTCATATGGCCGTTTTGCTGGAGATGATTGACCGAGGCGATAATGGGACGGGTGATCTGGTGATGTTCTTCCTGGGTTCCGGGTTCAAACACGGTCTTATAACCCAGATCCTCCGGGAGCTGGATCAGCTCCTCATAGGCCAGGTACAGATTTCGATTGGCGGCGGCTCTGGTGCTGTCGATTTGCGATGATAGCTTCATAGTATTCTCCTGTTCTCCCCCTTCGTTCTTCTCAAGCTTTTTCCTGCCAAGCTTACATATGTTTCTGACTTAATAAAATAATAATTTATTTATGATAAAGAGTCAATAAATGTATAGAAAACAGAGTGCAATAGGTAACTTTTTTGCACAGGATACGTGTCACTTTATGGAATAGTAAAAGAACGGAATATTCGGTAAGATACAGATAAGCAAATAAAGAGGGGCTTTGAGGAAGCAGAAGTCCGTCTGCGGTTTATGAGAAGAACCGTTTATAAAATAAGGCAAGCAGAGGATAAAGATATGGAAAACGAAGTCATGCAGGAGCAGGCAAAAAGGGTCGCGGATAAAATCCTTCGGCTGGAAGCCTACACAGAAATTCAAAATAACATGGGAAGCTGCGTGCTGTCCTATAATTACCGGAGACCGGAGGAGGTACTCTCTTTTTTCAGCAGCAGAGAGGATGCCACCCTTGAAATCGCCGACGAGGGAGTCTTCCGTGGGAAGGACATCAGAGAAGCAATTACTTACCTGATGCCCTCCACATGCGAGCCGGGAGAATTGATGGACATCCAGCTGGCCTCACCGATTATCGAGGTGGCGGAGGATCTGGAGACAGCCCGGGCCCAGTGGGTATGCCCCGGAATCGGAGCGCTGCCCCGGGAGGGGGAAGCGCCCCAGGCTATCTGGAACTGGGGAGTCATCGGCGCTGATTTTATCTATGAGCACGGCAGCTGGAAGATCTGGCATTTCCACTGGTTCCGGCTGATGAAGTGTGATTATCAGAAGGGCTGGGTACAGGATACCAGCCTTGAGAACCGGCCAAACATTCCGGTTCATCCGCTGGCAGAGGAGTCCACCTACCACAATCCCTATACACCATATTCGATCCGGGAATGCATCCCCATGTACCCCAGACCTTACAAGACATGGGATGGGGAGGATTGGATGCTGAAGAAAAAGAAAGAGTGATAGAAACGGTATGAAAAAAAGAAAAGCGTTTGAACAGTTGTTACAGGAATTAAGAGGACTGCCCCCGGATAAGCTGGCGGATTGGGAACGAAGATTGGATCTGCAGCTGTCCGTCTGGGAGATCCGTAATCTGCGGGGAATCTTTTACCGCTATCATGACGACCAGCACATCGGCCAGAAGAGAAGAGAACTGTACGCGGATGAACATCCCGGGGTAGATATGAAGGCTATACGAAGAGCCAGACTTCTGCCGGTGGTTGACAGCCTGGAGGGCAACACCCTGATCCATCCGCTGCTGACGCCAATCATTCGGGTGAACCGGGAAAATGACAAAGCCCGGGCGGTATTCACCTCCTTTGGCTATGAAGGCCTTTCCATACACCGGGAACCGCCTATGGCGATCTGGAGTATGGGATATATACCGGGGGGACATATAAGGCAGAACGGCGAGTGGAGGATCTTATACGGGGAGTGGCAGAGAACAGTTAAGGCAGACCGGGAAAAGGGCTGGGTACATGACATGCAGCGGTCCAACTGCCGGCCGAAGCTGACAAAGGAGGAAGACCGGAAATATCTGGGACAGTATGCCTATCGAAAAGAGGAATCCAGAAAACCGGTCCCGGCCTATCCGGATGAAAATACCTGGGAAGAGTATCCGGATGAGATGGATACGGCATGGATCCACAGAAATCTGGAGGATAGAAGGGATGATGGAGTATGAAAAAGAGGAAAATGGCATGGCGTTATCGGTATCTGTATCTGCTGATGCTGCCGGGGCTCATCTATTTACTGATTAATAATTATCTGCCGATGGCAGGACTGGTGATCGCTTTTAAGAAGGTCAATTTCAGAACCGGGATCTGGTCCAGTCCCTGGTGCGGATTGGAGAATTTCAAATATCTGTTTGCAACCAAAGACGCCTGGATCATAACCCGGAACACGATTCTTTATAACCTTGTGTTTATTATCCTGGGACTGGTGGTTTCAGTGGCGCTGGCGATCTTCCTGTCGGAGATGAGAAGTAAGAAAATGCGTTCCCTGCACCAGGGCTGCCTGCTGATTCCCTACATCATATCCTACGTGGTGGTCAGCTACCTGGTATATGCGTTTCTGGGAAGCAACGGACTCATCAACAAAGGGATCCTGCAGGAAATGGGCAAGAATTCCGTCAACTGGTACCTGGAAAGCAAATACTGGCCGTTTATCCTGGTGTTTGTCAATACATGGAAGAACGCAGGGTATGCCAGCGTGATCTATCTGGCTACGATCCTGGGATTTGACGATTCTGTATATGAGGCGGCCCAGCTGGATGGGGTAACGCCCTGGCAGAAGATCCGCTATATTACCATTCCGCTGTTAAAACCGACGATAATCACTCTGACCATGCTCAATGTGGGAAGAATCTTCTACTCGGATTTTGGCCTGTTCTATCAGGTGCCTCAGAATTCGGGAGCAATCCTCAATGTAACTAACGTTCTGGACACCTATGTATACCGGGGCCTTCTGGAACTGGGAGATGTGAGTATGTCATCGGCGGCAGGACTTTATCAGGCGGTAGTGGGATTCTTCGTAATCATGGCGGCCAATGCCCTGGTCCGTAAGATCAGTCCGGATGACGCTATTATATAGGAGATGTGAAGATGAAAAGACAAGTCGGTATTTATAGTGTACTAAAACATGCGGTTTTATGGATCTGTTCCCTGAGCTGCCTGATTCCCTTTATCCTGCTGATCATCTCTTCCTTTACGGAAGACAGTACGATTGCCCTGACGGGATACTCGTTCTTCCCCAAGTCCTGGAGTCTCGATGCCTACCGGTATCTGCTGGGACAGGGCGGCAAGATACTGCATGCGTATGGGATCTCCCTGTTCGTCACAGTGTTTGGCACGCTGGCGGGACTGGCTATGACGCTTATGCTGGCCTATCCGCTGTCCAGGCCGGATCTTCCGGGCAGAAGAATATTCTCGTTCTATGTACTGTTTACCCTGCTGTTCAACGGGGGACTGGTTCCCAGCTATATCATGTGGACCACGATCTTCCACATTAAGAACACCATATGGGCGCTGGTAATCCCCAATCTGATGGTCAAGGCATTTTTTGTGATTATGGCCCGCTCTTATTTTAAGTCCAACATTCCGCTTGAGATCATAGAGTCAGCCAGGATCGACGGGGCCAGTGAAATCGGCATATTCACCAGAATCGTCCTGCCCCTTTCGAAACCCATAGTCAGCACATTATTATTGTTTATCGGACTTTCCTACTGGAACGACTGGAATAACGGGCTGATCTATCTGACGGATTCCAGCCTGTACAGTATACAGAATGTGCTAAATGAAATGATTAAGAGTATTACCTCGTTGTCTACCATGGGCGGTTCCGTATCCAGCATGACCACACTGCCCAGCAATACGGTTCGGATGGCGATCGCGGTGGTCGGCACACTTCCGGTTCTGATGGCGTATCCCTTCCTGCAGAAAGGGTTCGTTAAGGGAATCGTTATGGGCGGTGTCAAAGGTTGATATCGAAACCTTACATATAGAAACACAACTTTTTAGAAAATCAATGATCCATAAGGAGGAAAAACATGAAAAGAAAATTATTGGCCTTATTATTGGCGGCGGCAATGACAATGACAGCTCTCACGGGCTGCGGAGGTAACCAGGCGGCAGATAACGGGAATAAAAACGCGGAGAACTCTAAGACCGAAGAAAACGGCGGGGACACCCAGGCGAAAGAGGGCGAGATCCCGAATCTGGTGGTCACCTATGCCTACTTGGAAGTGCCTGCCGATATCGATGCGGTGACGGAGAAACTGAATGAAATTACTACAGAGAAACTGGGCTGTACCGTAACCTTTATTCCTTATACCTACGGCAATATACAGGATCAGATGGCGCTTACCCTGGCTTCGCCCAGCGAACAGGTTGACTGCATGTTCGGCATGTTCCGTTCCGGTATCGCCGGAGCCGTGGGGAAAGGCCAGTTAAAAGCATTGGACGGTCTGCTGGATGAGTATGGACAAGATATCAAGGCTACGCTGGGAGATTACCTGGAAGGGACTACCGTAAACGGGGAAGTATACGGCGTGACTACCGTGCGGGATCTGGCCGGACAATCCGCTTATTATTTTGACAAAGCGATCATCGATGAACTGCAGATCGACCTGTCTGCGGTACACAAATATGAGGATCTGACCCCGGTATTTGCAAAAATAAAAGAGGCTTATCCCAATCTCTACCTGGCCTGTAACTCTGGCGTGAAACCGGAAGGCTATTACATGAGCGACGACGGAATCCAAGATCCGCTGACCGATAAACTGGGTGTGCTGATGGACAGCAGTGAGCTGAAAGTTACCAATCTTTTCGAGTCTCAGGAGTATAAAGATTTCTGTAAAATGATGAAAGAATGGAACGATGCGGGCTATGTGTACCCGGATATTATCACCGATGAGGCAAACGGAGGCCAGGCCCTTATGAAGAGCGGTGTGGTGGCCAGCTATCAGAATGTATATAAGCCCGGAGCCCTGACCGAAAATGAATTGCTGGCCGGAAGAGAACTGGAAGTGGCGGTTCTGGGAGAACCGATCTCCTATACCTCCAAAGTACAGAACTGGAGCTGGGTGATCCCGGAAAATTCGGTATATCCTGAATTGGCTATGCAGTTCCTGAATCTGCTGTATACCGATGCGGATCTGGTCAACCTGCTCAACTACGGGGTGGAAGGAAAAAACTGGGTATTGGATGCGGACGGCTTCGCAACAGACGGCCCGGATACGGATGGGTATTCCGATAAAACCGCATGGAAATCCGGAAACGCCATGCTCTCCGCCGTCTGGAAGGGAGATGAGGCGACCCTTTACACAGACCTGATGGATTGGAATAAGAGCGCCAACAAATCAGCAGCCCTTGGATTTGCATTTGATTCCGCCAATGTCACTTCGGAATATACCGCGCTGTCCTCAGTTACCGCCCAGTACCGGATGATGATCGAGTGGGGATTCGCAGCCGACGTGGACGCGTCCATCGCTGAGATGAACGACGCATTATACGCGGCGGGGTTAAAGGAATATATGGCAGAAAAACAAAAACAGCTGGACGCCTGGGCTGCCGCAAAATAGAAGAGGCCGGTACAGACAGAGCAAAGCGCAATCTATAAAAAGGAGATGCGAAAATATATGGTAGCATTAACAGCAAATCCGTTTTTCCTGGATCAGGAGCAGCGGCGCTGGGTTGAAGATACACTGGCGGGAATGAACGTAGAGGAGAAGATCGGACAGCTCTTCTGCGAGACACTCTGGAACTGTACCTCTGAGGAGAGCGACGTGATCTTCAGTGAGATCAAACCCGGCGGAGTCATGTTTCGGCCAAACACAGCGGAAGACTTGAACAAGTTCACACAGATCGTCCAGGAACGCTCTGACATCCCGCTTTTGATCGCTGCGAATTTTGAACGGGGCGGAAACGGGGGAATCAGCAACGGGACCTATTATGGAACACAGATGCAGGTGGCGGCCGCTGACAGTGATGCGTGCGCCGAACAGCTGGGCATCGTCGCGGGCCGGGAAGGGGCGGCGCTGGGATTCAACTGGTCCTTCGCGCCGATCGTGGATATAGACGAGAACTATCTGAGTACGGTGACCAACACCCGGACCTACGGTTCGGATCCGGATAAAATCATTCGTATGGCAAAGGGCTATATAGAGGGAGTCCACCGGTATAATCTGGCCGCCACCATCAAACATTTCCCGGGTGACGGGAAAGATTTCCGGGATCAGCATAAGGTAGCTACCGTGAATAGCTGTACGGTGGAAGAGTGGGATGAAACCTTCGGGAAAATATACAGGGAGCTGATTGCTTTCGGCGCGGATGCAGTCATGGCGGCTCACATTATGTGTCCGGCCTACAGCAAGTTCCTGAATCCAAAACTTACGGACCGGGAGATCCTTCCGGCCTCTCTCTCCCGGGAGCTTCTGCAGGGACTGCTTCGGGACAGGCTGGGCTTTAACGGCCTGATCGTGTCGGATGATACGCATATGACGGGCTTCATGACTTCGATGGAGCGGGAGAAGGCGGTACCTTACTGTATCGCGGCCGGAGTAGATATGTTCCTGTTTACCATCAATCACAGCGAAGATGTGGATTATATGCGTAAGGGAGTCAGAGACGGAATCATTACGCGGGAACGCCTGGATGAGGCGGTCACCAGAATTCTGGCGCTGAAGGCGAAACTGCGGCTGTATGAAAAGAACAATAAGCAAAGAGTGGACTTCGGTCAGGAGATCGTCGGCTGTGAAGAGCACAGAACCTGGGCCGCGGCATGCGCGGATCAAGCTGTTACCCTGGTTAAGGATGTGAACAAGCTGCTGCCGTTGTCACCGGAAAAATATAAACGGGTGCTGCTGATTCCTCTGGAAGGGGAAAAGGCCGGGCGGTACGATAACAATCCCCAGTACCGGAAATTCCGTAGATCCCTGGAGAATGAGGGCTTCCAGGTATTCGAAATGGATCTGGAGGAGATGCCGGGAATCGGCAAGACAGGAACCGGTATCCGGCCTTTAAAGGAGAAATATGACCTGATGCTTTATTTTATAGGCGCCCACACCGGCTACCGGATCAACTGGCAGTCTATCGTATGTGGGGAGATCCCCTGCTATACAAAGGAGATACCGACCATGGCCGTCTCCTTTAACAGCCCATACATGCTTATGGATATTCCCATGGTCAGTACCTATATCAATGCCTACAGCGAGTCCGACTACACCAGGGAAGCGGTGGTGGAAAAGATCATGGGCAGAAGCCCCTTCCTGGGCGTAAGCCCGGTGGACCCTTTCTGCGGAATGTGGGATCTGCCGCTGTAATGTGGGATCTGCCGATAATGTGGAGATCTGCCGCTGTAATGGGAGAGATCCGCTTCTGTAGTGATGGATTTGTCTCTGGAATGAGAGAAAGAACGGTGTAATTATGCAGATAATGAAAGATGTATATCAGTTGAGCGGGGTACCGCTGGCAACGAATTCCAACAGTTATGTCATTCGGGCTGGGGAACAGCTGATACTGATCGATGCGGGATTCTCTGACCTTCAGTGGGAGAAGATGGGGCAGATGCTCCGGTTCTGGGGACTGGACAAACTTCCGGTCACCCACACCCTGTTCACCCACTGTCATTTTGACCACGCAGGAAACGCCTGGAGGGCCCGGGAGCTGGGCTCCCGAATACTAGCCGGGCCGGGGGATGCCAAGGCGATGGAAGAGGGAGATAAAAACTGTATCGGATACCTGTTTGGCAGAGAGTTCAGACCCTGCAAGACAGATGAAGTCCTGGAGGATGGCCGGGTGCTATCCTTCGGGGATGTAGTGATCCGGGCCATTCACGTTCCGGGACACAGCCGGGGATCGATGATGTATGAGGCCAGTCTCCACGGTAAGAAGATTTTGTTTATGGGAGATTTTCTGGCTGTCGAACCGGCCGCGCCGGAGGATGATATAAAAGTATTGTTGGCCTGGACGGGCGCTCCCGATTTTTCCGGGAAGGATTATCTGAATTCTCTGGAAAAAGCGTCCGGCCTGCGTGAGGATATCCTGTGTCCCGGACATTACCATCTGCTGTACGGACCGGATGTCTGCAGGCGGGCGCTGCTTATGGCGTATGAACTGGGAAAAGAGACGCTTCCCCTATGAGTGACAGAAGATTTATCTATACGGGGAACTGGGCTTCTACATACAATGAGCGGGGGAACACGGCTGTCTGTGTCTATGAATATAAGGAAACGGACCGGGAGTGGAAGCGGATCCAGCGTGTTCCCATGGAATACAGTGTCAGCGGCCTTTGGGTCGATACCGAGAAATACATGCTGTATATAAGCCTGGAGATTTCACGCTTTCAACAGGAAGAGCCGGGCGGCCGGGTGCTGTGGTTTAAGATCGACCGGGAGACGGGAATGCTTATGCCGGCGGGACAAATCAATTCCTTCGGCGCGTTCCCGCTGGATCTGAAGCTGTCGGAACACTATGCGCTGGTGCTGAACCATGGTTCCAACCGGCCTCCCGTGTGCGGGGTGTTCGCTGACCGTGACGGTACCATCCGGACCGGGAATGTGTTTGATGCGGCCACGCTGGTACTCTTTGAGAGAGACGATGAGGGGAATCTTACCAAAGCCAGGGATTTCTATGCGTTTACCGGTTCGGGAGAGATCCCTTTTTTTCAGGATACGGCATCGCCCCACTCGCTGTGCCGCGGCATGGGCCGGACGGAATATCTGGTACCGGAGCGGGGAACCGACCGGGTTTCAATATTCAGGATTGACGGGGAAAATTGGAAGATCAGCCGGCAGGGAGAGATCCGGATTCCAAAGGGATATGGCCCCAGAAATGCCATAGCAGTCCAGGGGCTTTCCAGCTGTTACGTGATCGGGGAGATCATGCCGGCAGTACTTCTTTGTAAAGAGAGCCAAGGGGAGTTAAGCCCGGTACAGAAGCTAACTACCGTACCGGAAAAGGAACTGGAACAATATAAGGAGCCGGTCACTTCCTTTCAATATCCCCATCCGTCAGCCTTGGCCGTCAGTCCGGATCATCGCTTTTTGTACACGCTGACCAGGGCCGCAGATGTTCTGGCTGTCTATCCTCTTCATCCGGAAACCGGAGAGATGGGGAACCCCAGCTGCCACCGGCTGTCGGGAGCTAATCCAAGACAGCTGCTGCTGGAGGGCGGGGATCTTTATATCGTGTTTCAGGATACGGAAACGATAGAAAGGGTCCGGCTCAATGCCATTACTGGAACTCCGGTCCAGGAGATAACGGTCATCCGGGATATTCCGCGCTTGGCGGTAATGGATATGCTGGTTATGCAGCAGGAGGCAGGAGAGGCCGAGAATGAAACCAACTACACCAGATAGCGGGAGGGAAAGCAGATATATGATCAGAGCGTTTATTTTTGATCTGGACGGCGTGCTCACAGACACGGCGGAATATCATTACCAGGCATGGAAGCGGATCGCCGAAGAATACGGACTTTTTTTTGACCGAAACGCCAATGAGCAGCTCAAAGGCGTCAGCCGGAGACGTTCCCTGGACCTTATACTGGAAATCAATCAGGCCGGGCAGCGTTTTAACGAACAGGAGAAGGAACAGATGGTTCGTGAAAAAAATAGGATCTACCGGAATCTCCTGAAAAATATTACGGACCGGGATATTTTACCCGGAATTCAAGGATTTCTAAAAGAAGCCAGGGAAAGAGGAATTTTACTGGCTGTGGCGTCGGCCAGCCGCAATGCGGATACGGTGCTGAACCGGCTGGGAATCAAACCAGTCTTTGACTATATCGCGGATGCCGGTCAGATCGCCAGAACAAAGCCGGACCCGGAGGTGTTCCTGGACTGCTGCCGGAATCTGGGCGTTTTGCCCCATTCCTGCATAGGTTTTGAGGATTCGCAGGCCGGAATCGAAGCGATACGGGCGGCGGGAATGAGATCTGTGGGGATCCGTGTCAAGGTGACCACATTGGCCCCGGATCTTCCCTATCAGGGAACGGAGGAATTGGATGTGCAGCAGGTGCTGGATTATTTTGAGTAACTGCTTTAGAACAATTGCTGCCTCAATGCATAACTGCTTTCGGCGGTTTATTCTGACCTATGTGCTGTATTGTGTTTTTATATTTCACATGTTATAATAAAACAATTCAGATGTTATATGGAAAGCCCAGGAGGTCATAATGAAAAGCTCCCAAATTATAAAAGAAATACGTTCTTGTCTGAATTTGAGTCAGAGTGAATTAGCCGACAAGTTGGGGGTTAGCTTTGCAACCGTAAACCGCTGGGAGAAAGGCCGTTGTGCGCCATCAAAAATTGCAGTCAATGCAATTAAGAGCCTGTGTGATAATCATAATATTGATTTTTCACGATTTGCAGGGAACCGTATTGTCACTTCCAATGAAGTAGTGACTCTTTATCATGGCTCGAAGTCAGGGCTCCACGGCGCGATTGCACCTATAAGCCGGGATCGCTGTGATTTTGGTAAAGGTTTTTACATGGGCACCGACCGTACTCAGCCGCTTACTTTAATCTGCAACTATCCGAAAGCTAAAATATATTTACTAAGCATTGATTTGTCCGATCTTAAAATTCTTGATATTGAGGTGGGGTTAGAGTGGGCATTAATGGTTGCTTATAATCGTGGAAAGATGGAATCTGTGAAAAACTCAAAAATCTATAAGCGGTATGCGGATTTAAGTAAGGATTACGACGTGATTATTGGTTATATTGCAAACGATAGAATGTTTGTGGTGTTGGATCGATTCTTTAATGGAGAAATCACAGATCTTGCGTTAATCAATAGCCTTTCCGCGTTGAAACTTGGAAAGCAATATGTAGCTTTAACAGAAAAGGCCTGCAAAAAAATTAAAATCCTTGATGAACAAGAACTTTCTGAAGACGACCGGGATAAACTGAAGCAGGAAAGTGAAGCAAAACGTTCCATAGGTATCGCAAAGGCTGATGAAATTTGTCGGAAATATCGTCGGGAAGGCCGGTTCTTTGATGAAATATTAAAGGCAGGTGAATGAAATGGAAAATCTAACACTTGATAAGCGCCAACTTTGTGATATACAGGGGCGTTTGTTTGAGCTTGCGCGAAAAAGTGGATATGATTGTCCGTTGTTTATAGAAGCTTTTATGAATAGCAAAGCTGCTGCTGCCCTTGATGATATCTATGATCGCTTACAATGGGCTGGGGAAGAATATATTCTTGAAGAGTTAAATGATGAGGTAGGCGGTTTGAAAAAGGCTGGTACAACTTATACTTCGGAAGTAATGTATTGGACGGGATACACTTACCGCTATTGGCATTATTATACCAATCAATGCAGCCGTGAAATATATAGCATCGCTGATGCAAAAACAATGAATGAATGTTGGCTTGGATTCCACACTTTTGATGTCGAGATGGCCATCGATGATTTGAAAGAGATTTATAAACAGAAATGTGATGAAAATAAAGGGATAGTTTAAAATATGAAAAGCTGCTTGACTACACTTTGTTATATAGAAAAAGATGACTGTTACCTGATGCTGCACCGGATTGTGAAGAAAAATGATGTCAATAAGGATAAATGGATCGGGATCGGGGGCCATTTTGAACACGGGGAAAGTCCGGAGGAATGCCTGCTGCGTGAGGCGGCAGAAGAGACCGGACTCATTCTTACGTCCTACCGGTTCCGGGGGATCGTGACCTTTATCGCAGACGATTATCCGCCGGAATATATGTGTTTATTTACCGCGGACGCGTTTGAGGGAGAAATGATTTCCTGTGACGAGGGGGTTTTGGAATGGGTGCCGAAGCGGGATGTGGAGCAGCTGAACCTGTGGGAAGGGGATCATATTTTCCTGAATCTGATGCGGGAGGAGCGTCCGTTCTTTTCCCTAAAGCTAAGTTATGAGAATAATGTGATGAAAGAGGCTGTTCTGGACGGACAGGCCATGGAACTGATCGATATCCGGAATCCGGACGGTACGGTCACGGGAAGAGTAAGGGAACGCACGCTGGTCCACCGGGACGGGGATCTGCACGGAACGTCCCATGTCTGGATTTACAGAAAGCGGGCGGATCAGACCTTTGACCTGCTGCTGCAGAAGCGGGCGGCGGGAAAAGACGCGTTCCCGGGCTGCTATGATATCTCTTCCGCAGGCCATATCCCCGCGGGGGATGAATATGCCCGGTCCGCCGTGCGGGAACTCGGCGAGGAGCTGGGCATAGATGCAGATATAAAGGACCTGCATTTTCTGGGAATGTATGAGTCATGGGCGGAGCGGGAATTCTATGGAAGGCCGTTCCGGAATCACGAAATCAGCGCGGTGTACCTGTTGGAAAGTGACCTGGAACCCGATCGGCTTTCACTGCAGGAAGAGGAAGTGGAGCAGGTGGTTTGGATGAATATCAGGGATATCCGGCGGGGGATCGAAGATCACACATTGGAACACTGCATTTTCACAGACGAGCTGGATATGCTGGAAAAATATCTGAATTCGTCCGGGAGGAAAGCGTAACGGGATTATTCTACAATATAGCGGTCCAGGATTTCCTGATAGATCCCGTTTTCCTTCAGATTCCGGAGCCCCTCATTAAAGTAGTTTAACAGCTCTTCGTTCTGTCCTTTTTTTACCGCAAACCCATAAGAATTTCCGGCCTGTTTCTCACCAACCATCTGAATTTTCATTCCCTGGCTGATGGCGTAGCCGATAACCGGATAATCCTCGAAGCAGGCAGCCGAACTGCCGGATAGAACATCCTGGTACATACTTGAGGAATCGTCAAATACCGTTATGGTGAATCCGTAGGTATCCGCGATGGATTCCGCGAAGGCAGCGCCCTCCGTTCCATTTTTTACCGCAACGGTCCGGCCCTTTAGTTTTTCATAAGAATCCACGGAGGAATCCTTCACTACGGCCATGACGATACCGGAATTAAAATACGGATCGGAAAAATCAAATTTGGCCTGCCGGTCCGGCGTGATACTCATACCTGCGATCACACCGTCTGCCTGTCCGGACTCCAATGCGGTCACAGCGGCGTCAAACCCCAGGCTTTGCAGTTCAAAGGTAAATCCCTGATCCTCTGAGATCGCATGCAGAAGCTCCACATCGATACCGGTAAAGTTCCCGTCCACATCCTCAAATTCAAAAGGGGAGAAAGTCGTATCCGTAGCAATCCGGAAAGTTTTTGATTTGCCGGTTTGCCTGCCGGAGTCAGGATTTTCAGCGTCATCTGAATTATTTCCCGAAGGGACATTTAAATCGGCATTGGGAGTCTGTGCGGCAGGGGGTGTCTCCTGATTCGTATTCTTATCCGCATCCTGGTCCGATGCGCAGGCTGTCAGCGCCAAAGCAGTCAGACAGGCGGCCGTCAGTAACATCATTTTTTTTATCATAAGCGTAACCTCCATTAAGTTAAAATAAAAGAGAACAAGGGCTGGCCCATGTTCTCTTTTGTGATTTATACGAATGAAAAATTGCGTATGTTCCATCCGCTTAAACTGTCATATCGTTCGTTCTCTCGTGCGGGTTAAGCTTATCACAGCCATAAGCCCTGCGTCAACTTGTAAAATCATCCAGCCCAGCTATGGCTTCTTTCATAGACCGCACATACTCACTTACGGCCTCAACGCAATCCTTCCCATCCTTCGCCACCAGTTTTACAATCGCGCTTCCCACGATGGCCCCATCCGAAACCGCCGCCATCTTTGCCGCCTGTTCCGGCGTGGATATCCCGAAGCCCACGGCGCAGGGGAGATCGGTAACCGACTTCACCAGCCGCACCATAGCGCCTATGTCTGTCCGGATCTCCGAGCGGACGCCGGTAACCCCCAGGGAGGACACACAGTAGATAAAGCCTTTTGCCTCCTTTGCAATCATGGTGATCCGTTCCTTGGAAGTGGGAGCGATCAGGGGTACCAGATCCACTCCGTATTCCGCGCATATGGGGGCCACTTCTTCCTTCTCCTCAAAGGGCAGATCCGGTATAATCACTCCGTCGATGCCTGCCGTCCGGCATTGGCGGAAGAAACGTTCTTTTCCATAGGTATAGATGGGATTCATATAGGTTAAAAATACCAACGGTATCTGTGTGCGCCGCCGCACCCGGGATACCATCTCGAAAAGCTTGTCCGTAGTACAGCCGGCTGCCAGCGCCCGTGCGTTGGCCTCCTGGATCACGATACCCTCCGCGGTCGGATCGGAGAAAGGGACTCCGATCTCTATCAGGTCCGCGCCGGCCTGATCCATGGCGCAGATCAGTTCTTCCGTAGTTTCCAGATCCGGATCTCCTCCGGTGATAAACGCGATGAATGCTTTTTTGTTCTGAAATGCCTGTGCTATTCTACTCATAGATCTGCACCCCCCTGTATCTGGCGATGGCCGCCACATCCTTGTCCCCCCGTCCGGACAGATTGACGACGATGATCTGATCCGGTTTCATCGCCGGCGCCAGTTTTCTGGCGTACGCTACGGCATGGGCGCTTTCCACCGCCGGGATGATCCCCTCGGTTCTCGAAAGATATTCAAAGGCCTGCACCGCCTCCTCATCTGTGATGGGTACGTATTCCGCCCGTCCGGTATCATGCAGCATCGCGTGCTCCGGGCCGATGCCGGGATAGTCTAACCCGGCCGAGATGGAATAGACCGGTGCGATCTGTCCGTACTCATCCTGACAGAAGATGGATTTCATGCCGTGGAAAATGCCCCTGGTTCCCTTGGCGATCGTAGCGGCATGTTGATCCGTATCCACACCGAGGCCCGCGGCTTCACAGCCGATCAGCCGGACGGAAGTCTCGGGGATGAACTCGTAGAAAGCGCCCATGGCGTTGCTGCCGCCTCCCACACAGGCAAGCACGGCATCGGGCAGTCTCCCTTCCCGTTCCAGCAATTGCTGCCGGATCTCCCTGCCGATTACCGACTGGAAGTCCCGTACGATCATGGGAAAGGGGTGAGGCCCCATCACGGAACCTAAGACATAGAGCGTATCATCCACCCTTCTGGTCCATTCCCGCATGGTCTCATTGACCGCGTCCTTTAACGTCTGTGTGCCGCTGGTAACCGCGTGCACCTTCGCACCCAGCAGCTCCATCCGGTAGACGTTTAACACCTGCCGGTCCGTATCCTCCTTGCCCATGAAGATCTCACACTCCATGCCCATCAGCGCGGCCGCGGTGGCAGTAGCCACTCCGTGCTGGCCGGCGCCGGTCTCCGCGATGACGCGGGTTTTTCCCATTTTCTTCGCCAGAAGCACCTGTCCCAACACATTGTTGATTTTGTGAGATCCGGTATGGTTTAAATCCTCCCGTTTCAGATAGATTTTCGCACCGCCCAGATCTTTTGTCATCTTTTCGGCGTAATACAAAAGCGAGGGCCGTCCGGCATAATTTTTCAGCAGGTCCTCTAACTCCCGGTTAAATTCAGGATCATTCTTATAGTGTTCATATGCATTTTCCAGTTCGATTACCGCGTTCATCAGCGTTTCCGGGATGTACTGACCGCCGTAATCACCATATCTTCCCTTTTTCATCTGTTATCTCCATTCTACCGTCCGCGCGGACGGTCTTAAGTCTTTATTCATGTTCTCAAGGATTCTGTCTGACAGCCTCCAGGAACCGTCTGATCTTATCGAAATCTTTGTAGCCGTTCGTCTCCACCCCGCTGCTCACATCTACGGCAAAGGGCCTGCACCGGGTCAGGATCTCACGCACATTGTGCTCATCCAGCCCACCGGCCAGAAAGTAAGGTTTTTGCAGCTGCTCCGGGATCAGGGAAGGATCGAACTGCTTCCCGCTGCCGCCATACTGCCCCTCCACGAAAGTATCCAGAAGAAGATAATCGCAGGGCAGCTGTTCCGCCTCCAGGACCTGTTCTTTATTCTGGACCCGGACCGCCCGGATAACCGGAACTGCCGTCTGTTCTTTGAGACGGCCGATATAAGAGGCGTCTTCATCCCCGTGAAGCTGTACGATATCGATAATCTTCTGCCTGCAAAGAGCGGCTACCGTTTCCAGAGGTTCATTGACAAAGACGCCTACCGCCCGGATCTGCGGGGCAAGCCTGACCCGCATCCGCAATGCCAGCAGCAGGCTGACCTGGCGTTTGCTGGGGGCAAATACAAATCCGGCGTAATCCGGTTTTAACTGGTTCACATAGCCGATATCATCCGGCGTGCGCAGTCCGCATATTTTTACTTTAGTCATAAGCGTCCCCCCGAAGCGTGTGCAGCATTTTTGTCTTGTCGGGGCTTCGCATCAGGCTTTCCCCGATCAGTACCGCATGGACTCCGGCATCTCTTAAGGCCTGCACATCGTCAGCGGTACGAATCCCGCTTTCCGCCACAAAGATCACGGATTCCGGGACCAGAGCCCGCAGCCTCCTGCTGTTTTGGATATCCACGTCAAAGGTTTTCAGATTCCGGTTATTCACCCCGATGATGCGGGCTCCGGCGTCCGCCGCGGTTTGGATTTCCTGTTCGTCATGGGCTTCCACCAGAGCGGACAGGCCCAATTGCCGGCAGATATCCAGGTATTCCCTGAGAACCGGCCGTTCCAGAAGGGCGCAGATCAGCAGAACCGCGGAGGCTCCCAGTGTTTTGGCCTGGTAGATCTGGTACGGATCAATGGTAAAATCCTTTCTGAGCACAGGGATGCTGACCGCGTTTACGATTTCTTCCAGATATTCATCTTTTCCCAAAAAGAACCGGGGCTCCGTCAATACGGAGATGGCTGCCGCCCCTGCCTGCTCATATTCCCGGGCGATCTGGACATAGGGGAAATCTTCCGCGATGATCCCTTTTGACGGGGAAGCTTTCTTTACCTCGCAGATAAAATTAATATCCTCCCGGAGGAGGGCCTGTTCAAAGGGAAAGCGGTGCTGCTGCGCCTTCGCTATCCGAAGGGCAGCTTCCTGCATTTCTTTAGGCGATACCAGTTTTTTCTGATTCGCCACCCGCAGGGCTGTCGCTTCTGCGATTGTATCTAATATCATGCCTGTATTCTCCTGATTATTGTTCTTATTTCTTTCTATTTCCATCCGATCCATCAGATGGTATTGGATAACTCCACGAAACGGTTCAGCTGTTCCAGCGCTTTTCCGCTGTCGATGATATTGGCAGCCATGGCTACAGCCTGATCCATGGTGATATCATTCTGCGTCATATAAATGCAGGCGGCGGAGTTCAGCAGTACGGCATCCCGTTTGGGTCCCTTTTCCCCGCTTAAAATATCCCGGGCGATCCGGGCGTTTTCCTGAGGGTCGCCGCCGACCATATCCTGTTTCGCACACATGGTAAAACCGTATTGCTCGGGCTTTATCATATAACATTTTACCACGCCGTCCCGCAGCTCACAACAGGTAGTCGGCGCGCTCAGTGAAATTTCGTCCAAACCGTCCTGGCCGTATACCACCATGGCCCGCTTGACGCCCAGTTTCAACAGTACCTGGGCCAGCGGTTCCACCAGGGATTCCTCGTAGACGCCCAGAAGTTCAAAATTGGCGCCGGCCGGATTGGCCAGGGGGCCCAGGATGTTAAATACGGTACGGATGCCCAGTTCCTTTCGGACCGGCGCTACGAAGCGCATGGCCGAGTGATATTTCTGGGCGAACATGAAGCACAGGTTGATTTCCTTTAAAATCTCCGCGCTCTGGGCCGGGCTTATCTCAATATTGACACCCAGCGCTTCCAGCACGTCGGCGGCTCCGCATTTGCTGGAAACGCTGCGGTTCCCGTGCTTGGCGACCGGGATACTGGCGGCGGATACCACCAGGGAGGAGACGGTGGAGATATTAAAGGTATTGGCTTCGTCCCCGCCGGTTCCCACGATCTCCAACACATCCATATCGTGGAGCAGGCGGGTACAGTGCTTACGCATTCCGGCCGCGCACGCGGTGATCTCGTCGATGGTTTCCCCTTTCATGCGCAGGGCGGTCAGAAACGCGCCCATATGGATCTGGGACGCTTCCCCGTCCATGATTTCGTCCATCACCTGTTCCGCCATTTCATAGGATAAATCTTCATTGTTTACCAGTTTGTAGATTGCTTCTTTGATCATTTTCTTGTTCCTCCAATTTATTCTTTTTAGTTATCCATACAGAAAATTTTTCATAATTACCGCCCCGTCCGGCGTAAGGACCGATTCCGGATGGAACTGCAGGCCGTAGACCGGGAATTCCCTGTGGCAGACCGCCATAACATCCTGTTCCTCTGTCCGCGCGATGATCTGAAGCTCATCCGGTAGGGTAGCTGGGTCCGCGACCAGAGAGTGGTACCGGGCCACCCGGATTTCTTGAGGAAGTCCGGCGAACAACGGATTTTGCGTGTCGATCCGTATTATGCTCTGCTTTCCGTGCATCAGCTTCGGCGCATAGGTGATACGCGCGCCAAACGCTTCGCAGATTCCCTGGTGGCCCAGGCAGACGCCCAGAATGGGAATCCTGCCTTTTAAGGTGCGCACGGTTTCTTCGCAGATGCCGGCGTCCTTCGGCCTTCCGGGACCAGGGGACAGGATAATATGGGAGGGAGCCGCTTTTTCTATTTCCCGCACGGTCCGGGCATCGTTACGGATCACCCGGATTTCCTCGGCGGTCAGGCTGCCCACCAGCTGGACCAGGTTATAAGAAAAACTGTCGTAGTTATCAATGAGCAAAATCATATTCCGTCACCTCCCCGGCTCTTCGCAGAGCCTCCATCACGGCCTGGGCCTTATTGGCACATTCCTCATACTCAAGCTCGGGGACGCTGTCCGCCACGATACCGGCCCCGGCCTGCACATACACTTTGTTGTCCTTTTTAACCGCGGTACGGATTGCAATACATACATCCAGGTTGCCGGAAAAATCCAGGTACCCAATAGCGCCGCCGTAGATCCCCCTGGCCTCCGGCTCCAGTTCATCGATGATCTCGCAGGCCCGGAATTTTGGAGCGCCGGAGAGGGTTCCGGCCGGTAGGAGGGCTTCGATGGTGTCACATCCATCCTTCCCCTCACCCAGCGTGCCGTTTACCACCGATGCGATATGCATGACTTTGGAGAAACGGTGGATCTGCATATAATCCTCCACATGGACACTTCCGAAAGCGGCCACCTTGCCCAGGTCATTTCGGGCCAGATCCACCAGCATATTGTGCTCGGAACACTCTTTTTCATCGGACAGCAGTTCCTTTTCCAGCTGCTTATCCTCCTCCCTGGTCCGGCCTCTGGCTCTGGTACCTGCTACCGGGAAGGTGGTCAGTTTCTTATCTACCAGTTTGATCAGGGTTTCCGGAGAAGCCCCCGCGATCTGCAGGGAATCGCTCTGTATAAAATACATGTAGGGAGACGGGTTGGTAGTGCGCAGCACCCGGTACATATTCAGCAGGCTTCCCCTGTAATCCGCCGTGAATTTTCTGGAAATGACGCCCTGAAAGATATCGCCCTCCCGGATGTAATGCTTCGTCTTCTCCACCATCTGCAAATAGTCGTCCCGGGAGGTATTGCATACGAACTGAGGAATCTCAGGCGCCGGTTCCTTTTGGCTTTCCATCGGCATGGGACCACAGATCATGCGGACCAGCTTATCAATCTCCAGCGCTGCTTTGCGGTAGCCCTGTTCCCGGTCTTTTAGCTTTGCATTGACAATGACAAAGATCTTCTGGCGGAGATGATCAAAGGCGATCACTTTATCAAACAGCATCAGATCCAGATCCTGGAAATCACTCTCCTTGATCTTTAGTTTCGGTTCCGCATAGGCGATCATCTCATAAGAGAAATATCCCACAAAGCCCCCGGTAAAAGTCGGCAGGCCTTCCACGTGGGGAGCCCGGTATTCGGATAAGAGTTCCCTTAGAATCCCCATGGGGCCGCCTTTTTTCCGCAGTTCGATTTCCCCGCTTTTGATCCGGGTCTCCCCGCGCTTGCAGGTGACATGCATCAGCGGCTGATAACCCAGAAAAGAATACCGGCCCCATTGTTCCCCGCCCTCCACACTTTCCAGAAGAAAAAAGTTCTGATCCAGCATGGTAAGCTTCTTCAGCAGATTGATGGGCGTAATAACGTCTGCATAGATTTCCCTGCACAGCGGCACCAGATCATAATCTGTCTGATAAATTTTTGTTTCCTCATAGGTGAGATTCATTTTATCCACGAATCCTTCACTCCTTTCCAATGCAATATTCCAAATCCAGGCACTCATTTTTCCGTATCGCGCGCAAACGCCCGACATACGGGCCGTAAGTTAACAATAAAAAAAGCCCTCATCCCTCTAAAAGAAAGGGACAAAAGCTGCGCTTCTGCGATACCACCCTGATTGATGTCTTTTCTGTGACACCCGCTCTGTTACATACTATCATATGCACCCCGTTGATAACGGATGGGGAACCCGTCCAAAGCTACTCCCGCCAACGGTTTCGCCCGGCCCTCCCAGGCCCATTCGAATCTTATCCGGCATACCGCTTTCTCAGCCACCGCGGTTCTCTGGAATGCCGATCCAAGTTCTACTCTTCCTGGTCAATGGTTTCTAACTCTAATTGATTAAAGTATACTGACCCGGGGTGCATTTGTCAATTGTTTTTTGGTTCTTTCCAAAGTTAGTTGATTTTGCGCTTTGATTCAAGCCGCAGCAGTTTTCCTTTAAGTAGCAAAAAACTGTTGCGGCCATACATAATCCGTTT
>NZ_JAHQCW010000028.1 GCF_019042275.1 Diplocloster agilis
TCGATTTCACTTAGCGTATTCCAGCGCAAGCCCTCCGCGCTCCCAGGGAGATACAAAAGAACCCGGCCGCCCGGAGCGTCCCCGGATACCGCCCGCGGTGCCAAGCCCTAAGCAGCGGGCATGCGAAGCCCCCAGGAAGAGCGCTAAGTTAGTGCGACAGCCGGCCGTATTTCACTCTTATGATTCACGGATATTTAAAATTTTTTCCAGTCTTCTCTTGCACTCCAGCATGGCCCTCCCGGTATGGTAGATTCCTTTCCAGGCATTGCCGATACAGCCGACCAGCACCTCGCCATTTCGGGATACCAGCTGATACCACTCGCCAACCTGATGATTGATAAGGTAACGGCTGCAAAACTCCCAGGTCTTCAAAAAGGCATCCAGATATTTTTCTTCTTTCAGGTGTTCGTAGCCATCCAGATACCCCACCAGGGCTTCGCAGTTTTCCCACCATTCCTTTTCAAGCTTGGTCGCCTCCCCCACGTAGGGCCCCGCGTAATATACGCCGCCGTATTCATAGTCAAAACCATACTTCAAAGAATGCTCCAACAATAGCTTGCCAACATAATCGTATGTATGATAGGGATTTCCAAGTACATCATTGGCCCGGTTCAAGAGCCATACCAGTTCGATATTATGTCCGTAGAAGGTGGTATCCACGGCGTCCGCAATCTCAGAATCCGCTTCCCGGTCCTGGGTCCAGGTCCTGGGGATACTAATCGCCGGGCGTCTGACCAGTTCCGGTCCGAACTGGTCAAATCCGCAGCCGATGTTCAGATCCACCATCTTTTGCAAGACCAGGTCGATCACCTCCTGCAATTTTCGTCTGTGAATTTCCTGGCCGCTGCATTCATAGAGGGTCGTATAGGCTTCCAGCATATGCATATGGATGTTCAGGGACTTGATATCTCCCGCTCCGGCTCCGTAAGGCGCCCTGCTCCAGTCCGGTTCCAGATTTTCATAATACCCGCCGTTTAGCGTATCCGCCGCATATTTCTGCAGCAGGTCGAATGTTTTGGACGCGTATTCCAAAGCCTCTTCCTGTTCCTCTTTCGGGGCGTTTAGATCCCGCAGCGCCAGCGCATATTCGCTCAGCGTGTAGATGGCAAAAGTCTGCCCATAGATCACTTTGCCGCCGTCGCTCTTTGTTCCGTCCAGTTCGGTGGTCCAGTACCAGCCGCCGTAGGTCTGATCCCAGAAGTGCTGAATCAGGAATTTCACGCCCTGGGCCGCGTAAGCCAGATATTCTTCACTTTGATATTCCCTGGCCAGAATCGAAAATCCCCATATCATCCTGGTCTGTGTAACCAGCATTTTTTCTTTATCTCCCAGCGGGGCTCCATCCCGGTCAAAATCCAACAGATAGCCGCCGTATTGATGATCGATGCCGTTTTTGATCCAGAACGGCAGGATACCCTGCTCCAGGTTTTCTTTTATACCCTGATAGGACGCTTTCAGCCCTTCTCTTCTTTTCATGTCTATTTCGCTATTTCGTGTATCTGTTGCCATATCTTCCCTCTCCTTTATGCCCTGTGTTTTAATTTCCCGACGTTTTTATCAAATCCTACCGCCAGTAATAACACGCAGCATTTTACCACCATCTGATAATACTCGCTAATTCCCATGATCAACAGGCCGTTGGACAAGATTCCCATAATCAGCACGCCGCAGACCACTCCTTTTAGCTTTCCCTCTCCTCCGCTGACGCTGACTCCGCCCAGGACTACAGAGGTTATGACGTCCATCTCGTACCCGTCGCCAAGCGCGGCCGGTCCGGTATTGATCCGGGACAACAGGACAATGCCCGCAAATCCTGCAAAGATCCCATTTAAAATATAGGTTAAAATCAGCGTTTTGTTGACATTAATTCCGCACAGCCTGGCCGCCTCCGCGTTACCGCCGATACTGTAAAGGTAAGTGCCGTACGGCCGTTTGGTCAACAGGCACCAGCCCAGCAGCAGAACCGCCAGCATACACAGCACCGGAATCGGAATGATCCACAGATACCCCTGTCCCAACGGTGAGAAGGATTTCGGGAATCCATAAATGGAAATACCGCCTGTGATAATATAACAGATTCCTCTGCCGCCGGTCATGGTCGCCAGCGTGGTGATCAATGGCGGGATCGACAGCATGGTGACGCAAAACCCGTTGACCGCTCCGATCAGTACCGCCGCCAGCAGCCCCACAGCCACAGCCGCATACATATTCATGTCCATTTTCACCATCAGATAGGCTACCAGGGTCCCGGTCACTCCGATCACCGAACCCACAGACAGGTCAATCCCGCCCGTTAAGATGACCAGCATCATTCCTACGGAACATATTCCGATGATGGATACCTGTCTTAGTACATTCATCACATTGCTCATCGAGAGAAATCCGGTTGCAAAGATGGAAAAGAAAATTACGGTTATAATCAGAAAAATTACGGTTGCATATTCTTTATATATTGCTGCTTTTGTCTTGTTCATGCTCTCCTCCAGTGGCGCATTCACTGCGCCTTTATTCATTCTTTCCGGCTCATACAGCCACGCCCGACGCTCTTTTTAAAATTATTTCCTGGTCAAACTCCTCCGGATTGTCCAGTTCTCCGGTAATCCTGCCTTCGGACATTACAAGGATGCGGTCCGACATTCCCATAAGCTCCGGCATATCGGAGGAGACCATGATAATGGATTTTCCCAGGGTTTTTAGTTCATTCATAAGCGAATAAATTTCATACTTGGCGCCTACATCGATTCCCCGGGTAGGTTCGTCAAACAAAATGATATCCGCCTGCGCCAGCAGCCATCTGGATATAATTACCTTCTGCTGATTGCCCCCGCTTAGGTACGCAACCAGCTGACCGGAGGATGGCGTCTTAATTTTCAGCCGTTCGATATTTTCTTCCACCTGTTTACCGATATTTTTTCTTCTCAGGAACAGCCCTTTACAGTACTGGGAAAGTATCGGCAGTATCATATTATCGCTGACCGACAGATTCATCAGCAGGCCCTGCCCTTTTCGGTCCTCAGTTACCAGTACGATTCCATGATTGATCGCATCTTTCGGGGACCGCACCGTAATCTTTTTCCCTTTTTTCAATATCTCTCCCCGGCAGGGATCACAGCCGAAGAGCGCGCGCAGGGTCTCCGTCCTCCCTGCGCCGACCAGGCCGCCCAATCCGAGAATCTCTCCCGACCGGACTGCGAAGGAGACATTGTTTATCTTGTCGGTTGTGATACCGCTAACCTTCAGCATCTCAGCCGCCTGCGGATCCGGGGTCACACGGGGCGGATACTGATTCTCAATGCTGCGTCCGACCATCAGCTTAATCAGTTCATCCACATTTGTATCCTGTACCCGCATCGTCCGGATAAACCGTCCGTCCCGGAATACCGTACACCGGTCACAGACTTCGAATATTTCTTCCATTCGGTGGGAGATGTAAATGATGGAGACCTGCTGTTCTTTCAAAACCCGGATGGTACGGAACAGTATCTTGACTTCTTCGCTGGTCAAAGGTGCTGTCGGCTCATCCATAATCAGGATCTTCGGCGTATCAAGAAGAGCTCTGGCAATCTCCACCATCTGCCGGTAGGCCATCGTTAAGTTTTCTACTTTTTCCCGGACATCCATCTCGATTCCCAGGGACCGGATCATGTTCTCGGCACGGCGGCACATTTCCCGCGTATCAGTTTTCCCTTTGCTTATAATCTCTTTGCCCAGAAAAATGTTTTCATAGACCTTAAGCTTTGGTATCAGGTTCAGCTCCTGATAGATCATGTTGATTCCCAGCTTTTTCGACTGCTCGATATCGAAGTGTCCGAACTCCTGCCCGTCGAACCGGATTTTCCCCGAGTTTGGTCTGTTTACACCTGTCAGCACTTTCATCAGTGTGGATTTTCCCGCTCCGTTCTCGCCGACCAGGGCATGGATCTCACCGCGTTCCAGTTCGAATCCCACATCGTCAAGCGCCAGCACTCCGGGGAACTTCTGGGTAATATGTTCCATTTTCAGCATACAATCAGCCATCGTTATCTCCCACTTCCTGTTGAGTCTTCTTTTCTTTTATTTAAAATACTCGTCAATATTGTCAACGGTCACGGCTTTGGCTTCGATAAGAACCTGCTCCGGAAATTCTTTTCCGTCGAACAGCTGCTGCATAATCTCCACATCGGTTACACCGTGCAGACGGGGAGTGATATCTACGGTTACACGGTAAGCGCCTTCACCGGCGTCTTTTTCTTCTTTGATGGTGTTTAATGCCTGTTCTACGGCGTTGACGCCTCCAAAGGCCATTTTGTTCAAATCCATACCTGCGGATTTGGCAGCTTCATATGCCCCCAGGATAGAGTCATCGTTAGAACCCATAATCAGGTTGATATCCGGGTTGGACTGCATAATGCCTTCCATATTGGCCATTCCCTCTTCCGCCGTAACCCCTCCGAGGGTTCCCGCTTCATTGATAAAGGTAATGTTCCCCTTGCTGTATGCTTCCTCTGCACCTTCCCGCATTCCCTGTTCACGGATCATGACGTTCTGGTCATTGATGGTTCCAAAGGTTACACCCTTTAAATCTCCGGAGAGATTAGCCTCGCTCCACTCACCGATCGCTTTGCCAAGCGCGTATCCCATCTCATATTCCCCGGCGGATACGAAGGCCTGGATGTTCTCGATATCCGTGGAGGAACCTATCACCTTGATACCGGCATCCGTCGCTTCTTTTATAATGCCTGGCAGCGCGGCCGCGTCCACCGCGGAGATAATAATGCCGTCATACTTCTGGTCTATGTATGTCTCGATAGCTGCCAGCTGGGAAGCCACATCCATCTTCGGGTCCTGAACCGTACATTCCCATCCCAGTTCCTGGCATTTATCCTTGATGCCTTCGGAGACTTCCACAAAATAAGGGGATTCCAGTGTCATCGTGGTGTAAGCGATTTTCTTACCACCCTTTTCAGGGCTTTGAGCGGAGCCGTCCGCTTTCCCACATCCGGCAGCCGCCAAAAGAACCATAACTAAACTTAAAACCAGGCATAAACTTTTTTTCATCATATCTGTTCTCCTTTTACTTTTTCTAAAACGTTTTAGATTATGTATTTAACCTACCACACCTGTTTTCTGTTGTCAACACATTCGTTGTTTTTTGTCACATTGCCTATATTTCAGCAAAAAATTTTGGATATTTTGAATGTGAAACCCGCACTTTCTTCATACTCTTTGCACAAAAAAAGAACATGTTTTTCTCATGTTCTTTGATTTTTTCATATTTAACACGTTTTAGATCTCACTTTGTGGAATCCCTGGTAATCAACTCCCCCGGCAGGAGTTTTTGAACGACCTCTTCTGTGTCACCCTGTACACGTCTTTCCAAAAGTGTGACCGCTTCCTGGCACATTTCCTCGATGGGCTGCTTCACTACCGTCAGAGGTGTGTACAGGATCGAAGCATATTCCAGGTCGTCGAAACAGGATACGGCAATCTGTTCCGGGATTGAGATTCCGTTATCCCGCAGTTCCTTCATAATCCCCATGGCGGTAAACGCGTTGATGGCAATAATCGCATCCGGATTTTTCTGAAGAATTTTATTTCTGGTAACGAGAACGCCATTCTCAATATCAGGATCGATCTCTATGATACAGTCTTCCGCAAGTTTCAGGCCGTGATCACGGAACGCGCTGCAAAAGCCCGAAACCCGGCGTTCCACATGAAGAAGCGACCGGTTTTCCACGACAAAGATGATATTACGCTCACCGCTTTGGATAAGATAATCGGTCAGTTCATAGGTGGCCCGCTCCAAATCGGTCATCACCGTATCCGCTTTGATGCCCTGGTAGCGGCTGGTAATGAATACGAACGGAATCTTCAATTCCTGGAGTTCGTACAGATGGCGCAGATCCCCTTCCCCGTCTCTGGCCGGCACCAGGATAATACCGTCGACCCCCCGTTTAATCATGGAATCTACGATCCGCTTTTCGTTGGCCACTTTGTTATTGGAAATTCCCAGCGTCAGATTCATGCCGCGCCGGTCCATCTCCTTTTGCATATTATAGGCCAGTTCACCGTAAAAGGGATTAAGGATGTCGGAGACGATCAGTCCTATGGCATTGGCCTTCTGATTAATCAGACTGCGGGCAATCTGATTGGGACGGTAGTTCAGCTTTGATACGGCATCCAAAACTCTTTTTTTTGTATTCTCATTAACGCCCGGCCTATTGTTCAGAACCAGGGATACGGTGGCAGTGGATGTGTTGGCTAATTTTGCCACGTCTTTTATGGTACATCTCATACAGCGGCAACCTCCATTTTTTAAAACGTTTTATATAAAGTTATATTAATTGGTTTTTCACAGTTTGTCAATAGATATGATCAGGGTTTCCTGAAAAAACCAAGAGTTAGCTTCCTGAGGTGGAGAAGGATTTTAAGCATTTTGCATAATTGTTTGGACTGATTTTGTATGGTATGATGGAGGAGTACTCAGGGTAGCCGGGATGGGTGATTATGGGGTGAATAGAGTATCTGTATTATAAAAATTTGTAAAAGAGGAGGTGAGATTATGACAGAAGAAACTAGGTTGATTCTTGACAAAATTGGACAGGTTGACCAGCATCTTAATGGAATAGATTTAAGATTTGACAGGGTCGAACAGCGTCTTAATGAAATGGATCAAAGATTTGATGTGGTTGATCAGCGTCTTAATGAAATGGATCAAAGATTTGATGTAGTCGAACAGCGTCTTAATGAAATGGATTTAAAATTCGATTGCATCGATCAACGCTTTAACGAAATCGATGCAAAATTCGATTGGGTCGATCAACGCTTTAATGAGATTGATGCAAAATTCGATTACGTCAATCAACGCTTTAATGAGATTGATGCAAAATTCGATTACGTCGATCAACGCTTTAATGAGATTGATGCAAAATTCGATTACGTCGATCAACGCTTTAATGAGATTGATGCAAAATTCGATTACGTCGATCAACGCTTTAACGAAATTGATGCAAAATTCTATACGATCGATCAACGCTTAAATGAAATTGATGCAAAATTCGATGATATCGATCAAAGATTCGACATGGCCGATAAGCAAACCAAAGAGTTGGATCAAAAGCTCACGGAAGTACAATTAACTCTCGAAAACGATATAAACAAAAAAATCCGTATTATCGCAGAGGGCCATTTGGATTTAAGCCGAAAACTGGACGATTCTTTGAAGTTCAGCAAGGAAAATGAGATGGTGCTTCTACGGGTAACCACTTTGGAAAGCGATGTGCGGCGGTTAAAAACAAAGATTGGATAGCATCTTCGTATGCTGTTTTTTCACTATGCCTAAACCATTATTTTGCAAGCTTTGAATCATATTCCATAAAGAGTTAAAAAGTACAGAACTATTGTTAGTCCTGCACTTTTTCAGTCATGTTTTTTCCTTATGATCTTTCCAGTTCCACCATTTCAGTTTTTCAGGCTCTGGGTTGTTCTCCGATGCATAATAGACGGCGCAGCGGTATACATAGAGCTGACAACGGTCTATCTTACAGCCTTTCATCAGGCATTCCCGTTCGTACATTTCTTCCGGATCCGCATTTTCAAGCGACGCTATCGTTGTATAACCCAGCATGAACAAATCTTTTTCTATCTCTTTTCCCACACCGGGTATTTTTCTTAATTCACTCATCCACCGCTTCCCTGTCTTTCTCCATATACCATTCACATGCCATCTGTTCCCTGTGATTTAATTACTCTTTTTCCTGACTTTCACTCTGGTCCGGATCAGTTCTATTATATCCATCAGGATCTGTTCATCGGTCACATCGATCATCAGCCATCTTCCGCCATTGAACACGTCCGCCCCGGCATATAACTCCCGGACATAGGGGGTACAGGTATTCAGCAGCAGTTCAGCCTCTGACGCTTCCTTTCTCCCGATCGAAATCATACAGGTAAAGAAACCATCATCCGGGTATAGGGTACACAGAGCTCTGCTGCTCTTTCTATATTTCACATTCCAACCAGGTTTCCCGGAGCAGCGGCTGTATTCGATTTTTGGCGACACCTGGTAGGTGTCTTCCAGATATTCCCTCAAACGGTCCCAACATTCACTGTGGACGAACGCGTCGATTTGCTCCATCTTAGGCTCATGATTCATGTCATACAAAGTACACCATTCCATATACCAACCTCCCATTTTTATGATATTTATTATATCGCGCCTAACATGACAACAGTGTGTCATATTACCAATCTATCAAAAATATATCGATCTTATCTCCTCTTAGTATAATCCGAAATTCCAAAGTAGGAGTCCACGATCTGATCTAACTGTCCGGCTATCCCGGCAAAGGGGGTATTCAAATCCAGTGTCTTTACACTGATCTGATTTCCTCCGGTAGTAAAAGTGCAGTTCGGAGTGATCGTTTCCTGTGTTTTCGCGTACAGCAGCATACCCGCCACATTTCCAGTGTTGCCGCTATCCAGGTTTTTAACATAGGCGTAGATCTGATACATATTTTCCGAATGAAACTTCCGGCTGTCATACTGGCTTCGATACTGCATCGTATATGTATAATACTTGGTATCCACGATTAATATTTTATCCTTATCCCGCAGGGTGATATCCGTCTGCATAATAGGGAGGAATTCCCTCACATCCTCTGTTACATTCCAATCTATCCGGGAAGCTGCGGCTCCAAGCTTGGGATAGTGGCGCCGGTAATACTCCAGCACAAATTTTTCATACAGCCGCGACATCCTCTGTTCGTCCAAAAAGGACTCCATCCGGAACCGTCCTTTGTCTGTGGTTAACAAAAGTCCCTCAAGCACAAAATAACAGATATTAAGGAGCATCCGGTAACTCAGATTATTCCTTTGGAAACTGATCCTGCTCCACTGAATTTGGGAAGGGGGAACTGTTGCGACACCGTCCAGATACAGCAGGACCTTTTTTAAAGCCTTTTTATGGTTTGACCTCACGGTGGGCTGATGCATCAAAAGGACCGACGTTGTTTTCAAAATCTGGTTATAAATATTGTTTTCGGACAGCTCATCGTATTCGCAGGTAAGTCTTTGTCTTTGCTGCATCCTGTTCTGCAGCGTCCCCGGAAGGTTCAGTTTTCCTCGCAGCGTGGCCAGATCCTCGCATTTGCCGCTGTACTCCCGGTACAGCCCCTGCTTCAGCTGCTGCCCAATCCCTTTGACCAGTATCGCCGCAAACAGATCCTGGATATGTTCAAATTCCTCCGCCTCCACTTCCTCATAGTTGGACTGCCGCAGGACCTGAAACGCATAGGTCAACATGTAGTATATATTTTTGATGAGTATCCCTTTATCTTCCGTCATGAAAAAACACCACGCAGAATACTTTCCCAGCGCTGCAGCTTGGACGGTTCATCGAACCAATATTCACCCAGCATCGGAAGGATGTCATATTCCACAACTTCCATCATCCATTTATCGGTACACTCGGTCTGCCCGCAAAAATAGCTGTGGCCGATGCAGAAGCCCTTGCCCAGCGAATTGTCCGCAGCGATTTCCTCATTGAGCTCCACGATCCTTTCGATGAGCGTGTCGAACGTGCTGTTATCCAAGGCCTTCTGATAATCCCGGAACCCCTTGGACTGGAACCCGGGTTTCATTTCAAAGAAACTGAAACGGCGGCGCAGCGCGTAGTCAATCATGGCCAGGCTGCGGTCTGCAGTATTCATCATTCCTATTATGTAGAGATTTTTAGGAACTGAGAATGGCATGCCGTTATAGGCCAGCGTAGTTTTCTTACCGCGATAATCTTTTTCAATTAACATGAGCAGTTCCCCAAATATTTTACTCATATTTCCCCGATTTATCTCATCGATGATAAAGAAAAACGGCTGATCGGGCTGGTTCGCCGCTTTCTGGCAGAAGCTGCAGAAGATACCGTTCTGCAATACAAAACTGTCCCCTCGCGGCCGGTATCCCATCACAAAATCTTCATAAGAATAATTCTGGTGGAACTGTATAAATTCAATTCGGCTGTCGTCTTTCTTTTGCATCATCGCATAGGCCAGCCTTCTGGCCGCGTGAGTCTTCCCCACGCCCGGGGCGCCCTGCAGGATCAGATTTTGTTTGTTTTCCAGCAAGGAGAGAAGGGTCTCTAAGTGTTCGCCTGTCATATAGACTTCCTGAAGAAACTTTTCTTTTGAATAGGACCGTGTCTCCTCTTTCCGGAGGATTGGATTCTCCTCACGGATCAAGTCCATGATAACATCATACTCCTGTTTGGTCAGCTTAAAAAGGCTGCCCTGCGGATTTACAAAATATTCCATATGTTCCAGTTCCACACAGCCTTTGAGTGTGGCATAGTCGATCGGTGTTGTAAGGCTTTCTATTTTCTCAAAATAGAGATTTTCACCGTCATTTTCCTTCACAATTTTTGCGATCGCCACGACCTGTTTTACCGGATTGGACTCGTAACCAATGACATAATCACCGGCCCCCGCATCCAGAAAGTTCTGGAAAATCCGGCGCTTATGTCCGTTATCGTTGTAAAGCGTATAGCTCTGTGTCTCTCCGACGCCGATAGAAGAAAAACTCCAGATTTTCGGATTTGCATTCAGCCACCAGTATCCGGGGACACGTGTCTGGTCGTCCATCAAAGCCTCCAATTTCATATCAAAATATGGTTTCAGGATCAAATCTTCAAACAGGGACTCCTCGGATTTTCCGATCATAATGCAGGTGGAATTTGCATTGGGCGTCCACCACTTCCTCACATTTTTGTATGGAGAAAAGTCTTTTGATTTGGCAATGACAGAATATGGCCGTTGGTACCATCCCTTTTTCTTCTCGGGATTCAGCGTCACCTCATCATTGGCAATCCGGCCCAGCAGACGGATGCTGTTCCCGTAGCACAGATAAAAGTAATCCCCCTTTTTCATGGACAGCATAAAGTTCTCGCCCTGGCTGATTTTGGAAATAGCCTTGGCTTTCGTATCTTTATGAACGACGATCACTTGCTTGTCTTCAAAAATTTTGGCTTCATCCGCTGAAATGAAATCGGTTCCATGACTGATTTTCCAGAGAACCGGGGAATTGTCCGTATATAACGGAACGCCTGAAAGGTCAAATTTTTCCAGCGCTTCCTTCAGCTCATCGCGCAGTTTCCAGAGAAAGCTTCCTTCCGCATCTTTGCCGGCCTCTTTTCCAAGGTACAGGACCGGCCACCATTTTATACTGCCATCCTCCGATTTCAGAACCGGACAGCCGGTTTTATCCGCCACCCGCTTGGCCAGGGAGGAAGATCCTGCGTTATAAAAATTACACGTTCCTCCATATTTGACAGATAGCTGCGTACAGGTGGCCATACCGCCGTAGTCTTTGATGCGTTTTATAATCTGAAGGCTGTTTGGCGTAAACACCGTTTCATCTGCTAACAGGGACAACCATGTGTCCGCCGTTATATGGGGATCATAATCCATTGGGTACCAGTCTTGATCACTCATGCGGTACACCTCCTTAACAATTTCCGGTATATACATAGTTTAACGTTTTCTTCGCTGTTTCTGCTATCCGGTAAATGGTTTCCAGCGGAGTGGGTTCCTTGCCCGTCATTTTCCATCTCGGAAAAAAGCGGGATATGTGAAGCGGGATGCCGGGGTCCAGAGATGCGATCCACGAGAACATCTCATCCAGTTCCGCGCCGTCATTTTCTCCGGGAACGATAAGGGTGGTCAGCTCCACATGGCAGTATTTTATGGCTGTTTGGATAAAGGATTTTACCGTTTCCAGGTCTCCTCCCAGCTTTTGGTAATATTCCCGGGTGAATCCCTTCAGGTCTATATTCATGGCATCCATATAGGGCAGCAGCTCCGCCTGCACCCAGGGTTTCACATACCCGTTGGTTACCAGTACATTTTTCATACCTGCCTTTTGTATCAAGCGGGCCGTGTCCCGGACATATTCATAACCGATACACGGTTCGTTGTAGGTGTAGGCGACGCCAAGATTTGCACGCTGCTTTAACGCAACGGCTTTTTCGGTTAATCTTTCCGGAGACATGGGCAGCCAGTGGGCCTGGCCCTCCCCCTTCATGGAAATATCGCAATTCTGGCAGAAAGGACAACGCATGTTACAGCCGAAGGAGCCTATGGACAGAATATAGCTTCCTGGATAATATCGGGCCAGCGGCTTTTTCTCAATGGGATCCAGGGCCAGTCCTGTGAGCTTTCCGTAGTTCACGCTTATGACCTGTCCGCTCTCATTTTGCCTGGCCTGGCAGAATCCGACGTCGCCTTCTTCGAGAAGGCAGTGATTGGGGCAAACTTCACAGATGATCTTCATTTAATCCTCCATTCGCGCAATCCGTTCTCCCTTTCATTCATGCCGGATCACCTGAAAACGTTCCAGGGTAACCTCCTGGCTGTCTATGGGGATACCCGCTTTTTGCATCGCTATGGCTACCTGCTGTTCAGGAGTATCGACCCCGTCAAGATCGGGCAGCAGCAGTCCTCTCTTACGCCCCTGGCTGACGATTACTCCGTATTTTTTTACGTCCAGTTCATGAATGGAGGTAATTCGCTCCGGCGTACCCAGAATGTCTACATGGTATGTAAGGTCCGGCAGTTCATCCGGCCTTATGGGATGAAATCTGGGGTCCCGGGTGCCAGCGCTTATGGCGTTTTCTATAATCTCACGGGCTATATTTTCATATACCGGCCCTATGGTGCCGATACATCCGCGCAGTTGTCCCGACTTATGGATCGATACGAAAGCCCCTGCCCGGCAGTCCCGCATCTCCCGCGGTATGTCTTCCGGTATGGGAAGGTGACGGCCGGTGTTGATGTAACATTCCAGAGAATTTCTGGCCAAGGCAACGTAAGGATCGTCCTTTCTTTTTTCCTGCAGATACTGATCCAGGAATCTCCGTTTTGGATCTTTCCCGGTCACATGGTAAGTGCAGATCCCGTAACCTACTCCAAAGGGGCCTTGATACGACAGCCTTTCCGGTTGTACCTGAAGGCCGTCCAGGGCGCCGGCCATGATGGTAAATGAGCGATGGCCGCACTCTCCCGCTTTGCTGCAAAACTCTTCCGGGAATTCGAGCAGCCGGCCAAAATCAGCCTTTTCCATGACCTCCATGACCGCATGATCGTATTCCGGCCCTTCCTTGCGATAACCATAAGGCCCGGTCTCTTTTAGATAATGGGATAAGTCGCCGCTGGCCACTATGACGGTTTTTCGTTCAAGAACCTCCGCGGTCCTACGGATCGCTTGTCCCAGCCGGTAATGTTCGGATAAGGGCAGGCCGGAGAGGCCGACAGACACCAGTTTGTAGTCCTGGTAATATTGGTTGATAAAGTATAAGGGAACCATTGTTCCGTGGTCAAGCTTCCGCGCTCCCCCTCCCTGGATGCCCCAGGGTTTTCCCGTTTTTTTGCCTTCTTCGCATAGTTCTTTTATGAAATCGGTATCGCAGACGGCTTCCATACTTACCTGCCCCGCCCGGAACTGCGCGAAGTCACCGGCGAGCTTTTTTTCCGGCCGTATGTGAAAATAGTCGCGGTACATGACATTGTGCGGAGAAATGAGTATGATGGTCTCCGGCTTGAGAACGGCAATCTCCCGGGCGGCCTGGTGATAAGCTTTTACGGTTTCTTTGATCTTATTTTGTTCCCCTTTGCCTATTTCCGGAATGATCAACGGAGGATGGGGAGCCATGAATCCTGCTGATACTGCCATGGGGATCTCTCCTTTCGCATAGAGCTGCAATATGATAGCTACCAATATTATTGTTGATAGGTTCTATCCACAACATTACCAATCAAAACTTCTCTTTTATCTTTTTAATCACTTCCAAATCGGCCGGTAACCATGCTACATTATATAGTTCATCCGCCTTCAACCACCTCGCTGCCTCATGTTCCAGTAGTTCAAGCTTTCCGTGAACAATACTGCACCAGTAACATCCCATAGTTAGATGAAATGTGGGATAATCATATTCTACCATACTAATTAAATCATGAACTTGGATTTCAGTATTCAGTTCTTCTTGGATTTCACGCTTTAGGGCCTCCTGGGGTTGTTCTCCTGGTTCCATCTTACCACCTGGAAATTCCCAGCCACCTTTAAATTCACCATATCCTCGCTGTGTTGCCAATATCTTATCCTTACATCTTATAACGGCGGCCACAACATTTACTGTTTTCATCATTTTCCCTCACTATCTTTCTGGAAAATCGACTCCCTGTCTATGAAGGATCCAAGACAGTACTTTTTATTTTTTGTTCGTAAGCTAATAGCCTATTCCATCGATTTACATTTTGTTTTGCAATATCTTCTAATTCAATTCGTATTAACTCATCATCTAGCACATGAACTTTTCTATGGCAATTGGGGCAGATTGCAACGACATTATCAATCGAATCACTCCCACCATCTGCCAGTCTCTTGACATGATGTTCTTCCAGGTAGGGTTCATTATTTTTATCCTTAAAGGGCGCATCTGAACCACAATATTGACATTTTCCTTCTGCAATGCGCTTTACTAATTCTTTCAGGTAAGGATCTCGATAGTATACGGTAGTTTCTGTTGTCCTCGGTTCCTTATTATCACGATTTGTCTTAGCTCTTTTATTCAATTCACGATTGGATAAACTAACCACTTTCTTCTCAAAATCATCTGACATACAATCCGTAACATTTATTACGGGTTTTACGGGAAAAACCCATACACTTCTCATGCAACCACCAGCGTCCAATTGAGGTGCATGATATGGTTTTTCCACTAGCTTCACCACTCCACGATATGTATATATTGCTTTTTCTAAAACTTCAAACAAATGAATCTCTACACCATTGGTGTTAGAATCATATAGAGTGCGATTCTGATTCCCATCTAAAACTTGGTCCCCATTTTTTCCCATTCCCGTATAATGTAAAACACCATTTTTCCATTCATCACGATATAAACCCTTTGTGTAATCGGAAATAATCACCAAGCAACCTGTCTTCCTTGACCGACGCATGCCCCCCATATTGCCACATTGGAACAATACCCTTAATTCGCTATTCGTTAATTCATCGCCGATCATTATCCCTGGTTTAAAGCCCATTTTTATCTACTCCCTAGTATTAAGAAACATTACTGTGCCTACAGTTAACGGCTTACTTCTCGAGCTTCCACACTTACCTTTATTATCCGGGCAAAATCTAAATTTATGACAGCATTTTACCGATATTGCTTTCAAACAATATCCCACCCATCTGTACCATCAGATCCTTGTTCCTACTCATAAACATCTCTGCTAGCAAATTCGATTGATCGATCCAACTGAATAATCCTGAGTGGCAACACTTATTTCTTCTTTCCCTGCATTCGTCAAGTCTTTTTGCAAATGTAGACCACCAATCATTCCCATATTCTATTTTCCCTATGCGTTCCATTCTTTTCGCTAGATCAGAGCTTTTTGAAGCCAGTAACCTCTGAAATGCTCCTAAGGTAAGTTCATTTGATGTGGCATCCTTAAGTTCCACCATCCCCCTACCCTTACCCTGTCCTCTAATTTTTACCTCTGGATAAATGGACTTTAAACTTGTCTCAAAACAATCTTTCATCTGCAATTCCAACGCTTTGCAGAAGAGAATCGCACAGCAAGAGGCATCCAATGTTTTATTTACTTCGTATACCGGAGACAGGAGATAAAAAAGCTTCATACCAAGCAATAAATTATCTTGTATTTGGGGTGGGAATGAATTTAACTCTTCCATGGTATCGAATCCAAATTTCCTTAATTGTTCCATAGACAGGTTGGTAGTTATAAAACTTTCATCCAACCCCTGCACTAAGCTGTCTGTATTGAACTCTACATCTCCGTCCTCATCCTCCATGGTATCCACCTTAAAGGATGTTATAGACGGCAGAGAAGTAGACGCAGAAGCTAAAGCCTTTGCTTCTTCTTCCTTAGGTAGCTGTTCGTCCAAAATAGCTTTAATTCTCTTGATTGCGAATGTATCCAGAATCATTTTTGCTTTCTTTATGCAAGTAGAATTCTGCCAGGCCTCTTCATCTCCAATCACATATAAGCGATATTTTGCTCTGGTAGCAGCAACATTTACAATGTTTGAATTGACCCATTTGACCGCCCCACGGGCCTCCCTGCTCTTATCGCAGCCCAAAAGAAAAATAACCTCGTTTGCTTCTTTGCCCTGGAATGTATGAACCGTTCCGATATTCTGATTCAACCATTCCGAATCGCAACTACTCAAATAAGAATCGGTTACTTTTCTTTTATATTCTTTTAAATATGCCTTCATCCCATTAACAACAGAGGTAAACGGACTGATTATATACAAGCTTGGATGATCCGATTTCGAAAAAGCGGTTTCCAGAATCTCACAAACCTTCTGGGCCTGTTCCTCTACGAAGTGATTTTTATTACCCTTTTCTTTCCCTACTATATTTATCCATTGTGATTTGTCATAGACAAAGGTAGCTGCTGTAGTAGTGGCAGGCTCCCGAGTCTGCTGTTTCATAATACCATTATAAGAAATTTCATTCGAGATATCATACATTGGAGATATGCATCTTCTATGTACCAACAACGGACATCCAACCCATTCCGGATAATCAGTGCCATTATCTAAATAAGTTCCAAAGTGGTTTAATTTGTCAGCCAGGCTTTGCACTGATATTGTTTTTGACTTATACGGCAAAAGCTCCTGATCATCAAATGCGCTCTTCAACAGATTCAAATCTTCTGTCACAACAGGTTCCACCTGTTTGGGATCACCAACAATCATTGCTCTTCTACTTCGATATAGAGCCCCTACCGCCATCTGGGGCTGGGCCTGCCCTGCTTCATCGACGATTAAAGTTCCAATAACGCCTGGTTCTTTTACATCACGCAAAAATGTTCCAAGAGACGCAAAGGTGGTTGACAAGACGGGAACCAGCAAAAACAATGTCTGATAGAGAGCTCCGACAAACCGCCTTTTATCATCTATATGGAACTCCATTCTTTC
Organism: Diplocloster agilis; assembly: GCF_019042275.1. Classification (GTDB taxonomy): domain Bacteria; phylum Bacillota; class Clostridia; order Lachnospirales; family Lachnospiraceae; genus Diplocloster; species Diplocloster agilis. Next base: position 16,981 of record NZ_JAHQCW010000028.1, read on the forward strand.
TTTATCGTCCCCCGGCAACAACCCCCAGTAATGTCCTAATGTTTTGAAATTATCTCTACAGCTCTTTGAAGAAAGAACAAATTCTTTGCTCAACTTCATTGCATAATAAAACAATTTCTCCCGCTCGATATTGTAACGTTTTGTAAACCAGGGATTCGCCACCTGTGCGTCAGTGGATACCTTTAGATCCAGAGACAGCAAACCGTCCATAAACTCAGTATCCAATGCAATACCAGCATCCACAGATTTATCCTGAGTAAATGTCCTCACTTTTTCCAAATATATCGATTCCGTATTGTTTCGTTCGTGTTTCGTATTTTCTAATACACTTTGCAGTTCTTGAATTTGCTTTTCCAATTCTTTTATTTTTGTCTTTTTATCTAGTATCTCAGCTTCAACTTTATTCTGGGCATGAATAGAACGCTCAACTTCCATTTTTATATTTTTTGCTTCTTCTCTCAGTTCATCAAGCTGTCTCGTCAGACGCTCCATTTCCTCTGTGGCTTTTATAACTTCCTCATGATAGCCCTCGGCTAATAGCTCATTTGCCGCTGCTTTTTGTTTATTAAACAGCCTGCTAAAAACACCTGTTGATTTTCTTGCATCAACTTCTTTTTCCAACTGTTCTCTTTTCTTAGACGATAGCGCTTCCACTTCCTTTGATATTTCAGATATATGACTCTCTATTTTGTCTCTTTCTCCTTTCGCGAGCCGCACATCTTTATCTTTTTGCTTCAAAATCTCCTGAAGTCTATCCAGATTTAAGTTCTCTGCTTCAATCAGCCTATTATTCTCCGTTCTTTTTTCAGTCAGTTTAATTTCCAGCCCGTTCTGTTTGTAAATCAGATCCTCACGTTTCCGTACAATTGCGCACATTCCTTTTAATTGATCCTGTAATTCCAACACTGCTTTTAGCTGCTTCCCAAAATCATCCCGGGCATTCTCATATTTTTTAATTCTACGATCCTTAAAATCTTTACCGGGATAAAAATCCCAATATAACGGATAAAGCACATGATTATAAAAGGCGCTAATATTAGCTCGTTTACCTAACGGCGCAGCGACAAGCCCCCAAACGCCTTCATGGTCTAGTAACCCCTTGGCATACTCTGTAAAATAAATATCTTTACATGGTTTTTTGCTGATCGTTTCATACGTTAGAGATTGTGCAGGATCAAATAACGTACTTATATCCTGGAGCATTCCTGCATATTCTTCCGTATCGTCAGACGTTGGTTTTAAATCACTTAACAGCCCTGTACCCAGTGGCAGTTCCTTTGAGACATTTTCTACTGCGGCATTATTACATGATGTAACAAGAATACCATAGTCATTAATGCTGTCATTTTTTAAACGATACCAAGCTCGAGTAAATGCCGAATATGCGTGATCCTGCTTTCCTCCATGTAAAAAAGTATGTTTTTCAAATGCATCATCAGGGTCTTTATATACTGCAAGAAGAATGGCACGTTCGATAATGTGATTTACAACTATTTCTTTTAATAACGTTGTCTTTCCTGTACCAGGAGGTCCATTAACAGAAAATACATTCCCATTAATACCGAACAATTCAGAAGTGCCCTTCCTGATACAAAGATTTACCGCGATCTGCTGCATAAATGCCGGCATGAATTTTGAAGGCCATTTTCCTAAAGGAGCATTTTCCACCTCCAGGATGTCTGATATTTGCCGAAAGAATTCTTTCTTATCTTCTGGATGGACCAAATCAATTTTTCCATTTTGGTCATCGTTACTTAAAACAGAAATATAACGAACCAAATCATCGCATCTAAAGCCATCAGATGTTATGGAACCATCCTCAACTTTTTGAAGTACATGTTTGATATCCTCTGAAAAATAATCGTGGCTTAAACCAAGATAGTTATCTTCGTCCATCTTGTTTTTGGTCTTCTCATCCGCAAAAAGTTGAAAATACAATCCATATACTTCCTGGTATTCCAGCTCCTCCTCCGTCTGTTCCATATTTCTTTTCACAAAATCTTTTTCAATTCTTTTATACAAATCCTTGAGAATCTTTGCTGTTACTGCATTTGGGGCAAATCTTGGCATTTGTTCGTCTGCCTCTTCCGACTCTTCTGATTTCGATTCATTGTTCCCAATGCTTGAATTGATTACTTTTTCCTTGTTGAAAAATTTCTTTTCCAGATCTTCTACCGCACTGCGGTACGCTTTTTCATCTATACTTTCGGATAACCTGACTTGACTGTTTTTTATTTGATTCATTGACCATATTATAGTGGACAATGACAAAGAATGCTCCACATAAGTACCATCTGGCGCGAGCTGAAGACTTGCCCACGCTATACTGTCAAATGTTTTTTCAGGGCGTTCCTCCTCACCGGCTTTTGGAAGAATCCTTGCAATACATTCGATACAGGCCTCCCGTTTTATTTTTCCGATATAGACCGTAATATTTCCCCATTTTTTCATGCCGCATGACATTGCATCTTCTGAAATAACATCGTAAATAGACTGTGAATCCTGCAGTTCCCGGTATGACCAAATAGTCTTCCCTCTAAACTTGCCGTTGGCGAAATCATTCTGGGCTTTATGCAGTTTTGTACGAATATCCCACATATCATCGTATTTGTCCTGCGCTAGAAACTCAATGGCATACCAATAATCGAGGACTTTTTTAGCGATTTGCAAATTTCCCTTTTTCTCTGCCATCTGGTACCTCCCTGATTACTACATCATTTCTCTTATCGTCATATCCGCTCCAAATTAACTCCTCTGCTCTCCCGCATATACTCTCATCGCCGCCTCCTCTTCAAACTGCCTGGAATACAGCTCATAGTAATATCCCTTTTTATCCAGCAGTTCCAGATGGGTGCCCCGCTCGATGATCTTTCCCTCTTTTACAACCAATATCAGATCCGCCTGGCGGATCGTCGATAAACGATGGGCGATCACAAAGGAAGTATGCCCTTTCAGCAGATGATTCGTCGCGTCCTGAATCAGCTTTTCCGTCTGGGTATCGATCGAGGAAGTCGCTTCATCCAGGACAAAGATGGCCGGATTCGCCAACACCGCCCGGGCAAATGAGATCAGCTGCTTCTCGCCTGTGGACAGCAGGCCTCCGCTTTCGCCCACGTCGCTGTCGTAGCCTTTCTCCATTTTTTCAACCACCTGATCCGCAGACACATTTTTCGCCGCCTCAATAATCTCCTCGTCCGTTGCATCCAAACGGCCATATCTTATATTTTCCCGCACTGTTCCGGAAAACAGATGCGGATTTTGCAGCACATAACCGATCTGGCTGTGCAGCCACAGCTGCGACCGCTCCCGGTAATCCACGCCGTCGATCAATATCCTTCCCTTTGTGGGTTCGAAGAACCTGCCCACCAGATTCACAAGGGTGGACTTCCCGGCCCCCGTCTCACCGACAATGGCAACATTCATCCCGGATGGCACATGGAGGTTAAAATGCTCCAATACATATTCCTTCCCGTCCGGATACCGAAAGGAAACGTCCTCAAACACGATATCCCCCCGTATCTTTTCCCAATTATCCCGATTCGGCATAAAGGCGTCGCCGTATTTCTGAAGCACATGGGGCTGGTCTACCACATTCGGCTCCTGTTCCAACAGATCCGTCACCCGCTCGATATTCGCCTGACAGGAAATCAGGTCCGACAGCAGTCTGGCCAGCTGCTGGATTGGTTCGAATATAACCACCGCATAGGAGATAAATACCGATAACGTTCCAAGTTTTATGAGGTTCTCCCGCACCATATACCCGCCCCGCGCCAGCACAACCGCAGAGGCCACAGAGCTGAAGAACAAAATGGCCGGAATATAAACCGCGTTCAGCTTGGCCGAACGGATCGACGCGTGGCGCATATCCGACGTCTTCTCATAGAACCGTTTCTCATTGTCCTTTTCTATGACCATGCTTTTTGACGTTTTCACTCCGGTAATGCCTTCATTGTAAGCGCTTGTAATTTGGGAATTGATCCTCCTTACCTTCCGGTTCCATTTTAAGATCCGATTCTGGAAATACACGGTCAGAAGGGCGATACACGGGACAATCATGGCTATGATAAGCGCAAGCCTGGCATTCAAAATGAACATAATGCCGAACACGCTGACCACATAAATCAGGGCCCAGAACATATCCACCAGCCCCCACGCGATCATTCCCGCAATCCTTAACGTGTCGCTCATCACCCGGGCGTGGATATAGCCCACCGGCGTCGTATTATAATAGGAAAAGGACAAGGTCTGCAGATGCTGGAACTGCGCCCGTTTCAGGTCTTTTCCCACATTCATCTCTATAATCGTCGCCGCGCGGACCGACAGATAGACGCAGACCGTCTGACCGGCGATCACCGCAATGTAAATTAACGCAAATATCCCAAGCCCCTCCATGCGGTCCGGTATAATAAAAGCATCGATGGCGTAGCTTTGGAACAGCGGCACGAGAATATCCACTCCCGCAAGCAGTATATTAAGTCCCAGCGTAATGGCAAAAAAACGTTTATACGGTTTGAAAAATGGTGACAGCTTCATCCAGATCCGGAAGCTGAAAGGATTGTTATATTCTTGTTCTTCGTATGCCGCCATCTGTCATCCCTCCATTTTCTCTCTGTCATCACGGCTCATCTGTATATCATATATCTTGCGGTAAATTCCATTTCTTTGTATCAGCTCCTCATGGGTTCCGCATTCTTCGATTTGCCCATGATGCAGCACCATGATCTCGTCTGCCCCCATCAAAGACGTCACTCTGTGGGAGATCAGGATAACCGTCGCTTCCTTCATATGCTCTTTCAGCGCGCGGCGGATGTTATAATCCGTCTGGGAATCTACCGCCGATAAGGAATCATCAAACACCATAATCGGCGCTTTCTGAAGCAGCATCCTTGCAATGGCAATCCGCTGTTTCTGGCCCCCGGACAAAGTGACTCCCCGTTCCCCCACAAGGGTCTCATAGCCGTCCGGGAAACTCATAATCGCCTCATCGATACACGCAATCCGGGCGGCATACCGGATCTCCTCCAACGATGCATCCGGTACGGAAGCCGCTATATTTTCCCGGATCGTCCTGGAGTACAAAAACGGCTCCTGCAATACCATTCCGATGCTTCTCCTGAGCTCCTCGATGGGAATCTCTTTGATTTCCCGGCCGCCAATATAGATGCCGCCTCTGTTCTCCTCAAGCTCATACAGCCTGGCGAGAAGCTGGATGATCGTAGACTTTCCGCTTCCTGTGCCGCCTAAAATTCCAAATGTCCTGCCTTCCGGAACCGTAAAGGAAATATCCCGGAGTACATCCTTTCCTTCCTCATAGCCGAATGACACGTGCTGAAAGGAAATCGGATACGTTCCATCGGTTTTTTCACTTTCTTTCCCATACTCTTCCTCCTGGGAACGAATGATGTAATCCACACGCTCAAAGGAGACCCCCGCCTTACTCATATCCGAAAGAATACGCCCCAGGCCGCGGATTGGCCACACAAGCGTTGAATTATAAGCCGCAAAAGCGATAAATTCGCCAACGGATATAGAACCGTTTACCGCCTCCACTACTCCGAAAATAATAACCGCAACCACCTGAAGTCCCGTGATCAGGTCCCCTATCCCCCAATATAATCCGGAAAGCGTCCCCAGACGAATCCACAGCTTCGCAAAGGCGTCGTTCTTTTCGTCAAACCGTTCCATCTCAAACTGCTCCCGGCCGAATGCCCGCACCACGCGCACCCCTGTGGCGTTTTCCTGCACAACCGTGGATAGCTCTCCCTCCGCCTCATCCGCAGTGGTGAAGCGCTTTGCGATCAATTTATAAAATACGGTAGAGTACACGATGACGACCGGCACAAACAGCAAAACGACGCAGGAGAGCTTTACATTCATGGAAAACATCATAACAAAAGACGTTAACACAAGAAATGCTGTCCGGAACACCTCCAGAAGCTGTGTTACTACAAATCCGCGAATCACCTCCACGTCGGACGTGCACCGTTGGATAATATCTCCCGTCTGGTTTTTGTCATGCCATTTCATCGGAAGCTTTTGTGCATGAGTAAATAAAGCGTCTCTTAAATTTTTAGCAAAATTCTCTCCCGCTCTGGCCGTATTGGTGCGGCTGATATAGGTAAAAATCCCGGAAGCTACCGCTACCACTACGATCATCCACGCTAATACCCACAGATTATCTGACAGATAGGTCAGACCGCTCCCGCCAAGCACCTCATCAATGCTGTACCGGAAGATCTGCGGGGTCAGCGCATTCAATACGGTGGAAATCAGCGACGCGGCTATGGCCAGCGCGAAATAACCCTTCGAACCATATAGGTATCTTAATATTAATTGCAATTTTCTATATTTTGTTTTCGTTATTTTCTTCATTGTTTTACCTTGGCCGTCTCATATTGGTCTATATTTATTATAGTCATCAAAAACCAGCTTCTTTCATCAGCGTCAAACTTACAATCTCTTGCTCCAGCTTCACACTCTGCGTTAACATGTAGTGAACCGCCTCAGCATATGGTTCTATCGTTTTTAATTCAAATTCTCAATAAATCCAGTTTACTATATTTATGGCAAAGAATCTATAACAAGTATTTTTTAGATTTAAATAAGTCAATGTCAGCCTGTTTGATCCGAAGTTTGAGGTTCGTCAAAAGAGGGCCTGTATACGGCTGGAAGGTTTCTTTTGCGCCTTCCTTTTTGTATACAAGCCCCTCTCTGCTATATATGAGATATGTTATACTTCGCGCCTAAACAGCTGTCCAGCCGCCATCGATGGTAAGGATTGTGCCATTTGCCATATCTGCCATGTCACTAGCCAAATACTGAACCGCATTGCCGATATCTTCAATGGTTCCCAGTCTTCCCCTGGGGATTTTGGCAAGCACCGCATCCCGAAAGCTTGGCGTATCCAGTCTTTCTGCCGTACCTGGAGTATAGGTAAAGGTAGGTGCAACCGCACTGGTGATAACACCAAATTTCCCCCACTCTATTGCCAGCACTCTGGTCATTTGATTTAAGCCGCCTTTGCTAGCGCAATAAACCACTTCATTTTCATTGGCCACAAGGGATATCTGTGACGTAATATTAATAATACGTCCATATTTTCTTGGTAACATCTGCTTTGCCGCTGCCTGGGCACAGAAAAATGCACCACGTAAATTTAAATCCATCATGGTGTCCCAGTCTTCTTGGGTAACCTCAATTGCCGGGATTGGATTTCCCATACCGGCATTATTTACCAAAATATCTAAGTGTCCACAATCAGCAACCACTTGCTCAAAAACAGGCTGTATACTTGCCACATCTCTTACATCAAGCTGATATATGACAGCCCGTTTGCCTGCCAGTTCCGCCCGTAAGCGTTCCACTTTTTCAGGCGTACGCCCGGTTGTGGCAACGATAGCACCCTGTTCCAAGAAATAATCAACCAGACCACGGCCGATTCCCGCCGTACCGCCGGTTATCATGATAACCTTATCTTTTACTGAAAATGTATTCATCGTTAACCCTCCAATTACACGTTATAGCTTTGGAAATTTGTAAATAGTTTCACTCTCAAAAGCTTGACCAGCCTGATAAAAACAGCTTGGAAAATTTGATTTGTTTGGCGTATCCGGGAAATACTGGGTCTCCAAACAGAAGCCACCATGGCAAGGATAGTATGCGCCGCCTTTTCCCCCTTTTACAGCGCCCATGTTATTACCGCTATACACCTGTACCCCCGGTAAATCCGTATAACCTTCCATCACAATACCAGACTTTTCACTAAAGCACCGAACAAATGGCTTGTCATAACCAGGCTCGTCAATAACATAGTTGTGATCATAACCATTTCCCATTTGGATCTGCTCACATTCCCGCATATCAATATCTCTGCCTATCTGTTTTTCCTCCAAGAAATCCATGGCTGTTCCTGTCACATCCATCAGCTCTCCTGTTGGAATAAATTCTGCATCGATGGCAGTTATTTTGCTACATGCAAGCTGCATATACTGGTCCATTATTGTTCCGGAATCATGTCCGGCCAAATTAAAATATGCATGATTGGTCAGATTAAAGTACGTATCTTTATCTGCTACGGCATGATACTTAATATGTAAAGCATTCTCTTCGCTTAAACGATAAATAACCGAAATGGCAGCATTACCTGGCATTCCCTGGTCACCATCCGGGCTTAACAGTGTAAACTCCACCGCATTTTCTTCTGTCCTTGCATCCCACATACGGATTCCATAGGGTTTGAAACCTCCATGCAGAACATTTTTTCCTTCGTTTGCATCCAGCTTGTAAGTTTCCCCTTGTAAGGTAAACTCCGCACCACCAATACGGTTGGCAAACCGTCCTACAAGCTGACCTTGGTATTGCGGATTATTCTGATATTCCTCAACAGTATCATAACCACATACTACATCTACCAAGTCCCCGTTTTTATCCGGAACACGTAAAGCCTGCAACACACCGCCAAAGTCAGATACAACTACCTGCATTCCGTTTTTATTTTCTATTGTATATAAAGAAGCTGCATCACTAAAAGATTTTTTACTAACTGACATAATCTCTCCTTTCCATTTTCACCGGGCAAGTACATCGTTACTTTTCTCTTGCCATGACATATAAAGGACTGGCTACCGGAGAAGCCAGCCCTTATACAAAATATTATTTTTTATTTTACAAGCGCAAGCTCTACGCCGATTTCAGGATCTACACTTTTACCTGCCAGATAATCCAGCGCCGCATCGATGGTTGTCTGAATAATCTTATCCGGTAACTGTGCAACGGTAGCAGCCATTGTTCCGGCTTCTACTGCTGCTACCGCATCTGGTGAAGCATCAAAGCCTACGATAGCAATATCTGTTCTGCCCGCTGCAATACAAGCTTCCATAGCTCCTAAGGCCATTTCATCATTGTGTGCAAATACAGCATCAATTTCATCCTGTGCCTGTAAGATATTTTCCATAACGGTCATACCTTCATCTTTGTTGAAATTTGCGCTCTGCTGTGCTACAAGTTCCAGATTATCTGTTGCGTCAATTACTTCATTGAAGCCCTGACCTCTCTGCTGTGCTACGTTCGTAGCCATAACCCCCTGAAGTTCTACTACTTTCGCACCGTCAGGGAATAATTCTTTGATATATTCGCCTGCCATTTTACCGCCGGCTACGTTGTCAGAAGCTACGTGGCATACCACCTCGCCGCCGTTTGCGCCACGGTCAAATGTGATAACCGGAATACCTGCTGCGTTAGCAGCTTCTACAGAAGCTACCGCCGCATCCGAATCGCTAGGGGTATATAAGACAATATCGGGTTCCTGTGATACAATGTCTTCCATGTTCGCCAGTTCTTTTGCCGAATCATTGTCACTGGTTATAACGGTAAGTTCAATTCCTGCCACATCTGCATACTCTTTTGCCGCCTTTTCTATAGCAACAAAGAAATCCGTTGTCAAAGATGCCATCAGTAATGTTACTTTTGGTTTTGCGTCCTGTGTATCCGCTTGTGCCGGCTCAGATTCTTCAGCAGCTTTCGGCGTTTCCGCGGATGTGTCCTGTTCCTTACTGCTTGGCGCACTGTCCGCCCCACCGCCACACGCTGTCAGCGAGAATGCCATAACCCCGGTCATCAACAATGCTACTAGTCCTTTACCCATTTTCATTTTGAAATCCTCCTTATAATATTATTTTAATCCTTGCGGATATAGTTAACTTTTTGCATCGATTAAAACGGCTGCTAAAATAACCACGCCTTTTACCACCGTCTGATAATAGGTAGATACATCTAACAAATTCAATGCATTATTTAACATACCGATGATCAATGCGCCGACTATTGTAAATAAAATTCTTCCCTGTCCCCCTTTTAAAGAAGTTCCACCAATTACCGCAGCGGCGATTGCATCCATCTCATAACTTTGTCCTGCCAATGGCTGTGCGGAAGACAGCCGGCTTGTTACAATAATTCCAGCGATAGCAGCCATTAAACCACTGATCATATAAGCGATGATTTTTGTATTAGTTATGCTGATACCAGATAACTTGGCTGCCTCCTCGTTTCCGCCTACCGCATAAATATGACGTCCGAAGGGGGTACTGCCCAGTACATAATACATGACAATAAAAATTGCTATCATTATCACAATTGGCACCGGAATTACGGAAAATATTTTCCCACCGCCAATTAACTTAAACGCTTTATCCGACACACTAATCGGGCTTCCATTTGTCAGCAAATAGGTGGCCCCTCTGAAAATAGACATCATCGCCAACGTAACAATCATCGGCTGCAAATTCCATCTGGCAATGAATAGGCCGTTGGCAAATCCTACACATAAACCAACTAACAGCGCCGCAACCACTACTATTGCCGCCGAAAATCCCCTTTCCAGCATATAAGCCGCTATGGCGCCGGAAAATGCCAGTGTAGAACCTACGGAGATATCAATTCCCCCCGTTAAAATAACAACCGTAAGTCCTGCCGCTAATACCGCATTGATGGAGGTCTGATTTAAAATATTCATAATATTACTGAATCGCAAAAACCGGTTGTTTGCAAATCCAACTACGATAGCAAATACTACCATGATGATAACCGAGCGATACATGTTCCAGAATCGTCCTAATTTTTCTCTTGTCATCTTCATACACCTTCTTTTGGCTGGGATCCATCCCTCATAATCGTTTCCATAATCTTTTCCTGAGTTACGTCTTCATGCGTAAATCTTCCTTTGATACGCCCTTCATGCATAACGATAACTTCATCACAAATTCCTAATATTTCCGGCATTTCTGAAGATATCATCAGAATTGCTTTTCCATTTCGCTTCATGATATTGGTCAGATTATAAATTTCTTTTTTAGCTCCTACATCAATTCCCCTGGTTGGCTCGTCCAAAATCAAAAGCTCCGGCTCGCTCATAAGTCCCTTACTAAGTACAATTTTTTGCTGATTTCCACCACTTAGGTTCTTGGCCAACTGTTCCAGATTTGGGGTACGGATATTCATCTCCTTACGGTATTCTTCGCTAATTTTTCGTTCCTTTTTTCGATTTACTCTTCCGAACCTGACAATCTTTTTCAAACTGGACAGGGTAATGTTGGTTTTCACATCCTGGGATAAAATAAGGCCCTCCGCTTTACGGTCTTCCGACACATAGAAAATACCACTTTGGATTGCCTGTTTTGGAGACCGTATCTCTACTTGTTTCTGATTGAGCAAAACCTTGCCGCTTTGCTTTGGATATACCCCAAACAGTGTTTTCGCCAGTTCCGTTCTTCCTGCTCCAGCCAGGCCGGCAATTCCCACGATACTTCCTCTCTTCACAGAAAAAGAAATATCTTTTACATACTGGTTTGTCAGCCCCTCCACTTTTAGCACCACATCCTCGGTATCAGGAGACGGATCATACGGAAACAGATCGGTTAGCTGTCTGCCTACCATCATACGAACCAGTTCATCGTAGTCCAGGTCTTTTACCAGCCTTTCTCCAATCAACTGACCATCCCGCAGCACGGTAACCCTGTCACAAATCTGAAATACTTCCTGTAACCTGTGTGTGATATACACAATCCCCTTGCCCTGTGCCCTCAGTTCTTCCACAATCGCCAAAAGACTATCTACATCATCATCCGGCAACGCGTCGGTTGGCTCATCCATGACGATAACATCACTATTTAGCGCCAACGCTTTTGCGATTTCAACCATCTGCTGCTTGGCAATCGAAAGCCCCTGCACCGGCCTTTTGGGATCGATCTCGGCATTGATCCATCCTAGTAATTCCTTAGACCCCTGAATCATAGCCTTTGTGTCCAAATGTCCCAGCTTGTTATGTAGTTCCCGTCCCATGTATATGTTTTCATATACTGTCATGTAAGGAACTAAATTCAGTTCCTGGTGAATAATGACTATCCCTTTCTGCGCAGCTTCCCGCGGATTTTGAAAGGCCACTTCTTGATTACGGTATCGAACGCTGCCTCCATCCCTTTGATAGACGCCTGTTAACACTTTCATCAAGGTACTTTTACCCGCCCCATTTTCACCTAATAAGGCTACCACCTCACCGCTTCGAACGGTAATTCCCGCATTATCCAAGGCAACGACTCCAGGAAATTCTTTTCTTATATTTTTCATTTCCAGCAGTACTTCATTCATATGGATAACACCTCCTTCTCCTCCTTTTTAGTCAAACGTTTGACCAAATGGTAAAAATCCACTTGCCTTATGACAAAAAATGAACCCTGTAAATCCTACACAGATTCCCGCATAACCAGTTTGGGTTCCAACACCACATGAGGCTCTACTTCTTCCTTATTCAATATCTTCATTAACATCTTAGTCGCTTCTACCCCCATCTGATTCCTGGGCTGTGCTATAGTTGTTAATGCTGGAATGCAATAACTAGCCAATGTGATATCATCAAATCCTACTATTGCCACGTCTTCCGGCACCCGATATCCCAAATCGGCTAAGGCTCTGATAACACCGAAGGCCATATAATCACTATTTGCAAAAATGCCGTCACAAATTTTTCCACCTCTGTAACTGAACAACCTCAGTGTCGCTTCATACCCTCCTTTTGGTGATATTTCCGTTTCTAAATATATTAAATCTTTATCGACTGACAAGCCGTATTCTTTCATAGCCTGGCGGCATCCCTGGAGACGGTCTCTAACCGAAATTTTTCGATCAAATCCAATAAACGCTAAGTTTTTGCACCCTTTTTGCAATAAAAAGTTGGCCCCTATGTATCCGCCCATCACATTATCAATAGAAACCGTAAAACCATAATCTTGATCTACACGATCCACACTAATTACGGGTATGCTCAAAGCTTCTATCTGTTTATATCTATCCCCATCTGTACCCAACAGAATAATACCGTCTACATTTCTGTTTACAATTTCCCTCAGGTTTTCCTCTTCTATTTTGGGGTCATTTCTGGAATTGGAAACAATCGCAGAATAACCTTCTTTTGCCAATTCACTTTCAATTCCTGTAAGCACATCAATATAAAATATGTTGGTAAAGTCTGCAACCACTATTCCGATGGATTTCGTTTTGTTTATCTTTAAACTGCGTGCCGCTATATTCGGATGGTAATCAACTTCCTTTATGGCATCCATTATCTTCTTGTATGTTTCCGGACGTACCGTTTTTTTCCCATTAATAACATACGAAACTGTGCTAACAGAAACCCCGGCTAATTTTGCTACATCTTTTAGTGATCCCATCATGATTTTTGTACCCTTTCTTAGTTTCAATATAGTATAAACACGATGTTTTGTCAATCGTTTGACTAATCTTTTTTTCATTCGCGTAATAATCCTACGAATCTCACAAATACTGTTATTACCTTTTGTCTATTTTTACCTGGGTTTTGTATTAGAGCGTTTATCTATTGCTCTGACTGTTTCCCCCACCTCTATAGAAATTTCTAATAATTCCTCCGCCACCTGTGCAGATTTTATACGCATTACATTATCCCAGATGTCCTCTTTGGAATGAATAGTTTCTTTTACAGGCTTTTTTATCATAGGCTCATTTTCCTCCTCTTCATAATAAATAGCGCACAACTTCTTCTTTATCAGCCAGTTCTACGACTTGTCTATTTTTTCAGTAGTATATAAACCTCTACAATGATATATGAAACACTTTAAATTTAGAAATCGTTGTAGGATTTTCCCGTTCGTATCGGAAGTATTTCATAATCAACTCTTCCATTCTCTTCACAAACTTGATTATAATTATCTAAGGCCTTTTTTAATGAACTTACATCTAAGGCCTTTTTCAAATGAATATATAAGTCTACTTTTGCACGACTACACGCAACATAGTACATTCTCGTAAATTCCTCTGAATTCTCTTCATTAAGGAGTTGCGGGTTTGAAAACATATTGGATAATGTGGTGTTATCTCTGTCCTTACGGCTATTGGGTTCAAGGCTGACAATAACCTTTTCCCATTCACGTCCTTTTGCTTGATGGACAGTCATATAGCGGCTATCCTCTGAAAAAACTTCTGAAAAGAGTCTATGCGATGTATCCCAACTGAGCAAAGAAACATTCGCCTTCAACTCATCTCTATCCTCGTCATCGAAAATCGGAATGGCAAATTTATCACTCCAAACCACTGATACAAGTTCGTTATAGATTTCTTGGTGTAACCGCAAACTAAATCTATTGATTATATCAACAGTCAAAGATTCTGATGATATGGTATCAAACACTTCACTTGTAAGCCGTTTTAACTGTGCAAGAATTTTTGGTGTTAATTTCTTCGTATCAAAGTCTGTTAGTAGCGTAAGCGCAGCAATTATTTCAACCAGAGCACCTGTTTTATAACCATTCCAGAGCGTAAAAATAAACTTGAAAGCCCGTACCCAAGTCACATAGTTATGTTCAACAATATCGCTTCGTATATCAATCGGCGAAGTATAGTAGGCATTGTAAATTGCTTTCAAACATTTCTCTTGTTCTTCATTTATCCCCTGTATATAGGAAAATGCTGCTGCCCAAGTACGTGTAAGCACTACGGCACCATCAGCAATAACAGAGTTTATCAACTGCTTGGCGGATGCATCTTCACCAGAGATAATATGAATTTTTGTCTTTTCTGCTGTTTCTTTTTCCTCATCACTACTATAACACTTTTGACTATTCTGGATGACAGTTGGATCCGATTTGCGCAGAAAATTACATAAGTTAACTACATTAACAGTTGAACGCCTATTGTCACTAATTGTGTATTCATTCAAAACTCGATTTCCATCAATATTTAGGGCTAAAAATTGTGAGGGCTTTGCACCTTGAAAGCTATATATAGATTGTGCAATATCGCCAATTGTTCCAATGATCGTTGATTTACTTCCAATCAGCTTGATTAGCAAGGTTTGTAGAGGGTTTGTATCTTGAAACTCATCAACAAAAATGAATGGAAACTTAACTCTCGTGGTATAAAGCGCAAGATGATTTCGCTGCAATATACGATAACCAAAGTAAAGAATTTCATTATGCGTCAACTTTCTCGTTTTTGACCAAGCATATTGCTTTATGGGAATGATGTGACCGTCCTTAATCTGCTTTGATGCACGTAACTTTGCCGTTTTGTCAGCAAGATACGCAGCAATATCTACTTCGACTTCACCCAATATTTTCTTGCTGTAAGATAATTCTTCGGTATCTCCCGTCACAGATTTTATGAACTCAAATATATCACTCTTATCTATGCCATGCAGTATACCCAATCCCTCAACTTGCGAGGTAATCTGACTTTTCCCCTTAATATCAATAGAAAAATCCTCCTGCATAATTTGCCGCAAGTCTTCTTGGAACGGTTTAATTATATGCTCAATTATAAAACCATGAATTGTATGGGCTTCAACGGATGTCGAAAAACGATCAAGACGCCTCTTAATCTCGTCAACTCCCGCATTTGTATAGGTAATACAAAGAACTTTCCTTGCTTTACTTTGTGCTACGAGTGGATAAGTAGTGACAATATTTTTTACGTTTTCCACGAGAAAATGTGTTTTTCCAGCACCAGGCCCGGCATATATCTTGATATGACTATCAAGCTGTTCCGGTGTCAGCAATTTACTTGAGTTTATTTTTGTAGACATAGCCATTTCAGTCCCTCCTGTATGTAATTAGGAACACTCAAGGTGTTCGCCAATCCTTCATTTACAAGTATGTCAAGAGCAACATCACCTTTACAACCCTTGGCGTAATGCAAAAACAAGTTGGCAAAAAACAAGCGTTCAAACTCATCTTTATGGGCGGTATCATTCTGAATTGCTTGCTTATATGCATCTAGCCGCTCCTTTACAAGGGGTTGTGAGCGTCCATCTAATTCTGGCAGATGCATTTCCCATTTAGCAAAGTCAAATCCATATTCATCAACAAAGTCAGATATGGCTTTACTTGTTGGTATCTTGAATAACTCTAATAAAATAGCAGGATTATTAAAGTTACTAAGCAATAACTCATCTTCGAATGTGCGCCCACCATCCGACTGTGTTGATATGTGAAAATTGTCAATCAAAAAGCGATCATTAAGTTTCTGTATATGTTCAGGCACCGCCGTCTTATATGACTCGAAATCTGCAACTTTACCGTCTTCAAGCCATACAAAATCGCAATCAGTTATGCACAGAATTTTTTTGCGAACAGCGTTGCCGTTAAACAACTCTATAAAATGTTCAAAATGCTTACCGCCAATTTCAACCACAGCAATATGCTCGTCCTCGTAAGAGCAACCACACTTTTCCATAAACAATGGCATTAAAAGCCGCTCTGCGATACCCTCAACTAATATCACTTTATCAGCAAACAACATATCCGAACGAGTGACATCGAGGAACTTTGTTAAGTGTTTTTTGGCTTTCTCTTTGTGCCTTTCAGATCCATCATTGTCAGTAAACTGTTCTGAGAGGCTCTGCTCTTTACAATCAACACAATCTCCGTTCCTATCATAGGCAATCATAAACATATTGTCGATTCCCGCTACGGCGGAGATGTTACTCGAATGTGTAGTAACAAATATCTGCTGATTAAGATTATCCTCTTGGTCTAACTTACGTAAATATTTAAATAGCTTGTATTGCAAAGCGGGGTGTAAATGCGCTTCGGGTTCTTCAAGTAGTAAAATTCGGAAGTCCCTGCCCGGACGGATTTCCGTTAGCTTTATCAGCATATAAATATTAATCAGGTTATTGTAACCCAATCCGTTATAAGTAAGCGGAACAATATAGTCAGATTTGGTGTCCTTTACTTCCGTTATATACGAATCTCCCACAGACACATTTGGACGAAGATTTTGAGAAATTGACACATTGCCATGCGACAACCCGATATCATTGTTTTCGCTTTCAAATAATTTTTCTAACCGATCCAATACAGACTGGAGAATGTCTTTCATATCAGCAGCTACGGAATCCCTCAGTTGTGCAATCGCAGTAGCATTTCCTTGATCTTTTGCGAAGGCATCAATTTCACGCTTTGTTTCCTTGTGAACATCATCACTGGTTCGCTCCGCACCAATAAATCTAATATCAAATATTTGTGTTGCATCTTTTTTATCTGCAATGGTATTACTAGCGGCATTACAATAAGTCCACGAATAGCGGTGTTCAAACGATTTCAGAATGGTCATATATTTTCCAAATTCTTCATCTGCTATTTTTGCTACTTCACCTTTATAATCATTAAGAACCTTTTCATCCAGGGTACAAATTGCTTTAATAGAAGCCGTAACATTGTAATTAGTTGTACCATCAGGTTTCTGTTGAAATTCTGTAATCTCGTTTATGCCAAGAAATGGCAGCAACCTAATAATACTCTCGTCTTCTGTGTCTTCCTCAGAAATAGTATGACAAATAGTATACTCAATTGTAATCTGTGGCGCATCCTCGCGATATTTTGCTCCAAACCCAAGTAGGTCATTTTTATTAAAATCGTCAGCACAAATAGAAGGTTCATGCAACAATTTCACAGCAGTAAGTAGTCCTGTTTTGCCAGAATTATTCGCACCAATTATAACGTTGAGTCCCTTGTGAAACTTCATGGTAAAATCCATAAAATTCCGATAGTTTTTTATTGAAATCCTCTGTATATACATTGGCTATCCTCCACTTTATTTTCCTACAACTTGTCTTTTATATCTCTGCTGCCCCGAAGAAGTCTTTTCAATAGCAGCCATACCACTATCTTCCATCTTGACAGAGTTAAGAAACAGCGATTAAAGTAGCAATCTGTCGCACCAGGAGATGCGGTTCCACTCATAACCTTTATAATTCTATTCCGATACGCTGTAGATCATTAGGAGTTCTATCTCCCCTGTCTCTTTTTCTGTCATGCTCTGTTGAACCTTGAAACCCACTGTCCGTTAAATGATACTACTCTAGTGTTACTTTCATATGCTTTAAAAACCTTATGAAAAGCTTTCCATCAGTTTTTTTATGAATAGTTATGTGTTATGGAAAGTTTTTAAGAAAAATTAAATAATTATAATTTTTGTTGGTTTAATACTTTCCATAATTCTGATTGAATTTACAATACGGGTAGCGTTTACTTAAATGGAAATCTTAGATATCATAAATATCGAAGGTAAACACAAATGAACAACCCCTATCAAAATCTTTCTGCATTATATTCTCTTATGCCTGGAGCTGAAAACGCTATGTAAACTTAATTTCTCTAATTCCACTATCTGCCATCGTTGGGAAGTCTGGAAACGTTATCTTAAGTATTCCATAAAAGATGACTTCCAGCCACAGTATTGGTATGACTTTTTGACACAAGTCTATGGGATTAAAGAAATACAGGAAGAACTCACACTCAATCAGCGCACCGTGTGGGAAGCTTTTCAGACGCTCTATCAGTTTTATAAAGATGGATGTTTATAGCATTGGAGCCTGATCTGCACAAATACGGAAACAATTCCTACTCAATTTGCACCATTACGGATACGCTCCTTCAGAATTTAGAGACAAATGGGGATGTGCCGTCTACCATCTCAGATTATGCCAGAACGCTGCGGTGTCTAACTATGTTTCTTTAGCAGGAGCAGGTAGAATCCTTCCGTATACTTAAGCCAGAATATAACCCCCTTTATTGCGAACGTTGCCAGTTATCATGGCCGTTCTGTTACCGCCCTGCTAAGGAGCTGAGGCAATTTTTCCGTTATCTGTACCTCAACGGATATCATGAAAAGGATTTATCCCTTTTTATACTTGAATCAAACCTCTTACGCTCCAGGGAACATCTTCCTTCAATATGGATTCTTGAAGATTTTGAAAAAATCCTGGGCTTCGTTGATATTGGTAATCCATTGGAAAAGTGATTATGCTATCATACTGATGGTTGCCCGCCTGGGACTCCCCGTCCCATCCAGACGGAAACTTATCCACCTTTATTTTTTTAAAATACAGCTCCATTTCCTCATATAATCTTGCAAACCTACATAGAATCAAGCTTTCCGCTCCAGCAGCGCCACTGTTTCACAATGGCACGAGAGGACAGGAAGTACGTCTTTTGCTCCTTAGTTTGTCCGACTTAATCCACCACTGTTTTTAGTGTTGTGGTCGTAACAGGAAACATATCAACACCAATCGAAAAATTTTGAGTTTCAACTATTATTTACTTTCTTCAATATAACATCTACATGGTTCATTATATTTTCCATAGCATTTTCAGTAAGATGACTATTTGATTTTAGCTTTAGCCCAATTGCAACTTTGGATTTCCCTGAAATGCGTTTAAATACGCTTCGCGACATAATAAAGCAATGCTAAAATTTGCATTTCCTGAGCCGGCGATACTTCTTAAATTATTATAAGCCTTCTCCATTCCTAATTTGTCATTTGCTCGTCTACAGATATCAAAATAATCTTTATGTATATAGAATGAATGATCAAATTTAACTAAACCTTCTTCTAATACTTGTAACGCTTTTTCCGTATCGTTATCAATAAATGCCAAATATTTAGCCTTTAACTGGAAATAAATTTCACTTGCAGCAATTCTATAAATGCTTTCTGCAGTCTCCAAAATATCATTAATGTCTTCCTTCTGACGTTCTGTCAAATCAATCTTGTACATCAAACAGTCAAAATATGCTTGCATCTGATACAAATTCTCTGGATAATCTCTATAATTCTGTTCTGCTAAATCCAAAGCCGTATCATAATCTTGCATATTAGTATAAATTAAAACCAATTCTCTCCTAGCTTTGTCATGCCTTGGATTTCTTCCCAGTACATTAAGGTAACTATTCTCTGCCATTTGATATTGTCCCTGCAAACGATAATTAAACCCTTTCAGAAAATTATATTGTTGATATGCTTCATTTTCTCTAAAGTATGAAACTTCTGCATCAAATTCTATCATCTTTAATCTTGCCAATGCACTACAATAATAAAACTGAATAACATTCTTTGCGTCCTCATCGCTATTCAAAAATAATCTTGATTGTTTCATCTCCTTTACTATATCTAAAACTCTCAAATACTTTCCTGCGTTGTACAACTCAATTACCGATTTAACATATACCGTTGCATATAGAAATCTATCAGGCACAGAAACATTATTTTTCAAGTTTTCTTTGACATAATATGAAAACTCAGAAAACGACAAATAATTCATGTATTGTGGATCTTCCATTCTTTTGGTGAATTCTTCAATGTTATCATTAAGAATACCTTTTATGTCATCTGTCATGCTAAATCCACTTCTCAAAACATAATCTCTAATGACAGAATTCAACTTTAGATATTCCCCTGATGTTCCTACTGTACTACAAATAGTAAACATTTTAATTCTACTTAATATTTGGCGGTATACAGCATTTTTTTTAATAACATATTCAACCAAACTGACTGGAACGGTTCCTAATTGAGCAATTAATGCCAAAAATCCATTGTATTCTTCTTTTAAATTATCTTCTATTATAACATCTAAAATTTTTGCCGAATTTACTTTAGGCATATCATATACCAAATAAGAATTATCTTTTACATACTGTATACTCTGATTATCGCATGCTAATTCTACACAATACTGTATTTGAAGAGGATAACCTGTTAGTATTTCTGTAAAAAAGTCAATATCTTCCTCTTCAAAAGGAATGCCACATATTTTAGAATAACCTCTTAAAAAACCGAATGTGTCACTTGGTTCTAAGTTTTGCAGCGAGATTTGAAATACATTTTTATTTCTACGATACCTAAAAGAGTTCAAACTGATTCTTGTAATTATTACCAATGTCACCTTTCGCCCTATTTTTTCTAAGACTTTTTCAAACCAATATGTGATTTCTGATGATTTAACAAGACACATATCATCTTCAACAAAAATTTGCTCACGATATTTTTGAGCTGTATTTAATAACTCTACCAAAATATCAATTTTATCATCCATACTTCCTAATTTAGCAATATCATCATTATTATAATCACCTAGTCCCAAATCACTATTCAGTTTCATGATAAAATCATCGATAGAATCATTCTGAGATAACGATATGCTCATAGGAAAATAATATCTTTCCATCATTTGTGAATCCTTCAATGCTGCACGTGCAAACGCCCTCCTACCAATACCATCAATCCCAGAAATTACAAGACATTTTATATGCCGTAATTTACCATTTTCATCTCTTTCGTCTAGTTTTTCTTTAAATGTCTTTTTTTCCAAATCTCTTCCATAGAAAAAGTTTAACTTATTATCAAAGTCAATTTCTTTTTCCATTCTAAGCCTCGTTAATTGTTCCTCAATCTTTTTGCATGCCACTTTATAATTTTGTATATGTCTCAGGTTATAAGCTCCAAAACCAGTCTTTAAAAAGTCCGGTATTCTTGTATCTGCATATGCTATGGAGTCATCAATAATTATCGGAAATATCTGTGATAGTTTTTTACTATCGTTATTAAGATGTTCTTGAGCCTGATAAATCTCTTTTTTCACCCATTCTGATTCTAAAGAATCGTTGGAAATAAAGAATACAAATATATCTGCGTCATCTATTCCCTTAAAAATTTCTTTAATAGTCTGCATCCCTGCCTCAAATGTCATTTCGTCAAAAACACATCTGTCTCCGCCAAAATACTCATAAATCGGTCTAACATAATTCTTATTTTTACTACTATGTGATAAAAATATCTTGTCCATTTTAACTCCTTCTTTTGTTCTCCAACAGTTCCCTTATAAAACTCACTATTTCACATATTATTTAAAATTCACTTCAATCAAACGTTCTTTAATTTCTATAATGTTCACTTCATCAAAATTATAATTAAAAATAGAAGCAATAATAATCTGATGATCAGCAAAATCTCTTTTCAAAATATCCATCATAAGTTTGATATTGGCTTGGTCAACTTCTTTTCCACTCGGTGAATCAAGCATTATAGGTAATTTGATTTTTAAAGCATCCTCAATTACAGTAATATATGCAAGCCTGAATGCAAACGCCGTTTTATGCAGAACTGCCCCCGAAAGCTCTTTGAGGTTAGAGGTAAAAAGATACGATGCAGGTATTGTTTCTTTATTACCCAGTCCTAGCTCCTCTGCATATTTGACTACATTATTAGATATTGCTGAAACAATCTCATTATTATTCCGAGTAATATTACTAATTTCCGTTCGAATTGATTTAATCTCTTTATCCAATCGTTTAATTTCCTGTTCGATTGCGACAGGGTTCATTGGCATTCTCGCTATTCTCTTATCAAATATCTCTAACTGGCTAGCAAACTTATAAAATTCCATCTGCTCATATTCTTTGTCTTTTTCCTTTTCAAGTCTATCTATCAATCCAGAAATAGTAGCAAACTCTTTAGATACCATTTTTCTCTTAGAAATCAGTAAGTCTATTGCATCATTCAAACCAACAATATTATCCTCTGTTACGGGAAAAGTTGACCCATCAGGAGCCTGAACCAATAATTTCATATCAGCAACAAATTTTTTAAATCTTTTATTATCAGATAACGTATTATCAATTCTCCTAAGTTCCGCCTTTAATCTCTTTTGACGAAAAAGGAGCTGATTTACAGCAACATTTGATTCTTCTTCATAACTATCTGTAACCAGCTCACCTGCTTCTTCATCCAGAGTTTTCTTATATTGTGCAACGCTAAACATTTGCTTATATTTTGTCATTTCCCTTGATAACTGTGCCTCTTGACGAATCAAATCAGAACAATCACAGTCTGCTAATCCACGAATTAATTCCTCAATCTTAAAATGGATGCTTCCAATTACAACTCCTCGATTCAGTAACGTCCAGCCCTTTTCTTGATCCACATAAAAAGCCCCTAATAAATTCCCTAAAACATCAACATTCTCTGTTCCAAAAATAATTGAATGCAAATCATTTTGCTGTTCTGGAAGTACATAAGTTCTTTTTTTATTCGCCACTGTAGCTTCAATAGCAATATCATTATGACGTAATAATGAAACCTCCCCCACCGCCTCACAGTCTATTACCATTTCCACTTCACAACAGTCAAACTTAATCTTCCGAGTGTTGGGAATGTTATAGCCAAGAGCATATAGCATAAAACGAAGAAGGGTAGTTTTACCACAACTATTTTTTACACTATGAATCAGATTAACACTATCTGAAAATGCAATCGTGCGTTCAAAAAAACCTTCTTTAAGACGTATCGACTTGAATATCACAGTTTTACCCCCTTCTTAATATTTTGAATAACGATTCTATTACGAACTATCCTATATAAAATAATCTGTATTAACCCTTTTTGTAATTCTTCATCAATATCATCCAGATCAAATTCCAGCAAATAATTTCTCCATTTATTCAACACAAAATCCATACACTTCTCGGATGGTTTCTTTGCTGATTGGTATGTATTATAATCAGAGAGTACCTTTATAAAAAACTCACAGCGTTCACAACATGATTCTATAGTATCTCTATATTGACGGACAATTTCATCATATGCACTAGAATCAAATATATCTAAAAAAGAATCGTCACAATGACTAACATCGGTAGCAATGACCATAATCGGCCATATTACGTCCTTTTTCTTTAATTGTATAGCAGGGTCTTTTTTTGTGCCATTTTTAAATACTTCTTCATGCCAGATATTTAGCAGTCTTCTTCCCAAACCAGGAATATTCAAATTCAATTCACCAATAAAATCATCTACTACTTGTTTGACCACTTTATATCTTTCGATGTCACTATCTGTTTCAAATGGCAATACTTGTATCATAAACTTTTCAGTATCTAATGGATGGTTTATATTATCTAAATACCCCTTAATTATCTTTTGTGAGGACTCGGGCAAGGATAAAAACTCACGATGAGCGGCTCCCAAAAAAATATTTCTGGAGGCATCTTCATTTAAAGGGTTGGGTGAATTGGTAATTAATATTAATTGCCGTGCATCAACTTTCTGATTTCCTTCTGATAAGGAGTTTAGAGATTTTTCTAAGTTCTTTCGAACATTTCGGAAATCAGAACTACTTTTCTCTACCACTTTAGCTTGTGCCAAAATATATTGATTATTTTCCTGTTTCAATTCGATATATTCAAAGTTACCCTCTAAGCGTAATGATTTCAATTCCTCAATATTTTCGATCATAAGTACAATTGCTGCATTTACCTGAAAATCAAACCCGAGCATAACAGCATTTGCTCTCCTGCTTTTTGCCACAAACACACCCTCCATTCACTTAGAAAACGAAAAATAAAGTATTTAGTATAAACTTATTTTCTCTCCATCCGGCAGCACAAACGCCTGCTCATATCCAACACCAACAGCCTCCGCAATCTCCACCATCTCATCAAAGGAAACCGTGCCACGCTTCAACTTTTTATTAAAATTCTGCGGAGTCTGGCCAATGCGTCTGCTCAATTCCGCAAGGCTGATATTCTGTTTCTCACACAACGCTCTTATCATGTCCGATGTTGTCATGATGCACCTCCACCTATATGCGTCTATTATAAACCTCTCGGTTGATAAACACAAGCCGGTTTCCCCAAAGAAAAAACACCCTGCAGCCTATTTCCAAACCATAAGGTGCAACCCTTAATCCCTATCTTTCCACATCCACTTTCGCTCCCGATTTGAACTCCACTTCAAACCGCTCATCATAAACAGTCACTTTTTCAATCAGCCTCCGTACCAAAAGTTCATCATATTCTGAAATCCCCGCTGTCTGTGTTTTCAGAAACTCTCGCATTTCCGCAATCTGCTATTTCAGGCATTACCGTTCCACACTGTCCGAGAGTGCCTTTTGCTTTAAGTCCCGCATGCTATCAATCTCCTCTGCCACGCTTCCATAATCCTTTTTTGAATTTGCCAACCTCAGTAGTTTCTTTTGCAGTTCTTTCAGTTTGGCATTGATTCCTTCAACTGATGTTTCATCCCCTTGCAAAATAACGGTCTTGATATTCTTCTGCTGAGACTCCATTATAGTATCTCTGCTGCCAAGTACAAGGTTAATGGCTTTTACAACCGTCTCCTGCAGGTCGGATTCATGTATGGTCGGTGCATCACAAGCCTTTTGTCCATGCTCCACACGGGTACAGCATCGCCAGACTGTAGAGTGTTTACCCCGATTATTCCATGCGATTCTGCGGTAAAATTCTCCACACTTCGGGCAGTAAACGATGCTGGACAAAGCGTACTTGCTGCTGTAAACCCGTTTCTTACGTTTCTCTCTGCTGTGGAGGTTCGCTCTCCGCACCATCTCCTCCTGCACCTGCATATAGAGGTCGCGAGGAATGATCGGCTCATGGCTGTTCTCCACATAATACTGGGGAACAATGCCGTTGTTCTGCACCCGCTTTTTATTTAGAAAGTCCATAGTATAGGTTTTCTGCAAAAGGGCGTCACCGATGTACTTGTCGTTCATCAGAATCTTCCGCAGGGTTTCCGGCCGCCACTTC
This sequence comes from Diplocloster agilis, assembly GCF_019042275.1. Classification (GTDB taxonomy): domain Bacteria; phylum Bacillota; class Clostridia; order Lachnospirales; family Lachnospiraceae; genus Diplocloster; species Diplocloster agilis. Next base: position 42,391 of record NZ_JAHQCW010000028.1, read on the forward strand.
GCTTTGCCAGCCGCCGTAAGGATTCCGTCCGTCTCCAAACCTCTCGCAATCTGCGTCAGGCTGCCGCCCTCCAGGTATTCCTGGTAGATACGCTTAACCACTTCTGCCTCAACCGGCTAGATGACCAGGTGTCCATCCTCATCTTTCGTGTAACCAAGGAAACGGTTGTGGTTGACCTGTACCTCTCCATTCTAGTAGCGGTATTGCAAGCCCAGCTTGATGTTCTGACTCAAAGACTGGCTTTCCTGCTGGACGAGGCTCGCCATGATGGTAAGCAGTACCTCGCCCTTGGAATCCATCGTATTGATATTTTCTTTTTCAAAGACTCCTGACTTTACCAAGGGTCTGCTGTTTTTTTATAAATTTGGATACTTCCTCAACAAATCTTCGCATCCTTCAACTCCTTCTCGACCTTATGAATACGCTGTAAAGGCACATCGCTCCAACAACAGGAAATGATGTGCTTTCTTTTTGTGCCTATAACCATCTTGTCTACTCGATACCCCTTTTAACGTAAGCGTCAAATAAAATAGTGTATCGAAAAATAACCGCCAACCTTTTATACTGAAAGGTTGACGGTTATTGACAGAGTTCCTTCACCATAGGATTCCATGGCAGGTAATCATCCAGATATTCCGGATGTTCCAGGAAAGCACTTCCGGGCATATCTGACAGGATATACTTTATGTACTTTATTGGAGCAAGGCCATTCGCCTTGGCTGTCTCAACCAGAGTATAAATCCCGGCACTTGCTGATGCGCCTTTGGGACTGCCTGCAAACAGCCAGTTTTTTCTGCCGATCACAAATGGACGGATACAGTTTTCTGCTAGCGAATTACTGATAGAACAATGACCATCCTCCAGATACTGGAAGAATTCCTGCCGGTTATTTAATGCATAATGAAACGCTTTGGAAAGTTTGGATTTCGGCAGCTCTCCGACAGCATTCTTCTCTGCCCATGACCAAAAAGCCTCGAGAAGCGGTTTCTCGTGGAGCAGTCGTTCTTTTTTCTTTTGGTCTGGGGAGTAGGTCTCCAGTTCGGCTTCCAGATCAAAAAGTTTATTCAGCCGGAGGATCGCTTCTGCGGGTTTTGATGCTTCTGGGGTATGGACATCTTTGGGAAGCGCGTCTACAAAAGTCCGTCGCAGATGCGTATAGCACAGGCACCGCTTTACTCCTATGATCCCATTGTATCCGGAATAGGCATCCGTGTGGATGTAACCCTCATAGCCTTTCAAAAATGCTTCCGGATATTTTCCACCCCGCCCCGGCTGGTACTCGAAATACCGGACAGGGTTTTCCGCATCCTTGATACTGCAGTAAACCCACATGTAAGAATTCGAAGTATTCTTTCGTCCGGGTTCTCCCAGTACCTGCACATGAGTTTCGTCGATGTGCAGATAGTTCTGCTTCAAAAGTTCCTGTTTGAGACGGTGGACTACATGTCCAAGCCAGTCCCGGTAGACAACCAGAAGCCAATTCGACATGGTTGCCCTGCTTAATTTTAATCCCAGGGCTTCCCAGTCTTTTTCCTGACGGTACAAGGGAATGCCTAATTCAAACTTCTGGTGGATGAGCCATGCAATGGTGGATGCAGATGCAAGGGAATGCATCACAGGAGGGTACGGGACCGGAGTTTTCTCCATATAAGGAGTTCCTTTTTTGCGGCAGGCTCTGCATTCATAAGTTTCCCGGTAATGGTCGATCACTTTGAGCTTTGCTGGAATAAACTGCACCTCCGTGCGGACGAATTCTTCTCCGACTTTTACCATGCTGCTTCCACACTTCTCACAAAGCTGTTCACTTTCATCTATGATATGGAGTACTTTGCTATGAGGAATGTTTTCGACCAGTTTTTCTCGCTGGCCGGCATATTTCCTTTTGCGCAGATGACTTTCTACCTCAACCAGATCCGGTTCCTGTGCATTTGGATCTGAACAAGATTCAATCTCATTAAAAAGAGACATCTGCCCTGCTATCTCCAGCGTAGATGTCTTTTCAGATTTTGTTCCATAAAGTTTACGGTTCAGGAAATCAACCTGCTCTTTCAGGAGCCGGATCTGGTGTTCCAGTTCTTTAATATGATCCTGGTATTCCTGTTCCGTGCTTGACATGACTTGAAAATCCCTCCGTTTCAATGTTTTTATACTACCATAAAACAGTTGGATTTCCCAGTGGTTATAGGGATTTTTAGCATTTATTAGTCCTTGTGTGGATGCCATTTTTGCACAGCCTTTGGCTGCTCTGGATTCAGTCCTTCCAAAAGCCAGCGCAGCTGTTGCTCTGAGATCTGTTTTGCTTCTTCACCGGTCCGCGGCCATTGAAGCCGGCCGCTCTCGTAACGTTTGTATAAAAGGCAGAAGCCATCCCCCTCATAGTGGACCGCCTTGATTCGGTCAGCCCGTCTTCCACAGAACAGGAATACAGAATTGCTGTATGGATCGAGCTTGAAATTGTATAGGATGATGTCTACCAGCCCGTTGAGCTGTTTCCTCATGTCGGTGTAGCCCGTGCGGATATAGATGTTCTCCACATGGGAAATATCACCTAACATAACTGCACTGCTTTCAGAATGATTTTCAGAAGCTCGCAGGGAGTATCTTCAAAAAGTTCCACTGTCATTGTGCCGATATGGAGTACCGCGGCAGGAGCAGGACGAGAAACGTGACTGTTTGGGAGGGATACTTCTGTAAACTCAGGAGTCGGATCCTGTAAGGGAACAGAGGAAGAGGCAGCAATACATCTGATTCCATTATCCTTACGGGGCAATTCCGCAACAGCAAGTTTTCTAATCTTTGCCAGCCAGTAATAATAGCTTTTTAAGGAAACACTATTCTGTTCACACCATGCTTGGTTTGTTAAACCTGATGCTCTGCATTGCCGGATAATATCCAGCCAGTATTGAAATTTAATCTGCCTATCGGGTGTCAAAGAAGAAAGTTCCATAAGTCTGCTCCTTTTTTGAATTTAGAGTTTTGAGAGTAGACTCTAAAAACTCTAACCCTAAGTTTACAGGAGATTCCCCCAGATTTCCCTACACCTTCTTATTTGACGCTTACCTTTTAACAATCCAATCTCAACAAAGCCCCCAATATCTATCCTGTTAACTCGAATCTCCACCGATTTTTACAGTAGACCAGTTTTCCAAGACCGACAGGGCAATAAAAAACTGGGAGCCGGAACGGCTGTTCAAACAGTCCCAACTCCCAGAAATCCCTTGTTTTCTACACTTTTTCGCTATTCTATACTTTGACTTTTGACATCAATACTACGCACTCTACATGCGTTGCAATTTCTCCATTATACTGCATAGCAAAAGTATCGCCCTTCAATAGTGCTGGGCTTTGTCACAAATTTCACTATTTCTCCGGTTTATCCCTTTCAGCAGTTTTTCACCCCTTTTTAAGAAAATTCACCCCTCTTGAACTAATTCGCCCCATACATATTTGCATAGTACGACAAAAATTTGCATTACACTCTTAATTCTTCAGATTTAAAATAATCTCAATTGCTCATCTCTAAAGGATTTCATTTTACGTTCAGTAATATTATCCTCTTCTCCCACCTCTCCAAAGAGAAGTGGTGATGTTGGATTATGCAACTGATAGTTTCTATTAACAATATTAATGTTATAATTTGCATAACAATATCTACATAGATTTTTACATGAATTATAGGCACCTATATCAACACTTGCAACACATCCACATTCTTTCCTTTGATTCTGATCCTTCCCAACTTTAAGTGGACAGTTTCCTAAATATTCAAATAATTTTTTATCAATACAATGCGCATGATATATTTCATATTCGCTTAATTCAATTAGTTCTGAACACTTACATAGTTCAATGTCACATTGCTTTGCTATCTTTGAAAACCCCTCTGCAAGAATAAGCATATCCTCATTTTTAATTGTTTCTAATTTAAGTTCTTTTACATTATTGGCAGTATTTCCTATACATATCAACAAAACTGATAACACATTTTTTTGTGTATCCCTTTAATAATCTTGCAAGCATTTCAAAATATTTAATATGCTTTTCTATTGTATATTTTTTATTTATCAAAATAGGGTCATATCTCCAAATGACTCTATCTGCTCCAATTTTATTTGACAAATCAATAAAACTTGGAATAATTACCTTTCTCTTGGACGGTAATGCCTGCTCTATCTCTTCACCATAAGGATTTATTGTAAACTGAAAGTAGTATGTGTATTTGTTTAATTCACCTAACCTTGATAGCATAGGTGATGGATTTTTTGTCCAAAAAACAATACCATCAATCATATCCGGTGCCAGATTTATTTTACTGATTTGATGAATATTCATAGGATTTCTCACTAAAACAAATCCATTTTGTATTCTATTAAACAACCACTCCGAATAATAAGAAGGAATATCTGTCCGTCTACTAGCACTGATTATCATAATCTCACCTCACTTCAATAAGCATTTGAGCACCTGAACATTTTTCCCAAGGTTCATACTCTTCTAATCCCCTTTGCATCGCGAAACAAATGTTCTTATTTTCATGCTTTTTCCCATATCTCTGGTTATCGTTTGTTATGCAATAATCAAAATAGTATCCTTGGGAAGTACAAGCTATTTCTTCTTGTTTAAGTTTCTGTACAAATTTTTTAAAATAATTTCTACCTCTGTAGCAACTATTTACATCATTTATTATAATAATGAGCGGTTTATCTTTTTCTTTATGCCTCACAATTTTGTCTATTAATTCCTTAAAGAAAGTTTCAATTTGTCCTATTTGTTTCGTATTGTAAAAGTGCGAAATAACATATTGCAATATAATATCTCTTCATCCCTAAACTTTACACGCATATTATCTTTGTTTTTCACATATTCCCCTATCTCTTCATGTATCGGTCTCCATAATTCATTTTTATCAAATCCAAAATATGCTATCGTCTGAAGTGTTTCTTTTTCCTCGCAATACTTCTCAAAGGCCATCAAGTCTGGAGATGCTCCACATCCTATTGACAAAATATGTAGATCTTCGATTTCATTCAAACTTTCACTTTTTTTAATCAGATAATATATTTCACTAGCATATTTATATAAATATGTACAAGCATAAAAATTAATTATATTTTTACAATTATAATCTCTTAAACCATCTGGATATCTTTTTGGATAATGAACCTGCTCTAAACATGATTTACAACTTCCTGAACATTTTGTAGGATGCACACATTTCTTACATAAATACTTCGTATTTTCACTTTTGTATTCTTTGTTGCAATAATCAACAATTTTGTCTATTAGCATAGTTGACTCCTTCTATATAGATATCCTGTTTTTATATTATTGAAGCACAAACCTCCTGAGCAAGGCATAACTCTTTATATTATATTTTTTAGATGCCCTTAATATTGGTTAAAGTCGTTGAGTATCCTTTTGCGGTAAAGTAATGTTTTTGCCTCGTGATTCATTTCCACCGACCAAAACTATTTTCCATATTCACACGGCGTTACCCCGTCCCCTTATCCGCAGGAACTTATCCTTACCATCTTCCGCAGAAACACAACTCCATTTCCCACCAAAATTCCCGCAAACCCGCATAGAATCAAGGTTTCCGCACGAGAAGCGTAACGGTTTCCACATGCACCGTCCCCGGAAACATATCCACCCCTCCAGCCTTCACAACCCGATACCCTCTCTCCTGCAGCACCACCAAATCCCTCACCAAACTACTAGGCTTACAAGAAATATACACCAGCCTCTCCACCCCAAAATCAATAATCTTCTCCAACGCTCTGGGATGAATCCCATCCCTGGGCGGATCCAGCACGATCAGATCCGGCTTCTCCGCGATCTCATCCACAACCTTCAGCACATCCCCGGCTATAAACTCACAATTCTCAAGCCCATTCAGCCTGGCATTCACCTTAGCCGCCTCCACTGCTTCCTCGACGATCTCCACACCGATCACTTTCTTCGCCACCGGCGCCATCATCTGCGCGATCGTACCGGTTCCGCTATACAGATCAAAGATCACCTTATCCTTCGTCTCCCCCACATACTCCCTGGCCTTCTCATACAGCACCTCAGCTCCCAGCGAGTTCGTCTGGAAAAACGAAAACGGCGATATCTTAAACTTCATCCCCAGCAGCTCTTCATAGAAATAATCCTGCCCATACAGCACATCCGTTCCATCGTCCCGGATTACATCCGCCACGCTTTCATTCACCGTATGCAGAATGCCGGCGATCCGGCCCTTCAGCTCCCCATCCTGATCTATTTTAAGCAATCCTTCCTTCCACTTCCCGAGCCCGGCCACATCTTCCGCAGCCGTAACCAGATCCACCAATATTTCTCCTGTCTTAACCCCTTTTCTCACCAGCAGATGCCGCAAACATCCACTGTGGCTCATCTTATGATAAAACTGCGTCCCCTCCTCCCGGAACACATCCAGGCTCCACCTTAAGATTTTCCGAAAATCCTCATCCACAATCCGGCATCCATCCACCGTCACGATATCATAGAAGCTCCCCCGCCGATGCATCCCCAGTGCCAGCGGGCCATCTTTCACCTCATCGCCAAAGGAGAACTCCATCTTGTTCCGGTAACCGAACTGCTTCGGGCTCCCTAAGATTCCCTCGAACTCATAGTCCTCACAGACCGAATCCAGCAATTCCTTCACCTGGCCCTCTTTTATCTTCAACTGCTCCTCATAGGGCAGCGTCTGATAATTACAACCACCGCACAGCCCATAATGCCCGCAGGCCGCATCTATCTCCATTGGGGAAGGCTTTAACACTTCCAGAAGCCTTCCCTCGCATTTTCCTTTTCTGATTTTATTCACGGCAAACCGAATGGTCTGACCGGGAATCGCGTTTTTTACAACGGCCCGTTCCCCATCCGCTATTACCATTCCCTTATTCGGAAATATTACTTTTTCAACAACGCCTTCACAGATCTGTCCCTTTTTCATCCGAACCTCCTACGGTGCTTTTATCCTATCTTTACCTACACACATACCCATCCCCGGCATACAAAAAGGCTGCTTTTAAAGGCAGCCTTTCAAACTCGCTTCTGTACTTTATTCCCCTGCCGGCTCGTCATCTTCATCATCGAAGAAATCGTCATCCAGGTCATCATCAAAATCATCTTCAAAATCTTCCAGATAATCGGGAGTGAAGAAACGGTAAACTGCGTATGCGATCGCCGCAACTGCTGCTATCGCTCCGATAATCGCCAGTACCCAAAGCACCGTATTTTTGCTCTTATCTTCTTCCTTCTTGTGTAACAGCTCGTTTAATTTCGTTGTAGCCAATAAGTCTTCCATTTTGTTTTTTCCGCACATGCCTACACACGTCCTTTCCTTTTTATTGTTCCTTGGTGGAACATAATGGAGCCGTTTGGAAACAAAGTTTCCGAAAAGTCTGCTTCCTTCCGGGATCCTTATACGGCAATATCCATCTTCTCATCGGAATTATTATACCACGAGTTTTCCGTTTTTACTATAGTTTTATACCTTTATTTAACATTACTGTAAACCTTTGCTTATTCCAAGCTCACCCTTAACCGTAAATCTTTGTCATAATCCACCCGATGAGTATTGATATCGTAAATATTGATATCATAATAGCAGCGCGTCAGCGCTTACTAAAACGATAATAAAATAGTATACCCAATTACACCTTCTTTAATTTGGCAAACGAAGCAAACATCTTTTTCCGCCCGGCGCTTTCAAAATCCACGGTAACCTCATAATCCTTTCCGCCCTCGACAATGGCCGCCACCACGCCGCGTCCGAATTTGATATGCTGCACCGTATCGCCCACGCCATAATCCAGCCCTTCCGATTTTTTAACCGTGAACTGCCGGGGCTCGAACGCCTTTGATTTAAATGCCGTTTTTGCCGCGGCGTAAGCCGCATTTTTCTGTGCTTCCTTGAGCTTGTCCGTTTTATGTCCGGCGGATTCCATCAATAACGACGGCACTTCCTTAATAAATCTGGATACCGGATTATACTGCACCTCGCCCCGCACCAATCTTTGTCTGGCGCACGTCAGGTACAGCTTCTTCATGGCCCGGGTCATCCCCACGTAACAGAGCCTGCGCTCCTCCTCGATCTCCTTCTCCGGGTCATCCGAATGAAGGGACATATAACTGGGGAACAGCCCTTCCTCCATCCCGGTCAGATACACATTGGGAAATTCAAGCCCCTTCGCGCTATGTAAAGTCATCAACACCACATAATTGCTGCCTTCCTCCAAGCTGTCGATATCCGCCACCAGGGCCACTTCCTCCAGAAATCCGCTGAGAGTCGGCGACTCCGCGCTCTCCTCATAAGTAACCACCTTATTGACCAGCTCTTCGATATTCTCGATCCGTCCCTGGGCCTCTTCCGTATCCTCCGCCACCAGATCCCGGACATAACCCGTCTCATCGATGATCTCTTTCAGCAGTTCCGACACAGACAAAAACGGAAGCTTGCTGCGAAGCGTCTGGATAAATAATACAAATGGCTTCACTTTGGACGCGCTTCTGCTAAGCGCCGGAATCTCATCCGCCAGCTTAAGCGCGTCGTAAAAGCTCATCTCATGCTCGTCCGCATAATCCTGGATGCGTCCCAGCGTAGTCGCGCCGATCCCCCGTTTCGGGACATTGATGATCCGCCGTACCGCCAAGTCATCCAATGCGTTGTCGATCGTCTTCAGATAAGCCAGCAGATCCTTGATTTCCTTTCTGGCATAGAAGTTCACGCCGCCCACCAGCTTATAGGGAATCCCGGCAAATACCAGCTTCTCTTCAAACACACGGGACTGGGCGTTCGTCCGGTACAGCACAGCGCAGTCACTGTACTCCCCTTCCCCCTCCCGCACCTTGGAAGCGATATCTCCCACTACGAACTCCGCTTCCTCAAAGCTGGTCTGGAACTGGTGAAAGAGGATCGGCGTGCCCTCTTCATTCTCGGTCCACAGGGTTTTCGCCTTACGGCCCGTATTGTTTCGGATCACTTCATTGGCCGCGTTCAATATATTCTGGGTAGAGCGGTAATTTTGCTCCAACTTGATTACCTTCGTGTCGGCAAACGCCTTTTCAAAGTTCAGTATATTTTCAATATTCGCTCCCCGGAACTTGTAAATGGACTGGTCGTCATCGCCGACGACACACAGATTGTGATACTTGCGGGCCAGCAGATGTATCAGTTGGAACTGAGCCCCGTTGGTATCCTGGTACTCATCCACCATCAGGTACCGGAACCGCTCATGATAATAGTCCAGCACATCCGGACAAGTCTGGAACAGCTCCACCGTCTTCATAATCAGATCGTCAAAATCTAACGCGTTGTTGCTTTGCAGCTGCCTTTGATATTCTTTATAAGCCTCCGCGATCTTTTTCTTACCAAAATCCCCCAGCACGTTCAGCTCGAATTCCATCGGATTGACCAGCTCATTTTTCGCCGACGATATTGCGGCCAGCAGGGAACGTTCCTTATAAATCTTCGTATCGATATTTAATTTCCTGCATACTTCCTTCATCAGGCTCTTCTGGTCATCCGAATCATAGATGGTAAAACTGGTTCCGTATCCGATCCGGTCTATATAGCGGCGCAGGATGCGCACACACAAAGAATGGAAGGTGCTCACCCAGACACTGTCCGCCCCGAATCCCACCAGCTGATCCACCCGCTCTCTCATCTCGCCCGCGGCCTTGTTGGTAAAGGTAATGGCCAGGATGTTCCAGGGATTGACATGCTGTTCCTCGATCAGGTACGCGATCCGGTGGGTCAAAACTCTCGTCTTCCCTGAACCGGCCCCGGCCAGGATTAGAAGCGGTCCCTCCGTATGGAAAACCGCCTCTCTTTGCTGCTCATTTAATGTATCATAAATACTCATATTGTACCGCCTGTCGTTCTCATTTTTTCATTTCGTATCTAATCAAACCAGCTTCTGGCCGCAGTTCGGGCAGAAATTCGCGCCGTTCGTCTTCGTTCCGCAGTTCGGGCAGAAATTCGGGGCCGCGCTATTTGAAGGCTGGCCAGGATTGGCCTGCTGGCCTTGCTGGGTATTTCCCTGCCCGGACCCGTACTGGCCCATCTGGTTCACCATCTGCTGTCCCATCATCATGCCCATCTGCAGCCCCACCATATCGGACGCCGGACTTGATCCGTTCTTCCCATTCGCCATGGCATCCACCATGCCCATCTGGGTATAGCGGTTCATATCGCCGACCATGCTCTGGGACGCCGCCTTCTCCGCCATCTTCTGCACCTGCTCCGGGTAGGAGAAGCTGGAAATAGCGAATCCGGTGATGCCGATGCCGATCTTCTGCATTTCCATATCCAGATCCTCACAGATTCCTCTGGAAATATCAAACGCGTTGGCCTGAAGATTGAACATATCCTTGCCTTCCCGCACGATCCACTTCATCAGTACCTGATCCAGCATGGAGATCACCCGCTCTTTGACCTCGTCAATCGTAAACATAACCTTCACTCCGGCTATCTTCTCGATCAGCACCAGCGCGTCCGCCACCTTGCAGTTAAAAGTGCCAAAAGCCCGGATCGGCATGCCGCCGGGCAATCCCGGAGCCGGTATATTGATCGCGTTCTTCGTACCCCATTTTACGGTAATTTCCTTCGTGTTGATAAATAAAACCTCGGCCCGCATACCGCTGTTGAACCCAAAGCGGAAGCCTTTCAGCGTGGACAGAAACGGAACGATCTGGGTCTCCACATCAAAGCTGCCCTCGTCCTCGAACACGCCCTCCACTTTACCATTAAACATGAAAATGGCATCCTGGCCCTGGCGGATGATCAGTTTACTGCCCTTCTTGATCTCATCGTTTTTCCATTTACAAAACAGGACGTCGTCCCGGTATTCTTCCCATTCAACTACATTCGATAACTGATTGCTAAATAATCCCATTTGTTTATCCTCCCAATGGACTTTGAAAAGGATGTCCCGCATAGACATCCTTTCGTTTGAACGCTGTGATTCCATTTACAACCCAAGCTTTGTCTTCAGCGCCGCCATCTCATCGTCAACGGCCGGATCTGAGGAAGAAGGGCTGTCGTATTTACTCATAAGATCGTCTATATCGTTTTCTGCAGAGCTCTCATTTAATTCCGCCATCGCGTTGGCTTCATCCAACATCCGGTTTGCTTTCGCTTCCATCCTTCCGAACGCGGATAGCGTATCGGAAGCCTTGTTGGCGCTGGCGCCCAGTTCATTTAATTTCTGCTGTGTCCTGGCCACTTTCATTTTCGCCTTGATCGCGTCTCTTCTGGCGTTCAGATCATTGATGTCCGTGACCAGCTTGTCATGCATATTGCGCATTTTCGCCGCGTTGTCAGCCGCCATCCGGTAACTCTGCTCCAGCGTGTTCTGTTTTTCTGTCAGGGATGCCTTCTTGGCCAGGAAAGTCCTGGCGTCATTCTCATTGCCGGCGATCAGGGCTTTTTCCGCGTAGCTCTGCATTTTGGCGGCTTCCGCTTTGCATTCATCCAGTTCTCTGGCGGCGCGTTTCTCCTCCGCCATCACTGCGGCGGTCTCGGCTTTCACCTTGCCCAGATCGCTCTGCGCCTCCCGCAGATACTGATCGATCATCTTCTCCGGATCCTCCGCTTTATCTAATAACGCATTGATATTCGCAGACATGATGTCCGTGAACCGTTTTAAAATTCCTGCCATATCATTATCCTCCTTATGCGGTGTGTAAGAATTATATTTTCTCAATTATAATACAAAACCCTCCACATGTCACGGTAATAAAACAAAAAATAGATTCCGCTTCGCGGATGCCGGCGCAAGCCCTCCGTACTCACAGCCAGGAAAAATAAAACAAAATCTGACTTTTACTTGCCATCTAGTTTTCAATACTATATAATGTGTCTTGTAGAGTTGTATTAAGCCGATATAAACACGGTACAGGAGGACAATATGACAATTGATACGAATGATATGCTGAACAGTATTCTGGAGAGCTTGTCACGTATAAGTTATATAAAATTAGAAGACATACCCAATATTGATCTGTACATGGATCAGGTAACTACTTTCATGAACAGTCACCTGGCCTCATCCAAGCGAAACCCCGATGATAAGATCCTGACCAAGACCATGATCAATAATTATGCGAAGAATCAGCTGCTGCCCCCTCCGGAGAAAAAGAAATACTCCAAAGAGCACCAGCTGCTGCTGATTTTCATTTACTACTTCAAAAATATACTGTCGATCCAGGATATCCAGGATCTGTTATTTCCCATCACCCGCGACTTTTTCCATCCGGGTAAGGATTCCGGCGATTACGACATCAAATCCATTTATCAGGAAGTATTCAGCCTGGAAAAGGGCCAGATCGAATTCCTGAAACAGGATATCATTGATAAATTCAAACATGCACAGGAAACTTTCCCTGAAGCGGAAGCGACAGACCAGGAATTCCTCAGAACCTTCTCCTTTGTCTGCATGCTGAGCTTTGATGTCTATGTCAAAAAGATGATTATTGAGAAATTAATCGATTCTCTTCCGAAGGAAAATGGAAAAGACAAAAAATAGTGATCTAATTATGTGAGAAGGTCTAAAAAACAGCGGAAAGTGAAACTCCTATGACACGCGTCATAAGGTAATTCACTTCCCGCTGTTTTCTATTCCGGATGTTGTGGCGGTTCTGCATGAGATCCCGCTTCCTTTTTCAGGATAACATCTTTTACTCTTCTTCCATTCTCTCAAAAACCATGTCATATCCATCGTTTCCGTAGTTCAGCGAACGGTTCACACGGCTGATGGTAGCGGTTGACGCCCCGGTCTTTTCCGCGATTTCCAGATAAGTCTTGTGATCCCGGAGCATTTTGGCTACTTCAAAACGCTGGGATAATGACAACAGCTCATTGACTGTGCAGACATCCTCAAAGAACGTATAGCATTCTTCTTTGTCTTTCAAGCTTAAGATCGCTTCAAATAAATGGTCAACGGCTTCAGTTCTGATCTTTTTACTCATGACCGCATATGCTCCTTTACAAATAGTCCTCATCTGTTATTTTAGCACAGTGAAATTTTAAAGTCCAGAAGGTTCATACAAATATTTCCACTTTTTAAAAGCGCAGGCGGTTTGTCATGAGTCCGTTACCTGTTCTTATACTTATTCGCAAATTCCTTAAGAGCCTCGACCGACCGGTTCAACACCAGTTCTTCCGGAAAATCCATCTCCTTAAACAGCGCTTCGGCAAAACTGTGGTTGCCTACGTCGTTGTCAAAGTGGGCGTCGCTTCCGACCACCACAGGCACGTTGTACCGTCTGCAGTATTTCAGCATTTCCGCATCGAATTCTTTGGCATCCACTCTGGAGTTTCCGGGGCGCAGGGAGCTTTCGTTGACCTCCAGCGCCACATGGCGTTCCCGGGCGGCCCGTACCAACGCCTCGTAGTCCAAGGGATAACGGCGGTCGTCGGGATGGCCGATGATATCGATGCAGGGATTTTTCATTGCGTTTATGTAAGCCGCCGTATTTTCTTCACGGGTTCCCGGAGCGGCGCAGGGAGTATGAAGACTGGCGATATTTAAGTCCATCTTGCGCAGCAGGCGGTCTTCCATGTCTACGCGGCCGTTATAGTCCAGGATATTCAGCTCTACCCCGAATAAGATTTCCACACCGTACAGTTCCCGGTCTACCACCCGGATATTGCTGAAATAAAACTCGTGGCAGCTGCCCGGCATCATGGGGCCGTGTTCTGTGATCCCCAGCAGCTCCAGGCCTTTTTCCGAGGCCGCTTTCGCCATCTCCCGGATTGTGCAGTACGCATGGCCGCTGGCCACGGTGTGGGTATGAGTGTCTAATACGAAATTCATGTTATTTCCTTCTTTCCTGATTGCCCTTGAACGATGGTTATTCCGCCCTGGAACGGCGGGCGCGCAGATGTTCTTTGAACCGCTCTGCCGACCCGTTTAGGACCAGCGTTTCCGGGAACCGAAGCTCCCGAAGCAGCGCCAGCGCGTAGCTGTTATTTCCCACATCGTCACGGCAGTGGGCGTCGCTGCCGATCGCGATCGGAACTTGGTAACGGATGCAGAGCTTTAACATCTCTTTGTCATTATCCCAGGCGTCTTTTCTGGAGCTGTCCGGGCGAAGGGAACTCTCGTTAAGCTCCAGCAGTACGCCGCAGTCCTTTGCCGCCTGTACGATGGCCTCGTAATCGACCGGATAGCGGCCGTCATCGGGATGGCCGATAATGTCCACATAGGGATTTTGCATGGCGCAGAGGTAAGCCTGGGTATTCTCCTGTCTGGAGCCGGGCGCGATGCAGGGGGTATGGAGGCTGGCGATATTCAGATCCAGTTCCCGCAGGGTCTGCTCCGACAGGTCCACCCGCCCGGAGGCGTCCAGAATATTCAGTTCCGCCCCAAGCAGTAGCTCGACGCCGCATACGTTCCGGCCGGCCATCTTTAAGCTGTTAAAATAATATTCTTTACAGACGCCCGGAGATTTTGGACCGTGCTCCGTGATGCCAAGCAGCCGGATTCCCCGTTCGGCGGCTGTGGCGGCCATTTCCCGTATGGTGTTCCTGGCATGGCCGCTGGCCAGTGTATGGGTATGAGTATCCAATTCGAAATTCACGATTGTTTCCTCTTTTCTGAATCGATCCTTGATAAACCGTGCTACGAATAAAACTTTAGCCGACTTTTTACATTCTGTCAAATAAATTCGCACATTTTCTGTCCTTCGCTAATATAATATACTGTTCAAAATTTAGGAGGAAGCATATGAAAAAGAAATGGTTGTATCTGTTACTTGCCGCCGTTTTGCTGGTGACTTCATTGGCCGGCTGCGGTTCAAAATCCGACAAAGGCGGCGGAGGGCTTACAAAAGTCACGCTGAACGAAGTTGCCCACTCGATCTTTTACGCTCCGATGTATGTGGCCATCGAAGAGGGTTATTTTAAAGACGAGGGCATCGACCTGGATCTGGTCTGCGGTTTTGGAGCCGACAAAACCATGACCGCCGTGATCTCCGGCGAAGCGGATATCGGCTTCATGGGATCGGAATCTTCCATCTACGTGTATAATCAGGGCAGTGAAGATTACATGGTTAATTTCGCCCAGCTCACACAGCGGGCCGGGAATTTCCTGGTAGCCAGACAGCCCATGGAGAACTTTTCCTGGAATGATATCAAGGGCAAAAATGTTCTTGGCGGAAGAAAAGGCGGTATGCCCGAGATGGTCTTCGAGTATATTCTGAAAAAGAATGGAATCAATCCGGCCGCGGATCTGAACATTGACCAGAGCATCGACTTTGGTTCCACCGGCGCGGCCTTCTCCGGCGGCCAGGGCGACTTTACCGTGGAATTCGAGCCTTCCGCGACACTGTTAGAGCAGCAGGGGGACGGCTATGTCGTAACCTCTCTCGGCGTGGACAGCGGCTACGTTCCCTACACCGCCTACAGCGCGAGACAAAGCTATATCGAACAGAATCCGGAAATCATTCAAAGCTTCACAAATGCGCTCCAGAAAGGGATGGATTTCGTACAGTCCCACACCCCGGAGGAGATCGCCAAAGTGATCGCTCCCCAGTTTGAAGATACGGATCTGGAGACCATAACCACCATCGTCAACCGGTACTACAGCCAGGATACCTGGAAAGCGGATCTTATTTTCCAGGAAGACAGCTTCACCCTGCTGCAAAACATCCTGGAAGAGGCCGGCGAACTGTCCCAGCGGGTACCCTACGCCGATCTGGTTACCACGGAATTCGCTGAGAACGCGGTCAAATAAAACGATATCATTCCTTGATAAGATCTGAGAAACGGTGCATAACAGATACGATAAACAAAGGTTTCTAACCCGTCGGGAAGGAGCAGAGACGCTTGATCAAAGCGTCCCTGCTCTTATTGATTCCATACTCCGTCCCGCTCATTTAGTCCGGTCATTTGAGGGCATGTCATTTAGACTGCGGCCAGATTACAACCCGATAGACAGGACCGGCCGCCTATGATAAAATCAGGATAGCAAACAGCTTCGGGCCGATGCTGCCCGAAGCGTATATATCCTTTGTCTGAGAAGGCGTATTCGATGGAGCGGAATTTTTAATTATGGGAGGAGCGTCATTTATGAAAAAATTAGGAATACTTGGTGGAATGGGACCGGAATCCACTCTGCTTTATTACAAAGAAATTGCTGCCGCATACAAGCGGAAAGATAAAAACGGAAATTTCCCCGCTCTTACGATAGAAATCGTCAATATGTATGAAATGTTAGGATACTGCAAGGCGCAGCAATATGATAAATTAGCGGAATATTTGCTGCAGGGAATTTATAATCTTGAAAAGGCAGGCGTTGATTTTGCAGTGCTAGCTTCTAATACCCCGCATGTTGTCTTTGATGTGCTCGAAGAAAAGGCGCATATACCGCTTCTTAACATAGTAGAACCTACTTATCAGGCAATGAAAGAAGCCGGAATTAAAAAAACAGCGTGGCTGGGCACGGGATTTACGATGGAACAAGCATGTTTTAAAAAACCTTTTGTGCAGAACGGCATATACGTGGCAGTTCCGAATGAAACAGAAAGAGCGTTGATAGATAAGGTAATTGCGGAAGAACTGGAATTTGGCATTGTAAATGAACCTTCGAAAAAAGCAATTGACGGTATCATTCAACGTCTCATAGATGAGGAGGAGATCGAAGCTGTTATTATGGGATGTACCGAACTACCGTTAATGTATTCAAACGAAAAATTGCCAATTCCTGTGTTTGATACTTTAAAATATCATATTAAAGGAATCGTGGATTACATGTTTAAGGAATAAAAAAGGAGACCTCCCAATTGAGTAAAACGAAATGGCGTATTCTGTATCTATCCCTGTTTTTACTGCTATTTATGACGGAGTTGTTGATCGCCGTATTGATCCACGATGAATTCGTACGTCCTTATCTGGGTGATGTTTTGGTGGTCCTCGTGATTTACTGCTTAGTCCGGATTTTTGAACCAATCCGATGGCGCCTTTTACCCATCTTCATTTTTCTGTTTTCGGCCGTTGTTGAATTTTCCCAATACTTTGATCTGGCACAGCTATTCGGTTTAGCCAGGTATAAGATCCTTCGGATCATACTGGGATCAGTTTTTGATTGGAAAGATATTGGCTGCTATGCCGTTGGCTGTATCATATTGGGTATGTATGAATTGTTCCTATACCCGCATCTGTCGGGGAAGAAACAACCTAAATTTTAATCCTGAATATTTACAATACCTCTGCACCGCGGAAATCTTGAGCAGCCATAAAATTCTTTCCCCGCGTTAACCCCTTTCGCTGCAGTCCTGCGCACCATAGGGGCTCCGCATCTGGGACACAGGATTTGTCCCGTTGCTTCGGTATCGGTATTCGTCTTTTCCGTAACCTTTTCTACTTCGTCTGCGAATACCGCTCTTTGCTCCTCTATTTTCTCTTCCGCTTCTTGTTCGTTTTCTTTCATCTCCATAATCTGTTTTTTAAATTTTTCCACAAAATCCGGCTGTTCTCTATGACTATTCAGAAAAAACTCCGCCAGAGAGATCATGTCCTTCTCAAACAATCTTCCGCATTCTTTTCTGAATTTACCATTTTAATATATGAAACCAGCCGGTCTGCTGGGATGACTTTATTTTTAATTTCCTTTTTTGCGTATTTATCATTTAAAATAGTCTTTGAATTGGCGATTACAATAACCGAACGATAATTTACATCAAAATTTTTATCTAAAAATGTTTTGGTCAATATATTTCCCTTTTCCGCCATACGGAGTTGTTTAATCAGGGCCAGATGCCGTTCGTTCTGCGTTATAGGCGAATACATCTTTTCACTGTAATTCCTGCCGCGGTAGGTCATGTGCCGGATAAAGTCACCATGGTTATTGATTTCTATATTCCCATAAAGATTTTTACACTCAATAACAAAATTGCGACGCCGGGTAATCACAAGAAAATCAATCTGCGCGCTCAAGCCCTCATATTCCAAATACAAATCATGCAGGACATACATAGGAATATGACTGTTCTTTAGTTCAAACAGAATTTGCTTCTCCCCGGCAATCCCTGCCCTCTGATTCCTGATTTCCTTCTCAATTTTCGGCACCATACCAGCCGGGGCCTGCGGCAGCAGTTCTTCTAAAGTCGCCAGCTGTATTTCCGCTATACTGTCCTCTTTCAAAAAAACCGGTCCTTTGACTTTATCAAATAATCCCAAAACAATCCCCTCATTTCTTACTGTTATGCTTCTATCATACCATAGCCTTTGGAAGGGATCAATTTTACTGTTATCGACTTAAATCGACAGCCAAATTATAAGATGTCTCAAATTATAAATGCTCCGGAAACCTCAAACAGCAGCCAGCCCCAGGTTTCCCTGCGGCCGGCTGCGATACAGACAATCATATATTATACAAATTATAGGTATTCAGGAACATTACAATCGAATCTCACATGGACCGTCTATGATCTTCGTCCAGATGACCGGTTCGTTTAAATCCTCAAACATAAAATAATACATAGCAGGACGGCAATAACCGTAGCAGGCTGAGTGCCATACCCCTTTTTTTACCACCAATACATCCCCCGGTTTTAATAATACACAGATCAAATCCTTTATATCCGGGGCATCGTCGGCTTTTCCTCCCGTGGCAGGCGCTAACGCCACCACAATATCATCTGACGCTGCTATCATAGCTTCTTCCGTCGTCAGGTGCCTCTCCATCTTTTCGACGGATACCGGAAGCTGTATAGACCTTACAAATCCAATCTTGCAGTTCCCCTCGACCGGAGGATCGGATGAAATGGTGGATTCCCACCCCACTCCGCTGTTCGCCGCCCGGTCCAGATGATATATTTTGCCTATCTGCGTTAAATCAGCTTTTGATATATCTATAATCTCTTTGCGCATTTTTCCTCCATACGTGCGTTTTCCCACACATACTATCTGCTGATCTTAGAAATCATAATCATCCACATTGTCTTTAGATATTACAATCAATCCGGTAAACGCGTTTGCTCCGTCAATGTTGATGGTCTTTCCATTCGGCATTTCCATTTCCCCTTCGATCTTGACTCCTTTATCCAGGCAATCCAACAGATACACGCCGGCATATCCAAGGGTCTCCGACTGCCAGGCCAATACCTTGTTGATCGTACCGTTTTTAATATAGTCACGGCACATGTTCGGCCAGCCGATTCCTGTAATCTTAACCTGTCCCGCTTCCAGCTCGCCGGCATTCACTGCCTGTTCCACCGCTTCCGCCGCGGAAGGGGCCTCACCGCCTGCGAAACCTACGATTCCTTTCAGATCCGGATAGGTCTTCAGCAGATTCTGTGCGTTTGTCAGAGATACCTGCATCTCGTCGTTGCTGGATACCGTAGCTACCAGTTCAATATCCGGATAGTCCGCCTCCAGTTTTGCCTTTGCGGCATCCATTTTTGCGATCTGGTTCTCCGCTCCAAGACCGGCTACCATAAACGCGATTTCCCCTTTGCCGCCGATATCTTCCGCAATGATATCGATCAGCTGTTCCGCCAGCTTCTGGTCCGTATCCGCGCCCACATAATACTGCCGTTCTGTGTCAGGAGCGTCGGAGTCAAACGTAATCACATTGATCCCCTGTGCACGGGCTCTTGAGAATACGGAAGCCACAGCCTTGGCGTCGTTGGGCGCCACCACCAGGCCTGTCGCCCCACGGGTCATCATGTCTTCGATCATATCGATCTGTTTTGCGGAGTTTACGTCGGTCGTACCGTTAAAGACAACCTCAGCCCCCACATCTGCTCCCGCTGCTTCCGCGCCTTTTTGTGCCAGATCCCAGTAGGCGTAGCCGATAGATTTTGGATTTACGAAATATAACGGTTTCTCACCACTTTCGCTGTCTTTGGAAGCCGTTTCCGAGGACTGCTCTTTCTCAGTCTCAGGAGCCGCCGGCTGTGCGGTTTCTTTGGAACCGCATGCCGCAGTTACCATTACTGTGGCCAGCAAAAGTGCTGTTATACTTAATATCTTTTTCATAATAAAAAACCTCCCTTTTTAATAAAGCCTTTTAGTGACTTAAACCTGCGCATACCTCTGAACACCTATAATCCTATAACCCGAATCAGTCTTTGACCTTTTTCCATTTGGCGGCTGTCAGTATCAGCAGCACGCCTAAAATAATTGATTGATACAATACAGATACACCGATAATATTGAGGCCGTTTCTTAGGATACCGATTACCAAAAGTCCCAGAAATGCTCCGGTGATATTCCCTTTCCCACCAAGGATGCTGATTCCTCCAATCAGTACAGAGGCCAGAACATCCAGGTCATAATTCTGCCCCAGGTTCGCTTCCGCGCTCCCCAGGCGGGCCAGCAGGAAAATACTGGCCAGTGCGATCAGCATCCCGTTCAGAATGAATAACCCCCACATAAACCGGTTTGTTTTAATCCCGCAGAACCTTGTCGACACTTCGTTATTCCCAATGGCGTATACCTTCACCCCGAAATTTGTCCGCTGCAGCAATATGGCCGCCGCTGCAAACAGGAGCGTCATTACCAGGAAGGATACCGGTATTCCCAACACATCCGCATAACCGAATTTGATAAATCCCTCTGAGAAACCATTCACCGGATTCCCCCGGTTGATGATATAGCACATGCCCCTGATTAATACCATAGAACCGATGGTGGATACGATTCCGGGTATATTCAGCACCGCCACAAAAAAGCCGTTAAACACACCGATCGCCGCCCCCACCAGGATGGTCAGCACAGCCGCCGCCCAGATCGGGATTCCGCCATTCATCATCATGCCAAACGCCATGGCGCAAAATCCCAGGGTGGAAGCCATTGACATGTCTATACTCCCGGCGATAATCAGGATCGCTGTCGGGATCGCGATAATTCCGATCTCCGCGATCTGTCTGCTAATATTTACGATATTCCCGATCTTCAGGAAATAGGGCGACTGAATCGAAAACCAGATGAGCTGCACCAGGATCAGAATAAGCATCAACAGTATACTTTTTAAACTGGAAGATAGTTTCCATTCTTTCCATTTACTCATGATATGGTAATCCTCCTCTGCCGTCTGATAATCTGAACCGCGTTAATCGCAAGCGCGATCAATATAACGGAACCCGTCACCGCGTCGATCCAGTACTCCGATACTTTGGAAAGTATCAGGCCGTTCTTTATCACCCCCAGCAGCACAACGCCCAGAAATGATCCCAGTACGGTGCCTTTCCCGCCGTTGATACTCAGTCCTCCGATCAGAGCCGCCGCCAGAATCTGAAATCCAAGGGAACTGCCCGTCGTGGACGCGCTGATGGTTCCGACCATGGAGGCATAGATCGTGCCGGCCAGTCCGATCGTGGCGCCGCATAAGATATAGGCAAACAGTTTGATTCTGACCACATTCAGTCCTGCCAACTCTGCTGCCGCGATATTTCCGCCGACTGCGTAGATCTTACGCCCGATATTCACATAACGGAAGAGTATGGCTGCCAGAGCCGTGACTGCCAGAAATATCAGAAATGGGATGGGAAGCCCGAAAACCCTGCCCTGTCCGATACCGTTAAAGGATTTGGGGAAACCGGTAATCCAGTCCCCGCCTGTCACGATAATGGCCAGGCCCCTTATGATATTCATAGATGCCAGAGTCGCGATAATCGGCGGAATTCTAAGTCTTGCCACCAAAAAACCGTTCAGAAGTCCGCAGCACATCCCAATCAGCACACTGCACAGAATCGTAACCACCAGAGGCATATCGCTATTTACAATCATTCCGGAACAGGCCGCGCACAGGGACAGGATTGATCCTGATGAGAGATCGATACCACCTAAGAAAACAACCATGGAAACTCCGATGGTACAGATTCCGTTGATGGCCACCTGGGAAAATATCAGCTGAATGTTGCTGGGAGAACTGAAATTATCCGAAATCACTGCGAATACAATCGATACTACAATGATAAATATAAAAATCATAAATTCCTGAGACTCTAAAATTTTATTTTTCTTCTTTATTTTATCTTCCATCGTGCCTTCATCCCTCCTTTCCCTGGGCAACGGATGCGGTGTTCAGCAGAACCTCCTGGTTTAACTCACTGCTGGCAAATGTCCCGCTGATTCTTCCTTTGTTCATGACGATCACCCTGTCGCACATACCGATCACCTCGGGAATCTCAGAGGAAATCATGACGATGGAAAGGCCCTGCTGTGCCAATTTGTCAATCAATGCATAGATCTCCACTTTCGCCCCGATATCTACCCCGCGGGTCGGCTCGTTCAGAATCAGGACGTCCGGCTGTACATCCAGCCACCTGGCAAGGACCACCTTCTGCTGATTTCCTCCGGACAGATTATCAAGCAGCATCCGGCTGTTTACCGCCAGGATATTCAGTTGTTTCATATACTCGATCGTCCTGCTTTTTATCTTTTTTTGCGTTAGGAAGCCGGCCTTTGAATATCTGCGCAGCTGAGGCAGTATCAGATTCTTCTCCACGGAAAGTTCTTTGATAATCCCTTCCCGTCTCCTGTCCGGCGGCACATAGGCGATGCCCAAAGACATGGCCTCCTCCGGCGTGTGCTTTTCGGCAGTCCCTTTTACCGTAACGATCTTCCCCTCCCGGAAGCGGTTCAGGCCGAAAATACATTCCGCCAGCTGTACAGAACCGGAACCGGCCAGGCCGTATATTCCCAGAATTTCTTTTTTATGTACCCGGAAGCTTACATTTTTTACATACTGGTTCGTAAGCCCCTCGACCTGCAGCGCCACATCCCCCGGCTCCAGCTGAACATGCGGATAATAATCCGTGATCTCACGTCCGCACATGAGGGTAATGATTTCATGCATATTTGTATTTGCCAGCTGCATGGTACCTACATTCGTGCCATTGCGCAGTACCGCCACCCGGTCGCAGATCTCTTCGATCTCCTTCATCCTGTGGGATACGTAGATGATGGAGCAGCCGCGCTCTTTTAAAAGACGGATCACATCGAAGAGATGGCCTACCTCGTTCTGCGGCAATGCAGCGGAAGGCTCATCCATGATGATAACTTTGGCGTTGGAAGAGATTGCTTTTGCAATTTCAATCAACTGCTGCTCTCTCACGCCGATCTCCGACACCTGGGTATCCACATCGAATTCCGCACCCAATTCCTTTAGTATCCGACGGGCTTCCTGTCTGGTCTTCTTCCAGTCCACTCTTCCCCCTTTATCGTGGTAACCGTCCCTGTCCAGAAATATATTTTCCGCCACAGACAGATTCTGGAACAAGTTAAACTCCTGATGGATGATAGCGATTCCGCTGGCCAGCGCCTCCTTTGTATTCTGAAAGGAGACCTTTTGCCCCTCAAAAATAATCTCTCCGCCGTCCAGGCTGTAAACCCCTGTAATGATCTTCATAAGGGTTGACTTGCCGGCCCCGTTTTCTCCGATCAGACCGAGAACCTCTCCGGGATAGACGTCCAGATCGATCTTTCTCAACACATAATTCCCGGGAAATCTCTTTTCCACTTGTCTGATCTGTAGTATCGGTTTCTCATTCATAAAACTCTTTCCCCCTTGATGGCTGCAAATGCTACACCTGATAATCTCTGATAAACCGTTCCACATCCGCTGCTTTTGCCACGCCGGCGCGGGGCCCGACCGCCGTCACCGCCCTCGCTGCAGCCGCACTGGCGAATTCCGCGGCCTTTTCAGGAGTATATCCCTGTATCATTCCATATAAAAAACTGCTGTTAAAGGTATCTCCTGCGCCGGTCGTGTCGACCGCCTGTACCCGGTAGCTCTCCCGGCTAAATACCCGTTCCTTCGAAATCACGGTACATCCATCCCGGCCTTTTGTAACCACTAGCATCTTGGGTCCCAACTCAAGCAGACGCCGGGCTGCGTCAGCATCATCAGAAGCGCCCCGGTACTTATCGAACGCCTGCTGATTCATAAATACCAGACTGCAACATGTAAACCAATGGTCGGCCTCCTTTGCATTTGTAAAGGAATCCGCTTCCACATCGACGGCTATTTTTCCACCTCCTGCGACGTATTCCGCCAGTACCTGGTCGCAGGAATCCAGTTCCTGTAGGTCAGGCAGGGTGGAATACACATACGCCGCCTGGAAAAACAGCTTCCGGCTTTGTCCTTCCAACCGGATCGGAGGCCTTTTTACATCGGTGATAAAGATTACCCGCTCCGCCTCTTTCAGGAAAATCATACACTTGGTTTCCGCAATATCCGGGTCGAACTGTATCAGCTGCGTGGATACGGAATAGTTCCTGAAATCTTCCAGTATACTGGCTGTAGATGGCGCGGTTTTTGGCAGCAGGTCCAGGTAACAGACCTTTATGCCGTATCCCGCCAGAACACTTGCGGCGTTAGCCACCATTCCGCCGATCCTGGCCTCCAGCGGTTTTACAAACTTTTTTTCACCCATCAGAGGCCATTCATTTGTCACATAATATTCATCAATACAAACCCTGCCCAATGCCACGATATATTTTTCTTTCATCTCTTCCCGCCTAAACATTAACTATGCTTCTTTTCCCTATTTTTGATAGGTTGCCTCGATCGCATCCGCCATTTTTCTTAAGTCAAATTGATTCTTTCTCTCGATCAATTCCAGGTGATCCTGCCGGAAACCGTCCACGCCGTGCAGCGCTCCTACCATAGCCCCGATCATGGTTGCCGTGGTATCCGTGTCATATCCCACGTTCACTCCGGCGCAGATCGAATCCATCGGCTTTCCGTCTGCCGCCACCATCAGTCCGAACGCGGCCGGAACAGCTTCATAGACCATTAATCCGCTGCCAACGTAATCCGCGATATCCTCTATCGCCTGGTCCAAAGTTTCAGCCTTCAGCGCCAGATCCACCGCCAGGCGGATTCTCTTCTCCACAGACGGGCCCGCAAGCACCGTGGCCACTTGGCTTCCCAGCTCATTTCCCTTTTTGGCACCGTACAATCCTGCTTTTACCACGTCGAACAAGGTCGCACCCTGTTCCATCGCCTTGGCGACACCAGCCGCAACGGCGCAGGCGCCTGCCAGCGAAAGATTGTTAGCATGGGTTGGGAGGCAGATCGTGATCGCGTCCTGTATCGCCTTATCCACATCGCCCGGGCTGAACAGCGCGGCCGCTCCGATCTTCATCGCGGAGCCGTTGGTCGCTTTCGCGCAGTCATACTTAAGAAAAGGATAGGTAGCAGTCGTTTCTTCTCCCAGCAGCTTCTTGATCGAGGCTTTCGTGGTAGGCCCTACATATTTTCCATAGTATTCTTCATGTCCGGCCCAGCACAGTAAGGATTCCACCGCGGTCTTCTCATCGATTTTCCCGCCGTTTTTGAGAATCGTTTCCGCTGTAAAGTAGGCCAGGCTAAAATCATCTGTCACAAATCCGGCCTCCGCTCCTCTTGCGAAGGTATCGGATGGAGGTGTCAGTATCTCGGTCACATAACCGCCAAATTTTTCTGCGATCTGCGCTTTGGTTCTCATCTCTGTCGGGGCGCCCATGGTATCCCCGATCGCCGCTCCCAGTAAACTGCCCAGAATCTTCTCGTTACAAGTCATGTCTTTTATCCTCCTGATATGGTGTTAAATAGATATGGTACGAATCCGGATGCCGGCGGCGTCTCCCCGCTCATAGTTGTCACAGTATTCCAGAGGAATTCCGTCATCCGTGATCGTTACGCGTTTTACATATAAAATAGGTGTCAGATATTCAATGTCGAAATAACCCGCCAGCAAATCATTCGCAAGCACCGGATGGATCTCCTCCTCGGCGCATTTGAATTCTATGTCCGCCTGGTCCCGCAGCAAAGAGTACAAGGAACCATGTTCCAGATCCGCATTCCAGAAATCAATCGCATTCACATACTGGTACTGCAGATAGGATTCCTCCGACGCGATACACACCTCATCCAGATATCTGAGCCTGTGTATCTTAATTAGGGATTCTCCCTCCCTGATCTTCAGACTCTGAGCGATACCCCTGCCGGCCGCTACCACCTCGATTGACAGCACCTTGGAATGCAGCTCCCCTTTTTCTCCTGATTTATTCTGGCTCAGACCGCCAAGCCGGTTTGTCCCATAATAGCTGTCGATCTTATCCGCGACAAATGTGCCTTTGCCTTTTATGGATATCAGGATTCCCCTTGCCTTCAGCTCGTTGACGGCTTCCCTTACGGTTACCCGGCTCACATTATATTTTTGGGATAGCTCCAGCTGATTTGGTATGCTATCTCCACACGCGTAGACGCCTGAGGCGATTTTCTCCAGGATATCCTGTTTGATGACGATATACTTTGGTATCTCGTTCTTTAATTCCATAGCCTCCTCCTTTTCTTTTCATCGATCCGCGCCCATCCGCCCCTCGTATTCCAGCGTTGTTTATATGGCTTATCATATTTTTATAATGATTGCCATTTGTTGGGATGTTTTCGATAAATACATTGTATAATCTTTCTTAAATTTGAGCAATATGCACGGAATCCAATATTATTTTACATTTTAGTTTTTTATAAGTACAATTTATAATTATTATTTTGTACTTTTAATACATAGCAGCCTGTAGCTTTTATTATATATGTCAATTGACACGCCCGCGGGAATTCGTTACTATCAAATTAGATTGGAAACTCATGTAGCGATTTGCGTCAAGTATGGAAAGAAGGAGCGTTATGCCGATAACCTGTCATGATCTTCTGTCACTGAACAGTTTTAAAAAAATCAAGTTAATCGCCGGAGAACTGGGCTTATACCGTCCGGTTATCTGGCCCTATACCGGGACCACGTCATCCGTTTCCCAGTGGCTTCACGGCGGTGAACTGCTATTTATAACCGGCGCTGGGATCGATGTAAGCGAAGACGGCCTGCTCTTACTGCTCCAGGACTGTCTGGAGAAACATCTGGCCGGCCTGATCATCATAACCGGCAACAAATACATACCGGATATCCCTCAAAAAATGATAAAACTGGCCGACGAAATGGCCTTTCCCCTATTCTCCATGCCCTGGAATTTAAGGCTGATCGATGTCACCCGTGAAATCATCAACGCCATTACCGTTTCCGACGATTTCAGCAAAAAGATCTCTACCTTTACAGAAATGCTGGTTTTCTCATCGGAAAAGGAAGAAGCCCCTCTCCGGGATCTGGCTGGTTTATACGGAGTCCGCATCAAGACCTATCACTTTTTGTTCTCCATCTCAATTAGGGAACACTCCGAAAAGACAAAGAATTCCGTTATTCTCTCCGCGCTCAAAGAAACCTTCCAGGCCATAGAGAACCTCTATGAAAACCAATATTCCATCACACCCATGTATTACGCCAATCAGATCTTATGTTTTTGCTCCGTAAAAGATTATTCCGAAAGAGACGAGGTATTTCAGGTCATCACATCCACGTTCCAGCTGATCTCCACCCGCTACAAAGGCGAGCATCTGGCTCTGGCAGTCAGCTCCTGCTATTCTGAGCTGACCAGCATCCGAATGTGCTGGAAAGAAATACTCTTCCTGAACCGGTATCTGGAACTTTTCTGTCCACAAAAAAAGATCGCCGTCTTCGACGATCTGGGCATGTACCGGCTGCTCTTCCAATATTCCAGTTCCGAAGACCGGAAACGTTTCTATATGCCCTACCTGTATCTCCTCCTGGAACACGATGAAAATAATTCCTCCGAATTTATCGAAACCCTGAAAAAATACATAGAGAACAACGGAAATCTGTTAAAAACTTCCGAAGCCTTATTTATCCACAGAAACACCCTGATCTACCGCATCAACAGCATAAAAAAACTCCTAAACAGCAGTTTAGAAGACATCGATACCCGAATTACCCTCTACCTATCCAT
The DNA here is from genome assembly GCF_019042275.1 of Diplocloster agilis. GTDB lineage: Bacteria > Bacillota > Clostridia > Lachnospirales > Lachnospiraceae > Diplocloster > Diplocloster agilis. Next base: position 70,193 of record NZ_JAHQCW010000028.1, read on the forward strand.
TCTCTTTTACGAGTATGACCAGAAGGAATCCTTGAATTAATCTATTTCTCTTCCGGCGCGGGGCCCCCTCATCAAAGGCAGCCACCGCGCCGGTACGTTCTTACTCTCCTATAAAATTTCCCGTCAAAATCCCCGGACTACGCCTTAGATTTCCGCTGCTCCCTGGCCGCATAAATTCCAAGCGCCACGATCGTAAACGCATACGGCATCAGCCGGGTCAGCTCACTGGGCATATTGAACAGCTGCAGGTTATTGCTAAGAGCGTCCGCCATCCCAAAGAACAGCGCGCTTAACATAGACAGCCCGGGAACGCCCCGGCCCATGGCTTCCGCCGCCAGCGCGATGAAGCCTCTGCCCGCCACCATATCTTTGGTAAACATATTGACATAAGCCATCGACATAAACGCGCCGCCAAGACCGGAGATCGCGCCGGAGATCAGCAGGGCTTTCAGCCGCACCATGTTCACGGAGATACCGGCGGTTTCTACGGAATCGCTGTTCTCGCCCACAGCCCGGATATAAGTTCCAAGTTTCGTCTTTTTAAGGAAAATAGCTAACGCAATGACCAGGAAAAACGCCAGATAGGTCAAAACGCTGTGGCCGGACAGGATACTGCCCAGCACCGGGATATCTTGAATGAGCGGTATATTTATATTGGGAACTGCCTTGCTGGCCAGTTGGGTAGAGACCCCTTTGTCCCCGGTCAGTATGTAGAGGATGAAGATGGTCAGGCCGCTGGACATCAGGTTCAGGGCGATCCCGGTCAATACGATATCGGTCTCCAGTTTTAAATGGAAAAAGGATAAAAGACCGGAAAACGCGATCCCGGATACCACGGCGCACAATACTCCCAGCCAGACATTTCCCGTAAAAGCGCTGCCCACGACTCCCATCAGCGAGGCAAACAGCATGGTACCCTCGATGCCGATATTGATGACGCCGGCCCGCTCTGAGATCAGCGCCGCCATGGTGGCGAATAAAATCGGTGTTGACAGCCGGATGATCGAGTGCAGAAAATCCGCCGTGAATATGATCTCAAGAATCTGTCCCACTTGACAACGCCTCCTTTATCACCATTTTCTGTTTCATACCCTTTAACAGCGCGGTGGCCGTGATCAGCATAATCATAATCGCCTGAATGACGGTAATCAGTTCTTTGGGTACATCCGTGTTGGATGCCATCGTGGATGCGCCTACCCGCAGATAGGACAAAAAGATGGCGGCCAACGGCACATACTGCGGTTTGTTCCTGGCTAAGATCGCCAGGATGACCCCATCCCATCCATAGCCGGGCAGGGACGTCCACTGGAACCGCTCATACATACCCATAACTTCCACGGAGCCGCCGATGCCCGCGATGGCCCCTCCCAGCACCTGGGAGAGTATGATCACAGATCCCACCTTAATTCCCGCGTATTTGGTAAACCGGGGATTCTGGCCGTAAGTACGGATCTTATGCCCCAAGGAGGTCTTGTAGAGCAGCAGGAAGCAGAGGACGATAAAGAAAATCGCCAGAAAGATACCGCTGTGTATGGAGGTGCCCGGTATGATCTTATCCAGTTTGGACGAATCCGGAAGCTTCTCCGATGCCAGAGCGCCGAAGGACTGGTCTCTTAAATAGGTATTCAGCACATACAGTCCCAGATACAGCGCGATATAGTTTAGCATCAGGGAGGCCACCATCTCGCTGGCATTTAATTTCGCCTTCAGCCAGGCCGGTACCAGACATAATAGCGCGCCTGCCGCCGCCCCCACGAGCATCGGTCCCGCCAGTCCCAGAATCCCCGGCAGCGGAACCTTCGTGGCAAACGCGGCCGCGGCCAGCGCGCCCAAAAAGAAAGAGCCCTCCGCGCACATATTGAACATGGATGCCTGGAACATCAGACAGACCGCAAGCCCCGTGAAGCAGATCGGTATCGCGGTGGTAAATATGGAACCGATCAGTCTGGTAGACCGCAAAGGACCTAATAACAGCGCCGTGACCGCCTGCCCCGGCTGTTCACTCACACACAGGATAATCACCAGGGCGATAACCAGGGATATTGTGATAGCCAGGACGGTAGTTGCCGAACTAAATAGCAGGTTTTTCTTCTTCATGGCAACCCCTCCCGATCTCAGTCTCCGACTGTATTTTTACTCCTAACATGTAATTGCCCAGTTCCGTCTCCGAGACCTGATCCGGATTCGGAAAATAAGCGGAAAAACGTCCGTCATACATCACCAGGATATTATCCGACAGCTGATAGAGTTCCTCCAGATCCGCGGTCACCAGCAGCACCGCGCAGTTTTCGTCCCGCAGACGGATCAGCTCTTCATGAATGAATTTGGCAGCGCCCACATCGATCCCCCGGGTGGGCTGTTCCGCTATGATCAGCCTCGCCTGCTGTGTAAACTCACGGGCTACTACTACTTTCTGCATATTCCCTCCGGACAGCATGGATACCGGCGTTTCCTGGGAATCACATTTGATCCGGTAATCCCTTACCAGCTGGTTGGCCATATCCCGGATCTTCTTTTTGCTGAGCAGGTGGTGCCGGTAGAGCCGTCTGTCTTTTAATTTCGTAGAGATCAGATTCTCTCCGATGGACATCGACACCGCCAGCCCGTCTTCCATACGGTCGCTGGGGATATAGGACATCCCCAGTTCCCGCAGTTCCTGAATGGACAGCTTCCCGGTATCCCGGCCCATGATGCAGACGCTTCCGCGGTCTATCTTTCTGAGTCCGGTAATCATCTGAATCAGTTCGTTTTGTCCATTGCCCTCCACACCGGCGATTCCCGTGATCTCACCGGCCCGGACGCTGAAGCTTACATTATTTACCACTTCTTTTTTATTCATGCCCACAGCGGTCAGGTTCTTAACCTGCAGCAGAACCTCTTTGGGTTCTGCCGCTTTCTTGGCCAGATTCTTTGAATAATTCGTCCCTACCATCCGGGAAGAGATCTCCTGTTCGGTGATCCCATCCGTATCCACTGTGTCTATCATTTTTCCCTGGCGCATAATGCTGATGCGGTTGGAGATCTGCTTCACCTCCCGCAGTTTGTGGGAAATAAAAATTACGGTGTAACCCCGGGATTTCAGTTTCATTAGCTGGTCAAAGAGTTCCTCCGTCTCCTGGGGCGTCAGCACGGCCGTGGGCTCATCCAGGATCAGGATCTGCGCCCCCCGGTACAAGGCCTTGATGATTTCCACTTTCTGCTTGATCCCGACCGGCAGCTTCCCGGTGGCTGTGTCCAGTTCATCCTGCAGTTCAAACAGCTCCGCGATCTTGCTCACTTTTTCTTTCGCGGTTTTCCGGTCGATAAATCCCCGCTTTACCGGCTCATATCCCATCGTCACATTTTCCGTGACGGAAAGGGAATCCACCAGTTTAAAGTGCTGGTGAACCATGCCGATTCCCCGGGCAATGGCATCCTGTGGAGAGCGAAACGTTACCGTCTTGCCCTCCAGCACGATTTCCCCCTGATCCGGCTTCTCCATGCCGAACAGTATTTTCATCAGCGTACTTTTCCCGGCTCCGTTTTCGCCCACCAGCGCGTGGATTTCACCTCTGTTGACGGATAAACTGACCTGTTGGTTGGCATATACCCCATTCCCATATACTTTGGAAATCTGCCGCATTTCCAGGATCGGTGTTACTTGTTCATGATCGGTCATTGTCAATCACCCTTATTCTGTTATGAAAGCCTAATTCTGTTACGGCAGTCTTATTACGGCGCTACGCTGGATTTCATCTGGCTGATCTCATCCTCCGACATCTCAAATGCGGACGGCACTTTGATCTCGCCAGCCTGGATTTTGCCCTGAAGTTCTTCGACTTTGGATTTCATATCGGCGGTAGCGATGCCGTCATAAACTTCGTTGACAGCCAGACCCACCGCGTTTTCTTCCATTCCCAGAGCCTCTTCCTTGCCGTAAGGCAGGGTTCCTTCGATATGGCGCTTCACGGACAGAAGCAGTACCTGGTCGATATTCTTAAGCACGGATGTGACGATCACTTTGGACTGGTCCGGCTGAGTCTCTTTTAACGCCATGGCCTGATCGGCGTCCACGCCGATGGCATAGCGCTCATTCTGAGCAGCCGCCTCGATCATTCCAAGACCTGCCTGAGCCGCTACGTTAAAAGCCACGCTGGAGCCGAGATTGAACTGCGCTTTGGCCAGATCTTTCGCTTTGGCGGTATCGTTGAAATCTCCGATATAGGAGACCGCGACCTTGGTACCGGGTACGGTATCCTCTGCTCCCTGTATATATCCGACGATAAAGTCGTTCAGTACCGGGATATCCATGGCAGCTACCACGCTGATCATCTTCTCTCCGTTGGACAGCGGCAGGCTGTCATCCGCCGCGATCATAGCGGCAAGGGCGCCGGCCAGATAGGATGCCTCATTCTGTTTGAAGGAGATCGAGTACACATTGCTATAGTCCTCCTTGTCATAGGAAACCGCGGAGTCAAAGATAATGTACTTCTTATCCGGATATTCCAGCGCGACTTTTTCCAGCACTTCCTGCATCTGGTAGGTTCCCACAATGATAATGTCGTAATCCTGGTCGGAAACCTCATAAAGCGTCGTCTCCCACACCGTGTTGTCAAAGCCCATCTCGATTACATTCGTCTCGCATCCCAGTTCGTCTTTGATCAGTTTCATACCTGCGTTGGCGGAATCGAAGAAGGATTTGTCTCCTAAGTTTCCATTCAGCAGGCAGGCGATCTTGGGCAGATCCTTGCCCTCCTCGGGCGCTTTGGATTCCTCCGGCTTCGCCGCCTCACCGGCGTCTTCTTTTTTTGTATCATCCGCTGCCGCACCGTTTGTTTCCTGCGGCGCAGGCTCACTCTTGCTCTGGCATCCCGCCAGCATACCACAGATCATGATTACCGCCAAAAACATTGAAAATAACCTTCTCATACTTTTTCCTCCTTCCGGCTGTCCGCCTGGATCACTTCTTGGATTGATAAGTTTTCTGCATATGTTCCTGAATCATCTGTACAAACAATTCCCGGTCAACTTTAACAGAGAGATAGCAGTTTGGTTCATGCCCGGTGATTCCCCACAGATCCGCCACCGTTTCCCCCAAGGTAAGCGGATCATTCACGGAAATATCCAGGTAAGTCTTCTGGTACTGAATCAGATTTTCATCGATCAAAACCCCAACGCAGAGCGCGTCGTGAATCGGACAGGCCTTGAATCCAAAGTGCTGCACATGTGTGGAGCTGAAAAAGTCCAGCAGCTTTGCGACGATATCACTGATCTTGTCTCCCTGCGCACGCAGCCTTTCGATGTCCTCCTCATAAAAAACTGCCTTCATAGATATATCCAGGGTGTTCAGATAAATGTTGCAGCCGCTGGCAAAAACTATTTTGGCTGCTTCAGGGTCCACATAGATGTTAAATTCTGCCGCTGAGGTGATATTTCCCGGATCGTTAACCGCCCCGCCCATGATAATGATTCGCTCGATTTTCTCTTTGATATCCGGCGCTTTTATAAGAGCCATAGCGATATTGGTCAGGGGGCCTGTGGGAATCAGGATGATTTTCTCCTCGCTTTCCCGCAGGGTCCGGATGATGAAGTCCACCCCATGCTCTTCTTTAACGGGAGTTACGGGATCCGGAAGCTTGGGGCCGCCAAGGCCGTCCTCCCCATGGATAATGGCTCCGGTCAGCCGGTAGAGATCCCGCATCATCGGGCGGCTGCATCCCGCGTAGACATCCACATCGGTCACACCTGCGTAGTCCAGAATCTTCCTCGCATTGCGGGTCGTATTTTCCAGTTCGCTGTTGCCGGCCACTGTGGTAACGCCCAGAAGCTCAATATCGTCCGCTCTGGAAGCCAGCAGCAGGGCGATCGCGTCATCATGGCCGGGATCGCAGTCCATAATTACTTTTTTCATGTCATACCTCCTGTAGAGTATTTATCCGGCAGATGTAAAACTCCTCTCCGCCATTGAAATCTAACGGCCGCGCGTAACCGGTAGAATTTCACACTTCTTCTAATATATTGGCAGTCAGCTGTTCTAACTGCTCCTGTTGTATCACGATCTTCCCCCGTTCCACCATGATGAGCCCCTCCTCTTTCAGGGCGGTCACTGCCCGGTTGATGGTTCGCACACTGACTCCGCAGGCCTCCGCCAGTTCTTCCCTGGTATCGCTGATCCTGCCCTGACCGTGCTGCGCCAGCAGCATTTTTAACCGCCGGTCCGCAGACATGTATTGATACTGTACGGTAGACGCGCTGGCCCGGTACAGCTTTTCCGCCAGTACCATCGCCAGCTTTTCACTGATAATGCGGTCGCTGCGGATCCAGTTCCGGAACACGTGGAGCGGTACCTCCAGCAAGGCGCATGCGGTAAACGCCTTAGCGCTGTATATCAGATTATGTATATTCAGCATGGCTTCCATCTCTCCGACGGTAGATCCCTCCTGGACGAACACCACGCACATCTCATTTCCATTTATATTGCTGCTGGAGATTATTACGCTGCCGCGCAGCACAAGGTAGACATAACGGATCTCCCAGCCCCGGCGGAAGATGATATCGCCCCTCTCATACTCTACCGGCCTGCACAGATTCAGCTGTTCAACCGGCAGATTCCGGATCCATTCCCGGATTACCGGGTATTTCTCCATCAATTTTCTGTTTCTGATATCCAAAGACTCCATAGAAACAACGCCCTTTCTTTTTTGCCGCTTTTGTATGTTACGTTATTATAACATCGGGTTCCTATTTTGTCCCTGCCGTCCTTTCTTACGCCTCTATTTGCTTTGATTATAACAGTATTAAGATTTCCGCAAAAAGGACACGTGTCATGTTTTTTGAGAGTATTTGCATAAATATTTCTTCCTTTTTCGCGTTTTCAAAGTAAATTGTCACAAAAAAAGCTGTGACAGCACCTAACGATGCCTCACAGCTTTTATAACTGAAAGTGAACATTCACGTATAACAATCCCCGCCGCACGCTTCTAATCTCATGGCTATCCTTTTTCCGAAGCTGAAAAGAATGGTCGTGAGAAAAAGCAAGCCGCCCATGATGCATACCAGCAGCAAGGGTATGGCATATAGGATCAGATAGCCTGCCCTACGGATCCATTTCACGAATGTCTTCATCTGTATTACCTCCGTTCTCACTTGATTCGTTTCATAAGTCTATCATAGCCAAGAACCGATGAAGCCGCCATAATTTTAGCTTACAATTTCAGGATTCAGACTTACAATTTCGTAAGATACGGAAAATAAAACCACATCAGCCTTCCAAAATCTTTACATAAAAACTTCTGTGTCTCGGGCCGTCAAACTCGCAGAAATAGATATTCTGCCAGGTACCCAGTATCAGCCTGCCGTCTTCCACAATCAACGTCTGGGACGCTCCCACCGCCGCTGATTTCATATGGGCATGGGAGTTTCCTTCAAAATGCCGGTACTCCCGGTCCTGTGTAGGAAATACCTTTTCATACCCGTAGATCATATCCCGGCATACATCCGGGTCCGCGTTTTCATTCATCATGATTCCGGCTGTGGTATGGGGACAATATACCACAACGATTCCCTCCTGTATTCCGCTTTTCCGGATATCTTCCTGAACCCGCGGGGTGATATCCAAAAGCGCCTGCCTTTTATCCACTTCCAGCGTATGCTTAAATACTTTCATCCGATACCTTCCTCTCTCAAATATGACCGCATCTTGATTAACTTTATATTCTTCCTTGTCAGCCTTCGCCGTTTTCCAGCTCCCGCGCAATTGCCAGATAATAATGCCGGCCGTTGGCGCTGGTCTCTTCCTCCGCCCGCTTTCTGAGCGCTTCCGCCTTACGTCCGCGCACACCGTCCGTCTCTTTCCCGTCAGCCGTCAAAAGATCACATAGCTCCAGACACCACTGGTACTCTCCGTCTCTCATGGCTTCCTCTATCGCTTTTTCCACAGCCTGCGGGCCGCCCATCAGGGAAATGGTCTTTCCGGCGCGTTCCTTTTCAGAAAGCGGATGCAGATTGGTCGGATTGCCGTCAAACCATCCCAGATAAGCGGTAAAAATCGCACGCACGGTCCAGTCCACACAGCCATAGAATTCCCCCAGATAGGGAAGCTGCGCATATTCCTTTGGAAGCTTTATTTCCGCGGCCAGCCGGTCCTCGCTTTTTCCTTCGTTCATCCCGGCCAGGGTCTGCGTGAGCACATAATCGATGGCCCCTATGAAATTCCCCAATACCTCCCGGATCTGCTCCTGTCCTGTCAGCGGGGCCGTATGCCCAGGCAGCAGATAACGGGCCGGATAAGCTTTCAGGGTCTCAAGGCTTTGCAGCCACGCCGTAATATCCCGATACTGGCTTCCCCGGATCGCGTAGAGATTCGGCCAGCACCCATAGTAGTTATCTCCGCAGCACAGGACCGCCTTTTCAGGAAGCCACACCGCCATCTGATCCTCCGTCTCTCCCGGAAGCCTGACCAACTCGAGGCGCACTCCATCGATCGTCCGCTCTACCCTATCCTCCTGATACACTGTGTCCGGCGGCACGAAAGCGGGCTTCTCCCCGTAGGCAACCCCTTCCCGGATTCCAATTCCCTGGGAAATATTTTCTTCATCCGTCAGCGCATAACCGAACTGGCGCGCGCCCCGAAGATTCTGGATGTCCCGCAACATCTGCGTGCGCGCAAGAGGCGGCGTCTTGGGGGCAAAAGCGATAATCTCCGGAGCTGATCCCATAAACGCGCCGGCGCCTCCCCGATGATCCGGATGCCCGTGTGTATATAGGATGGTTCTGACTTCTTTTTTCGTCTCCCGCTTGATGATATCCAAGAGCCGCTTTCCCCGTTCCAGGCTATCCAGGGTATCAATCAGAATCACGCTGGACTCCGCTTCAATAAACACCGCGTTGCTGTGGCCCACCCCCAGCACATGCCAGACTTTGTCCGTGACCTGCGTTATCCGCTCCTGATAGCTCCTCTCTGTAAATTCCCGCAATTTTTCCTGTCCGCTTTTTTTATTCATAATGGTTACACTCCTGCTCATATCACAATTTTATTCTCTCTGCATGCCGGAAACCGGCATGGAAAAGCCGGAACATTTCCGAAACACCGGTTTACGCTTTAAATCTTTAAAAACTGGTCCAGCGACAGCTGCGTTTCCCGATCCGATTTCACCCTTCTATCCCGAATCACATCGCCCAGCCGGATCTCATCCTCCAGCAGCGGAGAACTTTTGTGATCCTCGCAGGCCGTCTGCCCTTCCCGGCTTTTATGGCCCGCGTAGCAGTACACACACCGGTTTTGGCAGGTGTGGTAAGCGCCGATATCTATGCTGGCGTCACATCCGCAGAATTTGCGCTGCCCCGTATCCTTTCCGGTGCTTAAAGGCTCGCCGGCGATCCGCCCAAGAAGCGATGCATCGATACACTTTCCATGCCGGATTCCATATGCTTCATAATCCCCGGCTTCCGCGCAGGTCTCCACGTCAAGTCCATACTCGGACGCAATCTTCCCGATCTGCCGGGCCAATTGCTCCATCTGCCCCGCTTCCGGCTCCTGAACTGCGCTTCGGGCCAAGCGCCCTTGAATATTTGTATACGGGTCAAGGAAACTTATGACTACCTTCCGGGTATATGCCGCCAGCTTTTCCGCCAGACGTCCGAACAGTTCCTGGTGTCTTAAAACCGTATACTCAGGCGTTACCAGGATCGGATCATAACGCCAGATCACCCGTTCGCGCCCTGCGTATTCCGACAGCTCCTGAAACACCGGCACTAAACCCGTCTCTTTATCCGGCAGCCCCGGTTCCAACTCCGTCCCGTATCCGTTCAGGGTAAACTGAAAATAATAAGGAAATTCTTCCAGCTCCCCCAGCCGTTTCAACATCGGGCTGGGATTCTTCGTCCAGAAAACGAACCCATCCACCACGTCCCTGGAAAGGGAGATCCTGCTCACGTCCCCGGGCCGGAAAGGATTTCTCACACAGACCATCCGTTCTTTCAAACGTTCGAAAAACCAATCCGAGTAATAATTGGGAATATCTGTTCTTCGGCTGGCGCTGATAATCATCTTTTCTCCCACCTCCTGCTGCGTCCATACGTTGTATATAGTTTAATCCCTGCCGCTTATCCTGTCAAACAGCTCTCCGACGCACATGTCTACGGCCCACATGTCTCCGGCCCACAGATACCCATACCGAAGTCAGCAAGAAGCCAAAATCCTGATCAGGCGGATTCCGGCAAGATATGGACAGAAAAATAGCGTAAAACGCGGAACGCCCTTGTACATCTATCCGTTCATACAACTGTAAAGCTGTACGCGCATAAGGGCGTTCCACATATTTACGCTATTTAAAACCTCGCGGTTCCAATCCGGTAACCGTCTAAATCCAAAGTCTGATTAAGGCCGAAGGCCCACACCGCCCTGGAGAGATATGGTCTCGCCAGTGATATAAGCCGCGTCATCCGTAGTCAGGAAAACACATACGCGTCCGATATCTTTTTCCGGATCTGCAAATCTCTGCAGAGGAATCTCATCAATGGTTTTCTTATACAGCTTCGGATATTCATCCTTCCACTTTTCCAACCCGGGTGTCATAGCCAGCGGGCATAACACATTGACATTAATTCCGAATTCTCCCCACTCAGCCGCCGCCACACGGGATAATCCACGGATTCCCTCTTTGGCCGCCGCATAGGAAGACTGGCCGATCTTACCGGAAAGCCCGGCGCCGGACGCGAAATTAATCACGCAGCCCTTCGACTCCTTCAGATAGGGGAATGCCTCCCTCATATAGAAAAACGTGGCGTATAATCCGGTACCGATCGCCAGATCAAAATCATCCTTTGTATGATCCGCCAGCATCACCCCAGACTTGGAGGCCTGCGCATTATTAACGAGACAGTCTAACTTACCGTACTTCTCAATTACTTTTTCCACTACCCCTTTGACAGCCGCTTCGTCTCCGCCGTCTGCCGTTACCCACATTACTTCATTCCCATAATCCGCTTCCAGATTCTCGGCCGCCTCGATCAGAGTGCTCGCCGTACGGCCGGTGATCGCGAGCCGGGCTCCAGCCTCGGCAAATGCCTGCGCTATCCCATAGCCAATTCCACGTCCGCCGCCTGTAATCAGAACAACTTTTCCTTCCGCACTTAGCATAAGAAACCTCTCCTTTAATCTTATTAGACTTTGATAAATTTTTATCAATCTTCTTATACTATACACCCGGAAGTGAAATAAAGCAAGGATTCCAGCCCTTCATTCAGGGCCAAACCTTGTACTTTTTTACGTACAAAAAATCCTCGCGTCTTACCCCACAATGCGGGTTCTTCCTCGGGTTTGGATATGCCCGCTGCTCAGGGCCGGTGTGTGTGTCTGCCGGTGTCCCGGAATGCTTCGGGCAGCCTGATTCTTTTGTGTCTCCCCGGGAGCGCGGAGGGCTTGCGCTGGCACCCGCTAAGTGAAATCGAAAAGCCGGGTTCAGGAACCGAGCCTATTCACCAGGAACACGTGATGTGTTCCC
>NZ_JAHQCW010000029.1 GCF_019042275.1 Diplocloster agilis
GCTCCGCTGGCATATAGCAGGCTCTCCGTCAAGGTCGTCTTTCCAGCGTCTACATGGGCAAGAATTCCAATATTGATTATTTTCATGTGATTGTCCTCCTTTTACAGCCCTAAAGGGCATAAAAATCCCCAGCAGTAAAATACTTTTACCACTGGGGATTATAATTTGCGGACATACACATATACAGCATACACCTATTTGTGATTGCTGTTTTTTGGGATATGTCAAAATTGATAAGGCAAAAGTATTCTTAAATTGGGTACAAAAACCAAGCCCCCGTGAAAGGGACTATCATAATTCTTTGTTCCCACTATTTGATTATAGTTTTATTTAAGAATACCTTGCCGCATATTTTTTTACTCCTTTTCTGGAATGAAACTATTATATCACATCAGCTTTAGGAAAGCAAGTACCTAAAAGAAATTTTTCTTCCTCTTATATGTTAACAATCATACCGGCTTCTTGGCGTTCAGAATAGTTTCTGCTGTTTGCTGTGGTGTTTGGTTGGAATTGTCCAACCAAAAGCTGATCCGGGGTGTTGTCTGCATTTTACTAAATACAAATTCAATGTATACAGAAAGATATAAGGAGTGGGAGGGATTCCGCCGTAGTTGGCATTGTAGGAAAATCCAAAAGTTTAGATTTTCCCACAATGCTTATCTTTTGGTCTTTGGTTCGGAATAGTGTAGTGCTGGCGGTCTATCTCTTGTTTTCGGTTGCTTGCTTCCTTACCGTACATGAGCATTCATTGTGCGCTTGCAGCATAAAAAATGAATCAAACAATTCTGAAAATTACGAATATACCGATGTAATCTATTCGCTTTACTATTATTTCAAACAAGATACGAATGATATATTAAGAATATTGTCATCAGATAATTTGAACGAGCAAGCGTCAGAGCTAAAAGAAAAAGTAAATGAAGTCAACTGGGTTGTTTCTGCTTTACTTACTTCTTTGGAAACATTACAGGATGATACGATAATTACAGATTCTAATGAAGAAGATGCAAAAGAGAATATAACTGGAATCACATCTCTAATTGACGAAAATCTTTCTGATTTATATGATGATGAGAATTCTTCTGCTCTTGTTGATCAATTTAATAAAACATTATTGGCAAACATTAAATATGTAATTGAATTGAGATTTCAAATTCTTGATATAATAATACTAGACAATATGCCGTCTCAAAATCTTCTTGGTTTGGATGATCTTAAAGCAGAATATGCTTGCGAAGTAAAAGAATATATCACAATCAATCGATAACAAACTATATTATATGTGAAAAGATAATAAGACCGTCTACTCTCTTTTTGAGCAGGCGGTCTTATCTATTGTATTTGAGAAAGTCATTACAGTGTTCTTGCGGTCTGAGCCTATATCCTTGTGATATGAGCGTATCCGCCTTCAAAGCCACAAGGTTTATATCCGAGTTCAATGCTCTTGCAATCTGCTGAGTGTCGTAACCTCTCTCAGCCAGCTCAAGAAAATCATCGTCGGGTAAAGCAACTTGAGAAGCAAAAATGTTTGCTTCATATTCCATACGGTTGTCCTGCATTTCAAAGATATTAAATTCTTCAAAGCCGCCTGTCCGGGTGGCTTCTTCTCTGTGCAGCGTGTCGTGTCCGAGTTCGTGCAGCAGGACAATGTTCTCCATAACCGGATGCAGATTGTCTTTGATGAACATAAAGCGATTTCGCATGATAACCTTATATGCGCCTCGCTGTTTGGAAAACGGCAAATACATTACCTCTATTCCGAGTTCTCTCGCAATGCGCTTTGGATCACGGGTGCCGCATTGAGCAACAATCCGATTTGCCTTTTGCACTATTTCGGAATTACAAACATACATTGATTCTCACCCCTTTCATACCTTCCTACACTACCTTCCTACACTAATCCTATCAAAAGATATGTCCCATAAAACGGACTTACTCTTCGGAACGGTATTTCTTTGGGGTGTATTTTTTATTTTTTTCTTTCGCAATCCAATAAGCATCCTGGATTGCTTTCATCATCACATCCATATCTTCCTGTGCCATTTCACCGCCTGCAAACAAGCCGGTTACTTCCTCGGTGAGCTGCTGAGCCTGCTTTGCACCTCTGGAGCCGTATTTCTCTGCGGCTTGTGCAACAAGCATATCGCCATTTCCAAGAAGCTGATCTGTTGTTACATTGAGAGCTTTTGCGAGCTTTTCTGCCGCATCTAAACGAGGACGAGATGTTCCGTACTCATATCTCTGTATCATACGAGAGGAAACACCTGAAATCTTTGCGAGCTGCTCTTGTGTTAATTTGCTTTTTTCTCTCAATTCTTTAAGTCTCTCGTTGAATTTCATAATCATACCCCTTCGTCTTAAAATTTGAAAATTTTGAAACACGACATTTATTTCGTAATTTCATATTGACACGACATTAGTGGCGTGCTATAATCTAAAACACAGAAACGACATTAGTGTCGTGTCTATATATTACAACACGACATTTCGTTTGTCAAGTGGTTTTGCAAAAAATTCAGGAAGTGAGGCGAAAAAAGTTGAACCGTTCCATATTGCATTGTGATATGAACAATTTTTATGCAAGCGTCGAATGTATGCTTGATCCTTCTTTAAGAAAATATCCGGTTGCAGTTTGCGGTTCTGTCGAAGAACGACACGGCATTGTCCTTGCAAAGAACTATGCGGCAAAATCTTTTGATGTGAAAACAGGCGATGCCGTATGGCAGGCAAAGCAAAAATGCAAAGATTTGGTGGTCGTTCCTCCTCATTACGAAGAATACATTAAGTATTCAAAACTGGCACGGAATGTTTACAGCCGATATACAGACCAAGTGGAACCGTATGGTATGGACGAGTGCTGGCTTGATATTAGCGGCACAGAGCATATCTTTGGCTCACCTGAAAAGGTGGCAAACGAGATACGGGAAACGATTAAGTTTGAACTCGGCTTGACTATCTCTGTCGGAGTGTCTTTCAATAAGATATTTGCCAAATTAGGCTCGGATATGAAAAAACCTGATGCCGTAACAGTAATCCCACCGGACACCTTCAGGGAAAAGATTTGGGGACTCCCCGCAGCGGATTTGCTCGGTGTAGGTCGAGCAACGCAGCGTGTATTAGATAGCTACTGCATAAAGACCATTGGTGATTTAGCAAAGACCGATCCCGATTTCTTGAAGCGGAAGCTCGGTAAGAACGGAACCGCCTTGTGGCAATATGCAAACGGTAATGACCACTCCCGTGTTACCAAAACTGATTTTGTTTCGCCAATTAAAAGTGTAGGACACGGAATTACCACCGTAAAAGATTTAGAGAAAAATGAGCAGGTGTGGCCCGTTTTTCTCGAATTAACCCAAGACATCGGACACAAGCTCCGTGTCCATCAGAAGTGTGCGGATGGAGTCGCTATTCACATACGGGACAACACGCTTTTCTCAAAACAATGGCAAACGAAGTTGGATATGCCTACACAGTCCCCGATGCTCATTGCAAAGGCTGCTTTCAGCTTATTTGAGAAAAGATACGACTGGAAAAATCCAATTCGCTCTGTCACGATTCAGGCTATCAATTTGGTGCCACAGGACACGCCCCGACAGATTGATTTGTTTATGAATGTGGAGAGAATTGAGAAATTGGAAAAGCTCGATTTGTGTATTGAAACAATCCGACAGAGGTTCGGCAAGGACAGCATTAAAAACGGTGTCCTATTTCAAAATCTTAGGATGCCGCCTGAAAGGGCGGAAATCACAATGCCGACCGGAATGTTGAGTTAGGATAATTAGGCAATGGAAGAACGCAGAAAAGTATATGTGGAGGTAAGAGCAAGACATTTGATTGATGGAACTTGCCGACCTGAAACCATTAAGTTTGAAAATGACGAGGTTTACGAAATCGACCGTGTGAAGCAATGCTGTCGAGCTGCTTCTACTAAAGTCGGCGGTACGGGACTTCGGTATACTGTGATGATTTGCGGTAAGGAAACCTATCTCTTTGATGAAGAAAACGGGAAGTGGTTTGTTGAGGGTAAAAGCAGAGTTGCCACTTGATAATAGCTTAATACTCTGATTTTACAAAACCTCAGCAAAGGTACAAAGCAACTTGATGAGGTGATGTAATTGAAATATGATACTTGGACTCCGGTTCCTATGTTTTGCGCAAACTGCGGACATCTAAACTATGGATACCGGAATGAAAACGGAATAATCAAATATGAGTGCAAGAACTGTAAAGCAGTTTCAGTCAGAAAGCAGAAAGGTCGAAGGCACGATACAATAGACTTATATGCTCCCGTAGGGCAAGTACGATATGAGTGAGGTAGAAAAAATGGCTTACTATGATTTGAAAACGAATGAGATTTGGGCGGAGTCGAACATTGACAGATTCCACGACGAACATATTGAGATTGACGAAGTGATAGCTCCGTTAATCCGAGAATTGAACATTAAGGGCTACAAAACAAAGTTCTGCTGTTCAGGACATCCCTTCTATTCTTTATGCGAAGCTATGGTCGATTCCGAAGAAACGGCAAAAGCGTTTGTAGGCTTGATCGGCACAGAAAGAACAGAAAATCCAAGAGTACCGGTCAGGGCTTTATATGTTACGCAGGATAATGACTTCTATATAACTTTTGAAGAAAATGAGCAAAAAGCTATCGTCCTTGCTCTGCCGGACGGCTTTGAGTGGGACGATGAAAGAACCATAAGATACACTTACAACAACTATGAGTTTTATGCTTTTCTTGCGGAACGGGCAAAGGCGGCAAAAGCTCTGCACGATTGGGCGATACAGTTGCCGCCCGTCGCTTAAATAATTCAAAACTGAATAACGGCGAAACGACGGTAAGGTTGAGATGAAACAGGCTGCGTAATTCCTTATCAGGTCACTTGCTTTGATAACACTTCGGTCAGTTAATCCAGACCTGCGAAAAGCAAACATGAGAGGCTGCCGACAGGACAGATAGCCACAGGCTAATTCTGTCTTGCCGGTGGCTTTTTGTTTTCGGCAGATGACTGAACAGCGAGGAACTTCCGGCTGAGAAATCAGAAAGGAAGCTCTTTTTATGTTGAACAACTGGCTTTGTTACATAGCTGAATACCCGTGATCTCCGAATTTTGAGTTGTCAACCAAAAATTCAAAATTCAAAGGAGATTACGATAATGAATAACAGCACAAACCTTACACTTGATGAGCAGTTCGATAAGGATTGCAAAATTATCAAGTTGAAATACGAATATCCCGGATATACAGGCGAGGAAAAGTGGGCAATTATAACCGGACTAACCGAAGAAGAACTGAACGAAAAATACGCAGAAAAAACAGCTTCTCTTAGACCGTTTATCGTTCTTGATCTCGCTTTCGGAAAAGCTCGTACAAAGTTTATTAACAACGAAAATAAGCACTATATGCGGGGAGTCAGGAGCATAGAACCATTTGATTATGATGATGAATTGCTGACAGCACACCACCCGGAACTTGTTGTAGATAATTTTGAAGAAACCTTCCTGCGCAATGAAACCTGTCAGAAGGTTCGTTCTGCATTGGCAACACTTCAGGAGGTGCAAAAGGAACGAGTGATTAAATACTTTTTCGATGGTAAAAGCACACACGAAATAGCACTGGAGGAAGGTGTATCACACCAAGCGGTATCACAGTCGATTGCTGTTGCTCTGAAAAAATTGAAAAATATTTTGAAATAGACTTGCCACACGCCTGCTCTCAGTGGGAATTAGTGAAGGGACTGATTATTGTAATCCCTTCTAATAAATCATTGAGAGGTATTACAAATGCAGAAAAAAGATTTATCCAAAATCAAATGGGGCGAGATTTACACTTGTGATCTCGGCAAAATGAAGGGTTCAGTTCAATGCGGTGTACGCCCCATATTGGTGGTGCAGACCAATAAACTGAACGGTAGCAGTCCTACGGTCGTAGTGGCAGTTATTACATCGGTTCGTAAAAGAGAAGATATTGCTTCTCATATTCCGTTGGAAACGGATTGTGGACTCAACGAGCCGTCAATGGTAATGCTTGAGCAGATAAGAACTATCGACAAAGCAGAAGAACTGATTTCTTTTATCGGAAGAATTGAGGACGGCGAAACGATCGCCAAAATCAAAGACGGTATCCGTTATCAGTTCCAACTTATGAGAAAGAGAAAGCCTATCCGCACGGGATATATTCTCAGCCTTTGTCCGAAGTGCCGTGCAGAGTTCTTCAGCGTACCGGAGAACATTCTTAGACGAGTAGATCCTTTGCAGGTCGAAAAAGAGCCTTGCGATAAGTGTCAGGTTGGCTACGGATACGATTACTTAATCACGAAGCGTACCAAACGACCTAACAATGGTGGAGGTGGTTTAGATGTTTGAAGATAAAGTTGCCGACTTAAATCGACAGACTACGACACATCCCCCTTCCTATGAGAAGCGAACCTACACCGTTTCGGAAATTCAGGATATTCTCGGTATAGGTAGAAACGCCGCATACGCTATCGTAAAAAAAGGTTATTTCAGCACGGTCCGTATCGGTGGCATTATCCGTATTTCAAAAAGGAGTTTTGATGCTTGGCTTGATGAAAAGAGTAAATCTTGTCAAGTATGCGATGACACCTAATCGCATCATTAACAAAACTTCCGATTTTGAGTACCATATAGCCAAGCAAAGCAGCTTGGCTATATGGCTCAGAAAAAGGAGGTTCAATGATGAGCAAAACAAGTATGTCTGTAATGGAGATGGGCAGATCTCTCGGCTTATGCAAAACAGAGTCGTATTGGCTTGTTCATAAGGAACAGTTTGAAACACGGCTTGTCGCAGGCAAAATGCGAGTAATGATAGAGAGCTTCGAGAAATGGTATGCAAACCAACTTCATTATAAGAAGGTCAACGGCGAAATGCCCGGTACGGAACTACTCAAAAGGACTATGACCGTTCCGACAATGGCATCGCTCTTGGGTATCAGAGAAGCGACCGCTTATGAACTGATACACAGATTACATTTCAGGTCTGTTAAGACCGAATACAGCAGCCAAAGGTTGCTGATCGACAAAGCCACTTTCTATGAATGGCTTGAAAATCAAACTCACTACAAGATAGTCGAGGGAAAGGAGAACTTCTATGATAGAGAAGAATTGTCAGAAGCTCAATGAGAAGAACGGCGTTCCCAAAGGCAAAAAGAGTTATAACCTCTCGGAGATAATGGCTATTCTCGGTATCTGTCGTTCTTCTGCTACAAAACTTATCAGGACAAATCAGTTTCGTAGTGTGCGTATCGGTAGAGAGGTTAGAGTTCTCAAGTCAGACTTTGATGCTTGGCTTGACAGTAATACGAAGTAAGGAGGAAGTGCAGTATGGCATCCATAGTAAAAAGAAAAAACAAATTCTCTGTCGTTTATACCTACACGGATGACAAGGGCGATAAGCGACAAAAATGGGAAACCTTTGCGACCAACGCTGAAGCCAAAAGACGTAAAGCGGAAGTCGAGTTCCAACAAGAGTCAGGTACTCTTGTTATTCCTGAAGCAAAGACCGTAAAGGAATTGCTTGAAGATTACACTTCGATTTACGGAGTGAACACTTGGGCAATGTCTACCTATGAAGCAAGACGAAGCCTGATTTTCAATTACATTAACCCGATTTTAGGAGATGTGAAGCTCTCCGACCTGAACACCCGAATGATGGAAAAGTATTATCAGAACTTGCTCAAGGTTAAATCGAGGGTGGTAAACAACCGCAAGCCGAATACGGAGTATCTGTCTTGCCACACAGTTCGAGAGGTTCACAAACTGCTCCGTAGTGCTTTTAATCAGGCGGTTAAATGGGAGCTGATGACAAAGAACCCTTGTGTCAATGCAACGCTCCCACAAGAGGAACACAAGGCTCGTGATATTTGGGATGTTCCCACTCTCTTTAAGGCTCTTGAGCTTTGCGATGACGATATATTAAGACTTGCTATTAACCTTGCTTTCTCTTGTTCCTTGCGAGTTGGTGAAATGCTTGGACTGACTTGGGACTGTGTTGAGATCTCCGATGCAAGCATAACAAACGGCACGGCGTTTATATTCGTCAATAAAGAACTTCAACGAGTAAACCGTGATGCACTTGAGAAATTGAATGAGAAAGGGATCATACTCAAGTTTCCGGCTTTCTTTGCAAGGACAAACACCGCCTTAGTTCTCAAAGAGCCTAAAACAAAGACAAGTACCCGAAAAGTATTCCTACCTAAGACGGTGGCAGAAATGCTCAAAGAACGTTATCAGGAAATTCAGGAATACAAGGAATTGTTCGGTGACGAGTTCCAAGATTTCAATCTCGTATTCTGTAATGCAAATGGCAGACCGATGGAGAGCCAAATCATCACCCGTGCCTTGCAGAAACTAATCAAAGACAACGACCTACCGCCCGTAGTTTTCCATAGCTTGCGACATTCAAGTATTACCTACAAGTTGAAGCTCAACGGCGGTGATATAAAGTCTGTTCAGGGCGATTCCGGTCACGCACAAGTAAAGATGGTTACTGATGTGTATTCTCACATCATAGACGAGGACAGACGGCTCAATGCACAAAGGTTTGAAGAAACCTTCTACCAAAAGAAAAACCCGTCAGAGGTCAATGGAGCGACCGTAGAGCCGAAGAAAGAGCCGCAAGGCATAACCGAAGAAGCAATGCTTAACTATATGGTTCAGAACCCTGACTTCTTACAGAAGTTCAAAGTCCTGCTCGGTGTTGGAAACTAAATACAAAGCATAACGGCAAGATCACAAAATGGTCTTGCCGTTTTCTTTTCGCTTTAATGTGTAGAATTTTTCATATTTATGTGGTATAATCAATTAGCTAAATAAGAATTTGACGGAGAGATAGTATGGCTATTATTAAAAACGAAATACCGATTTTGGAGTTTGATACAGAGCAGACAGCAGTTCTTAATCCCACTCATGAAAATCTTGGTTTGAACTTACCCAAGAAATGTGTGTTCGCATTTCTTGGTGCTTACATAGATGAATATGCCAGTAAAAGTGATACCAAACAGGTATCCACTTTTGAGAGTGCAACGAAGCATTATCCCATTTACATCACCAAATACAAGGGTGAGGACATTGTGCTTTGTCAAGCACCCGTTGGTGCGGCAGCAGCCACACAGATACTTGATTGGCTGATTGGTTATGGTGTAAGAGAGGTAATCTCGGCAGGTAGTTGCGGTGCTCTGGAAAAGTTCCCCGAAAGTACATTCCTCGTACCAAACAAGGCTCTGCGTGATGAGGGAACATCTTATCACTATGCGCCCCCTTCTCGATTTGTGGAAATCAGCGAGAAGGCAAGAAAAGCAATTGAAGAAACCATTCTTGAGCATAGTATGAAATATCAGGAGGTTATAACCTGGTCAACGGATGGATTTTTCCGTGAAACCAAAGAAAAGGTGGCTTATCGCAAAAGTGAAGGCTGTGCAGTTGTAGAAATGGAATGTTCTGCTCTGGCGGCCTGTGCTGATTTCAGAGGGGCAACCTGGGGTATGATACTTTATACCGCAGACAGTCTTGCAGATGTTGACAAATACGACGAAAGAAACTGGGGCGGTAATGCATACGAATATGCACTTACGCTCTGCCTTGATGCGGTTATCAAATTATAAGAACAGTTAGAATCAATCTTTTTTTTGTGATATAATTTTATTGAGGTGAATGAAATGAGGACTGAAAAAGAAATATACGATTTAGTTTTGAATTTTGCTTTTCAAGATGAGAGAATTAGAATTGTAACTCTTGAGGGGTCTCGCACTAATGTTAATATACCAAAAGACAATCTTCAAGATTATGATATTACTTTTTTTGTTATAGATATGGGAGAATTTTTGAAAAGCGATGACTGGCTTAGTGTTTTTGGTAACAGAATTATGATGCAAAAACCTGAAGATATGGAATTATTTCCTCCAGAAGAAAAAGGATTTTCTTATATAATGCTTTTTGATGATGGTGTAAAGATTGATTTAACTTTGTTACCTGTTTCAATGCTTGAGGAGTATCTTACTCGCGATAAACTTGTAAAAATCATGTTAGATAAAGATAATATGATTAAAACAGAAATAGTTCCCACAGATGAAGATTATTACATTAAGTGTCCAACAGAAAGAAAGTTTGATGACTGTTGTAACGAATTTTGGAATGTTGCAACATATGTATCCAAGGGCTTACTTCGTGGTGAAATACTATTTGCAATAGACCATATGAATGAAGTATTACGTCATGAGCTTCTTAGGATGATTAGTTGGTATGTCGGTACTGAAAAAGGATTTAATTTCAGTTTGGGTAAAAACTATAAATTTTTAGATAAGCATATTTCAAAAGAATTGTGGGATAACTTACTAAATACATATTCAATGAGTTCGTATGAAGAAATGTGGAAATCGTTTGATTTGTGTCTATGTTTGTTCAAAAAAATATCTAAAAAAGTGGCAGATTCACTTGGTTATAATTATCCTGATTATGATGAAAACGTTACAAAATATTTGGAAACACAAAAGAGAATTTCAAATAAATATCTTTATGGTAATAGGTATTGACAAATTCCAATTTAGCGAAGTGAGTAAAATAAATAAAACTCGGTAACAGACCGAGGTACAAGCGATTAAATAAAGGCATCTTGTGGGAATATAACCGTTTCCCTAAATCCGACCCCCTTGCTAATTCCCATCTAATGAAACGGTCGAAAACGGGGTAAAATTAGCAGTAATTCCATAACACAGCTTAACACTCAAAGTGCGAAAAAGCCTTGAAAATACGGGATTATCGGGTACAGGAAGTGACTCTACAACCGAGTTTCGAGGTCACTCCTAAGCGGTAGGTCGGGTGTTCGAATCACCTCGGGAACGCCAGTAAGCAACGCCGAAAGCCTTGATTTATCAGGGGTTTCGGCTTTTTTGTTTCTGGACGGAGGGAGAACGGCTGAACTAAATCACAATGAGGTCAACGCCACATATTTATTTATGGCGGGAAGCTATCTTACCATTCACGGTACTTTGTAATTAATAATTTTGAAACAAAACTCAAACACGAGGCAAACAAATATCTGATATGTTATATAAAAAATGGCAGATTGGGGGTGGATATATGCCAAAAAGGATACGGTCAATCCGTGATACCCATAAATTCGTCATTGAAAAGGTCGGGAAAAATAAAAGCTGGTCTCTGCACATTACCGGTGCATCCTGCATGGGAAATCTTTTTGTAGGTATGGGGAAATTAGTCATGGGAATCATGTCCCTGTCTTTTTTTACCTGTGTCAGTGCTTTTTATACATTTGGAATGGTGGTTGCAAAAATCTGTCTGCTTAAAGGCTTGATTCAGGAAAATGCACAGGAAAAGCAATACCGATATTACAAATTATCTGGTATGATATTGATTGTGGCGAGTGTGCTGTATGTGATTTATTCCACCCGGCTTTTATGGCATCCAATGGTCAGCCATTATGACATATATATTGGACTTGGGATTGCCGCCTTTGCCTTTACAGAGCTTGGATTAAACATTCGAGGGGTTATCGTGGAGCGTCATAACCATACGTTACTGTTCCACGCAATCAGAATGATAAATCTGGCTTCCTCTCTGATCTGCCTTGTATTGACACAGACAGCCATACTATCTTTTACCCATGATACTATGCCGGATTATGATCCGTCTGTCTCAAATGGGCTGATGGGGATTTTAATGGGAATAGCAGCAACTTTGATTGGCTGCATCATGTTGTGGCGTGTCCAAAGAATAAAACGAAAACAGGAAACGGAGAAAAACGAATGATACACATTCTGGTGGTTGATGATGACTGTAAGCTGAACCAAACAGTCTGTAATTATTTAAATGACTGCGGCTTTCAAGCAAAAGGCGTTTTGGACGCTGAGGCTGCTTATGATGAAATGTATAACAATTTATACGAGCTTATTATATCGGATATTATGATGCCCGAAATTGATGGGTTTGAGTTTGCACAGACAGTGCGGCAGCTCAATAAAAACATCCCCATTTTATTCATGTCTGCCAAGGATGATATACCCTCCAAGCAGAAAGGTTTTCAGTTAGGCATTGATGATTACATGGTGAAGCCGATTGAACTGGCTGAACTGGAAATGCGAGTGCGGGCGCTCTTAAGGCGGGCGAATATAGAAATGGAGCGCAGGCTGGTGGTGGGCAATCTGGAACTGGATGCAGATGGCATGACAGCGGAAGTCGGCGGCGAGGAAATCATGGTAACTACAAGGGAATTTAATATCTTATATAAGCTGCTCTCTTATCCCAAAAAGACATTTTCCCGCGCCCAGCTTATGGATGAATTTTGGGGACTGGAAAGTGAAACCAGCCTAAGAGCGGTGGATGTTTACATCACAAAGCTGCGGGATAAATTTTCTGTCTGTGATGGCTTTGAAATTAAAACCGTGCGCGGACTTGGTTATAAGGCGGTACTATTATGAGGGAAAAGAAACAGTTTGCAGACCGGCGTGTGAAGAAAAAACTCTTTCCGATTTCAACCTTTATTTCCGTTTTCTTCGCTTTTGCTGTGTTTACTACCATTCAAATGAAAATATTGGGAAAGTCTATTGATGCTACCAATATACCAAAATCAAATGAAATTGCTATTTTTGTGGTTTGGCTTTTATCAGCGGCAGCTTTTACGCTGTGGACAAATATCCAGATTACAAGGCATTATCAAAAACCTATTGAGGAATTTTCGGAGGCTGCCCGTAAAGTGGCATCAGGTGATTTCTCAGTTTATCTTGCCCCGCACCACACGGCCGATAAATCCACGCATCTGGATGTACTATTTGCGGATTTTGATAAAATGGTGGAAGAACTGGGAAGTATTGAAACACTGAAAACGGATTTTTTCTCGAATGTGTCGCATGAAATAAAAACTCCCCTTGCGGTAATCCAGAATAATGCAGAGCTCCTGCAAAAAGACAGCCTGACAGATGAACAGCGCAAGGAATATGCAGAAACAATCCGCCATGCGACAAAGCGGCTTTCTAATCTCATTACAAATATGCTGAAGCTGAACAAGCTGGAAAAGCAGGCAATACAGCCGCAGCCACAAATTTATGATGTCTGCGAACAGCTTTGCTCCTGCGCCCTCCAATTTGAGGATATGTGGGAGGATAAAGGGATAGAATTTATAGCAGAAATAGAAGATTGCGCCAAAATAGAAGCGGATGCGGAACTGATGGATTTAGTATGGACGAATCTGCTCTCCAACGCACTTAAATTTACTCCAAAGGGAGGAACCATTACGCTGCTCCAAACCTCAGAGCCGGAGGAAGTTATGATATCTATAAAAGATACCGGATGTGGCATAGATGAGGAAACCCTGCGCCATATTTTTGATAAGTTTTATCAGGGAGATACCTCCCACTCTACGGAGGGCAACGGTCTTGGCCTTGCTCTTGTTCAGCGTATTTTACAGTTATCTGATGGCAGTATCACAGTAGACAGCACAGAGGGGAAAGGCTCGACCTTTACTGTCCGATTGCCGGTATCCTATCGCAAGGAGGTTTGATGAAGAATCATGCAGGTTGAAAAAGGAAAAAAACCCTTTGTCGGATATGAATATAAAAAAATTACGGTAAATAAAAATGCGGTGTCTATGTATCTGGACTGTTACAAAAACTTCGGCTGGTTCACCGATGAAAATGTAGCAAATGAAAGTGGAAATTCTCAGATAACGGTACAGATGAAGCGAGATCGGAAGCTCATAAACAGAGTGGAGCTGACACGCTTGCAGAAACATTTTGAGGCTTGTGCAAACGAGATAGAAACTCTGGAAAAATCTAAGACTTCCACTGCGGCTGTGTGTGCGCTCGTTGTTGGAGTGATTGGCACTGGATTTATGGCTGGTTCCACCTTTGCCGTAACACATGAACCGCCCGTTATATGGCTGTGTGCCGTGCTTGCCGTGCCTGGTTTTGCAGGGTGGCTGCTTCCTTATTTTCTATACCGTTTCATGATCCGGAAACGGACGAAAAAAGTGTTCCCTCTCATCGAAGCAAAGCGGGAGGAAATATACGAAATATGTGAGAAAGGACATTCTCTTTTATGAAAATGCTTGATAGATGTGCCGATGCTCCGATTGGAGTGTCGGTGCTTTTTTTATTTCAGATTAATATTATGCAAACAATACTCAAGCAATACCGAAACAAAAGCCAGATATACTAAAGGCATAGTCAGAGATAAAAAATCAAAAAAAGGAGAATAAAATTATGAGTAACTTTAACGCAAACGAGCAGGATCAAAAGAAAGCGGAAAGCATCCGCCGCCAGTACATTTCCCGTGAGGACAACAAAATGGAACAGCTCCAAAAACTGGATAACAAAGTGAAAGCACCGGGTAAGGTAATTGCCGGCATCCTCGGTATCATTGGCGCCTTGGTCATGGGGGCAGGAATGGCACTAGTCATGGTATGGGGCAACATGACAATGGGGCTGGCTTTAAGCATCCCCGGCCTAATTGTGGCACTGCTGGCAATTCCGATTTATGCCCTGATTACAGCCAGCCGTAAAAAGAAATATGCATTTGAAATTATGCGGCTGAGCGACAGCCTGATGCACCAATAAGGAGGGCAAAATTATGCAAGAAAACAGTTTTATCGGTTATGAATATCAGGAGGTATCTGTCAAACGCAGCATGGCCTCCGTATATGCTGATGGATATAGTAATTTTGGCTGGCAGATGGATGGTACGACAGAGCAGCCAGGTAAAATGGATTCTATTTCTATGAAGTTTAAGCGTGACCGTAAAATCCGCAACAAGGCGGAACTTACAAGACTTCAACGCAATTTCGATTCATGCGTATCGGAAATTTTAACGCTGGAATCCTCCAAATATATTATGGCCTCTGTGGTAGCTTATGCTGTGGGGATTATTGGTACAGCTTTTATGGCAGGCTCCGTGTTTTCCATTACCGCCAATATGCTCATTCCATGCATTATCCTTGCTATTCCCGCTTTTACAGGTTGGGTGCTTCCCTATTTCCTCTACCGGGGCATTATGAAGAAAAAAGCATCGCAGGTTACACCGCTGATTGACCAAAAGTACGATGAACTTTACGCGGTATGTGAAAAAGCAAATGGCCTTTTGGACGGCACTGACAAATTAAGAAAGGACGGAGATATAGATGAATAAAGTGATGATTTCTATTGCTGCCGCAGGCGCATTGATCGCTGCAGGCATAGCGCTTCTGGTACATCGTAAACACAAGACTGATTACTAGAGTATCGACAATATTCTAAGCAAAAATAAAACAGGAGAAAGGGTGTCAATAAATTTCTTTACCAAAACGGGTGGATTGGTAATAGGTGTCGCATGGGCGTTTGAAGCAATCCACTTTCCGTATGCTCTGTTTTGAGTGTGGTTGCTTTGAAAAAGAATGATGTGTGATAGATACAAAGAGTGAATACATGGAAAGGACGATTTATGAGAGCTGCAATTTATAATGGTCAAAAAAACATTTTATTATCGGAGCTTCCAACCCCTGTTGCGGGTGATAATGATATTGTTGTACGCAATATCTTTTCCAGCATCTGCGGAACGGATGTGGCAGTGTACCAGCACGGCCCTAACACCGGACATCGTGTGACACTGGGCGGTGAATTTGGGCATGAAATGGTGTCAGAGGTAGTGGAAGTCGGCAAGAATGTAAAAGGGCTTCATTTGGGGGATCGGGTATATCCCTACCCCCGCCTTGCAAAAGGCGATACAAAGCGCGCGGGTACGGTAGGCGGTTTCTCGGAGTATGTGTTGATTCCAAATGCAAAATTGAATAAACAGGTTTACGATATACCGGATCAGATTTCCTCTAAAACGGCCTGCCTGATTGAGCCTTTTACTGTGGGCTGGCGCGCGGCACGGCGCTCGGAACCGAAAAGCGGTGAAAGTGCTGTTGTTTTTGGTGCGGGAACCATTGGTATTGCCGCAGCTATTGCGCTTAAAAGCTTCGGATGCAGTCAGGTGATGGTCTGTGACTATTCGGATTTCCGCCTTGAAAAAGCAAAGGCATTGGGTTTTACCGTCTGCAATAATGGGACAGAGGACTTGCGGGAAACAGCAAAAGCGTATTTTGGAGAGGCTCCCTGTTTGACGGGAGCCACCGCTGATGTGGATATTTATATTGATGCGGCGGGCGCCGAATCGATCCTGGAACTGTATCAATCTATGGGGAAGTTCGAGAGCCGCATGGTTGTGGTTGCCGTTTTGGCTGGAAAGCGCCTGGTGGATATTTTGAATATGACCTTTGCACAACACGCACTCATCGGTTCCGGCGGCTATTTTCCGGTGGATGTGGATGACGTGATTACAATGATGGTCAGCCATAAGTGGGACATAGAAAGTATCATCACACATGATTTTTCATGGGAGGATTTGCCGAAGGCGATTGAAAAAGCATCCTGTGTCAATGAAGCGCTTAATGTGGTGATTCATTACTGACAGTGAGACATAAGCCTTGGACAGTCGGTGCGAACCGACTGTCTTTTTTTGCGTACAATAGCCAATTAATAATACATAAACAGAATATAAGCAAAACTCAAATATTGAAATGTTATCCTTTTCTCAGATCAAATAGAGAAAGAGGAAAATAAAATGAAAAAGATTAACAACAATATTTGTTATTTGATAATCTTATTTTTTACCGGAAGTATGATTGGTTGGTTTTTGGAAATAATTGCTTTCAAAAGCTCACATAGTAATTTTACTTGGGTTGAGATTATCTTGAATCTACGTGGTGTTTTGCACGGCCCTTGGGTGCCTATTTACGGCTTTGGTTTTGTATTACTCGTTTTACTTGGGCAGAAATTGAAAAAACGGCCTGCTGTGCTTTTCTTAGGGAATGTTGTGGTCTGTGGTCTTTTAGAATATGTCACCTCCTTTGCTCTGGAATTGATTTTTCATGCTCGGTGGTGGGATTACAGTACAAAGTTTCTGAATCTTAATGGGCGTATTTATGTTGGAGGACTGCTGCTTTTTGGTTTGGCTGGCATGATTGCCGTCTATATCATAGAACCGTGGATGCGTTCCCGGATCGTGCGTATCCGACCTCAAATAAAAGTAATTCTTGTTACTTTTCTGGTCATTGCTTTTTGTATGGATACCTTTGTTGCATTACAGTCTCCCAATCTTGGAATTGGAGTATCGATTACGGGGGTGAGATAGCATGAGGACGATTACGGTTTTACTAACAAAATATTCGGATTGGATTTCCACACTTGTTTATCATATTGGAGGCCACGGCTATACCCATGCATCGTTGTCGTTGGACGAATATGAGAATACATATTACAGCTTTAATTACCGTGGATTTTGTGTGGAGACATTAGAAAAGCATCGCCATCGTGGAGTAAAAAAAAGTTTAAGTTACCAGTTAAGTGTTTCTGACGAAACCTATGAAGAAATGAAAAAGAACATTGAACAATTCAAATCTCATAGGACAGAATATCAATACACAAGAATAGGCGTGGCTTTCTGCGCATTAAGAATACCGTTTAAATGGAAAAAGCACTATTTCTGTTCCCAGTTTGTAGCAGAAATGTTGGCGGTTTCCGGTGCTGTTAAACTGAAGAACAAGCCGCAGTTATATCTCCCTAATCATTTTACCCGTGAATTACGGGAAAGCAGCCAGCTTTTATCCACACATTATAATTTGGTGTAAATTAATAATTTAAAACTTGTCATGTCTGACCGTTACACCGGTAATGCATAGGGATGTGTGCTGATTTTTCTGTCTTTTTGGAATGGAATTGGATATTAGATAAATCACGAAACACAAGGAATTTGTATCGTTACCATGGCGCCGCCCGTAAGCTCTGAATTCTCTAAAATAAGTTGCCCATGGTGTTTCTGAACAATACAAGCGGCTACATACAGGCCGATCCCATAATGGGACTGGGTGCTCCGGCTGCCATCATCCATAAAAAACTGTTCCGTTGCGTGCTTTAACGCCTGACGGGTAAATCCATTTCCGCTGTCTGTGATAACAAAAACGAGGTTTTCATTTTCTTCTTTTGTCTCCAGGCGGACAGTTTCGCCCCGCGGCGTATGTTCTACCGCATTTGAGAGTACATTGACCAGCGCCCTCATCAATAAATCGTGATTTGCCGTGATAGACCGGGGATGCCGCCCGCAATCCCAATGCAGCGTGATATGATTCATCATGCACAACCCGTCAATTTGATTCTTGAGCTCCTGCAAAAAGCGGTCAACGAAAACCTGCCGGATACAAAGCGGTTCACTGTCAGTTGACTTTGTGACTTCGATCAGGGTTTGCACATAACTCTGCATCTGCAAGGAGCTGCTTTCAATATAGTCCGCACATTCCTTTTGTTCGGCGGAAAGGGGGGCGTCCAACAGCAATTCCGCATTGCCGCGAATGATGGTGAGAGGCGTTTTCAAATCATGCGCCAGCGCAGAGAGCTGGTCCTGGCGCGCCTTGTCGGCCTGCCATTGCTTCATGAGTGAGCGCTTCAGGGCAAGCTTCATATGATCGAGTGCGTCCAACGCCCGGTCAATTTCAAACAGCTTGCTTTTTTCGATTTCAAAATCCAAATCCTGCTGCTCAATTTTTTGTACGGCAGCCAGTAGTTTATCAATCCTTTTGCTGAGATATTTTCCAAACATAAAAGAGACGGCGACCAGGATAAACAGGATTTCCAGAAAAATCACGGCAATCAGGACTAAATCTGCAAGCGGGAAGATGCTTCGCAGGGAGGGATTGCTGAATTGTGCCGCCGTGCGGTATCTCAAAATCAAGATTTCACCATGAAGTTCCCGATTGATAACAGAGTAAAGGTACGGGGGATCGCCGGTCTGCCCGTTTTCCATGCAGATTTTCCAAAGAAAGCTGTTGTCCTCCGGTTCAATCGAACCGCTCAAACGCTGTCCGTCGGCTGTGAATAAGGCATAATCGCAGAGAAGCGGAATATCGGAGGGAAGGATCTGCCGGGTGGATTGCAGCATATCTTTTGAGCTTTCTATTGCGGCGCTGATCCGGTTCAAGGGAACCACTGCGCCTGTTTCCACACCAAAGAGATAAACCGCCACATTGACGCCGATCACAAGCAGGACCGCCAGAGCAAGAAGCAGAACATAACGCATAAATACCGAATGCAGCTTTTTTACACCCATTTATAACCCACCCCCCATACCGTTTCGATCGGAGCCATATTGCAGGCAGCCAGTTTTCCCCGAATATTTTTAATATGAGTAGAAATCACGCTGCTGTCGCTTTCGCCGTCAAAACCGAAAACAGCTTCGTAAATCTGCTCCCTTGTGAAGGTCTGCCCGTGGTGGAGCGCAAGATATTCGCATATTTCGTATTCGCTTTTAGTGAACAGCAGCTTTTTACCCTGCGCCTCTGCTTCTTTGGCATTGAGCTGAAACACAATGCCGGAAACGGTAAAGGCATTTTTCTTTTCCCTTGTATCACGCCGCAGGTGGGCGTTTACTCTGGCACGGAGTTCTGCTGTGCCAAACGACTTGCTCATATAATCGTCAGCTCCAAGGCCCAGGCCCCGCACGATATCATTTTCCTGTGTTTTTGCCGTTAAAAAGATAATAGGACAATCCGCACGGGAACGAATCCTGCGGCAAAGCTCAAATCCGTCCAGTCCGGGCATCATAATATCCAACAGGATCAGATCATATTTAGAAAAATCCATGTCAGGCACAGTGTTTGCATCAAAGACCAGCTTCACCAGATGCCGGTCCTTTTCCAACACCCGCCGGATCAGCTGAAGCATAGCCTGATCATCGTCCACTACCAGAATACGTGCCATTGTTCCACCCCCGTCTATAATATTGGTAATTACCTCCGGCCTTTAATCTGTGCTTGTACCGCTGTAGCGGAAAAACCAAAGCATCATGATACCTATCATAACACAGGTAGCAGAAATACAGAAAATAATCCCGATATGTAGTTCGAAACTGCTTCCCGCCGGCAGCTGGAACATCTTAGTTAAAGTGCTTTCTGCAAACCGGATGCCCAGTCCATAAGGGATCAGATACCAAACACCGGTCCCCAATCCGGTCTGGAGCAGAGCGGACAATAGACTTCCAACCACGCCGACACTGATTCCAAGATTTGGTCCAAAGCGAAAGGCCAGGATCAGATGCAGCCCATATAAAAGGAGATTGCTGCTCCATAGGACGGCGGGGACGGTAATGAAAAATTCCGACGGAAGCCGTGCCCCTGTAAGTAAGGGAAATAGGTTCCCAAACAGCACGGTGCTCAGAGCTGTGGATAGCAGACCGGACGAAATCAAAACGGTAAATTTTGAAAAGATAGCCTTTCCGCGGCTGGGCAGAGTCAGCATATTCTGCGAATGTCCGGCATGCTTTTCCTGCTCCGCGGTCATCTGGCATACAACCGAAACGACAAAAGGATAAGCCAGGGCGATGATCTGCAAAAAGGCTGCCAGTTTGTACAGATCTTTGCTATTGGAGATCTTCGCGTAGAGCAGCATGAGGACCGCGCCGCAGACTGGAAAAATAAAATGTACCGGAAAGAACCAGGAATGCCTCAGTTTATAAAGGTCGCTTCTGAAATAACGGAAATACTCATGCACATCCTCCGCCTCCTTTTCGAAACAGTTTGGAACTGCAAAGGTAAACCAGCAGCGCCAGCAAGAGGCTGACTGCCAGAGCCGGTAATACAGGGCCTTTAAAGAGCAAAGGAGAGCTATTATTAAGCGGGAGACCGTTATGGTGTATCTTGAAGAACGGACATACGATGCGGGCAGGGATCGCATAGGGGTTCAGCAGGAACCAGGCTTTTTCCGTACCGAAAGCAGACAAAAGCACACTGGCCGCGGCTGCTCCAAATACGGCCGGAAGGTATCCCATAAAACCAGCCAACAGCATGATAAAAGGGATCTGCCATAAATAGGTCAGGAAAAGAAGCATGCAGCCAATGAGGCCATCCGGCGGTGACACCGCCGTTCCCGCGAGAAGTCCCATAACCGTGGTGATAAGCCAAAGAAGCAGATGCATACCAAAGAGCATGATGGCCAGGGTAAGTGTCTTTCCCAGCCATATTTTATCAAATCGAACCGGGAGGCAGACTACATTCTGCATGCCGGTATTTTTTTCGCGGACGATCATGCCGGCCGCCCACATCGCAACGACCACCGGCAGGAGGATGGTGTACCACCAGTTATAGGTGGAAAGCTGTGCAAAGCTGCCGCTTAACAGATATCCCAGCAGTGCCGCAGTCAGAGGGGCCGTAAAAACCAGCTTCATGGAAAATGTATGACGCATTTTCAGTAATTCGGATTGGATGATACCGGACATCAGTCATTCCCCCTTACCGGCCCCGCCACGGCCTTCATAAAAATGCGTTCCAAATCGGTATCTTTATTTATTTCGCTTTCATAGCCCAGTTTCCCATTAGAAATAATGCCGATATCATCGGCGGTCTGTTCCACCTCGGACAAGATATGGCTGGACAGGATTACTGTGATCCCCTGCGCCGGGAAAGAGCGGATCAGCCCGCG
Source organism: Diplocloster agilis (assembly GCF_019042275.1). GTDB lineage: Bacteria > Bacillota > Clostridia > Lachnospirales > Lachnospiraceae > Diplocloster > Diplocloster agilis. Next base: position 21,512 of record NZ_JAHQCW010000029.1, read on the forward strand.
CAGATCCTGAATCCCGATAGGGTCCAACCCATTGGTCGGTTCATCCAGGATCAGCAGCTTCGGGTTCGATAGCAAAGCAAGGGCGATACCAAGCCGCTGTTTCATGCCCAGGGAAAAATGCCCGGCTTTCTTTTTTCCTGTATTCCTAAGATGCACAACTTCCAGTACTTCATCAATGCGGGAGGACGCAAGACCTAACGCCAGCGTTCTTGCCTTCAAATTTTCGTGCGCGGTCAAATTCTCATACAGCGGCGGGGTTTCAATGAGGGCGCCGATCTCTTTCAGATCCCCCCGGCTCCATGAGTGACCGTTAAATACAATGCGCCCGGAGGTGGGGTGCATAATTCCTGTGACCATTTTCAAAATGGTAGACTTTCCCGCCCCGTTCGGGCCAAGCAGACCGTAGACGGAATTTTTTTTGATGTGAAGCGATACTTTGTTCACGGCTATCTGGCTTTTGAAACTCTTGCAGAGATCCGCGGTTTCTAAAATCATATCCATGGTATCAAAATCCTTTCTTGTGGTTGATAGCCACAGAATACCGGACAATTTTGAAGATTCCATGAAGATTTATCCATAAAGACTTGAATACCCGGCTGAGAACATGGCGGCGCGGCCTATCTATTGTCCCTGCTGATCGGGCTCTTCATGTATTTCAGCATGATCAGATATATCCTCATGCCTTTGGTTTTGCGTTGAATAGCAAGAGAAATTGGCTTATAATAAGGAAGAGTGAGGTAATCTTACAGTATGGCAGGAGCTGTAACCGAGTTCATATGGATATACGGAATGCTGGAGGTGCAGAATTATGAATATCACAAATCAAAATATAGATGACGGAAAGGCATTTGACTGGGGGAAAACTTCGGCGGACTACGCAAAATACCGCGATATTTATCCGCAGGAATTTTATAACAAAATCATAGGCCGTAAATTATGTATAGACGGTCAACATGTACTCGATATGGGTACGGGCACGGGAGTATTGCCAAGAAATATGTACCGTTACGGGGCAAAATGGACGGGTACAGATATTTCTGAAAGTCAGATCGAACAGGCAAAAATTCTTTCAGAAGGCATGGACATTGACTATTACGCATTACCCGCAGAAAATATAAATTTTCCCGATCAATCCTTTGATGTAATCACTGCTTGTCAGTGCTTCTGGTATTTTAATCACGAGCAGGTTATGCCAAAACTTTACCGTATGTTGAAGCCAAATGGACACATTCTTGTATTATATATGGCTTGGCTGCCTTTTGAAGATAAAATTGCAGGAGCGAGTGAAGAACTTGTGCTGCGGTACAGCCCTAAGTGGAGCGGTGCGGGAGAAACAATTCACCCTATAGGGATACCTGATTGCTATCATGAAAAGTTCGAACTGGTTTATCATGAGGAATATCCGCTGGACGTTCCTTTTACCCGTGAGAGCTGGAATGGAAGAATGAAAGCCTGCCGGGGTATTGGCGCTTCCCTTACTGACATAGAAATTGCGGCATGGGAACAGGAGCATATGGAACTGCTCACAGAGATCGCCCCTGCCGAATTCAGTGTTTTGCATTATGGCGCTGTTGCTGAATTAAAAAAGATATAAATTCCGAACTCGTCGTGATAGAAATGAAAATAGGGAGATCTTACGGTGAAACGGCTATACAATATATTAAGAACAGCCTTATGGTGCTTTATAGGTGTTTTTGTAGGAAGCAGCATTTATCAATACTATGACTATAAAAGACACCCCGGTTTATATGAAATGCAATCTGCTCCGTGGTATTTAAGTATTGAGATACGAGGAATGTTTACAGTAGTTATTGTGATAGTAATATTTATAGTGATGCGGATTATCAAAGAGAAAATCAAGTAAAATATTTCTGGCTTTTATGCTGATTCATTACGTTTACGGAAAGAAAGCTGCATTAGACGATGAAGGTTCAGAGCGATAAATAGGGATTGCTGGAGGAGACTATGATAAGTAAATTGGCTTTAATATTAAGTATCATATTTCTAATTCTAACATTTGCCGGAGCCGGATATATTCTCTACAACGGTGGTAAAGTTAATGCAGGGTATGCTTGTGTACCTATGGTTATTGCACTGGTTTCTATGGCTTTTTACCGAAAGTACAAATGAGGTATGCCTAAGTGACGGAAGCAGCTATAGATGTATGGCATTTCTTAATATGAGATATGTTGAATGCCCATGATCCTCTGTGCTATACTATGAGCGAAGAGGTGAGACTATGGAACTGCGTGTATTAAACTATTTTTTGATGGTGGCCCGGGAGGAAAACATCACAAAGGCGGCCCAGCTTTTGCATGTGACCCAGCCTACCTTATCCCGCCAGCTCATGCAGTTGGAGGAAGAATTGGGTGTGAAGCTGTTCCAGCGGAGCAACCACTGCATCATCCTCACCGAGGAAGGGATGCTCTTAAAGCGGCGGGCGCAGGAAATGATCAGTCTGGCGGAAAAAACAAGGCAGGATCTGATGCAGAAGGATACGGAGCTGACGGGCGAAATCTCGATTGGCTGTGGTGAGCTGCAAAGCGTGGACTTTCTTGCGAAGCTCCTGGCCCAATTCCAAGCAGAGAATCCCCTTGTCCGGTTTAACATTTTCAGCGGCAACGCGGACAGCATCAAGGAGCGCATCGAAAACGGACTCCTGGATATGGGGCTTTTAACCGAACCCGTGGACATAACAAAATATGCGTTCCTGCATGTGCCGCAAAAGGAAACCTGGGGCGTGCTGGTCCACAAGGATTCTGAACTAGCCGGGAAGCAAGCCGTCTGTCCGTCCGACCTGTTGGATGTCCCCTTGATGATCTCCAACCGCGATCTGATACAGGGGCTGATTGCCAACTGGTTTGGCGTTGATTTTGACGATCTGCATATCGTATGCCGCTATAACCTGCTATACAACGCGGCGATCCTGGTTCGCAACAAAATTGGCGCAGCCGTCTGTATCAAGCTTGATTGCAGCTATGACGACACCTGCTTTATTCCGTTTTCGCCGTCCATAAAGAGCGGATCTGTTTTGGTATGGAAGAAAGATCAGATGACATCTCCCACCATGGCTGCATTTCTTGATTATTCGCAAAATGCGTTAAAAGCATTTCTTTGAATACAATATAGGTATTAGACATTCCAAAAAACGAGTTCTATACTAAAGGCGTACCCGAAAAGGAGCGCCTTTATTTTATTCTATAGGAAAATGCGACTATGGAATAAAGCAGCCTCCGGGGGATCGCACTGCGGCGGGAAGGAAGATGCCCCTTACGCGGCCCGCCGCAGGCGGAGAGTTTCGTAAGCGAAATTCTTTTCATTTATTCCGCTAGGAGAGGAGCCTAACACGAAATGACAAAAACGGAAGCAAGTGAATGTTACAACATCCCCGTAGAGGTATTGGATGAATATGAAAGCTGGGGTCTCTGCGGTGAAGTCATAAAAGTCATGGGCGCATGGCAATATGACGACAGGGACATCGAGCGCCTCAGCATGATCATGACCCTGCATGACATCGGTTTCAGTAACAAGGAGATTGAAACCTATATGCGGCTGATGCTGGAGGGAGACTCCACCGAACAGGAGCGGCTGCGGATGCTGAGCGACAAGCGAAGCGATACGCTGGACGAGATCCATTTCCGGGAAAGACAGTTGGACCGGCTGGACTATCTTCGGTTTAAGATGAAAAAGAAAGGAAGACCGGAGAAACACTCGCAAAAGACATGAATCTTGGCAAAGCTCTTTAAGAAACAGATCGAAAGTTTGTAAAACCACAGAAAGGAGTTCATTAAAATGAAAAAATTTATTGCATTGATTTTAAGCTGTGCGCTGATCCCCACACTGGCGGCTTGCGGCAGCACAAATCCCACACCCAATAAAGAATCCGCCGAGCTACAGGCAAGCGGGCAGCCGTCACAGCCTTTGGAGGAATCTTCCACAGAATCCGGCGCTCCGGAAAATACACCGGAAAACATCCCGGATAACACACCGGAAGACACGCCCGAAGACATGCCGGAACCGGAGGCTGGCGCAACCGCGCTGGTGGTGTATTTCTCCTGGTCCGGCAACACCGAAACCATCGCGGGTGAAATTGCCTCCCAGACCGGCGCAGACACGTTTGAACTGGAACCGACGACAGCGTATTCCACCGATTATAATACCGTCTTAGAAGAAGCTCAGGAAGAGCAGCGCACCGACGCCCGCCCGGAGATTTCGGGCAGTATTGAAAATATGGACAGCTATGATGTGATCTATCTCGGTTTCCCCAACTGGTGGGGCGATATGCCGATGATCCTCTACAGCTTCCTGGACGAATATGATCTCTCCGGCAAAACCATTGCACCCTTTGTCTCCAGCGGCGGCAGCGGTTTTTCGGGAACGCTTGGTGAAATAGCGGGCGCGGAGCCAGACGCAACGGTTACCGACGGCCTTTCCCTTTCCAGTGAAGCCTCAAAAGATCCCGGCAATGCTGTGGCGGATTGGCTTGCCGAGATCGGCCTTGCAGAATAAGGAGTGCTTGTGATGAAAAAAAGTATGGTATTATTTCTCTCTCTGCCGATGCTGATCTCGTTCACGGCATGCAGCCAAGAGGGAGACAACATCTCCTCATCCGCTCCTACCCCCGCCGCCGCTGCTCCGCAAACCTTTGAGGTGTCAGATCCCGAAACTCCTTCGGTGGATGTCCCTGACAATTTCGTTTTGGTGAAAGGCGGGAACTTTCAAATGGGCAGCCCTGACACAGAGGCATGGCGCAGCGAGGACGAGACACAGCATACGGTAACAGTGAGCGATTTTTATATCAGCGCCTATGAACTGACGCAGGCGGAATATGAATCCGTTATGGGAAGCAACCCCAGCAGCTTCTCCGGGGAAAATTTGCCGGTGGAAAATATCAGCTGGCTGGATGCAGCCGCTTATTGCAATGCCCGCAGCGAAAGCGAAGGCCGCACGCCGGTATACACCATTGACGGTCAAAATGTCAGTTGGAACCGCAGCGCGGACGGCTATCGGCTTCCCACCGAGGCTGAATGGGAATATGCCTGCCGAGCGGGCACCCAAACGCCCTTCAACACCGAGAACTCCCCCAGCGCGGACGAGGTGAACTACTACGGCCATTACCCCTACCAGATTGAGGACAATTACTTTTCCCAGGGGAATCTCGATACCAAGCCGGGCCAATATCGGGAAACCACCGTAGAGGTGGGCAGCTTTGGGCCTAATCCCTGGGGCCTGTACGATATGCACGGCAATGTGAGCGAATGGGTGTGGGATTATTATGGCCCCTACAGCACGGAGGAACAGACCGACCCCACCGGACCGGTTAGCGGTGTGCTGAGAATCTACCGCGGCGGCGGGTGGAACGACTTCGCCAAAAATATGCGCAGCGCCTACCGGGCCACACTGGACCAGGAAAAAGGCAGCTTCAATATCGGGCTGCGCCTTGTACTCAATGCTGCGGCGGGAGCGGGCAGCGTCAGCACAGCCGGCACACAGAACCAAACCGGCACGGGCGGTGGGAAGGTGTTGATCGCCTATTTCTCCTGGGGAGGCAATACCAAAGGCGTTGCCGAGGAGATCGAGCGCCAGACCGGAGCGGATTTGTTTGAAATAACGCTGGTGAATCCTTATTCCAGCGACTATAACACCGTTTTGGAGGAGGCGCAGCGGGATCAGAATGAGCAGGCGCGGCCAGAGCTTGCAGGTCAAGTGGAAAATATGGAGCAGTATGACACCGTTCTGCTGGGTTATCCCAACTGGTGGGCGTCGATCCCCATGCCCATTGCTTCCTTCCTGGAGGAATACGACTTTAGCGGCAAGACGATACTTCCGTTTTGCAGCCACGGCGGAGGCCGCTTCGGCCAAAGCTTGACCGCCATTACAAAGCTTGCGCCCGAAGCCGTGATGGGCGACGCATTGGATATCCACTATTCCGGCGGTTCCAGCCTTTCCAGCGATGTGAGCGCGTGGCTGGAAACGAACGGGATTCAAACGAATTAACGGCAAAATAAAAATGAAAGGTTGAATCATCATATGGAAAAACAAACTGCAGGGCGCGATGCCCTTGGGACCTTTGCTCCCAAATTTGCGGAGCTGAACGACGATGTGCTGTTTGGCCAGGTATGGGGAAGAGAGGAGCAGCTATCCACCCGTGACCGCTCCATCGTGACCGTGACCGCGCTGATGGCGAAGGGGATTTTGGACAGTTCCCTGCAATACCACATCGGCAACGCGAAAAAACATGGCGTCACGGCTGAAGAAATGGCGGAAATCCTGACTCACGCGGCTTTTTACGCGGGCTGGCCCAATGCCTGGGCAGCCTTTAAAATGGCAAAAGAAGTATATGATTGACAGGTGAAGAAATGAAACCAAAAGCGATCTTTAAAATAACCCTGGATGTCATCATGACGTTGGCGCTGCTTTTTCTGATGGGCTATCAGTTCTGGGGTGACGCGCCGCACGAGTGGGTAGGCAGCGGCATGTTCGTGCTCTTTCTCATCCACCACCTCCTAAACGGAGGCTGGCACAAAAACCTGCTGCGCGGCAAATACACGCCCATGCGTGTGCTGATGCTTTGCATTGACGTTCTTGTTTTTATCGCTATGATTTTGGAAATGTACAGCGGTATTGTGATGAGCCGCTATGTGTTCTCCTTTGTTAAAATTAAGGGAGGCATGATGCTGGCAAGGCGGCTGCATATTCTCGGCGCTTATTGGGGATTTGCGCTGCTGAGCCTGCATCTTGGGCTGCACTGGAACATGCTGATGGGAATGGCAAAAAAACGGCTCGGGCTGGTTAAACCATCGAAAGGCAGGGCCATTGTGCTTTTTCTTGCGGGGCTTACGGTTGCCGTCTATGGGCTGGCGGTATTCCTGCGCCGTGATCTGCCGTCTTACATGCTATTGCAGAATGAATTTGTGTTTATGGATTTTGCTGAACCAAAGCTTCTGTTTTATCTGGATTACCTTGCCATGATGGGACTTTTTGTCTTCATCGCCCACTATCTTGCCAGGGCGTTTTGCACCTGCATCCCCCCACTTGTGCGGCGTTAGATAACACGGTATAATAGAAACATTCGGTAATCTTACTCAATAACAGCCGGGAAAGTTTTAGGCAGCCGTTAAAATGGGACCGGCATTGGTGACATATCTTGCAAGAAAAAATTGCGCTGGGATGGTAAAATGGCTGTATATCAACGCAAGGAGGATACAAACCCATGTCCAGAAACCAAGAACAGCGGCATGTTTATTACGACCATGATATAGGGATCGAAGCCTATCAGCTGAGCGGCGTCGTCCAGAAGTTCCCCAATCATTTTCATGATTTCTATGTGATAGGCTTTATCGAGGGCGGGAAACGCCATCTTTGGTGCAAAGGCCGGGAATACGACCTGAGCGCCGGCGACCTGGTCTTGTTTAACCCCAGGGATAACCATTATTGTTCGCCGATCGGAGGGGAGCCGCTTGATTACCGCGCCGTAAATATCAGCCCGGAGATCATGCTTGGCGCGGCCAGGGAGATCACGGGAGAGGACTGCGCTCCCCGCTTTGCACAAAACGTCGTGTACCAAAGCGAAGCCGCCGCCTCGGTGGGAGATGTGTACGACGCCATTCTTTCGGATGCCCCTAAGCTGCAGAAGGAGGAGGCGTTTTTCTGCCTGCTGGAACAGGTTCTGCAGGAATATGCGGCGCCCTTTGAAAGTCCTGAACCACCGGAGCCGGACGAGCAGATTCAAAAACTCTGCGCCTACATGGAGCATCATTATGCGGAAAACATTTCGCTGGATACCCTGCTCTCTATGACCAGCTTTGGCAAAACCTACCTGCTCCGGTCTTTTACCAGGCAGCTGGGTGTTTCGCCCTACCGCTATCTGCAGACAATCCGCATTGACAAGGCGAAAAAGCTCTTGGAGCAGGGAGTTGAACCCATTGAAGCGGCGGGCAGGACGGGTTTTTCCGACCAGAGCCATTTCACCAACTTTTTCAAATCCTTTATTGGGCTGACTCCCAAGCAGTATCAAAAGATCTTTACCGACGGGCCGTCGCCGGCTGTCCCGGGCGAGGAGGGTGCGGAGCATGAAGACTGACACAGCCCGCGGCCATCTGGCCGCTTTTGTGACCATTTTGATTTGGGGGACTACCTTTATTTCCACAAAGGTGCTTCTGCGTGTCTTTGCACCGATAGAGATTCTGCTCATCCGATTTCTCATCGGCTACGCCGCCCTGTGGTGCGTCCGGCCTCACAGGCTTAAGGTGGCGGACAAAAAGCAGGAGTGGTATTTTGCGGCTGCGGGCCTGTGCGGCATCACGCTGTATTATCTGCTGGAGAACATCGCGTTAACATATACCCTGGCCTCCAACGTAGGCGTCATTATCTCCATCGCGCCCTTTTTTACCGCGATTTTCGCCTGGCTGTTTCTGAGGGACAGAAGACCTGGGGGCCGCTTCTTCTTAGGCTTTCTCATGGCGATGGCCGGCATTCTGCTGTTGAGCTTCGGCAAGGATGCCAGCCTGCAGATCAATCCCGTTGGAGACCTTTTGGGGGTCGCTGCGGCGGTGATCTGGGCGGCTTACTCGATCCTGACTAAGAAAATCAGCGGATTCGGTTATCACACGATTCTGACCACGCGCCGGATTTTCTTTTACGGACTTGTTTTTATGGCGCCCATCTCATGCGCCATGGGGGTTCATGTGGAACTTCGGGATTTCGCGGACATGGGCATGATTTTTAACCTCCTGTTTTTGGGCCTTGGCGCATCCGCGCTCTGCTTTGTGACCTGGAACACAGCGGTGAAGCACCTGGGTTCTGTCAAAACCAGTGTGTATATCTATATGGTGCCGGTAATCACTGCCGTCACCTCCGCCCTGATTTTGCACGAAAGGATTACGGCCGCAGCGGTGTGCGGCATTGTGCTGACCCTGGCGGGTTTATTTCTATCAGAAAAGAGAGTTCAGAACAGGGAGGATTTTAGCCATGGAACCGAATGCGAATAAATGTGTGATGGTGATCGACGAGGCGCTGCCTCTAGGTATGATTGCCAATACCGCCGGCATTATGGGCCTGACGCTGGGGAAGCACATGCCGGAAACCATTGGTCCGGAAGTGCTGGATAAGAGCGGCTGTTCCCACCTGGGAATCATCCAGATTCCGGTACCGGTCCTCAAGGCGGACAGAGAAAAAATCAAGGAGCTCCGGCAGCGGCTCTACGAGCCGGAATTCGCCGCCCTCACTGTGGTTGACTTTTCCGATGTGGCGCAGAGCTGTAATGTATATGACGATTACATCCGGAAGGCGGCCGTGGCGGAGGAAAGCAGCTTTCAATACTTCGGAATCGGAATTTGCGGAGAGAAAAAGCTTGTAAACAAGCTGACCGGGAGCCTGCCTCTGCTAAGATAATAATCGGAGGGCGTTCCCGTGGCGGCCGGGATAAATCAAAAAGACTGTAGCGATCAGAGATTCCCAGGGGACATTGACCGGATTAGACATCAGGAACAGTGATTTGTCGAGCGAAGGCGGAAAGAAACCATAGGGTGGCAGTTAAGGAGGAAACACGATTGTATATAGATGAACAGTCTAAAATGAATTTAAACGGTGTGCCGCAGTTTGTTTCCATACGGGCGGAAAAAGAAAATTCCCCCCTGCTGGTCTATCTGCACGGCGGCCCCGGTGATGCTGCGCTCCCCTTAGTGATGAAATACAATAAAATGCTGGAACAGCAGTTTACGGTGGTTGTCTGGGAGCAGCGCGGCGCAGGAAAATCCTATTATAAATTTGAAGGCCCAGTTACGATTGATATTTTTTTGAATGATCTCCACACCCTTGTAGATCAATTGCTATCCCGGTTTCACCAAAGCTCCTTGTATTTGGTGGGCCATTCATGGGGGAGCATTCTGGGGCTTCGCTTTGTGGAGGCATATCCGGAATTAGTGCGTACTTATATTGGCTGCGGACAAGTCGTCAACATGAGAAAATCCAGCAGAGCAGCTTATGATTATGCGTTAGCCCACGTGGATAAAAAGAGTTTGGAAAAATTGAGGGAGATCGATTGTTCCTATCAAGCGGATAGCTGGCTGAACGATCTGCTTTTTGTTACAAAGCAGGTGGTCAAACATAAAGGCTCCCTCTATGGAAAGAGGAACTATCTGGATTTGATTCTTCCTTTTTTATTCTCGCCGTATTACACAGTTCCCGATTTGATCCGGCGTCAGAAGGGAAGCCTGCAAGCCATACAATATTTGTGGCAGGAAGTCATGCAGGCAGACTTTGAAGCGCAAACGAAATACGGAGCGCCTATCTTATTGATCGAGGGCAGATATGACAGCCATGTGTCCTCTGCTCTGGCGAAGGAATATTTTGAACGGATCGAAACGGAAAAACAGTTTTATTGGTTTGAAAAATCCTGCCACTTCCCACAATGGAGCGAGAGTGAAAAGTTTAATAAATTACTGTGTGGTTTGCCCGGAAGCAATTGACGGGAATGCCTCCCGTGGACGGCGCACATCGGACCGCTTGCTTATTCAGACATTGGCAAAACGGTTTTTCAATTCTTCGACCAGCTTTTCCGCAATCGGTGTGAATACCTGATATTTTTTCCAGATGATAAACATCTGGGTTTTTAATACCGGACTTAATGGGCGAAAGCACAACCCGCTTTCAGCGCTTACATCGGCGAGACGGTCAAAGGTCAGCATATAGCAAAGCCCAGTCTTTACACAGACAGAACCATTGTAGAACAAATTGGTAGAGCCAATCACATTCAAGTCATCCAATTTTTCACCGCACCATCTGGGCAAATCAACTTTTAACGCCTGCCTGGAGACGATAAGCGGCAGACCGCTCAAATCTTCCACCTGAATGGCGCTTTTTTTTGCAAGCGGGCTGTCGCTTGGCATCAGAAGGCCCCAGACGTCCGCTTCGGGCAGGGTGAGATAATTGTATTTGGAAAGATCAGGCGGTTCCACAATGACAGCAAAATCCGATAATCCACGTTCCATATCTTCCGTAACCTGTCTGGTGTCCCCGCTTTTGATATGGAAACGCAGTCCGGGATATCGGACCCGGAAATCCTTGATGACATCGGCAAGATATTTTATATGGCAGGACTCCGCACAGCCGATCCGTACATCTCCGCCGGTGATGTCATTCAGATTACTGAATTCCTCTAAAGTCTTATTGGCCATTTCCAATATATCTTCCGCCCTCTTGCGGAGCAAAATTCCCTCGTCGGTCAGCTTCACGCTGTAATTACTTCGGACAAACAATTTGCTTCCAAGTTCATATTCCAGATCCTTTAACTGTTTGGAAAGCGTGGGCTGGGAAATGTGTAAAACCTTAGCGGCCCCGGTAATACTGCCCTCGCGGGCAACCTCCAAAAAATAATTCAATACCCGTAATTCCATAACGCGCCTCCTATACGAAACATCACAGTGTACCGGCTTGGTTCACTGTTATTATGGTTTTATTATACCGCAAGCAGATATTCCATACAAGAATAATTAGAAATAGAAAACAAATATTTGATAAATCTCGTATCCGATATTAAGATATTGGCATAGGAGGTAACGGGATATGCCTAAAGCAACAGATGCGGCGCAGCGGTTTTATCAAAATCTGGTAGATATCGGCTGTGAGGAAGCAATGATTCAGTATTGTATACGGCTGAAAGAGGAGTACCGGCTGCAGGAATTGCTCATTACACTCCAGAGGCAGCGAAAGAAACTGCTGGATGGCGTACACGCAGGACAACAAAAAGTGGATTGTCTTGACTATCTTGTAAACCAGATTAAGAAGGAGCAAACAATAAGTGGAACGAAATAAGGAGGAAACGACGATGAACATGAATTTCAATTTTAACAACCCCACCAACCTGATATTTGGCGCCGGAGCATTGAACGAACTGGGGGAGCAGCAGCTTCCCGGGAAAAAGGCGCTGCTGTTGATATCCAACGGCAAATCCACTAAGGCGAACGGCTATCTGGAGCGCACGGAAGCACAGCTGAAAAGGGCGGGCGTCGACTATGCTATCTTTGCGGGCATCATGGAAAATCCGGTCAAGGAAGCCATCATGGAGGGAGCGGCGTTTGCAAGAGAGAATGCCTGCGACTTTATAGTAGCGCTGGGCGGCGGCGCCGTCATCGACGCATCGGCGGCAATCGCAGCCATGGCGGCCAACGAAGGCGATCTGTGGGATTACGTGTATGGTGGAACAGGAGGCTGCAGGCCGCTTGTCCATAAGGGGCTTCCGATTGTTGCGATTGCCACCACATCGGGAACCGGCTCTGAAATGAACGGTTTTGGCGTTATCTCCAATCTGGAAACCCATGAAAAAATTGGGTTTGGCGAGCCGTCCCTTACCCCGGTACTCGCCATTGTAGATCCTGAGCTGATGTTGACTGTCCCGCCGAAATATACGGCCTATCAGGGCTTTGACGCACTGTTCCACAACACCGAGGTGATGATGTCAAAAGGCGTCAATATCCTAAGCGAGACAATCGCGCTTTCCGCGATTGAGAGCATCGCAAAGTATCTGCCTGTTGCGGTCAGGGACGGCGCGAATTTGGAAGCCCGCGAGCATATCGCCTACGGCAGCACAATGGCGGGCGTCACCATGCAGCTCACCTCCACCACAGCCCAGCACAGCATGGAGCATTCCATGAGCGCCTATCACCACAACCTTCCCCATGGCGCGGGGCTTATCATGATTTCCAAAGCCTTTGCAGAATTTTTCATTGAAAAGCACGCCTGTGACGGCCAATTTATTAAGATGGCACGCGCGATGGGTATGCCGGACGCCGATCAGCCGGAGGATTTCATCACGGCTCTTGTTAAACTGCAGGAGGCTTGCGGCGTTTCCGACCTGAAAATGAGCGATTTTGGCTTTGAGAAGTCCGAGTGTATGACGCTGGCCAAGGGCGCCCGCTCCATGCAGGGCGGCCTGTTTGACGCGAACCCCTGCGAAATGACCGACGAGGACTGCGCCGGTGTATTTGAAAAATCTTATCGGTAAGGAGGCTAAAAATATGTTAGTAGACACAAAAGCTAGAATAGGCGTTTTTTCTATAGCTCTTGGGGCATATCTGCCGCAGTTTCCTTCGCTCGTTCTGGAATTTGAAAGCCAGAATGCGTCATTCAAGGACTCAATTCCTAGCGCGGTGGAAATCATTGACGGCGGTATCGTTACAACGAAAGAGCAGTCACAAGCGGCCGGAAACTTGTTTCGTGCGGCTGATGTGGATTTGGTGTTTTTACAGCTGCTCACTTATGCCACATCGTATAATATGCTTCCGGCGGTAAAGGATCTGGATGTCCCCGTGGTGCTTGTCAATGTTCAGAAGCTCAGAGCGCTCGACTACGACCACACGGATATTGCCTCATGGCTTGGAGAGGGCTACGCCTGCGGCGCTGTCGGTGAAATGGTGGCGGATCTGGAACGCTTCGGAAAGAGACACGCGGTTATCACCGGTGTTGTCGAGAGCGGCGATCCGGCAGTTCAGGCGGAAATGGAAGCTTGGTGCCGCGCCGCACAGACGAGGCGCAGATTCCGGGATACCAACATCGCGCAGATCGGCAGACCATACCCCGGCATGATGGATTTATATATTGATGAATCCAATCTGTACAGACGGATGAACCTGTATACCAAGCAGTTCGATTGGGAGAAGATGTGGGTAATTGCCGATTCTGTCACCGATGAAGAGGCAATCCGCGGGAAAGCACAGGAGATTCTTGACACCTTTGATATCGAGGGCGGCGGCAGCGTCGAAATGGTATGGGATATGGCAAGATATGTCATAGCCTTTGAGCAGTGGTGCGAACGTGAAAAACTGGGGCTGATCGCATCGCATTATGACGGATTTGCGAAAGGCCAGGCGGGCGTCCTTGACAGTATGCTGATTCCTGCCTTCTCCATGCTGATTAAACAGGGTGTTGCCTGCGCTGTGGAGGGAGATATAAAGGTGGCGATGGCAATGAGCATCCTGAAAACCATATCTGGAACAGGCCAGCTGGCGGAAATGTATTCCATTGATTTCAACGATGATATTGCCATTATCGGACACAGCGGTTCCGGGGACGCGGATATTTCAGAAAAGAAACCGACGATGAAGATTGTTGAGGTATTTCATGGCAAAAGCGGCGGCGGATACCTGACGCAGTTCTATCCGTTTACAGGCCCCGTTACCTATCTGGCTATTACCCAGGACGGCGACGGTCATTTCAAATTCATTGCCGCGGAGGGTGTCAATGAAGAGGGCAAGATACTGTCTTTCGGAGATACAAATATGAGAACCCGCTTCACCTGCGGCGCGCGGGAATTCGTTACCCGCTGGAGCGAATGCGGCCCGACGCATCATTTCGCAGCCGCAGCGGGCAGACATATTGACACCATATTAAAGGTCGCAAAGATATTCGATGTGCCGGTTGAGATTGTAACGAGATGAAGATTTTAGTGTTAAACGGCAGCCCAAGGCCACAGGGAAATACCATGAAAATGATTACCGCCTTTTCAGAGGGTGCGGCGTCCGCAGGACATCAGGTGGATATTGTAGATGTCTGCAAAAAGAAAATTACAGGATGTCTCGCCTGTGAATACTGTCATACGAAAGGAAACGGTGCGTGTATCCAAAAGGATGATATGCAGGAAATCTACGACCTGCTGAAAGAGGCGGAAATGCTTGTCGTGGCCTCACCTATTTATTATCACGGAATCTCCGGACAGTTAAAATGTGCCATTGATCGTTTCTATGCGGCGGCATATCCGCTGAAGCCGCCGCATTTGAAGAAAGCAGCTATGTTTTTAAGTTCCGGAGACGACAAGATGTACGACGGAGCTATGTTCTCCTATCAGGGAGATTTTCTGGATTATTTGGGTCTTGAAAATATGGGCGTTTTTACTGCTCATGGATATGAAAATGGATCAAAAGAAAAGTTAAATGAGATCAGGAACTTTGGAAGTTCTTTAAAATAGTATTATTAAGGCAGATATCCTCCTACTGGATTATGGGTATATTATCGGGGTTCCCTCTAAAGACAAATGTTTTTTCTCAAAGGTGCAGCAGAGATTCAAAACTTAGAGGGGCTGTGGTATAATGTTCAAAGCATTAAGATTTCTGATCTGTGATGGGAGGAAAATGCATGGCGGAAAACCAAAACATAGAATGGAAAGAATCCTGGCGAGATGAGTATTTAAAATGGATTTGCGGTTTTGGAAATGCTCAGGGGGGCAAGATTTATATTGGAACTGATGACAACGGCGTTGTTATCGGAGTGCCGGACAGCAAAAAGCTGCTCGAAGATATACCCAATAAAGTGCGGGATATTCTTGGCATCATTGTGGATGTGAATCTGCTGACACAAGATGGGAAGGATTATATTGAAATTTGTGTGAATCCCAGCAGTTATCCGGTAAATTATAAAGGAGAATATCACTATCGGAGCGGCAGTACAAAGCAGCTACTCAGAGGCGCAGCTTTGACAGAGTTTTTATTGTCTAAAACGGGATATAAATGGGATGCGGTCCCAGTAGATGGCATTACTGTCGAGGATTTGGATAAAGAGAGTTTTGACATTTTTCGACGGGAGGCTTTGCGGAGCGGACGTATGACAGAAGAAGATCTGAATATGAGTAATGGACAGCTTTTGGACAGCCTTGGCCTTTTTGAACAAGGAAGGCTGAAACGTGCGGCAATTCTTTTGTTTCATCGCAACCCGGAAAAATGGGTTACAGGTGCGTATATCAAAATCGGATATTTTGGGGAGGGCTCTGACCTGCGTTATCAGGACGAAATTCATGGTTCATTATTTATACAGGCAGACAGGGTCATCGAATTGATTTATCTGAAGTACATGAAAGCAATGATATCCTATGACAATGTTACTAGAATTGAGACTTATCCTCTTCCTAAGGCAGCGGTTAGGGAAGCAGTATATAATGCGATCATTCATGCTAATTATGCAGCGTTAGTTCCGATACAGATCCGGATTCATGAAGATGCGGTGTATATCAGTAATGACTGTGTATTTCCAGTAGGATGGACAGTTGAAACATTGATGGAGCGCCATCGCTCACAGCCTTATAACCCAAATATTGCCAATGGATTTTTTCGGGCAGGATACGTGGAAACATGGGGACGCGGGATAGAAAAGATATGTGAAGCATGCAAAAAACATGGAGTTCCTTTACCGGAATATAAAATTCATTTAGAAGATATTATGGTAAGATTTACGCCTTTAAGACAGTCAGAAGTTTTAAAAGATCAAAATGTCCTATTAAATGACCCATTAAATGTCCTATTAGGTGACTCTTTAGAGAAAATCGTATTAGAAGCAATAAGGGAAAATTCTCATATAACGCAGGCACAGCTTGCCTCAAAACTGAATCATTCTGAAAGACAGATAAGAAGAATTATAAAAGAGCTGAGAGAAAAAGGCATTATTGAACGTATTGGCAGTCGTAAATCTGGTCAATGGATTGAAAAATAAGTTTGCTTTGCGAAAAGATATGAAGAAAAAGATTCCACTCAATCAGCAGATATTTGCCGGTTAAGAAACAGGTACTTTTCCCCGCTAAAGTACCTGTTTGATGATTAACTAAATAAGTTACAAGATACAATGCCTTCTGTAGAATATATAGAATCACGTGTTTTGAAAAAATATGAGTGAGATTTAGCATCCGTACCTACCCGATATCATAAAAAGACACATAAATATCTTTTATCTCCCCTTCCCGAACACAATGGTTTTCTCCATTTTCCCATACGGAGTCATTGAGCAGTATTTTAAACAGGAAAGGATCTTCAATCGGCCTTTCCAGAACATACTGCCAAAGGTTATTGCTGATGTTATCGCACGGCTGCCCCAAATCCCAATGCAGAGGGGCGCAGTTCCCGCGAATCGTCAAACGGTTGCCCCATCCGGCGTCGTAATGGATTCGGATTATGGTTTGGCGGTATACGGGGGGAATATAGTTCTCAATACATTTGCTGCTTAAGAGCATAGCGCCGTAAGCGGGTATGGAAATGCTAATGCAGGGATACCGGCCGGAGCTTTGGATTCTCACCCGGTTATTGGAATTTAGCAGATCGGCCAATATGCTGTCCGGAGTAAATGCCTTTGCATCACCCTTTATAAACAGGACCCGCTCCTGTCTGACGGGAGAATTATTAAAAATGCAAAGGACCGCTTCCGCCTGTTCGGGAAGTTCCCGGCTGAAAGCATATACATGGTCATCGGTACAAAAATATTGTTCGATTTGCCGGCCGTTGGAAAATAAATCGGTAAACACCTCCCGTATATGATTCAAATGTTCCAGATATAAAAAGGTTGTAGTTTCTGTTGAGAAGCCGGTCATAGATTCCCGGTTTACCCTATTCAGATTTTCTTCGGAATATCGATAGTCTCCCGCCATATTTTGTTCCGTGCCGTAATAAACGATCGGGATTCCCCGGGCGGCATAAATAAATGCAAGGGCCAGGCGTATTTTCGCAAAGCTGTCCCCGGCATTGGCCAGAAACCGGGCCCGGTCGTGGTTATCCAAAAAGGTAAAGAGGCGGTTGGGACAGGGGTATTTGTGATCCTGTGAAAAGATATGGTGAATACCTTCCCAGGAATGACCCAGGCAAAACACATAATTCATTTGAAAATAGAGGGGATAATCCAGCATGCCCCATAAAGTTTTTGCCAACGCGGCATTTTCATCCACAGATCCGGTTAAAGCTTCCCCAAAGGCAGGTTTGCCGGTATAATTCTGGAATTCCTCCAGGTATTTGGCGGGGATTTCTAAAACGGCGTCGATTCTGGAGCCTGCAAAACCATAACTAAACCATCCCTCCTGAGTGGCCGGATTCCAATAAGCCTCTTTTAAAGCCCGGAAACATTCGGAATTTTCCTGGGCAAGATCGTCCAAGCCCCCGAGACTATAATTCTGCCTCTCTTCCGGATTCGTAAAATCCACAATGTTCGGCGAGTTGTGATACCAATCCGGATTATTGAAGGGAGGGGCCGGATGATATTCCGGGGGATCATAGGTCCGTGACGGGTATTGCAGATAATCGGCCGTATGATTTAGCTGCACATCCAGGATCACTTTGATATCCAGCTCTGCGGATGCCTGAACTAAGGCGGCAAGGTCGCAGGCTGTTCCAAAATGCGGGTTTACCTGGTTAAAATCCCGCGTATAATAGCCGTGATAACCGGCTTCGTCTCCGGAACGGCTGAATAATTCGTTGTCTTGGGGCGCCGATATCCATATGGCGGTAAAGCCCATCTTTTTAATATACGGAAGTTTTTGTATCATTCCTTTCCAGTCCCCGCCCTGATAAAAAGAAAGATTACCCGGACGGTACTCCTGGCCCAAGATACCGTTATTATCGGGATCGCCGTCATAGAAACGGTCGGTGACGATCATATAAATCCGGTCGCTTTCCCGGATGGAAAAGTCCGCGTATTCCATTTTGTCGTATGTCTTCATACAGCCTCTCCTTTATCCCTTGACAGCGCCGGCGGATATGCCGTTTACAATATGTTTTTGCATGATGACAAAGAAAATGATCACCGGTGTGGTGGATACCACGAAACCTGCCATGATCAAGTGCCATTGCTGATTATACTGACCGTAAAAATACATCTGGCTCAACGGAATGGTTATTGGCTTTCCCAGGATCAAATAGGGCAATAGATAATCATTCCATGTCCAGAGGGCATTTAAAATAGAGATCGTGGCAAGAATCGGTTTGATTAAGGGGATGACGATAATGCCAAAAAGCTTTATCATTCCGCAGCCGTCTATTTTGGCCGCCTCTTCCAGTTCAATGGGCAGCGCCCGGACAAAGCCCTGAATAAGAAAAATAGGGATGGAACATTGCAATCCGCAGTAAATGAAAATCAACCCGTAAATATGCCCCGCCAGATTCAGCGTTTTAGCGGTTGTCAGCAGCGTAATCATAATGGTATGAAAAGGCACGAACATGGAAGAGAGGAACAGCAAAGTTAAAAATTTCGACCATTTAGAGTTCCAGCGCGCCAGCGCGTACCCGGCAAGGCTGCTTACCAGAAGATTCAGAAAAATACTGCCTCCGGTTACGAGGCATGAGTTAAAAAATACATGTATGAAGTCGGCCGTTTCCATAACCGTCATATAATTATCCAACCGAAGAGATGTGGGAAGAGAAATGGCGGAAGCAAGGATCTCTCCCTTTGTCTTGAAGGAATTGAGAACCGCTATAAAAACCGGCAGAAAATAAATCAAAGCGGCGAAGGAAGTGACAAGTGTAACACATATATTTTTGGGTACTTTTTTCTTCATTATGAATCACTGCCCCCTTTCCGGTTTTGAAATAAGTACAAAACAGCGGTAATGACAGAAATAATCAGAAACAAAACGACCGATTGAGCGGCGGCATATCCCGTACGGTTGGAACGAAAGCCGGTATTGTATATTTGCAGGGTAATTGTGGTAGTAGCGCCTGCCGGCCCTCCCGATGTCATGGCCAGAGGGATATCAAAGGTTTTAAATCCGGCCGTGATCAATAAAATCGTGTTTATGTCAATGGTAGGTACTAAAAGCGGAAGCTTAATCTTGCGGATAATCTGGAATTTGGAAGCGCCGTCAATGGCGGCCGCTTCAATCAGCTCGGGAGAGATATTTTGCAGGGACGCGATATAGATCAGCATATAGTAACCGGCGCATTGCCATATGGCGGTAATACCCATGGAGATCAGAGCCATTTTTTCATTGCCCAGCCAGCTGATCTGCCACGCTTCCGGTATAGAAAAAGCGGAAACAAAAGAGCGGTATACGCTTCCATAGATAAATACCCAGACAAAGCTGACGATGATAAGGCTCATCAGGTTTGGCAGAAAGAATACGGCCCGAAAAAACTTTTTGAACGCACACCTGCCATCGAGGAGCAAAGCGAAAAAAAGAGCGCAGACATTGGCAAAAATAGTGACGAAAGCGGTATATTTCACCGTTACCCATATGGAATTCAGGAACCCTTTGTTCGACAGGGCTTCCCAATAGTTTGCCAGGCCGATAAAATGTATTTCCGGGTTGAAGCCGTATGCGTCCGTTAAGGAGATCCAAAGGCTTCTGAAAAAAGGATATAAGAAAAAAAGGAAAAAGAAAAATAAAGCGGGTAATATAAATAAAAAATACAGGATGCTATTTTTCCATTTAATATATTTCATAAGCTCCTCCATGTGTGCGCAATACCGCACGAAGCGGCCAAAATACGGCCGCTTCGTGCTCATAGCAATCGCCTGCGACGCGGCCCGCCGCAGGCGATGAGGTTCGCAGGCGAAACCTGTTTATTGAGCGGCTTTCACTGCGGTGTCCCATGCAGTATCCAATCTTGCCAATATGTTTTCTAAGCTATCGTGCCCTAAGATATATTCCGATAAGGAAGCTTCATATTCCGTCTGAAAAGCAGTCGGCCATCCCCGGTCCGCCTGCGTACAGATCATGCCGGAGTCGATATATGCGTTTACATCGGCCGCTAACGGATCGAAGTCCACCGACACATTTTTAATGGCGGAGAAGAGCATAGAGGAACTGCACCATAAGGAGGCGGTATCCTGCCGGGTCAGATACTCCAGAAACAGCTTGCACTCTTCGGGATTCTTGGTGTTGGCTGAGATGGACAGCCCAAAATCCGGGAATTGGAACAGCTTCGTATCCTCGGGGTTTTCAGAAACAGGCATGGCCATCATACCCAGATTGATATCCGAATTAATACTTTTGATCGGCTCAAGGGCCCAGAGACCCTGCACCATCATTGCGGCCTCGCCTTGGGCGATCATATTGCAGGCGCCGTTGTAATCCGTATCAAAGGCAGTTTTTGTGTTGCCGTGGTCGTATATTTTTTTCAGGATATCAAAGGTGGTTTTCCATTCCGGCGTATCCGCAAAGGATGACTGTCCGCTTGTCTTTAACTCGTTCCAATCATCCTGTTTGGCATAGATAGCCGGTGATACAACCACAAGCGTGATTGGCTTGATGGTCCAGGAATCCTTGAAACCGAGAGCGAAGGGCGTAATTTTGTTCTTTTCCAATACCTCAATGACATGATCCAGTTCAGATAAGGTGGTGGGAGGGGTGAGATCCAACTTCTGGAAAATCTCTTTATTGTAAAAAATCCCTTCACAGCTGCCGTCTATGGGCAGTGCCCAGACATGACCGTCCCCGTCTGTAAAGGAAGAGTCGCTTAACACCTCCTCATTGATGTTATTCAGAAAAGGTTCTCCGGCCAGATCCATGATATAGCCGCCGCTCGCGATGTCCATGGTGTCGAGGGCTCCCTGAAAGATATCCGGCGTTTCATCGGTGGCGACACGCGCCCGCAGGATAGAAGCCGGGTCATTCGTTACTATTTCCTGTTCAACCGTGATGTAAGGATATTCCTTTTGAAAAGCTTCGATGATTTGAGCAAAGGTTTCCTGAGCCTCCTGTTTCTGGTGGAAGAGATGGATCGGCACAGGCTCCTTGGAAGCTTGAGCGTCTGCGTCTTCTTTAGCCGCCGGCTCCGGCGTGGAAGCGTCCTGTTCGTTTGGCTTTGCTTGTGAGGTATCCTCCGTGCTTTTGGCGTTTCCGCAGCCTGCCAGGCACCCAACAACCAATAAGATTGATAAAAAAGCGGCAAATTTCTTTTTCATTTCTGAACCTCCTTTGTCTAATATGACTTCATTATAGGAGCCCGATATCCGGTATACAATAAAATCATTTAGCCTTGCTGTGAAATGGTTTAGCTTTGTTATACAAAATGCCCAAAAAACGGCAGCGTTTTGTTATAATACCATTATAATATCAAAGGTACCAGAGCAGGAAGGGATCGGCCCCATGACTTTAAAAAGGATCAAGTTTAAAAAAATAAGATATAAAATGCTGTTCGCCGTTCTGATTCTCATGATACTGTCCTTGAGCTTCGTTGCGGTGATCGCGCAGTATCAGGCGCAGAAGAAAATACGGGAACAATCCCTGCGGACAAATGTGAGCCTGATGCAGGTGGGGGTTGAAAATATGGAGGCCTCGTATGAACAGTTAAGCGATCTGTATCTATCCATTTACTTAAACGAGAATTTTCAGTACTTCCTGCAGCAGCGGTCAAACGATGCCTTCGCGGGCAGCAGAAGCTATTTTGACGTATTAAAAAGCGTATTTTTATCCTGCATCAGCAGCCGTTCGGATGTATACAGTATGATCTATGTGGATAAAAAAGGATACCTGACCTACACGACCAGAGACGAGGCGGGGCACTATCTTTCCTATGAGGACGCATTACTTCCCGAAGAATATGCAGATCTGATCCAAAACGGCAGCGACTGGGAGAAAAACCAGATTCTGATTCCGACCCATAAACATATGCCGCTGCGCAACAACGCGCACCCATCCGAGGTATACGCGATTGCAAGAAATATTATCAACACCCAGTATCATTTTGAAGAGGAAGGAACTATGTTTATCACCGTGGATCTGTCAAGAATGGAGCATTTGGCGGAAATGATGAAGCCGGACCCCTCAGCCAGAACGGTGATCTGTGACGCTAAAAACCGTGTCATATATGATACGGCTAATCAGTTAACGGGCCTTCAGCTCCCGGAAGATCTGAAGCCGCCGGAGGGGACAGAGAATTCCACGTGGGATCTGGATTGGGATAAAGAACGCTATGTGGGGCTTTTCGCAAGGGCCGAGGCCATGGATTGCTCGATTATCATGCTCATTCCGGAGTCGGTATACACAGCGGACGCGCTTTCGGTATCATCGGGCATTATGCTGGGGGCGGTGATTATCATTTTAGTGTCTGTGGCCATAACGGTCTATGTATCGGGAACCATAAGCAGGCCGATCGAGCAGCTGGCCACCGTGATGAATACGTCCGGAATTAAAAACTTAAGCAACCGGGTTGAGATAAGCGGGCAGGACGAAACGGCCCAAATGGGGCAGGCATTTAACTCGTTAATGGATCACTTAAAGGATTCCATAGAAAAAGAATATCTGATGGCGATCAAGCAGCGGGACACGATCATTAAAGCGTTACAGGAACAGATTAATCCTCATTTCCTTTATAATGTCCTCCAGTCAATCAGCAGTATGGCCGCTTTGCACGGCGTCTCCGATGTGGTTACGATGGCAAACGCTCTGGGGAATATCCTCCGGTACAATATCCGGGGGTCTGATTTCCGGGCGTCTTTAAGGGAAGAGGCTGCGCATGTGGAAAATTATCTGGCCATACAAAAGATCCGGTTTGGCAGCAGGCTTGATTATCAGATCTTTATTCCGGAATATTTAATGAACGAACAGATACCCAGGGTGACGCTCCAGCCGATGGTAGAGAACGCGATCGTTCACGGGTTTGCGGATAAGACGGAGACGGGGCATATTTATGTGACCGCCTATATGCGTGAAGGCTGCCTGATGATAGAAGTGACGGACGACGGAAACGGAATAGAGAAAGAAAGCCTGATAAAGCTTCAGGAGGAATTATCTATGCCGGATATTACGATGATCACGCCTGCGGAGCATATCGGATTGTCCAACCTGAATGCGCGGCTTAAGCTGCTGTTTAAAAAAGCGAGGCTGGAGATAGACAGTGATGTCCATGAAGGAACTGTGATCAGAGTTATCATTCGAACGGAGGAATAAGGATGTATCAGATCTTGGTGGTGGAGGATGAGGAGATTATTCGCCAAAGTATCGTGGAAGAGATACATAGGCTGCCATTCGGACTCGTGCTTGCCGGGGAAGCCGGGAACGGAAAAGAGGCCATTCCTATCTTGAAAGACAAGCCGGTGGATATCGTGATAACGGATATGAGAATGCCGGTGTGCGACGGAAGGGAATTATTGAGGCTGATCGAGGAGAAAGGATATGAATGTGAGATTATAGTTCTTAGTGAATATACCAATTTTGAGTATATGCAGCAGGCCATCCACGCCCATGTGGCGGATTATCTGTTGAAGCCGATTGACCCTTCCAAATTAGAAGAGATCTTAAGAAAGACCTGCAGGCGGGTGGATGAAAAAAGACGTCTGGAGATAAATATCAAAGACCCCATCGACAGAATCTTTGTAGGGGCAATCAAGAAAACGCCGGCCGGCCAAATGGGGGAGCTTTTCGAAATGTATCGCCGCCTGTTTCCCCAAAACGGGTTATGGGTTTCCATGATCTGCGTCGGGAAGGACCAGGGGGAGCTATATGACGGCGGGATCCAGAAAAGGCTGAATGATCTGTGTTTTGAGGCTCCCTTTAAGGCCCGTATCCGCCCCTACAATGAAGGCCGGGGCATGTTTGGCTTATTGATCCTGATACCGCTGCCGGTAAAAGCGGGAGTGACCCACGTCTATAACGAATGGTTAAAAGAGTATTTCAGAAAAATAAAAAAAGAATTCGGGGAACAGGTGAGAATCGGAACCGGGCACTTTAGCACAGAGATCGGGACGTTTGCCCAAACGCTCCATCATGCGGTGCGATCGGTGGAATATCTGGTACATGGAAGGGGAGAGATCGTGTGGTATGAAAATATCGAACGGACGGCCCATTCGGATATGGACCTGTCCGCTTGTAAAATAGGCCTGCAGGATATGATCGTATCGAAAAGGGATTTAAGAGACCAGATCCTGGCCGCTTTCTGCCGGCCGGTTCAGGATATGGAATATGCATATATTCCCGCCCTGCAAAATGCGATTCGGGATTTTACCTTCTGTCTGGAACGCTGCTGCCAGGATAACGGGATGGTCATCAACATCAATGAGGCGCTTCAGGGAGACTGCAATGAAATAATTCCTAATCTGGAATGGTTTGGGGAAATGGAGCGCTTTTTAATCCGTCTGTTGGATTTCGCGTGGAATATCGTAAATGCCCAGAGAAGCCTTACGACGAAAGAGATCATTGAGGAAATTATTTCCATGGTCAATGACAAATATATGGAAGAATTGAGCCTGATGAACTTTTCACAAAAATATTTTATTAACTATATATATTTGAGCAGGCAGTTTAAGTCGGCCACGGGATATACTTTTACAGATTTCCTGCAGAAAACGCGTATGGAAAAGGCCAGGACTTTAATCGAAGAGTATCACTTTGATGAGAAAGATGCTGCGTCCATGGTCGGATATCAAAATGTCTATTATTTCAGCACGGCATATCATAAATATTTTAAGGGGGATAAACAGATTGGATAAGGTAGAATGGTGGAAAGATGCGGTTGTATATCAGATTTACCCGAAAAGCTTTCAGGACAGCAACGGGGACGGAATCGGTGATCTGCGGGGGATTATCCGCCGGTTAGATTATATTAAGACATTGGGGGCGGATGTGATCTGGCTGTGCCCGGTTTACGATTCCCCCAACGCTGACAATGGATACGATATCAGGGACTACTACTCGATTCACGCGGATTACGGGACAATGGAGGATTTTGACCTACTGCTTAAGGAGGTTCATCAGCGGGATATGAAATTGATCATGGATCTGGTGGTAAATCATACGTCGGATGAGCATCCATGGTTTCAGGAGAGCAGAAAAGCTAAGGATAACCCATACAGGGATTATTATATCTGGAGGGAAGCCAAAGACGGCCATGAGCCCAACAACTGGAGTTCCTGGTTTGGGGGTTCCGCCTGGGAAATGGACCCTGCCACGGGAATGTATTATCTGCATATCTTCCACAAAAAGCAGCCGGACTTGAATTGGGAGAATCCTTCCGTGCGGGCAGAAATATACAAGATGATGGAGTGGTGGTTAAACAAAGGGGTGGATGGCTTCCGCATGGACGTGATCAATCTAATATCGAAGCCGGAACAGATGCCGGATGGAATAAACGGTGATCTGTCGCCCTATTGCGTAAACGGGCCTAACGTACATCGGTATCTGAGGGAAATGAACCGGCAAGTGAGCGCCCGCTATGACATTATGACAGTAGGCGAATGTCCGGGCCTTACGGTGGAAACCGCAAAAAAATATGCCGGTTATGACCGCGGGGAGCTGCATATGGTATTTCAGTTTGAACATACCGGCCTGACGGATGGTATCTATGGGAAATGGACCACGCAGTCCCCCTGTCTGCCGGACTTAAAGGCGGTATTTGAAAAATGGCAGACACAAATGAGGGGAGAGGCCTGGAACTGCCTGTTCTGGGGAAATCATGACCAGCCCAGGGCGGTATCCAAATTCGGGTGCGATCTCCCGGAATACAGGGATCTTTCCGCCAAGATGTTATGCCTGTGTCTGTATTTTATGCAGGGGACCCCCTATATTTACCAGGGGGAAGAGCTTGGGATGGCAAATGCGGGTTTCTTTGATATCGGGCAGTACAAGGATGTGGAGAGCCTGAATGCGTATCACAGCTTTGTGGACTCCGGGACTTTGGATAAACGTGCCATGCTGGACTGCCTGGCGCATGTAAGCAGGGACAATGCCCGGACTCCGATGCAGTGGGAGAATAACGCGGGCGCCGGATTTACACAGGGAACGCCATGGATCAGTGTTGGCGCCAATTGGAGAGCGGTGAATGCCGAAAGAGAACTTTCCAATCCCGATTCCGTATTTTATTTTTATCAGAAAGTGCTGCGGCTGCGCAAGAACAATCCGGTGATTCTGCACGGGGATTTCAGGCTGCTGTGTCCGGAGGATGAAGCTATATTCGCATATACAAGAACTTACGGAACAAAGGGATACCTGATCTTATGTAATTATTCGGATAAAGAGTTGAGGATTCCGGACCCGGAACTTAACAGCGGGCCGCTTCTGATTGGAAATTACAGCGGACAGGTAAGCCCTCATTTTCTGCGCGCGTACGAAGGCGCGGTATTTACCATAACATTTTGAAAGGGGATTTGAAAGGAGTAAGTCATCTTGCATTCCCAATAAAGTGATGTTATAATTATTCAATATACTGTAGAGGTACCCAGTTTTACATACGATTATAATTTAACGAAAATCAGTTTCTTTTTTTTATTTTACATATATTAGACTGCATAGGTTCCCAGTTTCCGGCTTAAATAAATGGGCGCAAAGCTATCCCACAGCCCAGTACAAAGGAAAACTTAAAAGGAGATAGAAAGATGCACAAGAGGATGGAGAAAATCGTGCGGCGCTGGTGGGCGTGGGCTTTGATTCTGCTTATATCCTTTACAGTCCTGGGCGGCGGTTACTGGCTGTACTATCAAAGTATCGAGCGGGCGGTTTATTCCACGACGCTCTCTTTTATGGAACAGATTGCGGATCACGATCATTTGAACATTGTGAATCAGATCGATAGTAAGAGGGAATATCTCCGATCCTTGCTAAAACGAATCGAGGCGGCCAGGGATAGTCAGATAGAAGATGTTATATATACTCTTGGAGTGGAGGCCAGCACGACTTCCTTTGATATACTTTATCTGATCACATCGGACGGCATGGTTTACAGCAGCTCCTATCTGATGTCCACCATGCAGGATATGCCGTGGGCAGACGAATTTCAACAGACTGGAGGTGATTTTGTGACCAGGTATGATGAAGTCAGCCGGGAACGGTGGGGAGAGTATCTGGTCTATGGCGTTCAACTGGCGGAACCTGTCTCCTGCGGGAGTAAAAAGATAATCGGAGCGGTGGGACTGGTATCCATCGAAGAGATAGGGGATCAAATGAAGCTGGAAAGCTTCGACGGGAAGGGCGCCGCCGTTGTCATGCAGAAGTCCGGCGATATCATCACGGCCAGCCAGCAATATAACACAACAGATAATAATTTTCTGAATCCATTGAAGGATGCGAAATTTAAAAACGGAGGTTCTTTTGAGGCATGCCGCCAGGCGGTGGAACGGGGGGAAAGCCTGTTCGCCGAGTACAGCCTGGACGGCAGCTCGTATTACACGCTGTTCCAATCCCTGGACCATCACGGAGGCAACGACTGGTACCTGGTGGTCCGTGTCTCTACGCAGGTGACGGTGGAACAGGTGAGGACACTGATCAACCGTTCCCTTCCGTTTTTCTTTGTACTGGGGATCTTGATTTTGTCCATTACCTATTTTTTCTACCGCAGTATGAACTCGGTGAAGGTTGCCCGGGCTTCCGAGCAGGCTAAGTCCGCGTTTTTGGCAAATATGAGCCATGAGATCCGCACGCCCCTCAACGGGATCGTGGGGCTGCAATATTTGATGCGCCAGAATCTGGACGACAAAGAGAAGTTAAAATCCTATTTGAAAAAAGCGGAGGTTTCCACTTCCTTTCTTCAAAGTGTAATTACCGATGTGCTGGATATGTCTAAGATCGAGAGCGGACAGCTGGAAATCTACGCAAAAGAGATGGATCTGACCGCAGTCATAGAAGAGGTGAAGATTCTGCTGGAGAACCAGACCGACCAAAAAGGGCTTAAGTTTCACATAGACTACCGGAAGCTGCCGGAACCTTTTGTGCGCGGGGATGCGCTGCGGATCAAGCAGATCCTGACCAATCTGCTAGGCAACGCGGTAAAATTTACACCGGATGGAGGGGAGATCACCCTGAGCGTCAGCCAGGAGATATCCGGGGAAACGGCGGACACTATGTTCCAGGTGGCGGATACCGGCTGCGGTATGAGCCAGGAATTTTTGGAACGGATATGGCTTCCCTTTGAGCAGGAAAGGCGGATCGCCTCCCAAAAGGGGACGGGGCTTGGCACTACCCTGAGCAAGACATTGGTGGAGAAGATGGGCGGCGCCATTTCAGTGGAAAGCAAGCTGGGAGAGGGGACGGTGTTCACCTTTCACATACCCTTCCCCGTGGCGAAGCCTTCCGGTGAAGCGGAATTAACCGGCGAGACGGCGGAAGAAACGGAGTGGTCCCTGAGCGGGAAACGTATTCTGGCGGCGGAAGATAATGAGATCAACCGGATGATCATCGTATCTATTCTGGAAGACCAGGGCTGTGAGCTGACGGAGGCCTGTGACGGCCAACAGGCGCTGACCGCCTTTGAGAACAGTACGCCGGATTATTTCGACCTGATCCTGATGGATATCCAGATGCCGGTGATGAACGGGTATGAGGCCACACGGCGCATACGGTCCCTGAACCGGCCCGATGCGGCGCGGATTCCGATCATTGCCATGACCGCCAACGCGTTCCGCGAGGATATCGAGATGGCGCTGGCTGCAGGGATCGATGATGTGGCCACGAAACCGCTGGATATCAAACTGCTGCTTAATAAGATGAAACATATAAGGAAAAGGGAGGATGTGACATGAGAAGAAACCGTCTGCTGTGCGCTCTGCTTGCCGTTTTCTTATGCTTCACTTTAACCGGCTGCCAGATGCGCGGGGAAGTGAAAACGGAGAAAGTGCCGCTCACCATCAAGACTCCGCCCATCAGCTTGGGCAAAGTGCCTGGCGTGGGCGAGGCAGAAGCTTACGATATGCTCGTGGCTGCGTCGGAACGTTTCCGGGAGCAGTATGATCAGTACGACGTGGAATTTAAGATCAGCCGCTATAACTATCTGGACGAAAAAGAACAGATTGCCGACAAATACGGCACGCCGGAGGCCGCCGATCTGTTCTTTGCCGGTTCCTATAACATACCGATGTATGCGGAGAAAGGCTGGCTGTTACCGTTGGAGGATGTGGTTGACGAGGAACTGCGCGCGGATATCGACGCATCGATCTGGAAGCAGAATACCATTGGGGGACATGTGTATACGATACCGTTTCACCAGCTTCAAAACACGCTGATGGTGAACCGGAGCATGATGCAGGCCGCCGGGCTGCAGGAATATTTACCCGAGGGGGATCAGGTCGCGCATTGGTCCACGGAGGATTTCAACAACATATGCGGGGAGCTTAAGGACTCTATTACCGATGGAAATACATTTGCGTTTATGATGTATGCCGCTAATAATCAGGGTGACAGCCATATCATGACGCTGCTTCGCGCTTACGGCTGCCGGCTGTTTGACGAAAACGGCCGTTTTGCCGTGAATACGCCGGAAGGCATCCGGGCCCTTACGTGGATCAAGGAGCTGGATGCACAGGGGATTACGCCCCTTGGAGCCGAGAACCTGGAGCTGCTGGACTGCGTAAACCTGTTTTATAACGAACAGCTTGCCATCTGTATGGGTAATCTGACGAACCTTTGGGATAGCAGGAACCGCGGGATAGATGTATTTATTGCCAATTTCCCCAGCCTGTCCGGGGAGGGATACTGTACCGCCTCCTCCAACGGATTATGTTTGCTTGACAACGGGGACGAGAATAAGATCCGCGTGGCCAAGGATTTCCTGCGTTTTCTCTATTCAGACGAAGAGATCATGCAGTACACCCTGGGGACGCTGCCGGTGCGGCATTCCATTATCGATGAGCATCAGGATGAGATCTGGATGCTGAAGGCATACGGGGATAATATGTCCAATGCCGTGTACAATGTACAGGACAATCTGAACTGGCAGGGTGTGCGGGATGTGTTTTATATTCAAATACAAGAGTTGCTTAGCGGCAAAAAATCTCCGGAAGAAGCGGCTGCGGCCATTGACGGGAGCTGTAACGAAGCTTTGGAGCTGGGTGGGTACTTATATGAAAAATGACGTAATACAGTATGAGCGGACGTATCATCGGCTGAAAAACAAAATTGAATGCGGTATCCTCCCGGTTGGAACCAGGCTGCCCGGACGTTCCGTTCTGTGCAAGGAATACAATACGTCGGAGCGGACGATCCGACGTGCGCTGGAACTGCTGGCACAGGACGGATACCTGGAAATTACGGCGAGGAAAAGACCCACCGTGATCTCTGCCTTTGCCGCGCCCCAGGGCCGGGCGCTGTTAAACGCCAGGAAGGCGGACGCTACACAGGTGAATGATCTGATTCAGACGGGCAGGCTTTTGTGCTATCCCATCTATCTGCGTGGGATGCGTCTGTGTAGCGGCAGTGACTGGGAGACGCCGGAAGCGCTGTTTGCGCATATGGACCCGGAACAGCCGGATGAATTTTGGCAGCTCTGCAACCGGCTTTGGCGCTTTTTCATTGCCAGAAATGAAAATGAACTTCTTCTGCGGACGGTGGACAGTCTGGGTTTTCAGGAAAAAGAACCTCCGCAGAGTTCGCCGGAAGACCGGATACGGTACTGTTCCCATATTAAGAACCTTTTTCAGACGGTAAAAAGCGGCGGAGAACCCCAGGAAACAGAACTGGAGCAGATATTTGGTCCCTACAAGAGGGCGGCGGGCCAGGGGGAAGACCGCCAATTTTTACAGATGGTTTCGCCCTGCCCTCTGCTGGCCAAGACGGATACACTGGAACGAAGGTTCAGTCTGGTGCAGGAGCGGTATTCCACGGTCTGCCTGGACCTGCTGGGACTGATCGCCATAGGCCGCTATCAGCCCGGTGACCGGCTGCCAACCCATGACCGGCTGCAGGAGATCTATGGAGTCAGCCGCGATACCACTGTGAAAGCGGTACGGATGCTGCAGGACTGGGGCGTAGTGACGACGGCGCCCCGCCGGGGGATCTGCGTGGAGATGGATCTGGAGGGGCTCAAAAAAATACGGATTTCCCCGGAATCTATCGCATGTCATGTAAGGCGCTATCTGGACAGCCTGGAATTATTGTCCCTGACAGTGGAGAGAGTCGCCTCTCACGCGGCGGTCCAAGCCCGTCCCGAAGAGGTGGAGCAGCTTCGGAAGGATATTAACAGACAGTGGGAGCAGCCATATGAGCATCAGCTCATTCCGCGTACCCTGCTTGATTTTATCGCGGAGCATGCCGGGTACCATGCGCTGCAGTCTATCTACCGGATGCTGGCATGGAATCTCAGTATCGGCAGAAGCATACCCAAGCTGATCAGCCCGGATAAGAATCCTCAGAATATTCTTATTTACCGCCAATGTATGAACGCGGCTGATTTGTTAAAAAGCGGCGACGCGGAACGGTTTGCAATGGCAGCGGTAAATGTGTTTGAACAGATCCGCAGGCTGATTATGGAGGAGTGCAGGCGGCTGGGTTATTGGGATGCAGCCATGCTGGTGTATGACGGGAAATCGCTATGGAGATAAAGCCCCGCCGAAAGGAAGGCAGATATATGAAAAGAAAGAAAAAGAATAATAATAAAAATGGAAAATGGGAAATTTCCTTTGCGCCCATCACCCGGTATAGCGTAGTGTTCTGCGCAGCTATATTTGTGATTGTCCTGCTGGGCGGAGGCGTCCTTTCCGTCAGACGGATGAAAACGGACGCCAGGGCGTCCCTGGTTGCAAGCCATGCGCAGATATCCCAGCGGGTCACAGGCACCATTGAATTGCTGGAATCCCTGGCGAGCCTGCCTGAATTCTATGATCCGGATATCCCGCCCATCGATAAGGTAAAAAAGCTGGACCAGATGAGCCCTTATTTTGGATATCTGATGATATGCTATGTGGACTCCCAGATTATCGTGTATTCCGACGGCTCCGAGCCGGCGAGCCTGGCCAGCCGGGACTACATGCAGCGGCTGTTTTCCACCGGGCAGAGGCAGGTGACGGACAGCTTTGCCGCGGGAGCGGATGGAGTTACGTTAAATTATACGGTGGCGGTGCCGCTGTTTGATGCTGAAAATAAGATCACGGGGTGCCTGTTCAGTGCGATCTATTTCGACGAGGTGGTTGATATTCTGAGCCAGTCGGCGCAGGCCAGCAGTTCTGAAGTGACGCTGATCGGTTCCCAGGGTCAGATTATGTCTTCCACGGCCGGACTTCCCTACGGGGATTCCATCATGGATGGGCTGCGAAAGGGCATGCTGTTCGGCACCACAACGGACCGCCTGCAGGAACAGCTATTGGCCGCCGAGCCCGGTTCGTTCTGGAGTTTTCAGGATGGAAGCCTTTACTATACCACCTATCAGCGGGTGGAGAATACAGGCTGGGATATTTTATGCGCGGTTAATTTCTGGACCACGTTCGCAGAGACGCTTCCGGCGCTGATCCTGGTGGCCGGACTGACGGTTCTGATCTGTATCGGCCTGCTGTTGTTTGTGCGGCGGTATATTGCCGGCCAGATGCAGGTCGTGGATATGCTGGTGCATTCCGTGGAGGAACTGGAAAACAGTATTTATCAAAACGAAAGGCCGGAGGATGTGGACTTCCAGGAGGTTCTGCGTCTGACGAGCAACGGATTATCCGACAGCCTGACCGGCGTGGTGACCCGCTCCGTATTCATGAACCAGGCGGACGCCCTGCTTAGGAAGGCGGACCGCAATAAGGTCCAGGCCCTGTGCTTTGCGGATATGGATAATCTGAAATATATCAACGACAGCTGCGGACATGCGGGCGGCGATATCGCGTTAAAAAGCATCGGGTACATACTCCGGGAATACGAGAAAAAATATGACGGCGTGGTGGGACGGTACGGCGGGGACGAATTTGTCATGCTGCTGACCAGTCTGGATGATGAAAAGGAACTGCGCAGTGTTCTGAACGAACTCGTACTTCGGTTCCAGACCAGCGTGCAATCGGGCGGACAGAGCATCCAGGTTCAGTGCAGCATCGGCGTGGCCGTATATCGGCCGGGGACGGAGCTGGAACAGTTGATCGCCGATGCCGACGAAGCCCTTTATTATGTGAAACAGAATGGAAAAGGATATTATCACATCCATAGGAATTGAGGAATGTATGAAAAGATTGATGAAACAGCGGTTCAAATACCTTATGGCAATATTGCTGATTCTCGCCATTACTGCCTCTTCGGGGCTTTTGCTTCGCCAGTCCATCCGGGACACTCGTGAAAAAGAGGCGGAAAATATCCTCTTTTACTACAGAGAAAAGATTTTGCTGCAGATGCAGGGAACTATGAACGAAGCCAACGCTCTGGCCCGGACAGCGTATGTAATGGAGAAAAAACAAATAGATCCTTCCGACTGGTTCCATACCGCGGCGGAGCCTCTGCTTAAGAGAGAAGAGGTACGCCTGGTGTGCCTGTTTAAGGGGGATGTCATGGCAAGCGCCCTGCCCCAGGACAAATTTGGCAATCTGGTGGGGCGGGACCTGCAGGAGTTCTCCTATATATATACCTTGGCCAAGGTAGTCAAAGATCTCGTGGTGGAAGGCCCGGTTCTGTTGGAGAATGGCACCGGACAGGAGGAGGTATTTTTGTTCCTGCAGCCCATTCTTATGGAAGACGCGTATATGGGCCTGGTGGCCGTGGCGCTGGATAAAGACTATGTGTTTGGGCAGATGGGACTGGATGAGTTATATGCGAAGGGGTATGACTACGAACTCTGGCGTGTGGAACCGCAGAACGGGAATAAGGAGGTTATTGCGGGGTCCCGCACAGACACGGATTTTTCACAGGCACAAAAGACCAATTTCTATCTGCCCACCGAATGGACGCTCAGCATCCAGCCGGCGGACGGCTGGCTCAGTTCGGGCCAGCGGCTGGGCCTGAGCCTGTTGTGCGTGCTGCTTGCCGCTTTCCTGCTTCTCATGGCGCGCCTGATATACAGAAATACCGTGCTGAACCGCACCATGCGGAAGACAGACTATGAGGACAAAGATACCGGACTATATAACCGGAAAGGATTTACCGCCGCTCTGGACGGCTGGCTGAGCGATACAGGCACCGATGTGATGCTATTCTATTTTTCCATCGAGGGATATACGCAGGCGATCCGGCTGATCGGACCGGAGGAGGAGGCCGCTTTTCTCAAAAACATCCGGCCCCGGATGGACGATTATATCCACAGCCCCTATATAGCGGGGAGGCTGGATGCCGGCGGTTATGTCGTAGCGGTGCAGGAGAAAATGGAGGAGCAGCAGCGGGAAGACTTTGCGAAAGGACTGTCGCTGGAGCTTTTGATGCAGGTGCGGATCGACGGGGAAAAGAGCTTTTTGATGGCGCGTTACCAATACGCCGTCTGCCGGCCGGGCAGCGGCGGGGCGGAAGAGGAGCTGTCCAAACTGATCTGCGCATACTATCACCGGGTGGATCAGGAATCTCCTATCCGTAAGCTGACAGAGAAGTGCCGGCAGCTCATTGAGGGAAAGAACGATGTGACGTTTGACGAGTATACGGACATGGATATGATGGAGCTGTCCAAGACCTTTAACCAGTACCGCAAACAAGTGGAACAGCTGGCCTATACCGATCCCATGTTCCATGTGGGTAACAGGCCGAAGTTTCTCCGGGATGCCAATATGCTGATTTCCTATGATAAGAAGAGGCGGTTCAGCCTGTATTGCCTGGATATCTGTTCCTTCAGCCAGTATAACGAACTGTTCAGCGCCAACATAGGGGATGAGATTCTGCATGAGGTGCTGCGCCGGCTGTCGCGTCCTTTTGGAGCGTACGTCTATCGTATCAACGGAGACGTGTTCCTGGGCGTGTCACTATCCAATGAAGGCGCGGAGTCCTTTGTCCTGCGGCTGCAAAAATTGTTTGCCGTTCCCATTATGGTGGGGAGTCTGTCCTTCCCTCTGCAGGTGCGCATCGCGGCCTGCCTTTATCCGGAACACGGGGAAACGCCGGGGACTCTTCTGGACCATATCCAGTCGGCCCTGCGCTTTGCCAAGGAGTCGGATCAGTTGATCGCCATCTATAATGAGCGGCTGGAGGAGATCATACGCACGGAAGCCGATATTCTGCGCAGGATGAAAGAAGCCATTGGGAACGGGACGCTGGAGGTCTGGTATCAGCCGATCATGCTGCTGGAAGAAGGTCGGTACCGCGCGGCGGAAGCGCTGGTGCGCCTGCCGGACGGAAAGGGCGGATATTTTTCCGCGGGCCAGGTTATATCACTGGCCGAGCGCAATGGAATCGTGGAAGAACTGGGCGATTACGTGCTGACGAAAGCCTGCGCTTTCATGAAGGAGCAGGGGGATAGATTAGGCGTTCAGCGTATCGGTATCAATCTCTCGGTGCAGCAGCTGTTGTTGGATAACAGCGCCGGGCATCTGCTGGAACTGATCCGTTCTACCGGGGTGGACCTCAACAGGATTACGTTGGAAATCACGGAAAGCATCCTGATCCAGTCCATCGACCGGGCGTCAAAGACGCTGGAGAAGCTGAGACAGGCCGGCGCCCATATCGCGCTGGATGATTTCGGCGTTGGATACAGCAGCCTGAATTACCTGTCCAATCTCCCGGTGGACATTATCAAAATTGACCGTTCCCTGACCCAGCAAATACTGACCCAGCCCAAGCAGTACAAGCTGTTAAAAACCATCGTGGACATGGCGTCCATCAATGGGCTGGTGGTCGTGGCCGAGGGAGTGGAGACAGAGGCGGAGCAAAAGGCCATAGCCGCATCCGGGCTTCAGTATATCCAGGGATATTATTATGCCCGGCCCATGTCGGATGAAAAACTGATGCAATCTCTTCAGGACTAGGAAGGACGGCGTTCCTGCTGCTGAAATTTTCTGGGAGACATCCCCACATGTTTTTTAAAAAAGTGGGAAAAATACGCCGCGTCCTCCATGCCAATCGCCAGGGCCGCACTTTGTACCGTCTCACCGGGCTGGCGCAGCAGATACTTGGCCCGGTCTATTTTCAGGGCGTTCACATCGGCCATCACCGTGCTGCCTGTGGACTCTTTATACAGCCGGCACAGATAGCTGGGGGTCACATGAATCTGTTCCGCGATGTCATTCAGATTAATATCCCGGACATAATTCCGCTGGATATACTCCTTTGCCAGGAAAACAGGATCATCTTTTTCCGCCGAGGCCTGCAGCTGACGGCAGGTCTCCAGGACGACCGGGGCGAGCAGACGCTTATATTCTTCCAGGGACCGGCAGGCGGTAACGGACTGGTAGAACGCAACCTCCTTTTGGTAAATATTATCGGGGGCCAGTTTGTGCTCCGCGTGCAGCCGGCCGCAGCCGGCGTTGATGGTCATGGCCTGGCTTTTTAAGATCTCCGCCGGAATATGGTTTTGTTTCTGCAGGTCGAACAGTTCCTGTAACCGTTTTTCCGTCTCCTGCAGGTCGCCGCTTCCGATGGCTGTGATCAGCCGGTCCATGGCTTCATTGACAGGAGCGAAACCTTCCGGGGAGACACGCTCGTCCTCCGCATAAAAATAGAGATGGCTCTCATCCTCCAGAAAGCGCCGGTTCAGCGCCTCCTGGGCATGCTGGTAGGTCGAAGCCAGCTCCGGCAGGGAAGTGCCGGCAGGGCCAACGCCTATGAATATGGGGCAGCCAAGCATATTATGTAAGACCTGCAGCAGTTTGCGGCAGATGCTTTCCAGGGAATGCGCCGTCAGATCGGCCTCTGACCCGGACGCCAGCACGACGGCCAGCTGCGTACCGCTCAGAGGAACGCACCAGCACTGATAGTCTTTGAAGGCCAGGATCAGAAAATCACATACCGGTTCCAGGGTCTTAAGCCCGTCGGATTCCAGGGAATCCGGGTCCATATCAAACTCCATGCACAGCACGCTGTGGGCGGACAGATGAAGATGCAGCTGCTCCGCGCGGCTGTATAGGGCGTTCTGTTCGGCCCAGAGGCCGTCAAATACATTTTTAAGAAAAGTCTGCTGGAGCGTCTCCAGATTCTCTTTGTGAAGCTCCGCCTTTGATTGAAGCAGGCGGCGCTCTTCCATCTGTTCAATCGCGCGCCGCACCGCATTGGTAACCTCTTTCATACCTCCGCTCTTTGTCACATAGTCGGTAACCCCGTATTTCATACTCTGACGGGCGTATTCAAAGTCCGCGTAAGCGGTGAGCATGATGATCTGGGTTTCCGGCCGGTGCTCGTGCAGCCAGGCGCACAGCGCAAGGCCATCCATTCGGGGCATTTTAATATCCGTGATCACGATATCCGGCAAAACCCGGTCGATGACATCCAGCAGATCCTGCCCGTCGGAGGCCTCACAGACAACCTGGCAGCCTAAGCCGGCCCAGGATACCAGATTCATCAGCCCTTTCCGGACGATGGCTTCATCATCTACAATGGCGATTCTGTACATGGGTTTTTCTCTCCTTTCACCGGGCGGTCTATGGGGATATGCAGGGATACGCGGCATCCGTTGCCGGGCGATGATATTACGTTAATCCCATATCCCAATCCATAAAAATGCCTTATGATTTTATGGGAATTCACAAGTCCAATCCGTTTATGCCCCGGCTGCGCCGGCGCGTCTTCACTCAGCTCCAGATCCACCTGATCCGGCGTAAAGCCCACGCCGTCATCCAACACGTCGATATAGATGGAGGATGCGTCCGCATAGATATTTACCGCCAGATGCCCTTCCCCGTACTTAGGCTCCAGACCGTGCACCACCGCGTTTTCGATGAGCGGCTGCAAGGTGAGCTTCGGAATGTAGCAGTCCAACAGGGAGGGTACGGCACAGTTTACCTGATACTCTATTTTCCCGTCGAAACGGGCGTTCTGAAGGGCCACATAGAACTTCGCGTACTCCAGTTCCTGGGAGAGCGTTACTTTTTCGGTTCCGTTTTTGGAAATGCTGGCCTGCATGAGCTGGCTCAGGGTACAGACCATTTGGCTGATATTTTCATTGCCGTCCATCTGGGCCTGTATGGAGATGGTATTCAGCACATTGAACATAAAGTGAGGATTCATCTGAGCCTGCAGGGACTTTAACTCTGCCTCTGTGACCAGCAGCTGCTTTTGATAAACATCATTGACCAGATGATCGATCTTCGTGGTCATGGAATTGAACACATGACTCAGTTCCTGAAACTCCATGTCTTTGTATTGCGGAAGCTTTGCCTGCAGGTCGCCCTGTTCGATTCGGCCGATGCTCTGGACCAGGTCATTAAAGGGCGTGGTCACTTTGTAGACGATAGCGGCGCAGATAGCCAGAACCAGGACCGCCAGAGCCAGCAGGATAAGCACATATACGGTGGTGCTGCGGGCGGCGGCTAACTGTGTCTGAGCCTGGGGGACCAGCAGGGAAAGCGTAAGGCCAAACTGTGAGATGTGATAATGGCTGGCCAGGTAACGGGTGTCTGAAACGGTCTGCTCCGAGATCGTTCCATCCCCGGAAGCGGCGGGTATCAAAGCCGAATCCTGGTTGGAGAGCAATAATTCCCCATCGTCCGTACTGATCTGCCAGATAGCCCCGTCGTACTCCATAATACTGTCCGGGATTTCACGGAGCACTTCGGCGTTGATGTGATAGAGAAGGGTGCCGAGCACCCGGTCGGTGTCCGGATCTGTAAAATCAAAGGCATACCACAGGATTCCGTCGGTTAGCCCCATCTGGCTGTTTTCGCCTTCAAAGATGTGTTCCTTGTAACGTTCCAGAAAGAAATGGTCAAAATCATTTTCATAGGCGCCCCGGTTTCGGAACATGGCCTTGAAGCAGGTGTCCTGATCCCGGAACAGGTAAAACCGTTCCAGCAGCGAGCCGCTGTCCACCGTGGCGAGGGAATAGGTAGTCACGATCGCCGAATTCTCCAGCTGTTCTTCCAGCCGGATCTTCTGGGCGGCGGCCTCGTAGGTGCCGGGGGTCAGAGGATCCGCCTTCAGATCGGCGGTCAGCTGTTCGTCGGAGACAAGAAGCATGTTTAAGTTATAGAGGGTGCTTAACTGCTTGGAAAAGTTATCGTCCACCTGGCTTAGATACAGCCCGAGATCTTTTTCAAAGTTCTGCTGTAAAATATTACGGACGGTTACGCTCATATAGGCCAGGGAAGCGATCATCAGCAGCAGGACAGGGAACATGGCGGCAATCAGCATTTTGCCGCGGTAAGAAGATAAAAGCGGAAATCCGGTTTTTTCTTTTTTATGCATGACGGTTTCTCCTTCCCGGCTGACTATAATATCTATCGACATTATATCATAAATTAAATTCCGTTACGCAAAGGATTTTCCCTTTTCATGGGAATGTGCTAAGATAGAAAAAAGAGGACGGTGATTCTATGAGGAGACGGCTGTGGATACCGGTCATATCCCTGGCGCTTCTGATGCTGGCCGGCTGCGGGCAGAAGAGCGCCGGCGCGGCAGATGCGTCGGCGGTGGACAAAGAGAGCCAGCCGGTTGAGATTTTACTTTGCCGGTGGAATAATATGGATCAGAATAATGAGATCATGACCCAGCTGATCGAAGAATTTCAGGAACAGTACGCGGGAAAAATCACGCTTCGCGTGGAAGTGGTGCCGGGCCTTGAGAACCTGATCAGCCATGTGCGGATTAAAATATCCTCCGGTGAAATGCCGGATCTGATCGACACGTCCGGCTATGAGCTATCCTCCCTTGTGAAAGACGCGGATAAAGTGGCGGATCTCATGCCCTATGTGGAAGCCGATCCGGAGTTTAAGAGGTGGATAGGGGAAGAGAATCTAAGGGATAATGTGGTGGATGGAAAACTCAGCTCCATCACCGCGCAGAAAAATGTGATCGGTTATTGGTATAACAAAGAACTGTTCCGACAGGCGGGAATCGAGCCTGCCGAAACCTGGCCCCAGTTCTGGGACAACTGTGAAAAACTGGCCGGCTGCGGGATTCATCCCATGGCGCTGGATACGCGCCAAAGCGCCTGGCCTACCAATATATTGCTGGGAGCGATGGTGGGAAGCGACGGCGCCGGCGGAACGGAATTCATGCAGACCTATCATCCCACGGATTATAACAGCCCCGGCATGGTGGACGCGCTGGGGCAGATACAGACCTGCTTCCGGCGTTATGCGCCGGAAAGCGCCATTACGGCCAACTACGGTATGGCGGAGAGTGAATTTTTTTCCGGCAACGCGGCGATGCTGTTCAACGGAGCGTGGCTTGCGCTGGATCTGTCCGACCCGGAAAAGGTGCCGCCCGGGTTCACGGATAAAGTGGGGGCGGCCATATATCCCAATGCCACGGTATACTCCTCCGCATCCCCCGGGTATGTAGTGGGAAACAACAGTCCTGAACGGATCGAAGCGGCGGCTGAATTTATCAAATTCATGTGCAGCCCGAAAGTCCAGGAGCGCATCGCCGTGGAGATCAAGGCGGTTCCGGTGAATCCCGAGGTGGATCTGCAGGGGCAGCTCCGGCAGGAGAACCCGTTGATGTACGCCATGCTGGAAGCCGCCAAAGATGCGAAGATCAAGATAAAGGACTATCAGGCCATGTGGTATCCGGCGGTTTACAATGAAGGCTCGAAGCTTTATCCGCAGTTAATGTACGGAAAAATCACCCCTGTGGAAATGGCACAGCAAATGACGGAATTAGCGCAAAAATCACAGCGGGATGTCGAACAATCAGGTCAATAAATCGCAAGTTTTAAAAAAGTTCACAAATACTGAGCTGTTTTTTAAAACTATACTGAAATAATATAACAAAATACTGCAACTTCCCGTCAAGGAAAACCCTCCCAATTATGTAGGAAAAAAGATACCATTAGGTTATCGAAATACATAAAAGGAGGGTTTTATTTATGAAAAGAATGTTAGCGTGTATCCTGTCACTGATGCTTGCCTGCGGTCTGTTGGCCGGCTGCCAGAGCAAACCGGCGGAGGAATCCGGGGAGAGTAAGGACGGCACAAAGCCTGCGGCGGCTGCCGCCGAAGAAAAAGACGGTGAAGAGTTACCCACAATCACTTTCTATCATCATTACTACCAGGATGACGCCGTAGATGCAAAAGCCATGCGCGCGCTGTTCGACGAATTTGCCGAGATGCACAAAGACGAGTTTATCTTCAAACCGGTACCTGTGGAGGGAGATCCCGAAGCCGTATACAACAAGTGTATACAGGAAATAGCCAGCGGCAGTTTCCCGGATATCGTGGAGACCGGAGGCTGGAATGTGGTGCCGGCGGCCAGTGAAGCGGGACTCATTATGGATCTGAAGCCTTATATCGATGCGGATCCCGACTTCAAGGCAGGTGTGGGCGTGAACTATGACCAGAACCTGGTGGACGGCAAAATCTACACGGTCCGGGAGCAGTTAGAAACTATGGGCTTTTGGTATAACGAGGATCTGTTTAACAAAGCCGGCGCGGACACTCCGGATAAATGGCAGACCTGGGATGATTTCGTAGCGGCGTTTGACAAATTAAAGGCATCTCCCGACGTTAAGACGCCGGTCTCGCTGAATCAGGGCTGGCCAACCAATATTATGTTTATGGCTCATCTTCTGGGTACCCAGGAGGGCCGGGATTTTATTGACACACCGCTGACCACTTTTGACAATGACGCATTTAAGGGTACGGTTGATTTTGTAGCGGAACACGCTCTTAGCCAGATCGACACCGCCTATTTTGGCGCGGCTGACTCGGAATCCTACCGGGACGACTTTTTAAACGGTGACGCGGCCATGCTGTTCAACGGTGTGTGGGAAGCCAGCAGCTTCGTGGGCGACGGCCTTAAGATCGATCCCGCGGTAGTGAAACCGGCTGTGTTCCCGACCAACGAGAACGGGAAACATGCGGCGATCATGTCCGCCTCCTGCGGATACGTCATCAGCGACAAGTTAAGTGACGCCCAGAAGGAAGCAGCCGTAGCGTTCGTGAAGTACATGTGCAGCCCTGAGGTATCCGAGCGTATCTTCACCGAAGTATTGGCGATGCCCGCATATCTGGGACTGGATTATGATCAGTATATCAATGACGAAAGCGCCGATCCGGTCGTGCGCAAGCTGGCGGAAGCCTGCAAGCAGTGTGCCCAGGCGGATTATCAGACCTGCGCCATGAGCTCCCTGTGGGGCAGTGATGTGGAAATGGAAATCGGCGGAAAGTACGCGGCCATGCACGATGGAAGTAAGACGGCAGACCAGATCGTGGCGGAACTGGATGAGACGTTGAATTAGGTATGGAATTAGTCTTAGCAGAATAGCAGCAGGGCTTGGGCGCAAGCCCTGCTGCTTTGAAGCCGACCGGTATCAAAGGAGGGAGTCTGCCGTGCTGAAAACGGGCAAAAAGAAAAACTGGCGCAGGAGCTTATTTATTCTTGCTTTTTTGCTGCCGGGGATGTTTTTGTTTTTTGCAATCTACGCCTATCCGCTGGTGAATATTTTTGGGAGTTCGTTCTGCGAGTGGAACTATAAGAATCTCCTGCATCCGGAATTCTTAGGCTGGAACCATATATTTGATAACTTTATCCGTCTGTTTACAAAAGATACCCATTTTAAAACGGCGCTTATCAACTCCCTGAAATGGATTGGCCTTACCGCCGTCATTCAGGTGCCGTTTTCTATTCTGGTGGCGCTGGTGTTAAGTAAAAAACGAAAAGGCTGGGCGCTGACCCGAAATGTCTTTTTAATACCCAATATTATTTCCACAGCCGCCATCGGTTTGATTTTCCTGAACCTGTATGATCCTGCTAACGGCTTGATCACAGACCTGGTCCATCTGGTTAACCCGGATCTGCCCCTTAATATCCTGGCGAAACCGGGAACCGCATTCTGGGGCGTCACCTTCTCCTATATTCTGTTCGGGGGGACCAACTGCCTGCTGCTGATGTCGCAGATATCGGCTATCCCGCAGGAACTGTACGAGGCGGCCCGGATCGACGGGGCGTCGGACTTCCAGGCCGACCGGCGGATTACACTGCCCCTGCTTAGACCGATGATCGGCACGGTGCTGGTGCTGGCGTGCAATTATGGCCTGCTGCTCTACAATGAGCTGTTCCTGCTGACCAAGGGTGGGCCTGACGGCGCTACTTACAGTCTGAGTTTGTATGTATACCAGACGTCTATGGGCAGCACAAAACTAAACTTTGCGCTGGGGAACGCGGCGGGCGTGATCCAGGTCATTATCGGCCTCGTTCTTGTAATCAGCATTAATAAGCTGCTGCGCACCAATGAATCGGACTTATAGAGGGGGAGCGGAAAATTATGAGCAAATCAAAAAAAACTGCGCGCCGCCACGGGGCAGCCGGTACGATTCTGTGTTACCTGGTCATGTTCATCGTGCTGGTGGTATCCCTTTATCCTCTCATATGGGTTTTTATCTCATCCTTTAAAGAAGTGCCGGGAGGGCTGGGGCTTCCGCACCCATGGAAGTTTGACGGCTATATTTCTATTTTCACGAAACTGAACATCGGGGCCTATTTCGCAAACTCACTGTTCATAACCACGCTGTCCACGGCCATCAGCACAGTGGCGGTTACGATGGCTGCCTATGTCTCCGCCAGAATGAATTTCAGGGGAAAAGGACTGGTGACGCTGATGTTCGCGTCGACGCTGTATGTGCCCTCGATCTCCATCAGCTTTCCGATTTACCGGATGATGAGTTCGTTCCAGTTGCAGGATACCCGGGCGGCGGTGATCTTTGTATACAGCGGCTTAAATATCGCGATCACTTATTTTGTCATCCGCAGTTATTTCCTCACCATCCCGCGGGAAATGGAGGAGGCCGCCCAGATTGACGGGTGCGGTTATTCCCAGACGTTCTGGCGTATCATATTCCCGCTGGCCAAGCCGGGCATCGCCACCGGAGCGATTCTGGCGTTTTTAAACAACTGGAATGAGTTTTATTTCGCGTCTTTGCTGCTCACCAGCAAGAGCAAAATGACGATACCGGCCCTGCTGGGCCAGTTTAAGGGCACCTATTCCATGGACCGAAACGGCATGTTCTCTGCCATCGTGGTGTCGGTGCTGCCGACCATCCTTTTATTCTGTGCCTGTTCGAAAGTATTTATCAAAAGTTTGACGGCCGGCGCGGTAAAAGGGTAAGAGGTGCTTTATACTATATAATAAAACGGGGAGGTTACTATGAATCATTTTAGAAAAATTATGGCTT
The DNA here is from genome assembly GCF_019042275.1 of Diplocloster agilis. Classification (GTDB taxonomy): domain Bacteria; phylum Bacillota; class Clostridia; order Lachnospirales; family Lachnospiraceae; genus Diplocloster; species Diplocloster agilis. Next base: position 66,095 of record NZ_JAHQCW010000029.1, read on the forward strand.
TGATACTTACAGTTTGTCTCGTTATATCCTTTAGTTCCATATCTTTTGCAGATGTCGGGGAATCTCCCGAAGCCGCGGACTCTATGGAACCGTCTGCCGAACCAACAGAAGAAAGAACAGAAGATCAAACAGCAGAACCATCCGCCATACCAACGGCGGAACCATCCTTAAATTCTGGTGAAGCTGCAGATACCGTTGAACCTGCCGCGGCCGCCGGCCCTGCGGTCTACTACGTGGACGAAACCGCCGGGGACGATGCCAACACGGGCTTATCCGAGGCGGCTGCCTGGAAAACTCTTGACAAGGTTAATACCACAGTTTTTCAGCCGGGCGACCGGATTCTGCTAAAAGCCGGATGTACCTGGAACGGCGGACTCGCGCCCAAAGGTTCCGGCAGCGCGGGAGCGCCTATTCAGCTGGATATGTACGGACAGGGCGAAAAACCGCTGATCCTCGGGGGTGAGGCGGATAAGAAAGTGGTATCCCTGATTAACCAAGGTTACTGGGAAATCAGCAATCTGCGTATCAGCAGCAGCGTGACTCACAACAACGACCGCCGTACCGGTATCTGGGTGGAAAATAAAAACCAAGGTACGATTGAGCATATTTACATTAACAATTGTGAAGTGTTCAACATTCCTTCCAAAGATACCAACAGTGATGTGGAATGCCTTTTCGGGGGGATCAGCGTCACCGGATACGGATCTTCTTCCAAATATAATGATGTGCGTATAGAGGGCAATTACGTGCATGACCTGTGTAAAGGCGGAATTACCACCTATACATACAATGAAGACCGTAACGTGTGGGACGCGTCATTTGGTTATTCCACGAATGTATATATCGCCGGGAACACGGTACGGAATGTGAAGGGCGACGGCATAGTGGCCAAAAATGTGGACGGAGCCGTGATCGAATACAATGTGTGTGACGGAGCTGCCAATGGTGGAGCCGGCAGCAGTGCCCAATACGGCTGTTACGCCGGGATCTGGGGCGCATTCTGTAAAAACTCCGTATTCCGGTACAATGAAGTGTATAATACCCATCGGTTCCTGCCCGGCAATAACGACGGTATGGCTTTTGACGCTGATATCAAGTGCGAAAATGTGGTGTTTGAATACAATTACAGCCACGATAACGAAGGCGGGTTCTTCCTGGACATGGGGGACGCGGTCAATACGGTGGTACGCTACAATATTAGCCAGAATGACCTGAGCCGGCTGTTTATGTTCTCCAGTAATTCCAAGCTCCATGTCAACGCTTATAACAACACTTTTTATATAGGCCAGGGCCTTTCCACGGAAATTCAGGACAGTCATTTCGCGTCGGCCGGCAGCAATGTTAAATACACCAATAATATATTCTACAACCTGGGAACAGGTGCTTATAATCCGGGAAATGCTGTCTTTACGAATAACTGCTTTTACGGCACCGGCAACAAGCCCGGCGGATCGGGTAACATCATTGCCGATCCCATGCTGGTATCCCCTGGATCCGGGGGAACGGGAATCGATTTCTTAAGCGCAGACCGCTTGCCGGGGTATCGGCTGAACGCGTCTTCCCCCTGTATTAACGCGGGGGCAGCGATGTCCGAAAACGGAGGCCTTGATTTCTGGGGCAGCGCGCTATACCATGGACAGCCGGATATCGGGGCCCATGAAAGCGCTTTTGCAACACCGGAGCAGGGTGTTCAGCTTCAGATTAATGATAATGACCGGAAAATCGCTTATCTGGGAAGCTGGACCTATGATACCGCATGTACCGGCGGCTATTCCGGCGACTCACATTATACGAAGAGTGCGGGAGCCGCAGCCGCTATTTCGTTCAAAGGTACCGCGGTAGCCTGGCTTGGACAAAAAGATGTCAACTATGGACTGGCCGATGTCTATCTGGACGGCGTTTTGAAGGAAACTGTGGATTGCTATAATGCCCGGAATATTTATCAGCAGGTGCTGTTCAGCGCGGTGGATCTCGCGCCCGGAGAACATACGCTGCGGATCGTGTGCAAGGGACAGAAAAGCGCTTCTTCACAGGATAGTTATATCGATGTGGACAGTATCTTATACACGCGCGGTACAACACCAAACCTTGTGGATAACGCGGGATTCGAAAGCGGAGCCGCTTACCCGTGGGGGGCATACAACAGCGCTTCCGTTGTAAATCAAAACCAGCACTCCGGCGACTATGCCGCTAAACTGGCGAAGAACAGCAGCTATGAACAGAATATTCCCGTTGAGCCTAACAGTAAATATGTGCTGCGGGCCTGGGTAAAAGTGTCAAACGCGGGTTCCGTGATGACACTGGGTGTTAAAAATTATGGGGGGAGCGAGATTTTTTCCACTACTACAGACACGCAGTACAGACAGATCACGGTTACATTTAACACCGGGGAGTCCAATCATAGTGCAACTATTTTCGGATTCCGGCAGAACAGCGGAACAGGCGACGGTTACCTGGATGACGTTACTTTAGAAAAAGTCGCGGATCTGAGTAGTTATGAGCCTCTGCAGAACGCAGCCGCGCCGCTTAGTATTCCCACCTATGAGGGAACCGACCAGCCGACCCATCCTTCTGTAGTCCGGTTTGACCAGCCATGGAACGGTTATACCTATTGGATGGCCATGACCCCGTATCCGTTTAACAACGGGGCTTTGGAGAACCCCTCGATTGTCGCATCCAATGACGGAATAAACTGGGTGGTGCCTCAGGGCGTGACCAACCCGCTGATCGATACGCCCAGCAAGGGCCATAACTGTGATGTAGATCTGGTTTATGTTCCAAATACCGACGAATTGCGGATGTATTATGTGGACGCCGATGACATCATCAGTTCCAGGATAAAAATGATCCGTACCACGGATGGCGTGAACTGGTCGGCGCCGGTGACCGTATTAAAGGATCTGGTTAAAAAATACAGTATGCTGTCCCCGTCTATTGAAATCCTTCCGGACGGCACCTATATGATGTGGTATGTGGACGCGGGGAACACAGGCTGGAATAACCAGAGCAATACGGTAAAATACCGTACATCCTCAGATGGAATCTCCTGGTCGGCGGCCACCACCTGTACGGACTTTGTACAGCCCGGATACCAGATCTGGCATATCGACGTACACTATGATGCGGCCAGCGGCAGCTATTACGCGGTATTCCCGGCTTATCCTAACGGCACGGACTGCGATTCCTGCAAACTGTTTTTCGCGGTGAACAGCACCGGGAACAAATGGGAGTTTTTCAGCAAACCGATCTTAAAACCCGGCAACACCGGGGCATGGGACGACTACTGCATATACAGGTCCTCTATGCTGATGGAAGGAAACACGCTGAAGGTATGGTACGGCGCCAAAAAACAGGAAGATTCCTCCTGGCATATCGGACTGTCCCAGCGGGATTTTACGGAGTTCCTGAATGCGCTGGATTATTGACAAACCGGACGCTTGATAAACTGGATTCTTGATAAACCGGACGCTTGATAAACTGGATTCTTGATAAACCGGACTCTTAATAAACTAGATTCTTGATAAACTGAATTTTAACAAGTTTGTTTCTTAATAAGCATGACCAAGGAGGTTCATTTATGGCGATACTAAAAAATGCAGCCACACCCGAATTAATCCCGTCCTATGACGGTTCGAACCAGACGACCCACCCATCGGTCCTATATTTTCCCGATGGCTTTCAGGGGTATGAATACTGGATGGCCATGACCCCGTATCCCTTCAATGACGGAGGATATGAAGATCCGTCCATACTGGTGTCCCATGACGGGCGTACCTGGCAGGCTCCCGCGGGGGTTACCAACCCGCTGGTACCGCGCCCGGACGTAGGCCATAACTGTGATGTGGAACTTTGTTATGAGCCGGAGCTTAAAGAACTGCGCCTGTACTATGTGGAGGCGGATGATATCAGGCGTTCCTGGGTAAAGCTCCTGCGGTCCCGGGACGGCAGCCATTGGGAGGGGCCCCGGGTCGTCCTGGAAGATCCCGATCAGAGGTACAGCATATTGTCACCGGCCATACAGCAGATGAAGGACGGCAGCTGGCGGATGTGGTATGTGGATTCCGGGAATACCGGATTTGAGAATCAGAATAATAAGGTGCGCAGCCGCGCCTCCCGGGACGGCTTGGTCTGGGAAGAAGAAACCACATGTAACGACCTGGCGCAGCCCGGCCACCAGATCTGGCATATCAGTGTATGGAGAAACCCTGACACGGACGTACTGCACGCCTTTTATCCCGCGTATCCGAACGGTACAAACTGCGACTATTGCAGCCTGTTCTACGCCCGCAAAGATCCCGGGCAGGGGTGGAGAACATTTGGCAGCGCCGTGCTGGACCCGGGTCCGGAAGGCGCGTGGGACGACTTCTGCATCTACCGGGCGTCCTTCCTGCTGGATGAAGCGGGAGATAAGCTGAAGCTCTGGTATGGCGGAAAAAAGAAGAGCGACAGCTCATGGAATATGGGGCTGGTTCAGACCTCCTATTCGGATCTGCTGAGTCAGCTATAGGGCCAACTAAAAGGTACAGATTTAGGTATTGGAAACGCATTTATGGCGCATTACATGCGCCGCTGGAGGAAATTATGAAACGTAAAACAGCTATCTTATTAGGGGCGGGCGCCCGCGGCAATATCTATGCCCATTACGCAAAGGAATGCCCCGAAGAATTTCAGATCGTGGGAGTGGCTGAGCCTGACCGGGCTCGGCGGGAACAGTTTGTGAAAGAATACGGAATCGCGGCGGAACACGCCTGTGAGAGCTGGGAACAGCTTCTGGGGCAGCCCAAATTTGCCGACGCATGCCTGGTCTGCACGATGGACGACATGCACACAAAACCGGCGGTTCAGGCCCTCACTCTGGGGTACCATGTACTCCTGGAAAAACCGATGGCGAACACGGAAGCGGAATGCCGGCAGATCGAACAGGCGGCGTCAGGAAGCGGGCTTGTCCTGAGCGTCTGCCATGTGCTCAGGTACACCCCCTTTTACTCGAAAATCAAACAGCTGCTGGACGACGGGGTATTGGGACAGATGCTGTGCATGCAGCAGATCGAAAACGTGGGTTACTGGCATCAGGCCCACAGCTTCGTCCGGGGCAACTGGAACAACAGTGAGACCACAAGTCCCATGCTGCTGCAGAAGAGCTGCCACGATATGGATATCATATCCTGGCTGATGGACTCCCGGTGCAGCCGGGTCTCCTCCTTTGGAAGCCTGACGCACTTCAAACCGGAAAACGCGCCTGATAAGGCTCCCCTGCGATGCCTGGACGGATGTCCCGCGGCGGCGGCCTGCCCCTATTACGCGCCCCGCTTTTATCTGGAGCATCCCCGGGCCGAAAAGGACGGCTTCGTAAGCGCGATCACAACGGACACCACCAGAAAGGGAATTCTGGAAGCGCTGGAGTCAGGCCCCTACGGCCGCTGTGTCTACCACTGTGACAATAACGTGGTGGATCATCAGGTAGTAAATCTGGAATTCGAAAACTCCGCCACGGCCAGTTTCGTGATGACCGCGTTTACGGAGGATTGTAACCGGACGCTGAAAATCATGGGTACCAGAGGGGAACTGATCGGAGACATGGAGAAAAACGAGATCATCTATCAGGTCTTCAACGATCCCGATCCCGTCCGTATCACGGTAGAGATGCCGAAGGTGAAAAACAGCTATAACCACGGAGGCGGGGATTTCTATCTGATCCGGGACTTCGTGCGCGCGGTACAGGCGGAGGAAACCGCTCAGAATAAGACGACGGCGGCCCAGAGCCTGCAGGCCCATGTGATGTGCTTCGCGGCGGAAAAAGCCAGGAACCGGCATATGGTAGTGGAATTATAATAGTCTTCTACCGTTCATCATCCAGGTCTTCCAAATTAGAATAAAATTCCTTTTTCCATTTGCTTCGGGCGCGCTGCCGCTTGCAACGCTGCCATTTGACCACGCAGACCCATATACCAAAGATAAGAGCTAAGACAAGGATAACGGCGGCTATGATATAGACCGCTGTTTTTCCTGTGCTTTTTTTCTCAGTCCCCTGGGACGGGGTTAAGCCTGCGGCGCCGCTGTCGGCGGCGGGAGCGGAGGTGCTGACGGATGCAAAGGTATATCTGGGCAGCGTCGGAGCGGTCAGTTCCAAACCGGCCGATCCCACGATCCGGTCGCCGTACCGGAAATTCAGAAGACCCACGGAGGATTCTTTGTATTTGCCGGGGCCGTAGACCAGTTCTTCCGTCAGATCCGAAAAAGAGGCATGGTTTGGAATGATAACATAGCCATCCGGGGAGACGTGAAGCATGGAATTGTCTTTGATCAGAGAAGATTCCTGGTAAACGGCAGGCTGGCTGTAAACGGATTCGTTTTGGGCTATATTTATTTTTTGGAATTGGTCAAAACCAAAATCTAACAGGGATGCCGTATCTACATAGACCTGTCTGCCCTCTGTCTTCATGGTTACGCAGATCAGCTCCATGCCGCCACGGGAAGCGCAGGTTACCAGCGTATTTCTGGCTATATTGGTATATCCGGTTTTTCCGGAGAAAGCCCCGTCATAGTGATATTTGGAATTGGTAAGCATTTTGTGGTGATTGTACATGGGGATCAGATCGGGCTGCGTGTCGCTGGGAGGAATTTCATAAAATACGGTACCGGACACCTGGCGGAAGGTATCGTGTTTTAACGCTTCCCTGGTGATCAGCGCCATGTCATAAGCGCTGGAAACGTGATTTTCATCAAAGAGCCCGTTGCAGTTGGTAAAGTGTGAATCGGTGCATCCCAGTTCCTGCGCGCGCCGGTTCATCATATCGGCAAAGTTTTCGATCGTGCCGCCAATGTGGATCGCCACTGCATAGGCAGCGTCATTGGCGGAGGCCAGCATCATGGCATAGAGACAGTCCAGCATGGTGAGCTGTTCTCCGTCATCCAGCGCGATATGGGACCCTTTTTCCGGCATATACGCCGCTTCATAAGGTACGGTCACCATCTCGTCCAGGGAACAGTTTTCCAGGGCCAGAAGTACCGTCAGTATTTTTGTAATGCTGGCCGGATAATGCTGGTCATGCATATTTTTATCATACAATACGGTACCTGTGGATGCTTCCATGACAATACCGGATTCGCCCTCGATCTCCGGTCCCTGGGGCCAGGAGATGTCTGCGGAGGAATCAGGAGTGTCCGCAGCGGGGGATTCCCCGGCTTGATTGGAATCAGGGAGATCAGAGGTGTCTGCTTCTGTGGCTTGTGCGGTCAGAACAATCGAAAAAGAAAGCAGGACAGAAAGTCCCAGAGCAAATAGGGATCGTAATCTATATTTCATAGTTAGATAAACTCCTTAATTAACAATTTTGTAATATTTACATTATATGTCATTTTATGACAGATGGCAAGATTACAAATATGGTTGAAAATGGAAACAAAAAACGATTGAAAGGACAGATTGGAACGAAAGTATAACGGTTCTGAAAATTGACAACTTTTCGAATAGGATGACCACAATGTTAAAAATTATGCGGCTCTTTTGGCCTGAAAAGGCCTGAAAATGCCCTGAAAATAAGGGTTTTCCTTGACAGAATGCGGTTTTCGGACTTATAATATGTTAGCGTATAGCTACTATAATATGGATAGGAAAAAACGTAGACGGAGACAGTAAGATATTCTAAACGCAGCAGCGAGCCGGGGATGGTGAAAGCCCGGTGCCAGTCGGAATATTCCGAAGATCACTCCTGAGTCTCAGCCTGAAAACCGCCCGGCGGGCAGTAGGGACTGACGGTATTCCGCCGTTACCGGAAACGCGTATGATGGTATGCGGTAATAGGTGGTACAACGGAGTCGATGCCTTCGTCCTGTTCGCAGGAGGGAGGCTTTTTTTATTCTGTAGGAAATGGCTCCTATTTGAATAAGTCAGCTTTTACATTACATTAAGGAGGGAATTCAATTGTACGACAAAGTATCAACCGACCTGAATTTTGTGGAACGGGAGAAAAAGACAGAAAAATTTTGGGCAGATCATCACATCTTTGAGAAGAGCATGGAAGACAGAGAAGGATGTGAAACTTATACATTCTATGACGGACCGCCGACAGCTAATGGAAAACCCCATATCGGACACGTGCTGACACGTGTTATCAAAGATATGATTCCCCGTTTCCAGACTATGAAGGGACACATGGTTCCAAGGAAGGCAGGCTGGGATACCCATGGACTGCCGGTGGAGCTGGAAGTGGAGAAACAGCTGGGACTGGATGGCAAGGAGCAGATCGAGGAATACGGCCTGGAGCCTTTTATCGGCCATTGTAAGGAAAGCGTCTGGAAATATAAGGGCATGTGGGAGGATTTCTCCGCTACCGTAGGTTTCTGGGCGGATATGGAGCACCCTTATGTAACCTATCACAACGATTATATCGAATCGGAGTGGTGGGCGTTAAAGCAGATCTGGGAGAAAGGCCTGTTGTATAAGGGCTTTAAGATCGTACCCTATTGCCCCCGCTGCGGAACCCCGCTGTCCAGCCACGAGGTGGCGCAGGGATATAAGGATGTCAAAGAAAAATCCGCCATCGCGAAGTTCAAGGTAAAAGACGAGGACGCTTATATCCTGGCCTGGACGACTACGCCCTGGACGCTGCCGTCCAACGTGGCGTTATGCGTAAACCCGTCGGAGACTTATGTTAAGGTGAAAAATAACGGCGAAGTCTATTACCTGGCGCAGGCGCTGACGGACAGCGTGCTGGAAGGCGACGTGGAAGTGCTTGAGACTTATGTGGGAAAAGATCTGGAGTATAAGGAATACGAGCCGCTCTTTCCATTTGTCAAACCGAATAAGAAAGCTTTCTATGTAACCTGTGATAATTATGTCACTCTGACCGACGGTACGGGTATCGTTCACATTGCCCCCGCGTTCGGTGAAGATGACTCTAATGTGGGAAGAAAATATGATCTCCCCTTCGTGCAGCTGGTGGATGCCAAAGGAGAGATGACCAAGGAGACGCCCTGGGAGGGAACGTTCTGTAAGAAAGCGGACCCTCTGGTATTAAAGGATCTGGAAGACAGAGGCCTTCTGTTCTCCGCGCCTAATTTCGAGCATAGTTATCCTCATTGCTGGAGATGTGACACGCCTCTGATCTATTACGCCAGAGAGTCCTGGTTCATCAAGATGACAGATGTCAAAGAGGACCTGATCCGGAATAACAACACCATCAACTGGATTCCGGAAAGCATCGGTAAGGGCCGTTTCGGGGATTGGCTTGAGAATGTGCAGGACTGGGGAATCAGCCGGAACCGTTACTGGGGAACACCTCTGAACATCTGGGAATGTGAATGCGGCCACATGCACTCCATCGGCAGCATCGCGGAATTAAAAGAAATGTCCGATAACTGCCCGGACGACATCGAGCTGCACCGTCCGTTCATCGACAACGTGACCATCCGCTGTCCGAAATGCGGGAAGGAAATGCGCCGTGTGCCGGAAGTGATCGACTGCTGGTTCGACTCCGGGGCCATGCCTTTTGCGCAGCATCACTATCCGTTTGAAAACCAGGAGCTGTTCGAGCAGCAGTTCCCCGCGGACTTTATATCCGAGGCGGTGGACCAGACCAGAGGATGGTTCTATTCCCTGCTGGCTATCTCCACGCTGATCTTTAACAAAGCGCCCTACAAGAACGTAATCGTTTTGGGACATGTCCAAGATGAAAACGGGCAGAAGATGAGTAAATCCAAAGGAAACGCGGTGGATCCCTTCGACGCGCTCAATACCTACGGAGCCGACGCGATCCGCTGGTATTTCTATATCAACAGCGCGCCCTGGCTGCCGAACCGCTTCCATGGAAAAGCGGTAACCGAGGGCCAGAGGAAATTCATGGGTACCCTGTGGAACACCTATGCGTTCTTCGTGCTGTACGCCAACATCGACCAGTTCGACGCGACAAAATACAAACTGGAATATGAGAAGCTGCCGGTTATGGATAAATGGCTGCTGTCCAAACTGAACACGCTGGTAAAGGCAGTGGATGACAATCTGTCCAATTACCGGATTCCGGAAGCCGCCAGAGCGCTGCAGGAATTCGTGGACGATATGAGCAACTGGTATGTCAGAAGAAGCCGCGAGAGATTCTGGGCGAAGGGAATGGAGCAGGATAAGATTAACGCCTACATGACGCTTTATACCGCGCTGGTAACCGTGTCAAAGGCCGCCGCGCCCATGATTCCCTTTATGACGGAAGATATCTACCGGAATCTGGTCTGCAATATTGACCCGGACGCTCCGGAAAGCGTGCATTTGTGTGATTTCCCGAAGGCAGAGGAAGCCTGGATCGATAAAGAGCTGGAAGACAATATGGACGCGGTATTAAAAGTGGTGGTTATGGGCCGCGCCTGCCGGAATTCCGCCAATATCAAGAACCGCCAGCCCATAGGACAGATGTTTATCAAAGCATCCTTTACCCTGCCTGAGTTCTACCAGGAAATCATCGAAGATGAGCTGAATGTGAAAAAATTAAGCTTTACCCAGGACGTCAGAAGCTTTACCTCCTACAGTTTCAAACCTCAGTTAAAAACGGTGGGACCGAAGTACGGCAAGCTTTTAGGCGGTATCAAGCAGGCTCTTGCGGCTGTGGACGGGAACTCTGCCATGGATGAATTAAACGAAAGCGGCAGTCTGAAATTGAATATTAACGGTCAGGAGGTCGTATTATTAAAAGAGGACCTTTTGATCGACACGGCGCAGATGGAAGGCTATGTATCGGAACAGGACGCGGACGTGACGGTAGTGTTAGACACGAACCTGACCCCGGAACTGCTGGAGGAAGGATTTATCCGTGAGATCATCAGCAAAATCCAGACCATGAGAAAAGAAGCCGGTTTCGAGGTGACCGATAAGATCGGCGTCACTTACGAGCAGAACGAGAAAATCGCAGAGCTTATGACAGAACACGCGGATGACATAAAGGCAGAAGTGCTGGCCGTATCCCTGACCCAGGAGACGGTAAAGGGATATACGAAAGAGTGGAATATCAATGGGGAGAAGGTATTGTTGGGAGTGGAGAGACAATAGGCTTCTGCCATAAGAAGGAGGTAATGATTATTGACCAATCAAATGTTTAATAAAGAAACTTTTAAAAAGAGTGTGAAAGACAATGTAAAAACTCTCTACCGCAGAACCCTGGAGGAGGCCACGCCCCAGCAGGTATTTCAGGCAGTGTCCTATGCGGTAAAAGACGTTATCATCGACGACTGGCTGGCTACCCAGAAGACCTATGAAAAGGAAGACCCGAAGACCGTATACTATATGTCCATGGAATTCCTGATGGGCCGGGCCCTTGGCAACAACCTGCTGAACCTGATGGCCTATGACCAGGTGCGGGAAGCTCTGGAGGAGCTGGGATTCGACCTGAACGCCATCGAGGACCAGGAACCCGACCCCGCCCTTGGCAACGGCGGCCTGGGCCGTCTGGCGGCCTGCTTCTTAGATTCCCTGGCCACTCTTGGATACTCGGCTTATGGATGCGGTATCCGCTACCGCTACGGAATGTTCAAGCAGAAGATCGAAAACGGCTACCAGATCGAAGTACCGGACCAGTGGCTGAAAGACGGATATCCCTTTGAGCTTCGAAGACCCGAGTACGCCAAGGAAGTAAAATTCGGCGGTTACGTGCGGGTGGAGATGGAGCCCAACGGCAAAATGAAATTCATCCAGGAAAATTACCAGTCCGTACTGGCGATTCCCTTTGACATGCCCATCGTCGGCTATAACAATCATGTGGTAAATACGCTGCGGATCTGGGATGCGGAGGCGATCAACAACTTCCAGCTGGATAAATTCGACAAGGGGGAATACCACCAGGCGGTGGAGCAGGAGAACCTGGCGAAGACCATCGTGGAGGTACTGTATCCCAACGACAACCACTACGCCGGAAAAGAGCTGAGGCTGAAACAGCAGTATTTCTTCATATCTGCCAGCGTGCAGGCGGCCATCGAAAAATATAAAAAGAAACACAGCGACATCCACAAATTCTACGAAAAAGTGACGTTCCAGCTGAACGACACCCATCCCACCGTGGCCATCGCAGAGCTGATGCGTATCCTGATGGACGAAGAGGGCTTAGAATGGGATGAGGCGTGGGAGGTTACCACGAAGACCTGCGCGTACACCAACCATACGATTATGGCGGAAGCGCTGGAAAAATGGCCCATTGAGCTGTTCTCCAAGCTGCTGCCCAGAATCTATCAGATTATCGAGGAGATCAACCGCAGATTCATCATGGAAATCCAGCAGAAATATCCCGGTAACCAGGATAAGATCAAGAAAATGGCCATTATCTATGACGGACAGGTAAAAATGGCGCATCTGGCCATTGCCTCCGGCTATTCGGTCAACGGTGTAGCGAAGCTGCACACAGAGATCCTGAAAAACCAGGAGTTAAAAGACTTCTATGAGATGATGCCGTGGAAATTCAACAATAAAACAAACGGGATCACCCAGAGAAGATTCCTGCTGCACGGCAATCAGATGCTGGCGGCCTGGGTGACGGATCATATCGGCAACGAGTGGATCACCGACCTGCCGCAGATCTCCAGGCTGAAGGTCTACGCAGATGATGAAAAGGCCCAGCAGGAATTCATGAATATCAAATACCAGAACAAACAGCGGCTGGCCAAATATATATATGAGCACAACGGCATCGAAGTGAATCCCAGATCCATCTTCGACGTACAGGTAAAGCGCCTGCATGAATACAAGCGGCAGCTGCTGAACATCCTGCATGTGATGTATCTGTACAACCAGCTCAAAGAGCATCCGGATATGGACTTCTATCCCAGGACCTTTATCTTCGGGGCGAAGGCTGCGGCCGGCTACCGGAGGGCGAAACTGACCATCAAGCTGATCAACGCCGTGGCGGATGTGGTAAATAATGACACGTCCATAGGCGGAAAGATCAAAGTAGTATTCATCGAGGACTACCGGGTATCCAACGCGGAGATGATCTTCGCGGCCGCGGATGTCAGCGAGCAGATCTCCACCGCTTCCAAGGAAGCTTCCGGTACCAGCAATATGAAATTCATGCTGAACGGGGCCGTTACCCTTGGAACCCTGGACGGAGCCAATGTGGAGATCGTGGAAGAAGTGGGCGAGGAGAATGCCTTTATCTTCGGTCTCCGGTCCGATGAAGTCATTCAGTATGAGAAAAACGGCGGATACTATCCGATGGATATCTTCAACAACGACCAGGATATCCGGAAGGTACTGATGCAGCTGATCAATGGGACTTACGCCAACGGCGATATGGAAATGTTCCGGGATATCTACGATTCCCTGCTGAACACCAAGAGCTCGGAGCGGGCCGATACGTATTTTATTCTCAAAGACTTCAAACCTTACGCCGATGCCCACAGACAGGTGGAAGCGGCTTACCGGGACGAGAAGCGCTGGGCCAAGATGGCGATCCTGAACACCGCCAGCTGCGGAAAATTTACTTCAGACCGTACGATACAGCAGTACGTGGATGAAATCTGGCATCTGGATAAGGTACAGATCGAGACCGAAGGACTGTAATACCTGCCGGTCGGAGTACCGGAATAGGTTCTTCCTCGGGTTTGGGTATGCCCGCTGCTCAGGGCCGGGGTGCATGTCGGTGTCCCGGGATGCTCCGGGCAGCCGGATTCATTTGTGGCTCCCCGGGAGCGCGGAGGGCTAGTGCTGGCACCCGCTAAGTGAAATCGAAAAGCCGGGTTCAGGAACCGAGCCTATTCACCAGGAACACGTGATGTGTTCCCGGTTCAGAGGCTCTTGCCC
>NZ_JAHQCW010000003.1 GCF_019042275.1 Diplocloster agilis
GCAAAAGAACCCGGCGGGCCGGGAGCCCTCCCATATAGCATCCCTGTCCTTTGTCCTTAAGCAGCGGGCATACCCAACCCCGAGGAAGATCCAAGAAATCAATTATTTTAACAGAGCCCTTTTGTGTACGAACTGCTCTTTTGAGTGGACTATTTTGAGAATTGCACCTGCCGGGTGCTTTTTTGTTCCGTGGGAAAGTGTCCGTACGGAATGAAAGGCTATGAGGGGAACGGATGGCAGCGGATAAGGGGGCGCTGCTTGTGCGGACTGACGCGGGTGGAGAGTTTGGTGAGGAAAAATTTTTATGCGCATTCGTGCAGTAACGGTGTTTCTTTTGCCGGAGTTTTGAGTTGAACGAAATAGAATGCGTAATAGAATTCATGTCCTGCTGTCTGTAATAATAAAATGAAGTAGACAAGGTATGGGGGATGGATCATTTTCCCCTACTATTGATATTTTATTGGTACTTTTCGAAAATAAAGGTTAAGTATAAAGTGTTTCACAATACGGAATGGGAAAATAAGAGGGGAGATATGGGGGAGATACTAGTATGCGTAAATTCTAAAATAAGAAATATATATAAAATTGATTAAAATCGGGCAAAAAAACCATTAGATATGAGGGAGCGTGTGGAAAAAGAATGTGATTATGGTGGTTTGGAAATAGTACATTTCATAATGCGAAATGGAATGGTGGAATGGACGGCGAAAACTATTGTATATATTTTACAAAAAATCAAGATAGGATAAACGAAAACAATATAAAAATATGTATAAAATGCCGTTTATTTTAAAAATTCTGAATATTATTGACAAAAGATGAAAAAAGGATAATAATTTAAACGTAATATCATTACGCATTATGAAATAGAAAAGGAGGAGACAAAGGAAATGATGCGGGAAAGTGAGTTAAAGAAGAAACTACGAAACGGAGAAGTTGTGAGTCTGGTATTTTTGGAATCCACGCATCCGGGTACGGCGGAAACGCTGGCGTTGGCGGGGTGTGACATCATTTGTATCGATAATGAACATGGATGCTTCAGCTCAGAACAGATCTCCAATACCGCCAGAGCGATTACGGCTCTTGGCAAAGCGGCTATTTTAAGAACTACCTGCTGTGATCCTAATGTGATTGCTCATTATATGGATTGCGGACTCAGCGGAATATTTGCCACTATGGTAAAAGACGCGAAGGCTTGTCAGGATGTGATTAACGGGGTAAAATTCGCGCCGGTCGGGAAACGGGGAGTTTGCTTTAACAGCCGGGCGGCCCATTTCGGAATGCATGGCATGAGCGTGGAGGATTATTTGAACTGGTGCAATGATAATACGGTGATCATGGTAGATGTGGAATGCGTATCGGCCATTGACGATCTGGATAATATTATTGCGTTGAAAGACATTGATGTGGTACATACCGGAATGTGGGATCTGGCCAGCGCTTATGGACACTACGGACACCCGGAACATCCGGAAGCGAAGAAAATCAATGATGATGCGGTTGCCAAAATTATTGAAAAAACAGGGATCTGCTGCGCCTACGCGCCGGACGCGGATGCGGTGCCGGATGTGATCGCCAGGGGATTCCGAATGATAAATCTGGGCGGGGAATATGACTTTATCGCAAATCACGTGAAAGCCTGCCAGGCCAAGATCGATGAGTACAATGCTGCCTTGAAACAAGCATAAACTTAAATGAGAAAGGGAGAATAGTATGGAATTTGTTATTGGGGTTCTTCTGCTTTTAACATTTGTGTGTCTCGTAGTATACGCCGTCAAGGGCGGCAATATGGCATTGGGCGTTCTGGTTATGGCGACCCTGTGGGCGATCTTTGCCACGGTGGGCCATTATTTTGCCAGCGACTCGTTTTTAAGCGCCAATGAAGGAATCGCGTCACTGTCCGTCATGTCGGTCATAGAAGAGGTGTTCCAGAATGCGTTTACGAATAACGGCGCGAATACAATCCTGTTCTTCTTCGGCGCGTTCTTCGGCCGGGTTCTGCTGGATACCGGTATCGCGGCGGCGCTGATCCGAAAAACCGTGGAACTGGGCGGTGACAAACCGGTCATCACCTCCGTACTTCTTTCCGTAGTCGTTGCCGGTATTTTCAGCAGCATGTTCGGAACCGGCGCGGTAATCGCCATCGGAGTCATCGTGCTGCCGATCCTTCTATCTCTTGGAATTAACAAGAGAGTGGCACTGACCTCCTTTATGCTGGCGATCGGCGCGGGCCTGTATATCAACGTCCTGCCCTTTAACCAATACCAGATCTACTACGGGGATGACAGCTATGTCTACAACGGACCGTTCCTGAAATTCGGGATTGCAGCGCTGATTGTTCAGCTGGTAGTCTGCATTGTTTACACCATTATCGCATCTAAGAAAAAGAAGGCCGTATCCCATGCGTGGGCGGCGCAGACAGTGGCTCCTCAGGAGAAGAAGGTGCCCGGAATCGCTCTTTTGATTCCATTCCTTCCGGTAGCTATGGTTATCATTTTAAAGATTCCGATCTGTTTCGCATTCCTGGTTTCGGCGTTTTTGGCGCTGTTAGCCTGCGGCCGGCTGACCAGCTTTTCGGAGACCGCGCGGGTGATTACCAAGAACTTTAACGACGGCGTTATTGATACCGCGCCTCTGCTCTGCTTTATGATGTTTATCCAGGCGTTCAACAAAGCGGCCAGCATCTGCGCTCCGTATTTCCACGCGGTACTGGGCGGCGTGATCCCGAAATCAGTCATCGGAATCTGTATCCTGTTTGCCGTATTCGCACCCCTTGGGCTGTTCCGGGGACCTCTGACTCTGGCGGGTTCCGGAGCTGCTATGCTGGGCATCTTAAAAGGGCTTGGTTTCAGCACGATCATTCTGTACCCGCTGTTCTACGCGCCGACCATGACCATGAACATTTCCTGCTGTATTACACAGTCCTGGATCGTGTGGGGGTTGAATTACACGAAAAATGAGAGTAAGGATTACTTAAAACACAGTATACCGTGCGGCTGGATCATCTGTATCATACTGGCCATCATTACTTATTTCATGTTTGGATCTATGGCATTCTGACGGATTCCATGATATCGCACCGGGGCATTCCGCTTTCCGGTTGAAAAAACGGCAAGCGGAAATGCCCGGTAACTGTGATCAAAAATTATGTGGCCGCGGTACATGCGGCACTGGAGGAACGCGTATAACGCATACCTGAATAAATTGCCGCAGTAAATGCGGCACTGGAGGAAACATGAGCGACAGACAAGTAAGAATAGGGATTGACGTGGGGGGGACGCATACGAAGGCGGTGGCGATCGACAATACCACCCACGAGATCATTGGAAAATCCTCGGTCAAGACGACCCATGACGATAAAGCCGGCGTGGCGGCCGGAGTTGTTCAGGCATTTCAAAATTGTCTGGCGGATAATGATATCAGGCCGGAGGAAGTTATCTTTGTAGCCCATTCTACCACACAGGCCACCAATGCACTGGTAGAAGGCGACGTAGCCAAAGTGGGAATCGTCGGTGTGGCCGGAGGCGGTCTGGAAGGCCTGCTGGCGAAAAAACAGCTGAAAATCGCCGACATCGATATTGCCGCCGGGAAAGTGATTCAGATATTTAATACATTTATTAAAAAGAAAGAACTGACCGATGAGAAGATCAAAGAAGAGCTGAACAGTCTGAAAGGACAGGGTGCCCAGGTAATGGTGGCTTCCATGGCCTTTGGGGTAGACGACAGTGAGCAGGAGAAGCGGATCAAGCATATAGCGAAAGAAATGGAACTGCCTTCCACGGCGGCGGCGGATATCACGAAGCTGTACGGGCTGACCAGAAGGACCAGGACGGCGGCTATCAATGCCAGCATTCTGCCGAAAATGCTCAACACGGCCACCAGTACCGAACAGAGCGTACGGCAGGCGGGGGTCCAGGTTCCGCTTATGATCATGCGCGGAGACGGCGGCGTAATGGAAATCAATGAGGTCAAAAAACGCCCCATCCTGACCATGCTGTCCGGTCCGGCGGCCTCCGTCATGGGTTCCCTGATTTATCTGAGAGCGTCCAACGGGATCTATTTTGAAGTGGGCGGCACCACGACCAATATCGGGGTGATCAAGAACGGGCGGCCCGCTATCGATTATTCTATCGTGGGCGGCCATAAGACCTATATCAGTTCCCTGGATGTGCGCGTGTTAGGGTGCGCGGGCGGCAGCATGGTGCGGCTGAACAAATCTGGTGTGATCGATGTGGGACCCAGAAGCGCCCATATCGCCGGACTGGACTATGCGGTTTATACCGACAGTAAGGAAATCGTAGAGCCGGAGCTTGAACTGTTTTCACCAAAACCCGGGGACCCGGCAGACTATGTGGCTGTCCGGTTAAAAAACGGGAAACGGATAACCATCACCAATTCCTGTGCGGCCAACGTGCTGGGCCTGGTAGATCCGGAATATTTTTCTTATGGAGACGCAGAAGCCGCCAGAAAAGCCATGGCGCCTGTGGCGGCATATCTTGGAGTCTCGGTGGAAGAACTGGCGGCCCAGATCATGGAACGTTCATACCGAAAGATCGAACCGATCATTTTGGAACTGGCGGAAAAATATAAAGTGGAAACCGAACAGATCTCCCTTGTGGGAGTGGGCGGAGGTGCCGCGGCGCTGATTGTCTATTTTGCGAAAAAGATGGGAGTCCAGTACAGTATACCGGAGAATGCGGAAGTAATCTCCTCGATCGGCGTGGCATTGGCCATGGTCAGAGACGTGGTGGAACGGATTATTCCGAACCCGTCTGCAAATGATATCCGCAACATTAAGCTGGAAGCTATTAACAAGGCCATCGAAAGCGGCGCTACCCCGGATAGCGTGGACGTCCATATCGAGATTGATTCCCAGACCTCCAAGGTGACCGCCATCGCCCTGGGCTCCACGGAAGTGAAAACCGGAGATCTGATGTCGGAGTGCTCGGAAAAGGAGGCCCGTGAGATCGCCGCAAAGGATTTTGGGGAACAGGTCAAAGATATAAAACTGCTGACCGCCAACGAGCATTTTTACGTTTACAGCGGAGTGAAGGAAAATAAGAATCCGATCAGGATACTGGACAAAAAAGGATTTATCAAAGTTCAGCGGACCGACGGGGATGCCGTGACGGTCAAGGTAAAGGAATACCAGGATGCGGTCAGGAATTACTACGAAAATATCGCCACTTATAATGCGGACAGCATACTAAGGCCGGACTATTATATATGCGTCGGGGGAAAAGTAGTGGATTTCAATGGAACCAACGATTTGGATCAAATTCTCATGCTGATGGATATCGAGGTTTCCATTTTGGATGAAGAGGATGAGATTCTGCTGGTGGGAGCGAGAAATCAATTATAATAGACAAAACCGCGCAAAAAGATTCATCCATACCTATATGTGCAGAAAATGCACGCATGGAGGGAAAGAATGGGAGAAGGATTATTTAAACAAATCGGGAATTTTTATATGAAAAGGTATCAGGAGATGGCAGTGCCGGAGCTGGCTATGGAGAGGCTTTCGCTGGAAGAAATGTGCCGGTATCTGCTGGCGGTTCCCGACAAGACCTGGGGAGCCTACGCTTTTGCCAGGGAGAAAATGCGGGGCCGCCTAAGCGGGGAACAAAGAGAAGCGCTGGCAGAACAGGCGGCTGCCTGCGGGGCCGGATATGCCAAACGTTTCTGCGAACAGTATCAGACGGCAGACCCGAAGACCCTGGCCAAAACCCTGGGCCTGCAGGTTACCTGCCCGGAAACGCCGGCGAAGGGAACGCAGGTGCTCTTTGCCCAATTTACGGAACCGGATCAGATCGAGGTTTATCAGGACTGCCTGACCAGGGCGGATAAAGTATTCCGGCAGGAAAAAATCGATGAGCTCATCGATATCGAAAAAATTCCCGATATTCTTCTGGCCCATGAGATATTTCACTGGATTGAGATGACGAATCAACAGGACATCATGACAAGAAATACTACCGTGGTGCTTTGGAAAATAAAAGCGCTGGAAAATAAAGCCCACGTCCGGTGCCTGAGTGAAATAGCCGCAATGAGTTTTGCAAAGGAGCTGCTGGGGCTTGAATTCTGGCCCTATGTTCTGGATGTGCTTTTGTCCTATCCGTATAATCCGGACGCGGCTCATGCACTGTTCTGGGAAATCAGAAAGAGAAACGAAGAGAAGGAATGAAAAACAGGCGCTTAATTCGGGGGAGCTCTCGTTGACAAGATATTACAGAAAAGTGTATAATCTGTATATTATAAGGGTTTATGCACTTATTGAAGGGAAATGCTATGTCATCGAATCCACCTATCCAATCGTTAAACAGAGCCATTGATATTATAGAGTTTTTATACCATTGCGGGCATGAAGCCAGCATCAGCGAGATCAGCGAGGGAACTGATCTGTTTGGCAGTACGGTTTACCGCATGCTATCCACATTGAGAGCCAGAGGATATGTATACCAGAATGAGAAAAATGCTAAGTACGGTCTTGGCCTGCGTTTGTATACCATCGGCAAGAGCGTCAAGGAAAATATCCCATTGGTAAATGTATTTCAGAATATGGCTGTCAAAATCGCGGAAAAGTATCAGGAGACGGTCTACGTGGCGATCCCGTCGTACCAGTCTCCGGCGATTCCCCAGCATGTAATCGCGCTGAAAGTATGCCGGAGTGAATATGTGCCGCGCAATGCGATCGAAGAAGGCGCGATTGTGCTCAGCCATACCAGTGCCCTTGGCAAATGCCTGATGGCTTACAGCGGGGAAACGGTTCTGCAGGAATACCGGAAACATCCGCTGGTCAAACTCAAACCGAATACGCTCACCGATTGGGAAGCCCTGGACGGGGAATTTAATACCATACAAAATAATGGATATGCGATCGAACTTGAGCAGGAAAGCGACGGACAGACTTGTATCGCAGTTCCCGCCCTGGATCATAACCGGCAGATATTGGCGTCCATCGGTCTGGCCGGGCCTATGAAAAATATATTCCAGTATACGATCAACAGTATCGTGGAGGATCTGTATCATATTGTGGGTCAGGCGAAAGAATTGATCTGACAGCAGAACCGGCGGCATGAGAATCGATCCGGCAAAACAGACGTCAGAACGTAAGAGATATCCGGCGGACCCTGCGGCAGTACACCGCAGGCGGTCCGGCAGCCTGACGGCAGACATCTGTTTCACAATAATTCCTTCCCGCAGCAGCGGCTGCGGATCTTCTTTTCGTTTATATCACTATTCTGAGATTCTGAGTTTTAATGGATAGCAATCCAATCTTTTTATTTTCCAGACGTTTAAAATGATCCGGTTTCCAATGCCAGATAGATTTTGGCTTGCCGGATGGAGAATGTTTAGCATTTTCCCAATACACTACAATTAAAACTTTTGTGAAAGGAAGAATTAGTTATGAAATGTTATGCGTCGGAGGGCGGAGGACGGGTTTTTGTAATCCGTCTGAACAAAGGCGATCTGTTAAGAGAGTCTATTGAACAGGTTATTCAGGAGCAGGGAATAAAAGATGGCACGCTTGTCTGCGGGTATGGTACGCTGGACAGATGTACCTTACATATGATCAATACGATCGACCGTTTCCCGGCCGAGGAAGATTTCCCGAGCTGGCAGGAGTATCCGCTTGAATTGGTATCCATGACCGGTATCATTGCTGACGGAGAAGCGCATATTCATGCCGTAGTCTCCGATAAAGAAAAAGCGGTGGGCGGACATTTGGAACCGGGGTGCCGTGTGATCTATCTGGCTGAGATCGTCATATATGAACATAGAGAAATGCATCTGATACGGCGGCCGACGGAATGGGGGCCGCTGGCGCTGGAGCCTAAGGAAGCAGAATAAGCACGCAAACCTGAATTAAGCCGCAGTAAATGCGATATTGGAGGAAATTATGATAACGGGAAGTGTTTTGCAGGAGAATGATTATGGATATCTGACCGATCGGCTGAATCAGGCGGTGCGATATCTAGAGGAACACGATTTGAGCGCCTTGGAAGACGGAACTTATGTAATAGACGGGGAAGATATCTATATGATGCTACAGAGCTTCCGTGTGGAAGCGCCGATCGATGCGGTATATGAAACGCACAGGAAATACATCGATATTCAATATGTGCTGGAAGGGGAATTGGAACTGCTGATTGGAAACCGTTCCCGGTTCATTCCGGCGGGAAAATATAATACAGAACAGGATGTACAGTTCTACGAGCCCCGGGAAAACGATGCCCATGTGATATTACAGGAGGGGGAGATGGCGATCCTGTTCCCGGAGGACGCCCATAAGATGATCTGCTTTCCAAAAACCGGCGAGACTGTCCGAATCAGGAAAGCGGTCGTGAAAGTCAGAGTCTAAATAAATGAATCAGGTGAGAATATGATAATTGAAAAACTGGAATCTGCCGGGACATACGGCTGGATAGCTCAGGAGCTTGCCAAAGCGTTGGACTATCTGAAAAATACGGATTTAAAAACACTGCCCTCGGGGAGAGCAGAAATAGACGGCGACCGAATGTTTGCGGTCGTTCAGGACTATATAACTTCCGGTGAGGAAGAATTAAAATTCGAAGCACACCGCGCATATCTGGACGTTCAGTACATAGTTGCGGGAAAGGAGAAAATTCTTGTCAGCAGTCTGCAGAATTTTCATCAGGAGGCTGTTCCGTACCGGCCGGATGAGGACATCGTGTTCTATGAGGAAACGCCAAAGTCTGTCGCTTTGATTTTGCAGGAGGGAGATTATGCGGTGTTTACTCCTGAAGACTGCCATAAGACCAGATGCGATGCGGATGGAAAACAGAAACAGAAAGTAAAAAAAGTGATCGTCAAAATTAAAATCCAAAAAGATCAGGAGGAAGAGAGAGTGGGACAAAAAATGGGAATCCATCATCTGGCTGTCCGGGTGAAGGACTTTGAAGCGGCAAAAGCGTTTTATACAGAAGGGCTGGGCGGAGAGTGTTACGCACAGTGGACCCATCAGAAAGGATTTCCGGCCTGTATGATCCGGCTGAACGGAGGCGGAATTCTGGAAGTTCTGGGAGACGGCGGGGAAGCACTGGCTGATAATTTCGAGGAGCGAAGCGGATGCTTCATTCACCTGGCGCTGATCGTGGAAGACGTGGAGGCTGCGGTGGAGCGTGCCCTGGAATATGGGGCCAGATTAAAGGGAGAAATCAAAGACGTGGATGTTCCTGAGCCTATGCATCTGGGAGCTGTTTATGGACCATCTGGAGAAATTGTGGAATTTTTGAAATACCGGGAGTGAACCTATGACTGAGAAGGCGCGTTAACCCAGAAAGGCGGGCAAAAGAGAAAACGTTACAGGAAACGTCCATGCTGTGCACAGCGGTATGGGCGTTTAATATTATACGTCTATATGAGGCAGAAGAAAGGAAATACAACAGCATTGAGTATTTCTATATTCCATTCTGAACAGGATATGTGGTCACTGTGTATACGGTGACCTGGATTTACAGCCGGTTTTCCGTGAATATGGATAGCGGGAGAGAAACACAGGTGATAAAAATATAAAAAAATTACAAAAAGCTCTTGACATCCGTAAATAACCATTTTATAATGTGATCATGAAAACCATTTCATAATAAAAAATAAATCAAACGGAAAATTTTATATTTTTTAATAATAAAATCCATTTCATAAATATACGTGAAAATAAAATGATAAATAATAAATTATAAAGCATATTTGGCTGTATAATTGAAAATATTTTATGAAATAGATTTCATAAAAGAAAGAATAATCCAGACATTTTTCGGGAAAAACATTTATTTTTTATTAATAAAAAGGATTTCATGAAATATGAAGGAGAGACACGATGAAAGCATTTGATTTGACTTGTAATGGACAAATGAATTCCATACAGATCGAAGACAGGGCGCCGGTATTCGGCTGGAAAATTCCAGCAAAGGATGCGGTTGCACAGTCTGCATACCAGATCCGGTTATATCAGGAAGACGCGGAAACGGATCAGTGGAGACTGATCTGGGATTCCGGCAAGATTAAGAGCAGCGATAGCATTCAGAATCCCTATCAGGGAGAAGAGGAATTTAAATGTCTCACTACATATCGATTTGAAGTGAAATTCTGGAATGAACAGGACGAGGAATCCGAATGGAGCGATGCTGCCCAGTTCGAAACCGGATTGATGGGGACAGGATGGAAAGCGGACTGGATCGGCTACGACGAAGAGAGCGGGAAACCCTATGATCCCAGCCAGTCATTTTACTGCGCGGATGATTTTGAAAAAGGCAGCAACCAATATTATCTTCCTCCGCTCCCATACATGCGGCGTGAATTCCGGGCCGGAAAAAAGATAAAGAAAGCCAGAATCTACATGGCTGCCCTGGGACTTCTGGAAGTGCAGGTGAACGGCCGGAAAGCGGGAGACGACCTTTTCGTACCGGGTTTGTCAGATTACAAACATACGGTATACTACAGGGCCTATGATGTTACCGGCCTGATCCGTGAAGGGGCAAACGCAGTCGGGGTGATCCTGGCGGATGGCTGGTACGCCGGCTATATGGGCTTAACTTCCAGAGAATGGTATGGAAGCAAGCCCCGGGCAATGGTACAATTGGAGTTGTATTTTGAAGACGGCACCAGGAAAACCATTGTAACCGACGGAAGCTGGAAAGCCTCCTACGGGCCGCTGCTGGAAAGCGACATTTTCCAGGGGGAAACCTACGACGCGAACCGGGAACTGGCCGGATTCTCAGAGGCGGGATTCGATGACCGCGGCTGGAAGGCTGTGGTTGCGGGAGACGAACGCCCGGTTGAAGAGGGAGCGGGAACGGACCGGCTGCCGGGATATGGCCGGACGCCGGAAGGATATCCGGTGGCGCATCCGGGTCCTCCGGTGGTGGAGCAGGAGAGAATCTCTCCGGCAGAAACGGCCGCTTTGTCGGAGCATAGCTTGATCCTGGATTTCGGCAAGATTTTAACCGGAGTGGCTGCGCTTAGAGTAAAAGGGCCGAAGGGCGGAAAAGTCACGGTCCGGTATGCCGAGATGCTGGATGAGAACCGGAAGCTCTATCTTAGGGGCAACCGTTCCGCCAGATGCCTGGACACCTATATTTTAAAAGGCGCCGGGGAAGAGCGTTATCAGCCCCGGTTCACATATCACGGGTTCCGGTATGCCGAGATTGATTTTACACCGGGGATCGAGATTACGGAAGTCCGGGCGGTCAGGATCAGCACGAAACTATTGCAGGACACACAGTTTCACTGCTCCAACGAGACGGTAAACCAGGTCTTTCAGGTTATAAAAAATACCCAGCTGTGCAATGAGTTCGAGGTGCCCACGGACTGCTGCGCCAGGGATGAGAGACTGGGCTGGGGGACCGAGGGGAATCATTTCACCTATGCCATGTGCTATTATAGCCATCAGGAAGCCTTTATCCGGAAGTGGACCACGGACATCTGGGATGGACAGCATGAGGACGGCGGCCTGGAAGCCATCGCTCCTTCGATGATGATGAAGGATATCGAGCAGTTTGTGGGAGACCTTCAGTCCAATCACGGCGTCCATATGCTGTACACGCTTTGGCGGATGTACGGGGACATCCGTACCTTCCGCAGATATCAGAAGCAGGCGGAAAAATATTTTGAGTTTCTGGAGAGAAACGCGGACCGGCACATCCGGTTTGCCACCGGCTGTGACTGGCTGGGAATACTGGAACAGACCGATCACTCGGATACCCTGCACGGATATGGGGACGGATCGCCCGGCATGATTGGAACCGCTCACTACGCGGTGGCGGCCTGTATGATGCAGAGGCTTTTAGCGGCCGCAGGCGAACCGGAACGGGCAAAGTATTATGGCAGGCTCTATGAGAAGATTCGAAAAGCGTTCTGTCTGAATTTTATCGCCCGGGACGGTTCTTTAAGAAGAGGCGGGCAGGGAGATTATGTGATGGCCCTGGCGGCCGGGCTGATCCCGCCGGAGTATGAAAATCAGGCGGTTGACCATCTGGTCGGGGAACTTACGAAAGACGGCTATGTCCGCTGGAAAGGCGGTACCTCTACCACTCCCTACTTCCTGTATGTGATGAGGAAGTATGGAAAAACAGGAATTGCCAATCAGTTTCTAAGCTCTACCCGCTACCCAAGCATTGGCTATATGATCGCCATGGGAGCCACCGCCGTGTGGGAGCGCTGGGATGCCCTGTTTGAGGACGGGACGATGCACCCGCAGCCTATGAATGCCTGGAGCCACATCGGTTTTACCACGGTGGGCGAGTACCTGATCAGCGGTTTGGCCGGTATCGACGCGGCAGAACCCGGATTCCGGAGAATCCGCATCCAGCCGGGACCATCCCGGGAAGTCACGCAGGCCAGGGCGGTTCTTTGGAGCAATTACGGCGAGATCGCCGTAGATTGGATATGGGATCAGGGACGGTTAAAGCTTACCTGTAAGATACCGGGTAATGCAAAGGCACAGATTCATCTGCCCTCTGATCAGGGAATCCGGACCTTTGAGGCGAAACCGGGTATACATGAATACAACACGGTGCTGACGGAAGTTATTTAAAACTTGTTTATTTATTTACAAATAAAAGACAATTGGTATTAATGCAGCGATGCATTCAATATAAAACAGAAAAACAAACAAAAAGTCCAAGGGAGGCAAAACAGATGAAGAAAAAACTATTAAGTGTATTGTTGTGCGCAGCTATGGCAGCTACCATGATGACGGGGTGCGGAACGAAAGAAGAACCGGCGGCGGCTCCGGCTGAAGAAACCAGCGCGCCGGAAGCGGATACCTCCGCGGCTCCGGCAGATACGACCGGAAGCGACGAAGGCTCCGCCGAAGGAAAAGCCTATAACATCGGCTACAGCAATATGCAGTTAAAAGAAGACTTCTTCATTACGGTAGAAGGCGGAATTCACAAAGCGGCGGAAGATGCCGGATATGTATACAATACAACGATTTCCGACCGTGACGCTACCAAGATGAAACAGAACATTGAAGCGCTGGTTACCAAAGGCGCGGACATCATCATCGACTTTAACGTAATGGCAGAAGCGGGTTCCGCTATCGCTTCCGACCTGGCCAAAGAAAACATCCCGATGCTGAGCGTGGACTGTATCTATGATGGAGCGTATTTCTTCGGCGTGAACAACCTGGAAGCCGGGGAGATCTTAGGACAGACGGCTGCGGAATACGTAGACTCCAAGTTTGGCGGAGAGCTGGAATATATCGTAAATGTATACGATGCGGCTTCCGGTGATGAGATCAAAAAGAGAAACGACGGTGTTGTAAATGTACTTCAGGAGAAATACGGCGTACCGGATGACAATGTGGTATGGCTGGATTCCAAACAGGATGATGTAAAATCCCAGACCATGACTAAAGACTGGCTGAACTCTCATCCCGACGCTACGAAGATCGTAATCGTGGGACAGAATGACGACAGAGGTTACGCGGCTAACGCGGCGGTAGAAGGCGAGAGCAGAAAAGATGACTGTATCGTGGTTTCCCACAACGCGGACCCGGCCCCCATTGAAAACCTTCAGAAACATGTAGAGGACAAAGATACCGCATGGGTAGCGACCGCGTCCTATAACTCCCATCTGTACGGCGAGCAGATCATGGACATGGCGACCAAGATCCTGAACGGAGAAGAAGTAGAACAGAACGGATACACCAAGGTGACAATCGTAACACTGGACAATGTAAATGAATACGTAAAAGACAGAGACGCTGCGATTGCCGCAATGCAATAAGCAAGAAGGACTGGAAAGGAGAGTCTCCGGAGGAAACTCTCCTTTCCCTATTCGGTGGAAGGTTCGGAATTAAAATGGAACGTTCTGTATTTCCAATGGTTCGAAGCAAAGAAGACAAGGCAGGTGAACGAGTGGTGGAAAAAGTACTGGAAATGAAGGGCATCTACAAAGCATTTCCCGGTGTCGTGGCGGTTGATAAGGTGGATCTGGATCTGTACGGCGGCGAGGTTCTGGCCCTGATGGGTGAAAACGGCGCGGGAAAATCGACACTGATCAAGATTTTGTCCGGTATGTATAAGGCTGATGAGGGAGAAATCATCGTCGGCGGAAAGTCTTACAAAGAATTTACCACGAAGGAAGCAATTGATTTAGGAATCGGGATTATTTATCAGGAATTGAATTATCTGAACGACCTGACGATCGCAGAGAATATTTTGCTGGGTCAGGTACCGACCTCCGGGCCCTTGAAGAAGATTGATTACAAGAATATGTTTGAAACGGCAAAAGGGATCATGGAGCGGGTCGGGTTAGGGTATCGGAAACCCACGGATATGGTATCGGAATTATCCGTTGCGGAAAAACAGCTCATTGAGATCGCGAGGGCATTTTCCAGAAACGTCAAAATATTGGTGATGGACGAACCGACCTCCGCCCTTAACGAGGTGGAGACCAAGAAGCTGTTCGAACTGATCCGGGATATCAAAAAGGACGGTGTGGGCGTCATCTATATCTCCCACCGCATGGAGGAGCTGTTCCAGATCGCGGACCGTGTGGAGATTATGCGGGACGGCAAATATATAACAACTCTGAATGTAAAAGAGACCAATACGGATGAAATCGTAGCCTACATGGTTGGACGGGAAGTAAACGACATGTACCCGTCCCGGGATTGTAAGATCGGCGAGGTGGCTTTTGAAGTAAAAGGGCTTTCTACTTCCTATTTAAAAGATATCAATTTACAGGTCCGGGCAGGAGAGGTAGTGGGCTTGTTCGGTCTGATGGGAGCAGGGAGATCCGAGGTGTGCCGCTGCGTGGTAGGTTCACAGAAAGCGGATAAGGGAACTTTGGTGATGAATGGGCAGGAGTTCATGAACGCGACACCGCTGGAAGCGCTGAAGCGCGGAATATCCTATGTGCCCGCGGAGCGGAAGACGGAAGGCGTCAACCTGGTGGCCCCGGTCCGGGATAACATTACCCTGTCCAATCTGGATAAGATTAAAAGAAAAGGAAAACTGGATCTTAAATACGAAACACAGCTGGCGGAAGAATGGGTGAAAAAATTATCCGTGAAAACCCCGTCGGTGATGACGGAAGCCGGGACACTGAGCGGCGGCAACCAGCAGAAGCTGGTCATAGCCAAAAGCCTGAATACGGATCCAAGCGTCATGATCCTGAACGAGCCAACCAGAGGGATCGACGTAGGCGCCAAGGTGGAGATCTATAATCTGATCAATGAGCTGTGTTCCCAGAATAAAGCCGTAATCATGATATCCTCCGAGCTTCCTGAGATTATGGCGCTGAGCGACCGCATTTACGTACTGTGTGAAGGAAAAATTACCGGAGAGGTCAGCAAGGGCGACTACTCGCAGGAAGGCCTCTTAAAATATGCGATAGGAGAGTGTTAATCATGTCGAAAGTAAAAAGTTTATTGAAAAACTCAAAGAGCGAACTCAGCACCGTTATTATGCTCGTTGTGTTGTGTATCATATTTGGAGTTCAGTCGGAGTATTTCTTTACTTTCCGAAATATCATGAACATCGGGACCTATGCTTCCATTATGGGTACCATGGCCGCCGGACTTACCGTAGCCATGCTGCTTGGAGGCCTGGATGTATCCCAGTATTCCCTGGCGGCTATGGCCGGTATGATTATGGGTATGATGATTGAGGCCGGATTTTCCGTGCCGGTGACCCTGGCCGTAACCATTCTGGTCGGTATCCTGGGCGGCTGCATCAACGCGTTTATTATCACGATCATGAGGGTCAATCCCATTATCGCCACCATGGGAACCCAGTTTATCTTCCGCGGCGCGGCGTTCCTGCTGACCGATGGCCGTTATATCCGCATCGACGATCCCGTTTATTATTTTATCGGCAACGGAAAGATCTTCGGAATCCCGTTCTGCCTGATGGTGATGTTAATCACTTACATTATCGTGTGGTATCTGCTTAAATATACAAAATACGGACGGCAGGTATTCGCAGTAGGCGGAAATATCCAGGTGGCGAAGCTGGCCGGTATCAACGCGAACCGGGTAAAATTTATTTCTCACATCATCGCCGGCGTGACTGCGGTCATGGGCGGGATCATCACCGTATGCCAGACATCCTCCGCTATGCCCAACCATGGCTACGGAAATGATATGGACGGCATCGCCGCTGTTATCTTAGGCGGTATCGGCCTGGCCGGCGGCAAAGGGAAAGTCGGCGGTACCCTGATCGGTATTCTGGTGCTGGCGGTTCTTGTAAACGGTATGACGCTGCTGAATGTGCAGGCATACTGGCAGCAGGTGGTAAAGGGCCTGGTTTTAATCTTCGCCGTATTTATCGATGCTCTGCGTTCATCCAAATCCAAAGCGTAAAATGAATTGATAAGGGAACGCAAACATGGAGGTAATTATGAATGAAAACAGTGTTGTTTTGAAGGTTAAGAAGGCAATGTTATGTATGACGAGGCAATGCTGGGAACAGGGAATCACGGGGCAGGCGCTGTTGGAGACCGGGGATTATGAGCGGTTAAGCCTTCTCGTTCGGGATATGGTACTAAGGCAGAGTGAGGACGGAAGAATCTGCAATGTGGAAAATACCCCCGCGGTTACAGACTCCACCTTCTGTGTGCTGCCGGTACTGGAGATCGGCAGCCGTGAAAAGCAGGACAGGTACATAGAAGCGGTGGAAAAAAATATGGAATATCTGCTGCATCACGCGCCCCGGACACCGGACGGTGTGATCTGCCATATGCTGGGGACACAGGAGATATGGGCGGATTCCGCGGCGTTTACACCGGCCGCGTTAGCGCGTACCGGACATTACCGGGAAGCCTATGATCAGATGAAGGGCTATCTGAAAAAATTATATAATAAGGAAAAAAAGCTCTATTATCACATCTGGTGCGAGGACACCGGCGAATACCGCAGGAAGGTGTTGTGGGGAATCGGCAACGGCTGGATACTCACCGGCCTGTACCGGCTTTATCGGGAGCTTCCCGACAGCTGCCGGGAGGAAAAACAGGAGATTTACCGGGATTTTAAGGAACTGTTGGATGAAATGCTGCGGTATGAAAATCAAAATCATCTGTTCCACGATATTCTGGACCGGCCTGACTCGTTTGAGGAAACCGAAGTTTCCGAAATGGTGGCTTATACGATCTACCGTGCGGTGCGGGAGGAGAATCTTCCTATAGAATACCTGGACCGGGCGGAGCAGATCCGGCAGGCGGTTCTTGATAAAGTATCTGAACAGGGGCTCTTGATGGACTGCGCCAGTTCCCCGGACTTTCTGCACCCGGGGACCTCGGTGGAAGGCCAGGCGCATTTCCTGATGATGGAACAGGCGCGCTCCCTGATTCTGGAGCAGACGCGTATTCTGGTAACGGAAAAGATCTGCCAGACTTAACCCGTATGGCGTGAACCCGGTAGGATATTTCTTCAGGCATTTGTCCGGTAAACTTTGAAAATTCGAAGAAATATGTTAGTATTAGGATAAATGAAAATGAGGAAATATGGAGTTGATATTGTGAGTGTAAATATGGATAAAACCGGGATAAAGAAGAAAAAAGCAACCATTCAGGATGTGGCGAATCTGGCGCAGGTAGTGCCGTCGACGGTATCCCATGTGATCAATGGGACGGCCCCCATATCAGCGGAGACGCAGGAGCGGGTGTGGGAGGCTATTGAGCGGCTGAACTATTCGCCCAATGCGCTGGCCAGGGCTTTGCGGCAGAAGAGGACCCGTCTGATCGGAGTGGTTCTGCAGGATATCTCCAGTGAATTTTACGCCCGGTGTGCGGCCAGTATACTGGAAGCGGCCAGGGAGGATAATTATGTGGTGCTCTTATGCGACGCATCCTTTAACAACGATAACGTAAGAGAAGGAGTCCATGCGCTGATCGAGAGGCGGGTGGATGGCCTGATCTTCATCGGGGGCGGCAATGACGACGATATCATCAAAGACTGTCTGGACGCCAATGTGCCGGTGGTCTTAGGAGACCGGCATCACGGGGAGCTTCCGTCGGTGGAATTTGACAACGAGCAGTCGGTGAAAAACCTGGTATGCGCGCTTTACGATGCCGGATACCGGCGTTTCGCATATGCCGGAGAGCCGGTTACGGTGCAGGATAACCTGGAAGCCAGATACCGGGGGTATCTGGAAGGCTTGAAGCTTTGCCAGGTCAATGAAAAGGATTCTACGGCGATTTTGGATAACACGCTGCATCATTTAAAGGTTCAGACTTCTTATACATTGCTGGAAAAATTCTTGCACTCCATACCCCGGGAGGAATGGCCCCAGGTGGTGCTTACATCCAACGATATGATCGCTCACGGCTTTATGAGCGCGGCCCGCAGAATGGGGATCAGCGTGCCGGAGGACATCGCGGTGGTGGGCTTCGATGATATCACCGTGTCGGAATATTTTAATCCGTCACTGACAACGGTATCCCAGGATGAGAAGCTTTTAGGGCGCAGCTGCTACCAGCTGTTCAAGAGTGTGATCAAGGGCAAAAAGCGGACGGCCCATGAGGTGCTGCCGCAAAAGATTGTAATCCGGGAATCGGCCTATATTCCAGAGGAAGTGATCCGGAATTATACGGAATAAGAAGAAAAAGAGTCAGACAGAAAGGGCTCAAAGAGCGTATGTGTCAGGCCGGAATGCGGTATTGGAGGTAATGGTTATGAAAGCATTAGCGGTAGAAGAAAACGGTGCGCTTCGCATCGTGGAGATAGAAAAACAGAAAATTAACGATTATCAGGTGTTAGTGCGGATGCTGGCCGGCGGAATCTGCAACGGGACCGATGCCAAAATCATTCATGGTAAATTCAAAGGATTCCATACATATCCGGCCATTTTGGGTCATGAGGGCGTTGGCGAAGTGGTAGAGATGGGGCGTTTCGTGGAGAACTTTAAGCTGGGGGACCATGTGCTCTGCCCGTTCCAGGAGGGAATGAACGGGCCCTACCATTCCGGTTGGGGCGCGTTTGCGGAATATGCGGTCTGCTGGGACTGGAAAGCCCTGGTAAAGAGCGGGGTATCTCAGGATTCCCCGGATTTTCCCGTATCCGCATACACCCAGAAGGTGATTCCAAAAGAAATGGACCCGGTACACGGTTCTATGATGATTACGTTCCGGGAAGTTTTGAGCGCTATGAAAACCTTTGCATTACAGGCGAATAAAAGCATCGTGATCTATGGATGCGGGCCGGTGGGGGCTTCCTTTACCAAGTTTGCCAAGATCCTGGGCCTGGGTCCGGTCATCGTCTGTGATCTGACCGAAGAACGGATGCAGAAAGCCAGAGATCTGGGTGCGGATGAGACATTTTGCAGCACGGACCCGGATTTGACAGGGAAGATCCGGGCAGTCTGTCCGCAGGGTGTGGATTATGTGGTGGATGCGGTAGGACGCAGCCAGATCATCAATCAGGCCATGAACCTGGTAACCTTCAACGGTAAGATCTGCGTCTACGGTATATCACCCAACAATTCGATGGAGCTGGACTGGACGAATTCCGAGTATAACTGGCAACTGCAGTTTATTCAATGGCCGACCAAGTGGGAAGAGGCGCAGGCGCATCAGCAGGTGATGAACTGGATCCGGTCCGGGATTCTGAAGCCGGAGGAATTTTATTCTCACGTGGTTCCCTTTGAAAAGATACTGGAGGGATTCGAGATGACGGCGAAACAAGAGGCGTTTAAAGTAATGGTTACTTTTTAAAAGGGCTGTACGGGGAAGAAATCGTTGCAGAAGGAGTGGTGAGGGATGCAAGAGTACATATTGGCCCATGATCTGGGAACCAGCGGAAATAAAGCTACGCTGTATAACCTTAAGGGGAAGCTGGCGGCCAGTTTAACGGTTCCTTATGAAACACAGACGCCCGCAAATGGGTTCGTGGAACAGGATCCCGAGGAATGGTGGACGGCGGTCTGCAGGTCAGCCAGGGAACTGATGGAGCGCGCGGGCATCCGGAAAGAACAGGTAGCCTGTGTGACATTTAGCGGGCAGATGATGGGATGTGTGCTGGTAGATGAGAAGGGCAGGCATCTGCATCCGGCTTTGATCTGGGCGGATACCCGGGCGGACGGCCTTATGGAAAAAGTGGAGGAACAGGTGGACGGCCGGGAGGCCTACCGGATTACGGGGCACCGGCTGAGCGCGTCTTATTCTGCGGCTAAGTGCCGTTGGATTAAGGATCATAGACCGGAAGTCTATGAGAAGGCGTTTAAGCTGCTCAATGCGAAAGATTACATGATCTGCAGGCTGACCGGGGAATTTGCCACGGATTATTCGGACGCGTCGGGAACGAACCTGCTGGATCTGGAGAAAAAAGAGTGGTCCCGGCGGATGGCGGATGCATATGGTTTGCGGATGGATCTGCTGCCGGAGCTTTATACATCCACGCACAGGATCGGCGGGATCACGAAGGAAGCAGCGGCGCAGACCGGGCTTCTGAGAGGCACTCCGGTGATCATGGGCGGCGGGGACGGCAGCTGCGCGGCGGCGGGAGCCGGCGCGGTGGAAGAGGGCCGGATGTATAATGTGCTGGGGTCTTCGTCCTGGATTTCCAATGCTTCGAAGGTTCCGGTCTTCGACCGGGAGATGCGGACTTTTAACTGGGTGGCGCTGGATGAGAAGCTGTATACGCCATGCGGGACGATGCAGGCGGCAGGATATTCGTTTCAGTGGACGATGCGGACCCTATGTGACTATGAAAAGGATTTCGCTGAGAAAAAAGGGCTAAAACTTCCGGAATATCTGAACGAGCGGGCGGCCGTCCGGCCGGCCGGGGCGAACCGGCTGCTGTTTCTTCCATATTTATTAGGGGAGAGAAGTCCCAGATGGAATCTGGACGCGAGAGGGACGTTTATCGGATTGGGTGCGATTCACACGAAAGATGATATGATCCGTTCCGTTATGGAAGGGGTGGGTTATAACCTGAAGGTGATTCTGGATATTCTGGAGAGAAAACTTCCGGCGGAAGAACTGACGCTGATCGGAGGCGGGGCTTCCAGCGCCGTGTGGGTGCAGATGCTGGCGGATATCTGGAGGAAGCGGATTCTGATTCCCAGGTATGTGGAGGAGGCTACTTCCATGGGAGCGGCCGTATGCGCGGGAGTAGGGATCGGCGCGTTTTCGGATTTTGGAGTGATCCATACATTGAATCCGGTGGAGCGTATCATAGAGCCGCAGCCGGAGAATTTCGGGATTTATGGGAAAATGTACCGTCTGTTCAATGAATCCTACGACGCACTGGAACAGGTTTATCATAAATTGAACAGGGTCTGATCCGGGGGGCGCAATTAAGAGCGGAGTAGAATCAAAGAAGACAACAGTATTTGAATAGGAGAAAATAGGATGAGTGACAAAAAATTAACCTGGCAGCAGCTGGCCAACATGATCGATCATACAAATCTGAAACAATATGTACCGAATGAGGCATTTGAAAAGCTGTGTGATGAGGCGAAGCAATATGGTTTCAAAACCGTAGCGATCAATTGTGCAACGACAGAGTTCTGTTACGGACAGTTAAAAGATACGCCGGTGCTGGTGGACAGCGCCGTAGGCTTCCCGCTGGGACAGTCTACCCTGGAAACGAAAGTGTTCGAGACGGAGGATGCGATCCGTAAAGGGGCCGGAGAGATTGACTACGTGGCCAATCTGGTGGAACTGAAGAATAAGAATTATGACTATATCCGAAAGGAAATGGACGGAATCGTCAAGATGTGCCGGAAATATCAGGTGACGTCGAAGGTGATCTTTGAAAATTGTTATCTGACCGAGGATGAGATCGTTAAGATGGCCGAGATCGCGCTGGAAATCGGGATCGATTTCATTAAAACTTCCACAGGCTTCGGTGAGTACGGGGCAAAAGCAGAGCATGTACGTCTGATGAAGTCCGTGGTGGGAGACAAGTTAAAGGTAAAAGCAGCCGGCGGTATCCGCGATGTACAGACAGCCCTGGCCATGATCGACGCGGGGGCTTCCAGAATTGGAACCAGTTCCGGCATCCGGATTGTGGAAGATTACAAGAAAATGACGGAGGAGTGAGGATAGATGATCGCCAATAACCGTTATGAGAATATGTCCTATGTAAAATGCGGTGACAGCGGCCTGTATCTGCCGAAACTCTGTCTGGGTATCTGGAATAATTTCGGGAAAGCCTACCCATACGAGAACAGCAGGGAAATGATTCTGACCGCTTTTAATCTGGGAATCAATCACATCGATGCGGCGAATAACTACGGGCCGCCTCCGGGAAGTGCGGAGGAGGTGCTGGGCGAGGTGCTGAAACGGGACCTCAAAGGCTACCGGGATGAACTGGTCATCACCACAAAGGCCGGATATGAGATGTGGGATGGCCCTTATGGAAACTGGGGCTCCAGAAAATCCCTGATGACCAGCCTGGATCAAAGCCTGAAGCGGATGCAGTTGGACTATGTGGATATTTTCTATCATCACAGGCGGGATGAGAATACGCCGTTAGAAGAGACGATGGGAGCGCTGGCCGATATGGTCCGGCAGGGGAAAGCGCTGTATGTGGGCGTCAGCAACTATAACGCGGAGGATACCAGGAAGGCTTCCCGTATGCTCAAAGATCTGGGAGTCAAACTGCTGATCCATCAGCCCAGGTACAATATGTTCTGCCGTATCCCGGAGCAGGGTCTCTTCGATGTGCTGAAGCAGGAAGGGATCGGTTCCGTGGCATTCTGCCCGTTAGAGCAGGGGCTGCTGACCACCAAGTACATCGCCGGGATTCCCAAAGGGTCCCGGGCCGACAATCAGAACTGCCCGTTCTTAAATGGAGAGGATATCACCGCGGAAGTCCTGGATAAGGTCATACAGCTAAACGAATTGGCGAAGGAGCGCGGACAGTCCCTACCGCAGATGGCTCTGGCCTGGGATGTCAGGGAGGGCGGAGTTACATCCGTATTATTGGGCGCCAGCCGCAAGGAACAGATTATCGAGAATGTGAAAATGCTGGAGAACCAGAAGTTTACCGCAGATGAGCTGGCCAGAATCGATGAGATACTGGGGTAAGGCACAGCAGGATTATTCTATAAAATAAAACTGGGGAAATAGAAGTTTCCTTACCTGGCCGGCGGAATATAGAACGCGGACCTGATTGGATAAAAGGAACTGCAGATAGAAAGAAGGGGCTTTATGAAATCAGTTAAAGTGAAACCATTGACATTAGACAGCTTCTATAAATTCGGGAGCTATGCAAAAGTACTGAATCCTGACACGCCGCACTTGGGAACCGGCGAAGATCCGGTTTGCTTTTACCGGGATATCATGCAGATAGAGGCCGGGGGACAGGTGTCGATCTCTGCGGGTGTGGCGCTTCCGGGAGAGAAAAAAGTTAAGATCATGGAGTACCATACCCATACCGGAGAGGCGTTTATGATGCTGGACGGCGATGTGGTCATGGCGTTCGCGCCGGCTTCCGCCGACGAACAGATCCCGCTGGAGGAACTGGAAGCGTTCTATATTCCTTGCGGCGTGATGATCTGGATCAGGGCAGGGGTCTGGCATTATGCACAGATGCCGGCAGGAGATAAACCGGTGACATCGATCGTGCTGCTGCCGGAACGGACGTATTTTAACGACTGTCATAAGGTGGAGATTCCGGAAGAAGAACATCGGATTCTCGAATTGTAAAAATAGTATGCAGGGATATATTTTTGACATCAAAGAATTTGCCGTATTTGACGGACCCGGGATACGCACCACGGTTTTCTTCAAAGGCTGCCCGCTCCACTGCATGTGGTGCCATAATCCGGAGGGCATGAGCTTCGCTCCGGAGCTGATGACCAGCCCCAACGGCTGTCTGCATTGCGGGCGCTGTGCACAGGTATGTCCTTCGCCTTCGAACTGCCGGGTCTGCGGCAAATGCATCGGAGTCTGTCCCATGCACCTGCGGAAAATCTGCGGGACGGCCGTCACTCCCCGGGAATTGGCCGGACGGATTTTAAAAGACCGGGATTTCCTTCTGAAAAATGAAGGCGGCGTGACCTTCTCAGGCGGGGAACCATTTGCGCAGCCGGAATTCCTGGAAGCGTGTATCCGGGAACTGAACGGCCTGCATGCATGTGTGGAAACCAGCGGATATTGCGACGGGGAATGGTTCAGAAGGATAGTCGGGCTGCTGCAGTTTGTAATCATGGATATCAAGCTGGCGGATGATGATAAGCACCGCTATTATACCGGTGCCGGCAACCGGAAGATCCTGGCTAACCTTAAGCAGCTAAAATCCGGAAATACACCGTATATGATACGGATTCCTTTGATCCCCGGAGTGAATGATACTAAGGAGAATATGGAACAGACAGCCGGGCTTCTTACAAACGCCGGTCCGCTGGTCCGAGTGGAACTGCTTCCCTATCATAAGACGGCAGGGGCCAAATACGGCATGGTGGGAAGAAGCTATCATCCTGAGTTTCGGACGGATCAGAAACCGCAATACCATTTGGACGCCTTTGAAAAAAGAGAAATACCCTATAAGATCATGTAACGGCCTATCGCAATGCATTTGCGTATACGGCGCCAGACAGTCAGAAGAGAGGAGGCACTTAATGACAGAAAATATCAGGAATCAGCTGGATTATTTTATACGGAACAAAGCGCATCACGCATTCCGCCAGGAGAAGGAAGACCCGTTCCGGCTGGCAGAAACATTCGAAAAGGCGGGATACTCCGATCTGGAGCGGGTCGTACGGCGTTTTTGCTATGTACTGGAGAAGGAACAGCCGGTGGTCTATCCCTGGGAACGCATAGCGATGATCCGTACGGCAGTGACACTTCCGGAAATACACACCCCCAAAGAGAAGGAAGCGCTTAGCGAAGCGCACTATATCCACGAGCAGGGGAAGGTGTGCAATATCAACCCTTGTTACGCGGAGGTGATCGGAACCGGACTATTAGGGAAACAGGAAGAAATCCGGGCACAGATGGAAAAAAGGAAGTCCGCAGACGATCCAAAGGCGCGGGAAGAGTATACCTATCTGGAGGCAAT
Source organism: Diplocloster agilis (assembly GCF_019042275.1). GTDB lineage: Bacteria > Bacillota > Clostridia > Lachnospirales > Lachnospiraceae > Diplocloster > Diplocloster agilis. The sequence goes on from NZ_JAHQCW010000003.1 coordinate 24,977, forward strand.
GCTTCGCATGACGGATGAGATGCTCGCCTTCGCCGGCCGTTATGGGGATGCGGCGGAAAAAGCGGGAAACCTAAGAGTTGCCGAAACCTTCCGCAGAATTCCGGCCCAAGCAGCCCAAACCTTTGAGGAAGCGCTGCAGTTCTTCCGGTTCCTTCACTACTGCCTGTGGTGTACCTTTAATTACCACAATACGGTCGGACGGTTTGACCAGTATATGTATCCGTATTTAAAGCGGGATTTGGAGAACGGGACGCTCACCAAAGAGGAGGCGTTTGAACTGCTGGAGGAATTTTTTATCAGCTTCAACAGGGACAGCGACCTGTACACCGGAATGCAGCAGGGGGACAATGGACAGAGTATGGTGCTGGGCGGCTGCGCCCAGGACGGGAGCGACTGCTATAACCTCCTGTCGGATCTGTGTATGGATGCCAGCCTGGAATTAAAGCTGATCGATCCGAAGATTAATCTGCGGGTACATAAGAATACGCCGCTGGCCTTATATGAAAAAGGAACCCGGATGACCAAGCAGGGGCTTGGATTTCCCCAGTATTCCAATGATGACGTGGTCATACCCGCCCTTCTGCGCTGGGGGTATGAACCGGAGGACGCTTACCAATATGTGGTAGCGGCCTGCTGGGAATTCATTATACCCGGCAAAGGCATGGACATTCCCAATATCGATGGCCTCTCTTTTGCGGATGTGGTGGTAAAATGCCTGCCCAAACTGACGGAATGTATGGAATTTGAAGACTTCATGAAGGTGGTTCACGAGAAAATACGCACACAGTGCGCGCAGATGGTCACAAAATATAAAAACCTGTATTTGGAGCCGTCTCCGGTGATGTCTCTCATGATGGATGGGTGTATATCCCGGGCGAAAGATATTTCCCTGGGAAATAAATATAACAACTTTGGGATCCATGGCAGCGGCTTGTCAACCGCGGTGGATTCCCTGGCGGCGGTCAAACGGTTCGTCTACGATGAGCAAAGCGTGGAAAAACAGGAGCTGCTGGACGCGTTGGCACAGGATTATAAGGGACACGAGCTGCTGTTGAACCGGCTTCGCTATGAGGGACCTAAGATGGGGAACGACGAGGAAGATCCCGATCAAATCGCGTCCCGCCTGCTGGCCTGGTTTGCCGGGGCCCTGGAGGGCTATACCAATGAGAGGGGCGGCATCTATCGGGCCGGAACCGGTTCCGCCATGTACTATATCTGGCAGTCGGAAGATCTTCCGGCCACACCGGACGGACGCCGGGCGGGAGAGGCCTTCGCCTGCAACTATTCTCCGAGCCTGTTCTGCAGGCTGAAGGGGCCTGTATCCCTAGTCAAATCCTTCAGCAAACCCGATCTGAAATTGACGGCCAACGGCGGCCCTCTGACCATCGAACTGCACGATACGGTATTCAAAAACGAGGAAAGCATCCGAAAGGTAGCCATGCTGGTCAAATCCTTCCTGGATATGGGCGGCCATCAGATGCAGATCAACGCGGTGAACAAGGATACCCTGCTGGATGCCAAAAAACACCCGAAGGATCACCAGAACCTGATCGTGCGGGTCTGGGGCTGGAGCGGATATTTTGTGGAGCTGGATGAAGTGTATCAGGATCACATTATAGAACGGATGGAATTGACATTATGAGACTGGGCGGAGCTATATTTAAACCATATACCAACGGATATGAGTGGGCGGAGAGGGTCCGGGAAAAAGGGTACCGGGCCGCGATCTGCCCGTTGGATGCAACCGCACCGGATGCTGTGATCGAAGAATATAAAAAAGCAGCGGCGGAGGCAGATATCGTGATCGGTGAAGTCGGCGTCTGGAACAATCCGATGCATCCGGACCCGCGCACCAGAAAAGAAGCGGTTGAATTTGCCAAACGGCAGTTATTACTGGCGGAGAAAATCGAAGCCAGATGCTGTGTAAATATTACGGGCACCTACAACCCGGACGTATGGTACGGGCCTCATCCCGAAAATTTTACCAGGAAGGCCTTTGACGAAATCGTGCAAACCACACGGGAAATTATAGACGCGGTAGGGCCGGTTAAGACATTCTATACCTTTGAACCCTCTGCCTGGCTGTATCCGGACAGCATCGAAACTTACCTGGAACTGCTGGATGCGGTGAACCGCCCGGCGCTGGCTGTGCACTGGGATCCGGTAAATATGATGTACAGCCCCAGAACTTACTATCAAAACGCTGTGTTCCTCACAGAATGCATACAGAGGCTGGGCCCTTATATGAAGAGCTGCCATCTAAAAGATCTGTATATGGATGAGAGGTTCACGCTCTATGTGCAGGAGCGGATGTCGGGGGACGGAATCCTGGACTATCCGGCGTTAATCCGGGAACTGGACCGTCTGGACCCGGATATGCCGGCTTTTGTGGAGCATATGGAGACAGAGGAAGAATATGACCGGGCCGGCGCGTATGTGAAATCCGTGATGGCGCAGGTGGCGGAGGAATCACAAATCGAAAAAATATGAATAGCCAAAGGGAGGTAATTTTAATATGAAGCAACCCAGATTATTTACAATCCTGCCGGACTACGTATGTACGCCCGACGGTATGGAGATCGATCAGGAGGGAAACTTAATCCTGTCCTGCCCCAATTACGCGGATGACAGCTTCAAAGGCTGTGTGGTAAAGATTGACAAAGACAAAAACATTACCAAATGGTTTGACGTGCCGGTTCATCCGGAGACCGGCATTGCCAGAAATATGGGAATCGCCTTTGACGCGGACTATAACCTGTATGTCTGTGATAACCAGGGATGGTCGGGAAAAGAGGAACTGGCCTTTAAAGGACGGGTATTAAAGCTGATTGTCGATCAGGACGGGATAAAAAGCTGGAAAGTGGTGGCGGACGGGATGGAGCATCCCAACGGCATCCGGATCCGCGGCGATTATATGTATGTCACCCAGAGCCTGTTAAGTAAGGTAGAAGATCCCAGCGGACATCTGGTCAGCTGCGTGTACCGCTTTGGCCTGGATGAAGAAAATATCCACATCACCAATACCCTGGAAGATGCGCATATATTCACTACCTTTGTGACGGACAATGAAGCCTGCCAGTACGGCGCGGACGGTATCGTATTCGGAAAAGACGGGAACCTGTATGTGGGTAACTTCGGCGACGGCGCCGTACACCGGATTACATTTGCCCCGGATGGATCCGCCGCTTCCAATGAAGTATTCGCAAAAGATCCGGAAAACCTGACCTCCACCGACGGAATGATCTGTGACGGGGAAGGAAACATATACATCGCCGATTTCTCCGCCAACGCCATCGCAAAAGTATATCCCGACGGCCGTGTGGAGCGCATCGCCCAGAGCCCGGACTGCGACGGGCTGGACGGCGGCCTGGATCAGCCGGGAGAACCGATTATCTGGGAAGGCCGCATCGTGGCATCCTGTTTTGATCTGGTAACCGATGAAGGAAAGGTAAACACCCGGCATGAAATGCCCGCGACCATGTCCGAGCTGGATTTGGACTGACGACAATATCAGAACTGACATCAGTCTCCGGACTTGTTCTTAACGAAACTGACTTGTGATAGGATGGATGACATGGACATAAAACAATCAGAGAAGATCAGTTATGGCCTGGGGGATTTTGCCAGCAATGGACTGTTTCTATTTGTTTCTTCCTATTTAATGTACTATCTTTCCGACGTCGCCTGCCTGGATCTGGCTGTGATCAGCCGGATCCTCATAGCGGGCCGTATCGTAGATGCACTGGCAAGTCTGCTGATGGGGTTCGTCGTAGACCGGACCCGGTCGCCGATGGGACGCTGCCGGCCATATCTCCTGTGTGGGATCTGGCCCGTCAGTGTTCTTTTCGTACTTCTATTCGGAATGCCGGAACTGTCCGCCAGCCTGAAAGGGTTCTACGGAGGAACGCTGTATGTGGCATTCTGCCTTGTATACGCGGTGATGAACGTCCCATTTTCAACCCTCATGTCCCTGATGACAGCGGATGCCAAAGAACGTGTGCAGTTCAACAAATACAAATGCCTGGGTTCCAACCTAGGCGGTGTATTTGTCACGGCCACCACAATGCTTTTTGTAACCCACCTGGCCCCAAACCAGCGCCAGGGTTTTTTGCGTACCGCGCTTCTGTTCGCCATCCTTTTTACTATATTTATGCTGATCTGTTTTATCAATACCAAAGAGCGGATACAGCCAGCCGTTACGGAAAACAAGCCGGACATCCGAAAAGCCCTGGGCTCGCTCAAACAGAACAGACCATGGATATTATATTGCGGAATCCAGTTCTGCCAGCTCACCTTCATGATGATGCGGCAGGAAGCGACCGTATACTATGCCAAATATTATCTGGGCCGTACCGAGCTAAGCGCCGTCCTTCTCACGTTCATGCCGGTCGCCGCCGTACTATCCGCGTTTCTCATGCCCCGCGCCAAAAGAAAATGGGGCGCCCGTACCTGTGTCCTGTTCGGCAACGGTCTGAGCCTCCTGTCAATCCTATGCACCGCCCTGTGCCGCCAAAACTGGCTTGGCAACCTGACCTTCTGCCTCCTGTCCGCCCTGGGCTTCTCCATCGGCACAGGTCTCGTATTCGTCATCCTGACCGACACCATAGACTACGGAGAACGTCTGACCGGACAGCGCCCCCAGGGCATCATGACCTCCATCCTCTCCTTCGTGCAAAAAATAGGAATAGCCGTCTCAGGCATCATCTGCACCCAAATCCTATCTTTTGCCGGGTACGTCCCCGACGCAGTCCCCACCAAACCAGTCCTAGCTGCAATCCAAATAATTTTCCTACTTATCCCGGGAATCCTCTCCCTGGCCGGAGTACTCTTAGCATGGGTCTACCCGCTGCGGGATTGAGAGGAAGGGCCTGGCAGGGGGACCAGGGGCCGGGTCTGAGGCGGACCGGGGCGCGGGGAACGAAGACGCCGGGCAGACAGGCAGACCAAGTTGGGCCGGGGCCGGGAAAAATCCGCCGGGTCTTGGGGCGGTGGGCTTGCGCCGGCTGCTGCTAAACAAAAGTGGAGCGGGGAATCCAGGAACCGGGCCTATTCATCAAGAACACATGATGTGTTCTCGATTCAGAGGCCCTTGCGCGTCGGCGGTGAACGCCGCCGCGCATCCTGGATTCCCCGCTCCACTTTTGTTAAGCAGCAGCACGGCCGCCCAATGCCCCAAGACCCGGCGGATTTTTCCCGGCCCCGGCCCAACTTGGTCTGCCTGTCTGTCCGGCGTCTTCGTTCCCCACGCCCCGGTCCGCCTCAGACCCTACTCTGGTACAGGCTGGATGATGCTCCAGATATAGAAGATAGTAGGTAAAGGTTGAGCCAAAGTAGGGAGGAAAAGCCGGGGCGGCAAAAGGACGGCGGGGGATTCGGGGGGCTGTCTGGAGGGGCGGACTTGTCCCGCGGTGGAAAATGCTGGGAAAATCACATTAGATGAACTTGCAAAGGGGTTCAAAAAGCCCCATTTTATATCGAATGTTTGAGCGAAGCGAGTTTTTCGATATAAAATGTAATACTGGCTTTTTGAACCCCTTTGCTAGTTCATCTTATGTGATTTGACCGCATTTTCCACCGCGGGACAAGTCCGCCCCTCCAGACAGCCCCCCGAATCCCCCGCCGTCCTTTTGCCGCCCCGGCTTTTCCTCCCGGCCCTATCGCTCCCTTCCACAAAATCAGTTGCTTTTACAGGAACGTTGGTATATAATGCTCTTGTTAAAAACAAAAGATTCTTTGAGAGGAAATGGTGGAAAGCGGAATGAAAAAAACGGATTTACTCTATGAGGGCAAGGCAAAAAAAGTGTACTGCACGGATGTTTCCGATGTGCTGATCGTGGATTATAAGGACGATGCAACTGCTTTTAACGGGGAAAAGAAGGGGACTATTGTCGGAAAAGGTGTGGTAAATAACCGGATGACAAACCATGTTTTTCAGATTCTGGAAAAAGAGGGAGTACCCACTCATTTTATTGAAGAATTAAGCGACCGGGAGACAGCGGTTAAAAAAGTGGAGATCGTGCCGCTGGAAGTTATTGTAAGAAATGTGGCGGCCGGCAGCTTTTCCAAAAAGCTGGGAATCGAAGAGGGCACCAGGCTTCTGGCTCCTACTCTGGAATTCAGCTATAAGAACGACGAGCTGGGCGATCCTATGATCAATGATTTTTATGCCATTGCGATCGGAGCGGCGACCAGGGAAGAGATTGACCGGATCACCGAGCTTGTATTCAAGGTAAATGAGGTTTTAAAGGATTTTTTTGCCAAAGCTGATATTGAGCTGATTGACTTCAAAGTAGAATTCGGCAGATATAAAGGAGAAATCATTCTTGCAGATGAAATTTCACCGGATACCTGTAGACTCTGGGATGCGACGACTCATGAGAAATTGGACAAGGACCGTTTCCGCCGGGATCTTGGAAATGTAGAAGAAGCTTATGAGGAAGTATTCCGCCGGTTAGGACTGTAAGGAGAATTTCAATCAATGGAAAGAAACGGTATATACGAACAGACAGATATTTCCGATAAATTAAGAGAGGAATGCGGTGTCTTCGGAATCTATGATTTCGATGGAAACGACATCGCTTCCACCATTTATTACGGGCTGTTCGCCCTGCAGCACCGGGGGCAGGAAAGCTGCGGCATCGCGGTCAGCGAGACCAGCGGCCCCAAGGGCAAGGTCAGCTCCTACAAAGGGATGGGACTGGTCAATGAAGTGTTCACCCATGAGGCCCTGGAGGGGATGAAGGGGGATATCGGCGTGGGACATGTCCGGTATTCTACCGCGGGAAGCAGTACCCGGGAAAATGCCCAGCCGCTGGTTTTGAATTATGTCAAGGGGACGCTGGCGCTTGCGCACAACGGAAACCTGATCAATGCGCCGGAACTTCGAAGAGAGTTGGAATACACCGGAGCGATCTTTCAGACAACCATCGATTCCGAGGTTATCGCCTATCATATCGCGCGGGAGCGTATTCACAGCGCGTCTGTCGAGGAAGCGGTTACCCGGGCCATGAAGAAGATTAAGGGAGCATATTCACTGATTGTGATGAGCCCCAGAAAGCTGATTGGCGCCAGGGACCCGTTCGGATTTAAACCACTTTGTATTGGAAAAAGGGATCATGCTTATATCATAGCTTCCGAGTCCTGCGCGCTTGAGACGGTCGGGGCTGAGTTCGTGCGGGATGTTCTGCCCGGCGAGGTGGTGACGATCACACCCGACGGCGGTATTGTCTCGGATGTAAGCCTGTGCCAGCCGAAAGTGAAGGAAGCACGCTGCATTTTTGAATATATTTATTTTGCCAGACCGGATACCCATTTTGACGGAATGAGCGTCTATGGTTCCAGAATGTTAGCCGGCAGATTTCTGGCCATGGATTCCGCTGTGGAAGCAGATCTGGTGGTCGGTGTGCCGGAATCCGGGAACGCGGCGGCCCTGGGGTATTCGTTGGAGTCCGGGATTCCTTTTGGTACGGCTTTTGTGAAAAACGGCTATGTGGGCCGTACCTTTATAAAGCCCAAACAGAGTAACCGGGAATCCAGCGTCCGGATCAAACTGAACGTGCTGTCGGAAGCGGTAAAGGGCAAGCGGGTCATCATGATTGACGATTCCATCGTCCGGGGGACTACCTGTGACCGGATCGTTGGGATGCTAAAAGAGGCGGGAGCCACGGAGGTGCATGTACGGGTCAGTTCACCGCCTTTCCTGTACGAGTGCTATTTTGGAACGGATATTCCTTCCAGAGAGCAGCTGATCGCCTATAACCGCACCATTGAGGAGATACGGGATCTGATCGGCGCGGACTCGCTGGATTATTTAAGGGTGGAGCGTCTGCCGGAGCTGGTGGAAAACCGCCCCATCTGTACCGGATGCTTTACCGGTCAATATCCGCTGGATCCTCCCACGGAGGACATCCGCGGCGAGTATGCGGAATAAAGCCGACGAAGGATCGCGATAGGAGGAAATCAAATGTCTACAGACAGATATCAAAGCCCTTTGTCTGAGCGCTATGCCAGCAAAGAGATGCAGTATATATTTTCACCGGATATGAAGTTCAGGACCTGGAGGAAGCTCTGGATCGCCCTGGCCGAGACGGAGCAGGAGCTTGGGTTAAATATTACGGATGAGCAGATAGAAGAGTTAAAGGCCCATCAGAACGACATTAACTACGAGGTGGCCAAGGAACGGGAAAAAGTGGTGCGCCACGATGTGATGTCCCATGTCTATGCCTACGGGGTGCAGTGTCCGAAAGCGAAGGGAATCATCCATCTGGGCGCGACCTCCTGCTATGTGGGAGACAACACGGATATTATTGTAATGAAAGAAGCGCTTCTGCTGGTGCGCACAAAGCTGGTAAATGTGATTGCTGAGCTGGCCAAATTTGCGGATGAGTATAAGGCGCTTCCGACGCTTGGTTTTACCCATTTCCAGCCGGCCCAGCCGACGACGGTGGGAAAACGGGCGACGCTCTGGATGCAGGAGTTCCTGTTAGATCTGGAAGACTTAAATCATGTGATCGATACCCTTAAGCTGCTGGGATCGAAAGGCACAACCGGCACGCAGGCCAGCTTTTTGGAGCTGTTTAACGGCGATCACAGCACCGTTGAAAAGCTGGACCCCATGATCGCGGCCAAATTAGGATTCCGGGACTGTTATCCGGTGTCCGGCCAGACTTATTCCAGAAAAGTGGATACCCGGGTGCTGAATGTGCTGGCGGGGATAGCGGCCAGCGCTCACAAGTTCTCCAATGACATCCGGCTGCTGCAGCATATGAAAGAAGTGGAAGAACCCTTTGAGAAAACCCAGATCGGTTCCTCCGCCATGGCTTATAAAAGGAATCCCATGCGAAGCGAGCGGATCGCCTCCCTGTCCCGGTATGTGATGGCCGACGCGCTGAATCCGGCGATGACGTCCTCGGTTCAGTGGTTTGAGAGGACGCTGGATGATTCCGCCAATAAGCGGCTGTCGGTGCCGGAAGGGTTCCTGGCTATTGATGGTATCCTGGATCTGTGCTTGAATGTGGTGGATGGCCTGGTGGTATATCCGAAGGTCATTGAAAAGCATCTGCTGGCGGAGCTGCCCTTCATGGCCACGGAAAATATCATGATGGATGCGGTGAAGGCCGGCGGGGACCGTCAGGAACTTCATGAGAAGATCCGTACCCTCTCCATGGAAGCCGGGCGGAATGTGAAGGAAAAAGGATTGGATAATAACCTGCTGGAGCTGATCGCGGCCGATCCGTCCTTTAACCTGTCGTTTGAAGAACTGCAAAAATCGATGGATCCGTCCAGATATACCGGATGCGCGAAAGAGCAGGTGGAAACGTTCTTAAGCCAGGTGGTACAGCCGTTACTGGAGCAGTATAAAGAACAGCTGGGATTGAAGGCTGAGATCAACGTGTAGATGCCGGGTGAAGGCAGAGGCGTTAAGTCATGCAGAGGCGCTAAGTTTTGTGGAGGCGTTAAGTCATACAGAGGTGCTAAGTCATGTAGAGGCGCTAAGTGATGCAGAGGTGCTAAGTTATGCGAAGGCGCTAAGTCGGTAAGAAGTACCGGTTAAGATAAGGCATATATGGTTGTAAAAAGAAGAGAATTACAGAGCAGCAGGAAACACATTGGTTATGCATAGGTTGCAGGCAACTATAAGGCAGAAACGTATATAACAACATAACGGTGGAGTATATAAAAATGGACTGTGAAGAATTAATCCGGGAACTGCGCGGGCTGAGTTCGGAGAAATATAAGGCAAATGTAGTGAAGATGGGGATTCCCGAGGAATACAGCCTGGGCGTTTCGACCGGTGATGTCAGAAAGCTGGCCAGGTTAGCGGGCAGATCCAATGAGCTGGCAGGGGAACTGTGGTCGGCCGGATATCATGAGGCTAGATTGCTGGCGGTTTTGGTGTTCGATCCGAAGACATTACCAATGCGTGAAGCTGAACGCCTGATGCAGGATGTGGTTTCCTGGGATCTGTGCGACCATTTGTGTAAGAATCTGCTGATTAAGATTAAAGGATATCAGAACCTGATAGAGAAATGGTGCAACAGCAGCAGAACTTATGAAAAGCGGGGGGCATTTACCCTGATCGCCTCCGCTGTCGTTCATGATAAGAAGATTACCGCACAAGAGCTGGATCATTATCTGGAGCTGGTGAAAGATTATTCCGATGATGACAGGGAGCATGTGAAAAAGGCGGTGTCCTGGGCGCTGCGGGAGATCGGTAAATCGGGCTTTGATTATCAGGAGAAGGCGCTTCTGACGGCCCACGAGCTGGCGGAGAGTGACAGCAGGCCCCGGAAGTGGATAGCCAGGGACGCTATTAAGGAACTGGAAAAACTGGTGCAGACAGAAGGACGCCGCAGACTGATATCCGGCGATTCCAAGATGGGACAGGAAGTTAACTAAAATCAGGATTTTGGGTGACTGAATCGAAGATGGGCAGAGTACACGGCATGCCAATGGCGGCAAGGTACTCTGCCTGTTTTGCCGTCTTGTATGAAAGGGTAGGAAAAGGTCATAATAGTATATTACAATTGGATATTACATTCTCATAACAGGTGGAAAATATAGTGTCCTGGCAAGAATTTATACGGATACTGATACAATTTCCACAAAGAATTCCGCCTGCAGCAGAGGAATTTAACGCTTTAATCAGATAAAATCCGGGAAAGGGCCGGACAGATAGAAAAATTATAATAATGAAAAGCAGAGTAAAACGGCAATTTTGACCAAATTCATGAGATTTCACGAGTTATTATTTTTTTCTTTACAGTAGAAAAAAGATGTAGTATAATATGGAGTCGGTAAAAACGTAACTTGTAGATGATTTTACAAATGTTAGGAGGAAGTCCTATGGTAAAGGCTGTTGTAGGAGCAAACTGGGGAGACGAAGGCAAGGGCAAGATCACGGATATGCTTGCCAAGGAATCCGATATCATTATCCGATTCCAGGGGGGAGCCAACGCGGGTCATACGATCGTAAACAATTACGGCAAATTCGCGCTGCATACCCTGCCGTCCGGAGTTTTCTATGATCATACCACCAGCATCATCGGTAATGGGGTGGCGCTGAATATTCCAATTCTGTTTAAAGAATTGAATGACGTTGTAAGCCGCGGTGTCCCGAAGCCTAAACTACTGATCTCGGACCGGGCCCAGATTGTGATGCCTTACCATATTCTTTTCGACCAGTATGAGGAGGAGCGTCTTGGCAGGAAGTCTTTTGGTTCCACGAAATCCGGAATTGCGCCGTTTTATTCGGACAAATATGCGAAAATCGGATTCCAGGTAAGTGAATTATTTGACGACGAGGCGGCTCTGAAGGAGAAACTGGAACGCGTCTGCGAAATGAAGAATGTGCTTTTGACGAATCTTTACCACAAGCCGGAACTAAACGCTTCTGAGTTATTTGACACGATGCTGGAATACCGGCAGATGGTAGAACCCTATGTCTGTGATGTTTCCGCCTACTTATGGCAGGCGATTCAGGATGGAAAAGAAATCTTGCTGGAAGGACAGCTTGGTTCTTTGAAGGACCCGGATCATGGAATCTATCCGATGGTCACCTCTTCTTCCACTCTGGCGGCATATGGGGCTATTGGCGCGGGAATTCCTCCCTATGAGATAAAAAAAGTGATCACGGTCTGCAAGGCTTATTCCAGCGCAGTAGGAGCGGGAGCCTTTGTCAGCGAGATCTTTGGCGAGGAAGCGGATGAACTCAGAAGGCGCGGTGGAGACGGAGGAGAGTACGGAGCCACCACAGGCCGGCCCAGAAGAATGGGATGGTTTGACGTTGTGGCCTCCAGATATGGATGCCGGATTCAGGGGACGACGGATGTGGCCTTTACCGTACTGGATGTGTTGGGTTATCTGGATGAGATTCCGGTGTGCACGGCATATGAGATCGACGGTAAGGTTACCATGGATTTCCCGACTACCGGACAGTTAAATAAGGCGAAGCCGGTAATCGAGACATTGCCGGGATGGAAGTCCGATATCCGGGGTATCAAAAAATACGAGGAACTGCCTGAAAATTGCCGGAAGTATATTGAATTCGTTGAGAAAAAACTGGGCTTCCCGATTACTATGATATCCAATGGACCTGGCCGGGATGACATCATATATAGAAAAGGTTGATATGGGAAGTATTGCGTAGAGCGGCGAATGGTTCCAAAAAGAGAACCGGCCGGATTTATAGAGGACAATTAAGAAGTAATAAGAACCGATCATGCGTTGGGCCCGGGACAGGTTAGGCATATAGCTTAGAACTGTCCCGGGTTCTGCTTATTTGTAATCGCTGTTTTAGAATACTGTTTATAGAACACTTTATAGAATACTGTTTTTCGGTACCGGTTTTTCAGTACGGAATTTTCAGTACCGGAATTTTCAGTACCCCTCAAAAGGATAGCGCCATATTCGTAAGCATGATATAATAAAAGATCAGAATAAGAGATACAAAGGAGAGAACTCTAAAATGATAGAAACCGTGATCTTTGATATTGGAAACGTGTTAGTGGATTTTTGCTGGAAAAACTGTCTTGACAGGATGCCTTTCGACGAGGACACAAAACAGGCGCTGGCGAAGGCTATGTTTTTATCCGCCACATGGGCGGACATGGACCGCAGTGAAAAGTCTGATGAGGAATTGCTGGATTTACTGATTGCCAATGCGCCCGAGTATGAAAGCGAGATCCGCACGGTGTTTGAGCATCTGGATTTGTCCGTAAAGCTGTATGATTTCACCATACCATGGATACGGAAATTAAAGGAGAGCGGGCGCAAGGTCTATTATCTTTCCAATTTTCCCAGGAAAACCTTTGAACTGCTGGGGAGCACGATGGACTTTATAAACGAGATGGATGGAGGAATCCTGTCCTTTTGTGTTAAGCTGATCAAGCCTGAAAAAGAGATCTATGAGGCGCTGCTGGAAGAGTATAATATTACGCCGCACACCGCGGTATTTCTGGATGACTGCGCAGCGAACGTGGAGGCGGCCGCGGCTCTTGGTTTACATACCATACTGGTGGAAGATCACGAACAGGCGGTAAAAGAATTGGAAAAACTGGGAGTTTATTCGGAATAAATTTCTTCGTAAGAAAGATATTAGATTCTTTATAAATATTTCAGAAGTTAGTCACGACCTATTCATATTTCCTGCATATAATAATAGTACCAGTAAGGACGAAACAAAGAGTGTGCAGAACAGGAGGTCTGGTTCATGAAATATACCACGTACTACGAAGATAGCTGCATGATCGGCTACAGCAGTTACGAGCAGATGAAGGCAATGGTTGAACGAGAAAACCCCAATGGTATACTGGAACATGTAAAGGTCAGAAAACTGAAATTTGAGAATACAGAGATTGAGAACCAGAGGCTGGCAGGAGACGAGGGAATACCGCTTTATAGTATTTGCCTTAAGAATCTGGATGAAAACCGGCTATATCTGGAGAAGAAGAGCTGGCAGAATCATGTGACATACAAAAGCTATACCAAACTGACCCGGGAAGAATGTGAGAAGATCTTAAATGGTGATTTAGAGTGGATGAAGACTCACAAAAAATCCCTGTGCCGGGACTTTTATTTACAATATACCATCAATAATCTGAGGCCAACCAGAGTACGTGAGTATGAGCGTGAAATAGGTAAATGCAAAGACAATAATTATATCACTTTTAACCTAAACATCCGTACGGCTCTTGACAAAAATGTCGATCTGTTCGCGGAAGAGATTGATATGATGGATTGTTTAAGCGAAGATAAAGTAGCGGTCAGCTACAAAAAAGAGACGAAGATTCCAAGAGTCATAGCCAATGTATTACATATCGGCAACGAGCAGCTGAACGAGCTGGCGACGGCATTATAATTTTATAATCGAATAAATCTGCCCGCAGAATCATTTGAAAAAGATTGATTCTGCGGCTTTTTTATTTGGGGACATGTCCATTTCAATTTGGGACATGTCCAGTTTGAAATGGACATGTCCCAAACCGGAATGGACATGTCCCCAATTCACTTGTCGTGATTTTTTTTGATGAGGCGGTATATGAGGATATAGCCGTACAGCAATACCGGCACCAGAATGGTCGCGCCAACTGCCGCCTTTAGACAGGTATCTGCCCAGGGGCTGTCGATCAGTGCAAATATCAAAGTGGATAGATAGAGTACAACCAGTATGATGACGCCTGCCAGCGCCAGAATTCGTTTTTTCTTTTCCATGAGAACCTCCCTAACCGGATATGACTCTTCCGGCGCATTTCTTCTGCCTATCATTATAAAGAAAGGCAGGAGAACTCGTCAACGAAAATTTAACATAAAAAGAGGCCACCGCAGGAAGAACGGGGATAAATTAAAACCTCCAAATGGTTTACTTTGGTAAAAATAGTTGCTATAATCGTAAACGTGTGAACAACGAGGAAAAAATGGAATGAATATTAGAAAATGTGCAGACGATAAAAGGGAGATATGAGGATTTATGCTTGAACGGGAGAAAAAGATCAGTATGGCAGCCAGTTTTGGGCTTTTATCCGCCGCAATTATCTGGGGATTTGCTTTTGTCATCGTGAAAAGTTCCCTGGATGTGATACCGCCGGTCTATATGCTGGCCTTTCGGTTTACCATCGCGTCGGCGGGTCTGGCCTTGATTTTTCATAAGAAATTCCGACTGCTGAATAAGAGTTTATGGGGGCACGGGGCGGTTTTGGGACTGTTCCTGTTTTTAAGCTATCTGTTTCAGACGATTGGCTGTCAGTACACTACAGCGGGGAAAAACGCATTTTTGACGACAATTTATGTAGTTCTGGTTCCCTTTCTGCACTGGATATTTAATAAGAAGAAACCGGACCGTTACTGTGTGATTGCGGCGTTCATGGCTGTGATTGGTATCGGGCTTTTGTCCCTACAAGGGGATTTGACGATGAATATAGGGGATGCTCTGACGCTGATCTGTGGATTCGGCTATGCGGTACACATTGTTTTTATCGACCGGTATACGGAAATCGAGGACCCGGTTTTGCTGACGGTTCTGCAGTTAGGGTTCGCCGCTTTGTTTTCCTGGATTCTTGCGCCGCTGTTTGACGGGAGCTTCCCGGCAGGGGCCCTGCGGCCGGACATGATCGCGGGAATGCTGTATCTGGGACTGTTGAGTACGATGGTGGCGTTTTTGCTGCAGAATGTGGGGCAGAAATATACAAAACCTTCTACGGCCGCCCTGCTGCTGTCTATGGAGTCCGTATTCGGAATCCTATTCTCCATGATTTTCCTGGGGGAAGTATTGACCATAAAAATGGCGGCCGGTTGTATCCTGATCTTTACCGCGGTGATCATGGCCGAGACTAAATTTGAATTTTTGAAAAGAAAGAAAACAGCGGGGGGTAATGAATATGTTTAAGCAGTTTTATCCCGGAGAATATATCGATTCTACCTACCATATTGATTTTGACCGGCTTTACCGGGAGGGATACCGGGGCGTGATATTTGATATTGACAATACGCTGGTTCCTCACGGGGCTCCGGCCGATGAGCGCGCCGCAGCGCTGTTTGCCCACTTAAAAGAGCTGGGATTTTCCTGCTGCCTGCTCTCCAATAATGATGAGCCGCGGGTTAAAATGTTTAACGACGCGGTGCATGTCAACTATATCTTTGATGCCCATAAGCCATCCAGGCGGAATTATCAGAAGGCGATGGAGATTATGCATACAGAGCTTAAAAATACGCTGTTCGTGGGGGATCAGATATTCACGGATGTCTACGGGGCTAACCGAACCGGGCTTCGTACGATTCTGGTTCGGCCGATTCATCCGAAAGAAGAAATTCAAATCGTTTTGAAGCGTTATTTGGAGAAAATCGTGTTATACTTTTACCAGAGACAATTGAGAAAGTCTGAAAAAGTATGAACAAAGAGTCAGGTGCGGGAAACCACCCGTATGGAGGAATAAATGATATGAAACAAAAACGGATTACCGATCTGCGCAGAGAAAAAGGGCTGGATGCGGTCCTGGTGACAAATCCCTTGAATGTGCGTTATATCAGCGGCTGTACGGCGGATACCGGATGCCTGTATCTGTCGGATACGTCCTGCGTCTTTTTGACGGATTCCAGATACACCACACAGGCGCAGGAAGAGTGCGGCGGCAGATTTACCGTATGCGAGATCAAAGGAAGAAACGGATACACGGATGCCCTGGAGCTGTATATGAAACAGGACGCTGTGTGTAATATCGGTTTTGAGGATGAGGTAATGACCTGGGCTGAGGCCAGGCGGTATCAGCAGAAATTGCCGGAGAAGGAATGGATTCCCCTTCAGGACGCTCTGGATCAGTTAAGGGTAATCAAATCGGAAGAGGAGCTGGAACGGATCGCCAGGGCCGAGAGCATTGGTGATGCGGCATTTTCTCACATCCTGGAGGTGCTGCGGCCGGGAATGACCGAACTGCAGGTGGCGGCAGAGCTGGAATATTTTATGAAAAACGCAGGAGCGACGAAATTAAGCTTTGATACCATAGCTGCTTCCGGCCTCCATTCGGCGATGCCCCACGCGGTCCCTCAGGATAAGGAATTGGCGGAGGGAGACTTTCTGACCATGGATTTTGGCTGCGTCTATCAGGGGTACTGCTCGGATATGACCAGAACGGTGGTGATTGGAAAAGCTTCCGCGAAACAAAAAGAAATTTACCAGGTCGTTCTTACTGCGCAGCAGGCGGCGCTGGATTCCATTCGGGCCGGACGCACCGGCAGCGAGATTGACCGGATTGCGAGAAATATAATAAAAGACGCCGGATACGGAGACTATTTCGGACACGGATTAGGACACAGTCTCGGGCTGTTTATCCATGAGGAACCCCGGTTATCCGCGCTGGATGACACGGTACTTTGCGAAAATATGGTGGAAACCGTGGAACCCGGAATCTATCTGCCGGGATTTGGCGGAGTAAGAATCGAGGATGTGGTCGTGGTCACAAAAAGCGGCTGCAGAAATCTGACCCGCTCGCCAAAAGAATTGATCGAGATTGGTTGAATGGATAGGTAAATGCGTTCAAAAGAAAAAAGAGTTGAAAAATCGGATATTTTATTATAAACTAAATGAGAACATGGGGATGGGCGTTCCCCAATGTATTTGAAGGAGGAATAATCAAAGATGATTTCAGCAGGTGATTTTAGAAACGGTATTACGGTGGAAATTGAAGGAAATATATTTCAGATCATCGAATTTCAGCATGTAAAACCTGGAAAAGGTGCAGCTTTTGTTCGTACAAAATTAAAAAACATCATTAATGGTGGTGTTGTAGAAAAAACCTTCCGTCCTACCGAGAAATTCCCGCAGGCCAGAATCGACAGAAAGGACATGCAGTATCTGTACTCCGATGGAGATCTGTTCCACTTCATGGATGTGGAAAATTATGAGCAGATCGCCCTGAACGAAGAGTCTGTAGGCGATTCCTTGAAGTTTGTGAAAGAAAATGAAATGGTAAAAGTATGTTCCCACAATGGAAACGTATTTGCCATCGAGCCTCCGCTGTTCGTAGAACTGGAGATTGTCGATACGGAGCCCGGATTCAAAGGTGATACGGCTACCGGAGCGACGAAGCCCGCGGTAGTGGAAACGGGAGCTACGGTCTATGTGCCTCTGTTCGTAGACCAGAATGAAAAAATTAAAATCGATACCAGAACCGGAGAATATCTCTCCAGAGTCTAATTGGTATGTACACGGAACTGTGGTTGCTGTTATGGCTGCCGCAGTTTTTTTATTCCATAGGAAAGTGCGCCTATGGAATAAAAATGCCCTCCGGGAGATCGCACTGCGGCGGAAAGGAAGATGCCGCTTATGCGGCCCGCCGCAGGCGGAGAGTTTCGCAAGCGAAACTCTTTTTATAGAAATTTCAGATTTGTTTAGTCTTTGTTAATTGTTTTTTGGTTGGGAATCCGGTATGATAGATAGGAATTCAGCTATTCTAGCTTTATTTGTCTTTGCACAGATCGTGCATTTTTTCCTGTATTTCTTATTAAAATCAGAAAGGATGGTAGGATGAATTACGAACAATTTATGGAGTGTGTGCGCACACGGGTGGAAGAGGTCCTGGGCGGGGAGGCCAGAGTGACCGTTTATTCAGTTGTGAAAAATAACTCGGTCAAGCTGGACGGGTTGACGATTATGGAGAGGGAGAATAATATTTCTCCTACCATTTATCTGAATCCGTATTTCGAAGCGTTCGAACATGGAATGGATATGGATAAGATTGTCCGGGAAATTCTGAAAGTGTATACGCAGTGCCGGCCAAAACAGAAGTTTGATACGAATTATTTGAAGAACTATGAAAAAGTGAAAGATCGGATTGTGTACAGACTTGTCAATTATGAGAAGAACCGGGAGCTGCTCGAACAGATGCCCTGTATCCGCTTCCTGGATCTGGCCGTGATCTTTTACTGCATGATTGCCATAGGGGAGGAGGGAGCCGCGTCAGTGGCCGTGAAGTCGGAGTATATGAAGGTTTGGAATATTACGCTGCCGCAGATCTATGAGCAGGCCAAGAGAAATACTCCGAAGCTGCTGCCTTATGTGCTGCAGACGATGCTTGAGGTCTTGGGTGAGTTCTGTGATGCACTTGATACGACCGGCGCCCTGCCTATGTATGTGTTGACAAATCAGCTGAAAATGAACGGAGCCGCCTGCATCCTTTATCCGGATGCGCTTCGGGAGTGCAGCCAAAAGATGGGGAGCGATCTGCTGATCCTGCCCAGCAGTATTCATGAGGTGATTCTCCTGCCGGATGATGGGAGCAGCAATAGGGAAGAGCTGCGGGAAATGGTGGATGAGATCAATCGGACACAGCTGGAAGTGGAGGAGGTGCTCTCCGCACAGGTGTACCGATATGAAAGAAAGACAAACAGGATAATTATGTAAAAAAAGCGAAAAAAGTGTGTTTTTTATACATTCCAATTGCGTATTCTCCAAATATGTTGTAAAATAGTTAACGATTGAAGTTATTTCCCAAAAATATGAGTGGATGCAGATTGAAGTTTAGGAGGTACCAATGGAAGATTTTAAACGTTTTGTAAAAAACAATTCGAGATATATTATACTTGCGGTAATTCTTATTGTTTTGGTAGTTGTTCTCGTGAAGTGTATCGGCGGTAAGGACAAGGATAAGGATGCCAAAGGGGATAAGAATACGGAAAATGTACAGCCATCCGCTGACCCCAGCGCAACACCGGCAGTAACGCCGGAGGACAATGCCCTGCTGCAGGATGCGGTGCCAGAGGTCAATGATCTGATGAACCGGTACTATGCGGCGCTGGCAGCCGGAGACATGGAGTCTGTGACGGGTATGGTCGATACTCTGACGGATAATGATGCGGGATTACCGGCCAGATCGGAATGGATTGACAGCTATAACAATATATCCTGTTATACGAAAAAAGGACTGACCGATAATTCTTATGTCGTATACACATATTTCGAAATTAAATTTGTCGGGGACAAAACGGCTTCCATGGCTCCGGGTCTGTCTTCTTTCTATGTGGCTCAGAATGATCAGGGGGCGTATTACATTCTTCAAAGCAGCAACCCTGACGTGGAGAACTATATGGCGAATATCACCAAAGGGGATGATGTTCAGGCATTGGTTGCGAGCGTAAATCAGAAGTGGGAAGAGATCAAAGCCGGAGACCCCACAGTGGCGGAAGTGGCGACATTGATGATTAATGCCGGCGAGACCGCTGATGGCGGTGAAGCTGACGGCGAAGCCGGAGCGGAACAACCGGAAGAACAGCAGCCGGAAGAAGAAGCGCCTGCGGAACAACCGGCGGAAGAGCCTGCGGCAGGGGTGCAGGATGTGGATGAAACCGTATATGCGACGGATTCTGTCAATATCCGGAGCGACGCGAATGAAACAGCCGAAAGAGTGGGACAGGTCTACAAAGGAGAAACGCTGCATCGGACAGGCATTTTAGACAGCGGATGGAGCCGTGTGGACTATAATGGCCAGACTGCTTACGTGAAGAGTGAATATGTGACAACAGACGCGAATTCAGCCAACGGCGGCGGGGAAGATAATAGCCAGGCTTCCGTAACACCTGCAGGCGGAACTGCGACGGCGAAAGAATCCGTTAGTTTCCGGGAGGGTATGAGCGAAACCTCCGCTAAGCAGGGAGTCATTTACCAGGGAGAAAAGGTTAAGAAGATCATGGATTACGCGGAAGGCTGGTCGAAAGTGGAATACAACGGTAAGACCGGATATGTAAAAACCGAGTATCTCAATTAAGTTTCAGAATAAAAAATAATACGTTATTAGAATACGCTCCTCTGACAGCAGACGGATAGAATCATAGATCCGCGGCTGCCGGGGGAGTTTGTTTTGTACAGGACAGCGTATAATCCTATCCTTTTCTCCATACCCTATAACAAAACAGAAGGTTATCAGTTGCCTTTTTATATAAGACTTTGCAAAGAAGGGAGAACGGGTTTATGTTGACAAATGCGGATTTAGCAGTATTGAAAGAAACTTACCGGAGTTCCAAAGCAGTCGTTACGAATATCAATCATGTGTTGAGTAAGGTGTACGATGAGGATCTGGCCCTGGACCTGAACAGGCAGCTGGCAGAGTATCAGCGGATGGAAGAGAAAGCTGCGGGAGTGCTGAACCGAAACGGGGTCCGGCCCGAGAAGGATAACGCTCTGGAGAAAGCGAGAACCTGGTCATCCGTGCAGGCCAGTACTTTGCTGAATACCAGCACAGGACATATCGCGGATATGATGATTCAGGAAAATGCCCAGGGTATGACTAATATGATGAAGGTGCTAAAACACAACGGGCCGGTGAAAGGCGAGTGCGATTCCATAGCCAATGAGCTGATGGATCTGGAGGAGCTGAATATACAGAAATTGAAATCCTATTTATAATTAGGCCGGATCTTTGTGTAAATTTAACAAAGTTAACGGAATTTTGTAAATTTATAAGAAATTGCTTGCGTTAAAGGCCTAAAGCGTACTATAATAAAAGACGGACAAAGGCGTCAGAAAATATGAGTGGAAAATGTCCACTCATATTATTTTTTGGACGCTATTTTTTATTTAAGGAGGATTCATATGTCTTACATTGACGAGGTAATGGAGAGAGTCGTAGCGAAAAATCCCGGAGAAGCAGAATTTCATCAGGCGGTAAAGGAAGTATTAGATTCTTTAAGATTGGTGGTAGAGGCCAATGAAGAAGAATACAGAAAAAATGGACTGCTGGAACGTCTGGTGGAGCCGGAGAGAGTGATTTCCTTCCGGGTTCCCTGGGTGGACGATCAGGGGAGAGTCCAGGTAAACAGAGGATTCCGCGTACAGTTTAACAGTGCAATCGGACCGTATAAGGGAGGACTTAGGTTCCATCCTTCCGTAAACCAGGGTATCATTAAATTCCTTGGATTTGAGCAGTGCTTTAAGAATTCCCTGACCGGTCTGCCCATCGGCGGAGGAAAAGGCGGGGCGGATTTTGACCCGAAGGGAAAATCAGACAGGGAAGTGATGGCATTCTGCCAGAGTTTCATGACTGAGCTTAATAAATATATCGGGGCGGATACCGATGTTCCGGCCGGGGATATCGGAGTAGGGGCCAGAGAGATCGGTTTCCTCTTCGGACAGTATAAAAGGATCAGAGGAGTCTACGAAGGCGTCCTGACCGGAAAAGGTTTGACTTATGGCGGATCTCTGGCCAGAACCGAAGCGACCGGTTATGGACTGATCTACCTGCTGGATGAGATGTTAAAGCAGAACGGAAAAGAACTGGCTGGTAAGACCGTCGTAGTATCCGGTTCCGGAAATGTGGCTATCTATGCTACACAGAAAGCTACACAGCTTGGGGCGAAGGTAGTGGCTCTCAGCGATTCCAACGGCTGGATCTACGATGCCAACGGCATCAATCTGGATGTGGTCAGAGAGATCAAAGAAGTGCGCAGAGGCAGAATCAAAGAGTATGCGGACGCGGTTCCCAGTTCCGAATATCATGAGGGAAAAGGAATCTGGAGTGTGAAATGTGATATCGCTCTTCCGTGCGCGACTCAGAATGAGTTGAACCTGGACGATGTCAAAACTCTGGTAGCCAACGGATGCTTTGCGGTAGCGGAAGGCGCGAATATGCCTACCACCAGAGAAGCTACGGAATATCTGCTGGAGAATAAGATCATGTTCGCTCCCGGAAAGGCCGCCAATGCCGGCGGTGTCGCCACCTCAGCGCTTGAGATGACACAGAACAGCATGCGCCTGTCCTGGACGTTTGAAGAGGTAGACAAAAAATTGCAGGAGATCATGGTGGGGATCTTCTCAAAAATGGCGGATGCGGCAAAACGCTACGGAGTAGAAGGAAATTACGTGGCTGGAGCCAACATTGCAGGATTTGAGAAGGTTGTTATGGCCATGAATGCACAGGGGATTGTATAAGCGGTTTTATTGGTAAACATACAGAAAAACAAGTAAATGATGAAATGCCGGATTGGGTGAAAAAGCAGCTTGAATCCGGCATTTTTTTATTTGATTTGATGATAACAAGTATAATATTACAGGATTGCCCGATAAGGGGAATTATGTTATGATTTTTTGAGAGTAATCGTGTACAGAGTGGCAGCCTCCCAAACTAGAAATAGAGGGGAGGTGATGCGAATGGATATATACGAAGTTATTAGCCTGTTATTTTTAGGCGGTTTGTTCCTGGTCGCATTGCTTGCCTACATAGATAGGAATAACAAGCGAAAATAAATAAGCCACTCTTGTCTTAGCCGGACGAGTGACTTATTTGATCATTTTATAAGGCTAACCACTTTGTGGGCGGTTGCTCTCTTTTATGCTTTTATTATAATGCAGCTATAAGGGAAATACAAGGGTTTTGCAAAAAAGTCGATGGCAGATTATGTTAGATTGATGATGGTAATATGCTTATAATAGGTAAAATTCTTTAGAATGTTGTAAACGGTCTGAAATGGGCTGTTTGCAGCATATTTAATGGTCTGGGGGCCGGTATGGCCCTTGGAAATACACTGGCCCAGAATCTGAGCGCAGTACAGCCACAGGCCCAGCCTCAGCAGGCGGCTGCACAGAATGCACAGAATGCGGGAGAGCAGAAGGAAAAGAGTAATATAGAACAGATCCGGGAGTTTAAACAACTGCTGGATGAAGGAATTATCACCCAGGAGGAATTTAATCTGAAGAAAAAGCAGCTTCTCGGGCTATAAACGTTGAGAAAGGTCTGAAGAAAGATAGTATACATTATTGAGCAGCGAATGTTGTGCATCCGCCCGATGAGCACGTATGAATAGGATACTATTAAGTATAAGATCTGCATCAATTGTGAATGTGATAAATAGAAACGGCCGTTGCAAAAGTATGAATCAGCTTTTGCAGCGGCCCTTATTTTTTATCCTTCTAACGCGTTAGACACGCACAGTATATCAGGATTTTTTATTGTCATCTTCTGACTACCCGGAAAAATTCTGTACACGCTGCCTGGCAGTAATATCATAGGGTGATATCATAGGGCAGCACTTTATTTTAACATACTGTAATATCCCTGGATGAAGATAAACAAAACGATCACCGGCAGCACAAAGGTAAAGTAGTACCTGAGTTTTCGGGGAAAACGAATGCCGGCGCCGGAATCCGCTTCCTTGATAAAGTTATCCCATCCCCACCCATAGCGGGTCACGCAGAACAACAGATATACCAAAGAACCCAGCGGCAGCAGATTATTGCTGACCAGGAAATCCTCGAATCCCTGGATATCAAAACCGAGGATGGAAATATTTTTCCAGACGGTCATTCCCAGAATACAGGGTAAGGATAAGACCGAGATCAGAACCGCGTTGACAATGGCTGCTTTCCTAAGGCTCCAGTCCCACAGATCCATAAAGCAGGACATGATGTTCTGAAATACGGCGATGACGGTGGAGAGCGCGGCAAAGGACATAAATAAAAAGAACAAAGAGCCCCAGAGTCTGCCGCCCGGCATGGAATTAAACACATTGGGCAGGGTTACGAATATCAGTCCCGGCCCCTCTCCCGGATTGACCCCGAAAGCGAAGCAGGAGGGAAAAATAATCAGGCCTGCGATCAGTGCCACCGAAGTGTCCAGGACAGCCACATTGACCGCTTCCCCGGTCAGACGATGTTCTTTTCCGATATAACTGCCAAAGATGGCCAGAGATCCAATTCCGATGCTTAGCGTAAAAAATGCCTGTCCCATAGCGGCAAAAATAACATTGGCGATTCCGGCCTCCCTGATTTTGTCAAAATCGGGAAGCAGATAAAAGGACAAACCTTTCGCCGCATTTGGAAGCGTAAAGGCGCGGACGGCCAACACCAGCATGATAAGAAACAGACTGGCCATCATCAATTTGGTAATTCTCTCCACCCCGCGCTGAAGGCCGAAAGAACAGACCAGGAAACCCAATAACACAATGATGAGCATCCACAGGATCATTTCCTGGGTGTTGTTGGTCAAAGCGCTGAACTGATTGCTGATGGCATCAGGCGCCAGCCCCTGAAATTCTCCCGCCGCCATTTTGAAGAAATAAGCCAGCATCCAGCCTCCGACGGTGGTATAAAACATCATCAGCAGGATATTGCCGGCCAGGCCGAAATATCCGTGAATGTGCCATTTGCTTCCCTTTGGTTCCAAAACATGAAAGGAACGGCCGATACTCTTCTGACTGGCCCGACCCACGGAAAATTCCATAACCATAATCGGCAGGCCCAGGATAATTAGGAAAAACAAATAGATAAGGACAAAAGCTCCGCCGCCGTATTTTCCTGTGATATATGGGAAACGCCAGACGTTCCCAAGGCCGATCGCGCATCCCGCGGATAAAAATATAAAACCCAGTCGGGATGAAAACTTCTCTCTCTGCTGCATAAAATCCCCTTCCTCGTAGTTACTTGATTGCTATTTTATTCAGGTCTTGTTATTCTATAAGTACCGGTAAAATTACGGTTGCCTATAGTGATAATATTGTTATTATAAATAGTACCGTACCTATGTGTCAAATACAAATATAAGGTTGTCACGACGGCGGTATGGAATCGTAGTGTAGATGTAATTTCGTACAGGAGCGGATGCAAATGAAAACAATCAACTGGAAACGAAGAGGAATAGTATTAGGGACACTCATGGCACTCGGTTTGTTGATGCAGGTGCTGTCCAGGCAGACGGCCTGGTTCGGCGAATGGTATGCGGTACATATCTATCCATTGTGGGTAAATACGGTGGGACGGCTGTTCTCCGCGCTGCCTTTTTCCGTGGGAGAATTTCTGATCTACGGAGGGATTCTGCTGGTAGTGGTATGGCTGGCTGTGAGTGTTATACGGATTCGCAAGGGGACTTACCGTTTGCGGAAAATGGTAAAGGGTGCAGGCGTATTTGTTTTGCATGCGGGCGTCATACTCTTTTTGATATTCAATCTGAACTGCGGGATCAATTATTACCGCTATCCGTTCTCCCAGGAAGCAGGGTTTGAGATAAAGAAGTATACGAAGGAGGAGCTAACGGATCTGTGTGAATGGCTTACGGAGGAAATTAACCGGGAAGCCCAACTGATCGAAACGGATGCGGATGGCTTATGCGCGCTGCCGGAAGGCGTAAAAAAGGAGGCCGGTGCTTCTATGAGGAAACTGGGAGGACAGTATGAAAGCCTGAGCGGGTATTATCCGCTGCCGAAGCCAATTCTGTCCAGCTTCGTAATGTCTTATGAAAAATTACAGGGAGTGTATTTCCTGACGGTGGAGGCCAATTATAACAGGGATATGCCGGCTTACAGCATACCTTCCACGATGTGTCATGAGCTGTCCCACCTGAAAGGGTTTATGCGGGAGGATGAGGCGAATTTTATCGCATATCTGGCCTGCCAGGAGTCGGACAGCCCGGAATTCCGCTACAGCGGGGATCTGTTGGCTTATATCTACAGCACGAATGCGCTGGCGAAGGAGGACCCGGAGACTTATTCAAGGATCCGGGCAAAGCTGTGTGATACGGCGAATCGTGAGCTGGTGCATCATAATGAGTGGTGGAGCAAATATGACGGCGTGGTGGCGAAGACTTATGATAAGTTTAATGATACTTATCTGAAGGCGAATTCCCAGAGCGACGGGGTGAAGAGTTATGGCCGGATGGTGGATCTGCTGCTGAGTTATCGGGCGGATTTGGGAGATTAATCTGGAAAAAGATAAAAGGAGAATTGTGTATTTGTACGCTGATTGATGGTACAATGATTTTTGGGATATTGTACAAAGCAGTTGCGAAAAGACACTATAAAATGGTAAAATGATATAAATTGGTTAGCGTCACTAGTATACAAAAGAGGGAGATTGGGATGAAAGATACCACTTATAAAGTGATCCTTTGCGGTCTTTTTCATGATGTTGGACGGATCGTGTGTAAGGCTTATCCAGAAGTGTATGGACAATCTTATGAAACGGCTGTTGTTCAATGGCTGATGGAAAACAAAGTAATGGAGGATATTGAAGTGTTGCAGTCTTTGCCTGGTTCCGGGCTGGTGGTTAAGGGGAATGAGCAGGCGGGAAAAGGTAGCGGCCTGCCTGCTTATATAATTTCTATCGCAAATTACATACTGACAGAAATGAAACGACAGGAACTGACGGGGCAGATAACGAATCGGAATGATTTGAGACGGCTGGAGTCAGTTTTTAATTATTTAAATGGAAGATCGGATACGATATTTTACGAACCTAAGTATTCTGACCCGTTATTCTATCCTGTCGAAAAGGGTCAATTTAAAGCGTGGTCAAAAGAAGACTTTGAAGATTGTCTGCGGCAGTTTGCAGGTGACGTGCAGGAGCATGGTATAGGACCTGATAAATTAAACTCTTTGATAGAAAGTGAAAAGAAATGGTTCTCGGCGGTTGGAAGTGCGGGTTATGATGGACTGGATGACGATATTTCTCTATTTGACAGGAATAATATGTTAGCGGCATTGGGGAGTTGTATCAGCGAATTTCTTGATTGGAATAAGAGAACAGGGGAAGCGGACGAAATCGTACTCGACAAAGAGGCGTTTACAGAGAGGAAGGCATTCTTACTATATACAAGCGATATATCAGGTGTGCAACAATTTATATATATGATAAAAAGTGACAATGTCCTTAAAACTTTACGCAGCCGTTCCTTTTTTCTGGAAATATTTATGGAGCATTATATAGATGAACTGCTCTCGGTCCTTGGATTATCCCGGGCCAACCTGATTTATTCCGGAGGCGCACACTGTTATCTGCTGCTCCCGAACACGGAAGCGGTTAGTGATAGTCTGAAATTGTGGAATTCTACGGTAAATAAATGGTTTCGGGATAATTTTGATACTCATTTATATATGGCTTCCGCCTGGGTGCCTTGCAGTGCGAAAGAAATGATGAATATCCCGGCGGAAGAAAAGACCTATCAACGCATTTTCCGATCGCTGTCAAATCAGATCAGTAAGTGTAAAATGCAAAGGTATACACCGGATGAGCTTCGGGAACTCAATGGGAACAATGAAGCAGGCGGCGGCAGGGAATGTAAAGTATGCGGAAGTACGGATAAACTTTTACAGGAAGAAGATATATGCGCCTGGTGCCATGGATTTGCGGAATTTTCGAAGAGAATACTGCAGCCCGATGGAGTGTTGGTAATATATGAAAGCAAGATCAGCGGTCAGGCAGGGCTATCTGTGCCGGTTATTGATGGTGGTAACGCTGGAGAAGCTTTTTTATATGTTTTTAGGCCAATGGAATTGCAGCAAGGATTAAAGGCGGATGGAATACGAAGAATTTATGTGAAAAATAACAGTCCTATACCTGAGAGTGGAGCGAACCGCATATATATGGGAGATTACTACTATAGTGATTTGCTGTCTGTTATGGCGGAGAAAGCAAAAGGAATCGGTAAAATCGGAGTTTTAAGACTGGATGTCGATAATCTCGGAGCTACTTTTATCAGTGGATTTCAGATGGATGGGGAAGTGATTCCTTCCAGGAAAGAGAAGTATGTAACATTGACCAGAACTGCGGTTCTTTCACGTAAGTTGTCCTTGTTTTTTAAAAATTATATGAATCAAATTCTACAAGGAGATGAAAGCAACCCTTCACTGAAGGTCGATGTGGTTTATTCGGGAGGGGACGATGTGTTTTTGATTGGGGCCTGGAGTGATATTGTAGATGCTTCTATTAGAATACAGGAGAGCTTTCAGCGCTATACAGCCGGAAAGCTGTCGTTATCCGGCGGAATCGGTATCTTTGATCTCAAATATCCGGTTCATCGGTCGGCGGAAAGAACGGCAGAACTGGAAGTTATGGCGAAAGCGCTTCCAGGTAAAAACGCAGTGGTTTTATTTGATGACAGCCATGTGTATCCATGGTCCGAATTTCGAAATGGGGTAATAAACGAGAAATTATCAGTACTCAAAAGGTTTTTTCATTCCGATTACCAGGAGCGGGGAAACGCTTTTTTATATCGAATTCTGGAGTTCCTGCGGGGAACCGATGAAAAAATCAATATTGCGCGTTATGCTTATTTGCTAGCTACTATGAAACCGGATGAGGCTGATGAGGAAAAGTCACAGATATATACTGAGTTTTCGCGATTTATGTATCAGTGGATTCTGGAGGAGATGGACAGAGAGGAACTGATTACCGCGATTTACGTTTTTTTGTATCTTAATAGAATAAAAGATAAGGAGGAGACTGTATGAATAGATATCAGGGACAAACGGGAAATGGCTATCAGAGACAGAGAAGCAATGGTTCAAAACAGGCGGCGATATTGGAAGCCGAAGAGATACCGGCAGATTATGTGGAAAGTGCAGAAAGAGTAATGAGAGGGCTGGGAACCGAGGGGGATAACGGGACATTAAGGTTTAAGCTTACCACATCAAAAATACGGAACATCTTTTCTATGGTAACAGATATCTATAATGTGGAGAGCAGAAGACGAGAGCCGGAATTAAAACAGGAGAGTATATCTGCCCTGCAGAAGATGAGGGTGCGCATTTTATATGATGCAGGCAGGGAAAAAGATGCGGTGAAGAGTTTTGTTGAAGCGGCTCATCTTCTACAGTATATTAAAGGAATCGGTACCAATCGTGAGAAATTCATAAATTTCGCTAATTACATGGAAGCACTGGTGGCTTATCACCGGTATCTGGGCGGAGATGACTAGGGAGGGAAAACAATGAGTGATAAAGTCATAATAAAAGCAGATCTGAGGGTGTTGACTGGTTTACATATAGGCGGATTGGAGGAATATGCCGCAATTGGCGCAGTAAAAAGTCCGGTTATCCGGGACAAAAGAACGAATTATCCAATCATCCCGGGTAGCAGCTTGAAAGGGAAAATCAGGGCTTTGCTGGCCAGAAGTATGGAAACAACGGGTGTAGTATACAGCTCTCCCAACAAAGATCCTGAGATACTGCTTCGCATGTTCGGGACATCGGAGAAACCCATCAGAAGAAGCAGACTGCAATTCGCGGACGCTTTCTTAAAAAATAGAGAGGAATTTTTACACCTGAGCGATGTAACGGAAGTAAAGGCAGAAAATAGAATAGACAGGGTGACTGCGAAAGCGACACCGAGATCCATCGAGAGGGTGGTCAGCGGAGCCCTGTTCGAGGTTTGCATCGTTTATAATGACGAGGATGACGGGCATCGGGATGAGGAGCTTGAGTTGCTGGCAAAGGGGATGAAGCTGTTGCAGATTGATTATCTGGGAGGTCATGGGACCAGAGGAAGCGGCCGTGTAAGCTTTGAGAATATCCGCATTGATACGCTGAATTTGGAAACTGACCTGTCTAAGATCAAAAAACTGTTTATGGAAGTGGAAAAATATGAACTATTATCTATATAAAATACACTTTACTGGACCTGTTCATTTTGGAGATGGAGCTGACGCTAAGGCCCTGGAACATACGACGATCAGCCTATGTGCGGATACTCTTTTTTCCGCGCTGTGCCATAGTGCCAGCCAAATGGATGGAGAGAATAAAATACCGGCATTGGTTCAACCAATCATAAAGGGGCGGCTGGCTTTTTCAGATCTGTTTCCTTATAAAAAAGATACGCTTTATATACCGAAACCTATTCTCCCGGCGAAGTTAACCGGGGATATGGTGGATGCTTCCAGAAGGAAACAGATGAAAGGGCTTAAGTTTATACCTGTTACGAGACTGGAAGAATTTTGGAGAGGGCTGCAAGGAGAGCGGGAATTACATGTGGAAGAACTGGCTGCTGATTTCGGGACTCCGTGGGACATCATCAAGGCGGCGGTCCGGAATGACAAAGATGCATTGCCATATACGGTAAGCGGATTTCTGTTTTACGAGGATTGTGGTTTGTACGGTTTGGTCAAATACGAAAATCAAGATGACCTGAATCTGGTCCGCAGGCTTCTAAAAAATCTGGAAATGGATGGATTAGGCGGGAAAATAAGTTCCGGTTATGGGAAATTCCGTTTGCAAGAAGAAAAAATTCTGGATGACAGTGAGAAGTATCAGGATGGGCAGAGTTCATTTCTTAAGAACAGCCTGACGGCAAAAACGAAAGGATTGAGTCTGCTGCTTACGACGTCTCTTCCAAGGGATGATGAACTGGACAATTCGATGCAGGGAGCTTATTACACCCTTACCAGAAGAGGAGGTTATGTGCTGTCGGCAAAATATAGCGACCGTTTTTATAAGAAAAAAACGCAGTATTTTTTCGCTGCTGGTTCTGTATTTACAAATCGCTTTTTAGGAGACATTTATCATGTATCCCAAGAGAAAGAGCATCCGGTCTATCGTTATTCCTGCCCGATATTTATGGAGGTAAGACAATGATACGTGAAGGTTATCTGGAGAGTTATCAGATGATTTTGGAAACCCGATCGCCTGTGTTTGTAGGAAGCGGACAATCCTGCAATAAGGTAGAATATTATATGGACGCAAACAAGCGGAAGGTTTCCATATTAGATGATGAGAAGTTTTTTTCTTTCTTAATTGATAAGGGGTTAATTGAAAAGTATGAATCTTTTATCTTAAATCCAAATATTGGCTATCTATATGAATTTTTGTCGGAAAATTCTGTAACAGAGCAGGAGGTAGACTCATTTACCCGATACCATATCCGCTGCGGGCAAGGGTTAGAGAATGGAAGAAGCCTGAAAGAAATTTGGATGTTTTGCAGAGATCATTACGGCAGGCCTTATATTCCCGGGAGCTCTCTGAAAGGGGCATTAAGGACTGCTATATTGACGGGACTACTTTTGCAGAAGAATTATCTTCAGGTAAATGATAAGAATGCTAAGAAACTGGAACAGGCTTATTTGAATACACTGAAAGTAACGGAAGATCCCAAAGACGAACAAAATAGTATTTTAAGAGGCTTATCGGTGTCGGACAGCGAAATTATTTCATCCGATGATATGGTCTTATGCGGAAAATGGGACCTGACTCCCAGTGGGAAAAGGAAACAGCTATCTTTGGTACGTGAATGTGTCCGCGCGGGAGTTAAAATCAGAAGCCGGATAACGATTGACAGAAGTATTTGGAAAGATCGGGATCTTAAATTTTTAGAACAATGTATTCAGGCTTTTGGAAAGCATTATAAAGCTACATATTTACCTTATTATTCAAATTACAAAGGCTGTGAAATCCCCGCGGATAATCAGATGCTGGTGATTGGAGGAGGCAGCGGATATTTTTCCAAAAATATTGTATACGCAGCCTTAGGTAAGGACAAACATGCACAGGCGGTGAAACTGGTATCCTCTGTAATGAAGAAGCAATTTCCAAGGCATTATCACGACAAGGACGAGCAGGTGGGTATCTCACCCCAAAATTTGAAGTGTACTTATTATAATCAAAATTTTTATCATTATGGTGTATGTTCGGTAGGATTTAAATAGAAGGAAAGCAGGGAAACGGTATTGGCAAAAAAATTTACAGTTGAATGGGAATATAAAGGCGAAGTAGATGTGAATCCCGGATATGCTTTCTATGGGTTTCTGAGTAACAAGCTGAACTCGGAGATGTCGGAATTATTGCATCAGCAGAAACGGGTAATGATGAGCCAATATGTGAAGTATGATAATCGGATGCATCGGGCGGTTTGGATGCTTTCCTGTTTTGATGATAAGCTGGAGCAGCAGATAGACGATATGCTAAATGGCGGGAAGGCAGATATCCGTGGTAAGGAATTTCATATGGTACAGAAGAAGGAAGAAATAATTCCGGGCCAGCGTGAGATCTTTTTCGAAGCAGGGATGCGTTATGGGGAGGCCAGGCAATATCGGATCTATTTTAACAGCCCGACGACATTTAAACAAAACGGAGAGTATGTGCTGTTTCCAACGGCAGAATTAATTATGCAGAGTCTAATCATGCATTGGAATCATATATTTCCGAATGTGCCGGTTAATGATGAGGATGCGGTTCGGCAGATTTTAGGCGGTACGAAGATCACGGCCTATAAATTGGAGAGCAGTTATTATCCTATGAAAAATATGTTCACAAAAGGCTTTCGGGGATATGTAATGATTAAACTGTATTTGCCCGAGCCATTGAGAATTTTAGCTCAAGCGTTGTTATACTTCGGTAATTGGTGTGGAGTCGGGGCAAAGACTGCGTTGGGGATGGGAGGGGTTTGTGTCGAGCGGATTAGAGGGAAAGATTGAAGTGCGAAATGGTAGTGAACATGAAAAGTATGGGAGATTCGCACCTTGGTGTTTTCAAGGCGGAGAGGTGTTTGCGGAAGCTTTTTGAAGAAAAATAGTGATTGTTTTTTGGTGTTCGCACTTTTTGGGTGTGGAGATGGCTTTGGGGGCGGTCAGGTTTTGGTGGGGTTACAACCTGCGCTCCGCGAGGAGATGGAAACGGTCGGAAGGTCAAGCGCGTGTGGCTGGACATGGTTACAACCTGCGCTCCGCGAGGAGATGGAAACTCTGGGAGTTATCGCCATATGAGGTAATGGATCTGAGTTACAACCTGCGCTCCGCGAGGAGATGGAAACCCCGAAGAGTCTATAAGAGACAGATTGAGCCAGGGTTACAACCTGCGCTCCGCGAGGAGATGGAAACAACAGGTAGTGGACGTAGCCAGGAGGCAGACACAGTTACAACCTGCGCTCCGCGAGGAGATGGAAACATTGGGTGATACGCTTAACAGACCGTTATTGCTAAGTTACAACCTGCGCTCCGCGAGGAGATGGAAACTCGTAATGATAAAACTTGCAGTTATACATACCGTGTTACAACCTGCGCTCCGCGAGGAGATGGAAACCCTTTGAAAGCCCCTGAATATGGCATAGATTATAGTTACAACCTGCGCTCCGCGAGGAGATGGAAACCTCAAGCGTTTTACCAGATATTTCAGTGATTTTAGTTACAACCTGCGCTCCGCGAGGAGATGGAAACAAAAGGACTTATAGAAGAAAATTGTTTTATCTCTGTTACAACCTGCGCTCCGCGAGGAGATGGAAACGTGTCCATCATATCGGAGATTGCCAATAAAAGCTGTTACAACCTGCGCTCCGCGAGGAGATGGAAACAACAATAACCTCAAGTTGATTGTCTGCCCTATCTGGTTACAACCTGCGCTCCGCGAGGAGATGGAAACTGTAAGGACTCCACTTCCGGCCGGCCGGACTGCGGTTACAACCTGCGCTCCGCGAGGAGATGGAAACCGAAGGAAATCGTCCAAAGCCTGTTTCCTGATCTGTTACAACCTGCGCTCCGCGAGGAGATGGAAACTTCGCAGGGAGGACATAGCGACCGTTGCGGAATGTTACAACCTGCGCTCCGCGAGGAGATGGAAACGTTTGTAAGGATGGCTTTTTGTACCACTTCCATAGTTACAACCTGCGCTCCGCGAGGAGATGGAAATCATTGCCGCTATGTCTATCTCGCGCAGCTGGTACTGGTTACAACCTGCGCTCCGTGAGGAGATGGAAATTGGAAAAATATTGCATATATTGGAAAAACATCAAGTTACAACCTGCGCTCCGCGAGGAGATGGAAATTCCATTAGGCAAATGAAGTGTAGTATCCATCTCAGTTACAACCTGCGCTCCCCGAGGAGATGGAAATACCCAACTCGCCAGCTCTTCTGCCCGTTCAAACAGTTACAACCTACGCTCCGCGAGGAGATGGAAATAGGGGGCAACCGAACGATGGGATGGCGGGGAACGTTACAACCTACGCTCCGCGAGGAGATGAAAATGGTCTTGGCTTATGCGTTTCCACGTAAGCACCACAGTTACAACCTACGCTCCGCGAGGAGATGGAAATCTGGATGTTCGTATGTCCCAACTTTTTCTTCGATGTTACAACCTACGCTCCGCAAGGAGATGGAAATGTTGGGTTTTGCACCCGTTTCACTTGCTTTATTGTTACAACTTGCGCTTTACGAGGAGATACCGTATATAAGCTAAATATTATATTTAACAACTCCTTATAATTTGTAGTAAATACAGAAAGAAGGACCCACAAATGAAAAAAAATATATTATTCTCAGCAGTAAGCGGCACCGATCCCATATCAAAAAATAGTGACGGTCCTCTATTACATATTTGTCGAAAATATAGACCAACTGAAATTTATCTATATTTATCGAAGGAAATGTTGGAATTACACAGAAGAGATGATCGCTATTGCCTAAGTCTGAATAAATTAGGAGAGAAATTAGGATGTACGTTCACGATTGAAGTTATTGAAAGACCTGAATTAGATAATCCACATGTGTTTGATATTTTTTATAAAGAATTTCGCAGTATATTAAATAATATATGGGAGAAACACGAAGGAGAAGATTTCGATTTCCTTTTGAACGTATCTTCTGGAACACCCGCGATGGAAGCAGCTTTACAGACCTTGGCAGCTTTCGGTGAAAATAAATATATACCGATTCAAGTAACTTCTCCTGCAAAGGGAGGTAATTTTCCAAAAGAAGATTTTATTATTGAAAAAGTATGGGCAACGAATAAGGATAATGAAGAAAAATACTGTGATCGGAGCGTAGTCTCGGAAAATCTGAATCTGGTTGAAGAGATAAGATACGGTATTATTAGACGGCATCTGAAGGTATACGATTATATTGCGGCAAACACGGTTGCAAACACTTGTAATCATCTGTCAGATGTCATATTAGCGATGCTGGAAGCTTCGGAAGATCGTTTTCGCTTAGATTTAGACAAAGTCGAAGCGTTGCAAAAACAGTATGATTTTAATTTTATGCCTACGACAGATGCAAGATACCAAATGAATATAGAATATCTTTTAACTTTGGATATCAAGCGTAAGCGCAAGGAATATGTTGATTTTATAAGAGGTGTTACGCCTATTAATTTAGACTTGTTAGAGATTTATTTATCAAATATTTTAAATATTAATATAAAAGACTATTGCGAAACATTTGCAAGCGGTAAAGTATGTATTACCCAGAGAAAATTGAAGAAAACCGAAAAGGGCAGAGATGTTTTAGAGAAACTGGAAGGTGGTTTTAAAAAAGGAGCTGCAAAAGGATATAACGACAGATTACCCTATTCTTCTGAACATCTTAGAATTCTAATAGAAAGTTATGGTAATGATAGAAATGTCTTTGCTATGGTGGCGGAATTGAGAACAGTAGAGATAAAAGTGCGTAATTTAGCAGCGCATGTAATTATATGCCTTACCGAAGATAAAATAAAAAAAGAATGTGGAAAATCTCCGGATGATATTATGAATATTTTATGGGGATTAGCCAGAAAAGCTGGTATTATTCAGAATGAGGACATCCAATCATCATACCGTAATATGAACGATCAAATAATACAAGAAATATATTCCGGTAATAAAAATGTCTCTTTTTCATAATTTAATTAACTTATACATAGTCCTCGACGATAGAAAGACAGCATAATTTATTACATTAAATTGAAAAAGTGTTTGAATTGATATTTGTATATTGCTATAATATAACCTTACAGAGATTAAAACGAAAGTGTAAATGTATGTTCTTTACATACTTAAAAACAAATTAGACAACGGAGGTAACAATGCAAACCCAAGACATAGAAAAACTGCAAGAACGCATTCGGCAGTGCGACGAACACATTATAGAAGCTCTGATACAGAGAATGCAGTTGACCAGAGAGCTGGCGGAACTCGATAAAAAGTATCACCAGCCTTTGCTGACAATGGTTTCAGCACAAGGAGGAGGGAGGAGCGGAAATCACGATGGCAGCCGGGAAGATAACCCATCTGAAGGGCTGTACGGATATCTGGACACCATGCTCCGGGGCTGCCCAGATGAAACAATGATCCGTGAGATCTATCAGACGGTTATGGAAAGTACCAAAAAAGTCCGGGCACAGTCTCTGTTCTCCTGCAACATCCTGCTGGTAGGCTTCATGGGAACCGGTAAGAGCACGGTCTCCTCCTATCTGGTGAAAGCCCTCGGCGTGGAAGAGATCGATACGGACCGCCTGATCGAGCAAAGAGAGGGCCGGAGTATTGCCGGCATCTTCGAAACGGACGGGGAGGCTTATTTCCGCCGATGTGAAACCCAGCTGCTGGCAGAGCTGCAGAAACGGAAAAACCTGATTATATCCTGCGGCGGCGGCATGGTGCTGCAGGAGGAGAATGTACGTCTGATGAAAGAAAACGGGAAAATCGTACTGCTGACGGCCAGTCCCGAGACGATCTACGGGCGGGTGAAGGACAGCCGGGAACGCCCGCTTCTCAATAATAACATGAACGTGGAATTTATCGCCGGGCTGCTGGAGAAGAGGCGGCCGAAGTACCTGAAGGCAGCGGATATCATCATTGATACCGACGGAAGAGACGTGGCGGATATCTGTGAAGAGTTGATTGAAAAAGTAGCGGGAAGTGCGGAATAAGCTTTCATTTGCCGGAAAATTCCTGTATGATTAAGAAGTAAGAAGTTAAGCAGCAGGGAGAGAGTTATAGATATCAGCCGTGATATTAATCCCGGTTCCTGCAATACTTTTGTTTCAAGGGAGGGTTACGATGAAAAAAACAAGAAAGATCCTGTCACTTATTCTGGGCCTGCTCATAATCGCAGCTGCGGCCGCAGGCTGCGGAAAAAAGGAAGAATTGCCGGCCGGGCCGGCGGAACCAGCCGCAGTTGAGATGCCCGAAGCACCGCCGGCAGAGCCAGCCGCTCCGGTGGAGAGTGAGAAACCGGCGGAACCTGAACAGACGCCGGCGGAAGAAAAAGGGGTGCTCTTGATGGCTACCACCACCAGTACCGATGACACGGGGCTGCTGGATTATCTGAAGCCCATATTCCTTGCGGATACCGGCTGGGATCTGCAGTGGGACGCCGTCGGCACGGGGGAAGCCCTGAAAATGGGTGAAAACGGCGACGTAGCCGTCGTTCTGGTTCACGCCAAGGCCAGTGAGGAAGAATTTATTGCAGGCGGTTATGGAGTGGAGCGTTTTCCGGTGATGTACAATGATTTTATCGTGGCGGGGCCGGCACAACCGATCGCCCATACAGATAATATAGAGGCTGTTTTTTCACGGATTATCAAAGAACAGCTGCCCTTCGTCTCCCGTGGGGATGATTCCGGAACGGATAAGAAAGAAAAACAGATCTGGAAGAAGCTGGCGCTTGATCCGGCGCAGGATCCGGAATATGTGGAGTCCGGACAGGGAATGGGCGCTACACTTACGATGGCGGACGAGATGAAGGCTTACTGCCTTACCGACCGGGGCACTTATCTGAAGATGAAGAAGGATGCTACCGTACCGCTGGAACTGGAGATTGTCTGCGAGGGTGACGCCAATCTGTTGAATCAATATGGAGTGATCGCGGTCAATCCTGATAAATATCCCGATATCAACAATGTGGGAGCCAATGATTTTATCGACTGGATCTGCTCCGAAAAGGTGCAGCAGCTGATCGGTGAGTTCGGTGTGGAAGAATACGGGCAGGCGCTCTTTGTGCCCAATGCCGGAACCGATTCTTAATTCATACGAAGATGCATAGCGCCGTATCCGCGTAGGACAGAGGTCTTCTTGCGGATACGGCGCCGTTTTTTATCTAAGGGTTGGGCCGCAAAATATGGTGGTCTGCAAAACTTGGTGGTCTGCAAAATATGGTGGCCTGCAAAATATGGTGGCCTGCAAAATAGGGCGGCCCGCAAAACAAACGGTATGATAAAAAGACGGTAAGAAAAATAGAAGGTAAGAAAAATAGATGGTATGATAAAAACGCGGAAGGGGGCTGGATATGAACGCGATTGAACAATGGATCAATGAGACATTTTCCAATGTAGGGGTATTAAGCTCGATTCAGGTGACGTTTCAGATGGCTGTCTGTTCCACCGCCATCTCCGCACTGCTGGGAATCCCGCTGGGCCTGCTGTTGGAGAAACACCAGTTTCCCGGCAAGCGTATTGTGGTGCGGGTGAACAGGACCTTGATGGGAGTGCCGCCGGTGGTGATCGGCCTGCTGGTATATATGCTTCTGATGCGGCGGGGGCCTTTGGGGGCGTTCCGGTGGCTGTTTACGATCAAGGGCATGGTTCTGGCGCAGACCCTCATTATCACGCCGATTATCTGCGGGATGGTCTACTCTTACGCGGTGCGCACCGCGCCCGCCATCCGGAATTTCGCCGTCACTATGGGGGCAAGCCCGATGCAGACGAACCGGCTGATGCTCCGGGAGATGAAAAACGAGATTTATTTTGCCATCCTCTCGGGCTTCGGGCGTTCGATCAGTGAAGTGGGAGCGGTTATGCTGGTGGGGGGAAATATTAAGGGAAATACCCGTACCATGACTACGGCGATATCTTTGCTGAAAAGCCAGGGGATTTTTACAGAGGGAGTGGCGCTGGGGCTTATATTGCTGCTCATGGCTTTTCTATTGCAATGCCTGGCGGACTTTTTCCGAAAGGAGGAAATTTCCGTTGAAAATGACTGATATCGAAAAGCGGGTCGGGGATTTCTGCCTCCGGATTCCTGAACTACAGCTGGAAAGCGGATGCATCCACGGGCTGATCGGCGGAAACGGTTGCGGTAAGACCACGCTGGCGAAGCTGATGATGGGGATTCTGACGCCGGATTCCGGACGGATCGACCGGGAGGGGCTTAACGAAAGGGAGATCACCATGACTACCCAGAGACCCTATCTGATGCATACCAGCGTCTATGAGAATCTGGTGTATCCGCTGAAGCTTCGGGGAAAGAAGCCAAGGGAGGCTGATGTCAGGCCATGGCTTACCCGCTGTGGGCTGTGGGAGAAAAAGGATCAGTACGCAGGCAGTCTGTCCGGAGGGGAACGGCAGAAATTGTCCATGATCCGGGCCATGATTTTTAAGCCAAAGCTGATTATCGTGGATGAAACCCTTTCGAACCTGGATCCGGACAGTGTGGAGCTGTTTGAACAGTGGATCCGGGAGATTCAGGCGCAGGCGGCTGTGACCTGGGTAATGATCAGCCATCAGCTTTCCCATATTTGCCGTATGTGCGATCAGATTCATTTCCTGTCACAGGGGGAACTGGCGGCCAGCGGCCCTGCGCGGGAACTGCTTAAGAACTGCGGGGACGAAAGGCTGAAAGCATTTCTGGAAAGGGAATCCCTGGATCTGAATGTCCGGGGAAGAAAGGTTGATTAAAATATGAAGCTGCTGAACGTGGATACATTGGAAGAAGCGGTCGGGAAACTGCTCCGGGCGGCTGAAACACTGCCGCTTCATACACAGATGATCCGGACAGAGGAAGCCTTGGGAAGGATACTGGCCGGTGATGCGGTAAGCGCTGAGGATATCCCGGGGTTCCGGCGCTCCACCGTGGACGGATATGCGGTTGTGGCTCAGGATACGCAGGGAGCGGCGGAGACGCTGCCGGTATTTTTGAAACTAACGGAAGAGGTGAGCGCAGGACAAGTGCCCGGGCGGTGCTTACAAAGCGGCCGTTGCGCCTATGTTCCCACCGGAGGCATGCTTCCGGAAGGGGCGGATGCCATGGTGATGATAGAGTATTGTGAGCCGTTTGGCGCGGGAGAGATCGCGGTGGGGCAACCGGTATCACCCGGCAGAGATGTGGTTCCTGTGGGGGAGGATATCCGGGCTGGAACTGTCTTTTTGAAAAGAGGGACCGAGATCCGTGCGCAGGAGATCGGAGCCCTTTTGGCGGCAGGAATCGGGAAAATCCCGGTCTTCGCGCCGTTTCAGGTTACTATATTATCTACCGGCGACGAATTGGTGGAGCCAGGGGTAACGCCCGGCCCCGGACAGATGCGGGACATTAATACGGGGGTGTTGAAAACGCTGGCCCGACAGTATGGCTGTGATGTGATTCATACCGGCCTGATTAAAGATGAGAAAGAGCAGTTCTTGCGTACGGTAAAGGCGGCAATGGGCGGCAGTGATCTGGTGCTGCTCTCAGGAGGAAGCTCAAAGGGAAACAAAGACTTTACCGCGGAGGTGATTGAACAGCTTGCCAGGCCGGGAGTATTTACGCAGGGCCTGGCGTTAAAACCGGGCAAGCCGACGATCCTGGGTTATGATGAGCCCAGCCGGACGATACTGGCCGGGCTGCCCGGGCATCCTGCGGCTGCGATGCTTGTGTTCGTTCTGCTGTTTGGTAGGATCTTTAAGCAGCTGCGGGGAGAAAAACCTCCGTTCTGTATCCGGGCTAAGATGGAATGTAATGTGCCGGGAGCGCCGGGAAGAGAGACCTGCCAGCTGGTACGGCTTCTGCCCGCGGAAGGCGGATATCTGGCCCGGCCGGTATTTGGAAAGTCGGGGCTTATAACCACGCTGACGGAAGCGGACGGTTATATTATGATACCCCTTAACCGGGAGGGACTTTGCACCGGGGAGAGCGTTGACGTATGGCTGATGTAAAGGGTAATTTATGTAGGAAAGGATAGAATCGGGATGGAGAAACGGAATCTTTATCTGAATAATATTCCGGCGGAGGAAGCGGTTGAGATCTATCGGAAGGCCCTCAAAGAGAGCGTCGATGTCAGCTATGAGAGGATACCGGTAACGGAGGCGCTGAACCGGGTGACCAGGTCGGCGGTTTATGCCAAATATTGTTCTCCCCTATACAATTCAGCGGCGATGGACGGTGTGGCTGTCCGAGCGGATATCACGAACCATGCCTCGGAGCGGGAGGCTGTGGAACTGGTGATCGGTGAGAACTGCCGGCTGATCGATACGGGGGATCCGGTCAGACCGCCCTATAACGCGGTAATCATGGCGGAGGATCTTGTGGAGACAACGGATCCGGACAGGTTCCGAATTCTGGCGTCGGCAGCGCCCTGGCAGCATGTGCGCCCCATTGGGGAGGATATCGTGGCCGGTGAAATGATCCTGCCCGGAGGGCACAGAATTCGACCGGTTGATATCGGCGTATTGCTTGCGGGAGGGATTCTGCAAGTGGAAGTTATCCGGCGTCCGCAGGTGGCGGTGATTCCTACCGGCTCTGAGATCATAGAGCCGGGCCGGGAGCCGCGGGAGGGAGAGATCATCGAGTCGAATTCCCGGATGTTTGAGAATCTGGTGACAGAGCAGGAAGGCCTGCCGCACCGCCTGCCGCCGGTTCCGGATGATTACGGACTGCTTCGGCAGACGGTTCTTAAAGCGGTGCGGGAACATGATATGGTATTGGTAAATGCCGGCTCCAGCGCGGGGACGGAGGATTATACCGTGCATGTGCTAAGAGAACTGGGGCAGGTGATCGTTCATGGCGTGGCGGTAAAACCCGGGAAGCCGGTGATTCTTGCGGTTGTGGAAGGAAAACCGGTCATCGGGCTCCCGGGCTATCCGGTATCCGCCTTCATCGGATTTCAGAATTTTGTGATACCTGTAATGGATCTTTACCTAGACCGGGACCGGCAGCCGGCGGGATGTGCCGAAGCGGTGCTGTCCAGACGCCTGATATCCAGCCTGAAATATAAGGAGTACGTCAGAGTCAAGATGGGAAAGGTAGATGAGAAACTGATCGCTGCGCCGTTGGCCAGAGGCGCGGGAGCGGCCATGTCCCTGGTGCGGGCGGATGGGTTTTGCATCATCGGCCAGAACCGGGAAGGCGTGGAGGCGGGAGAAACGGTGGAGGTAGAGTTGTTCCGAAGCCTTTCGGAAATCGAGCATACGGTGATGGTGATCGGAAGCCACGACCTGCTTTTGGATGTACTGGCGGATCTGATGCCGAGCCTACATCCGCATATGTTTTTGAGCAGTACCCATGTGGGGAGTATGGGCGGCCTGATGGCTCTGCGGCGGGGGGAAGCTCATGTGGCGCCGGTCCATCTGCTGGATCAGAAGACGGGAATTTATAACATATCCTATCTGGAGGAACTTTTTCACGAACCGGTGCTGCTGGTCAAAGGCGTGAAACGGATTCAGGGCTTGATCGTGAAAAAGGGAAATCCACGGAATATCAAAGAAATCCGGGACCTGCCGGGGCTTCGGTACGTGAACCGGCAGCGAGGGGCCGGAACCAGGATTCTGTTTGACTATCTGCTCAGTGAGAATGGCCTTGTGCCGGAAGAAATAGAGGGATACACCTATGAGGCTTCAACCCATATGGCTGTGGCGGCTCTGGTGAGCAGCGACGGAGCGGATGCCGGGATGGGGATCCAGTCGGCGGCGAAGGCCATGGATCTGGATTTTCTGCCGATCGGGGCGGAGGAATATGATTTTGCACTCTATCCGAAATCCCTTGAACTGCCGCATATACAGGCGTTCCTGGATGTGCTGCAAAGCAGGGAATTCCGGATGAAGCTGGAGGAATTGGGAGGATATGATACTTCCGGAATCGGGGAGCAGATTCTGATTCACGGTTTGTGTTAGGGAATATGACAAATTCCGTGGATATAACAATTCCGTGGATATACCCGTTGAGCGGAGCCTGCTTTTCGTGCTATAATTTACCGGTAGAAAAGAAGAGGCAGAAGCGGCAAAGGAAAGTCGAAATATGTCGGCAGCACGTAAATAAAGCAGATGAGAATATAGATTAAAGCAGATGAAAATATAGATTAAAGCAGATGGAGGAAAACACACATGAACCCGGTAATCGTACGCAATATAAAAATCGGAGAGGGAAGGCCAAAGATCTGTGTGCCCCTGGTGGGCGCGACGGAAAAAGAAATCTTAGGCCAGGCGGCAGAGCTGTCCGGCCTGCCGGCAGATATTGTGGAATGGCGTGCGGACTGGTTTGAAGAAGTATTTGATTTAGTACGGGTAAACCAGGTTTTGGTAAAGTTAAGAGAGGCAGCCGGCGGTCTGCCGCTTCTATTTACCTTCCGCACGGCCCCGGAAG
This sequence comes from Diplocloster agilis, assembly GCF_019042275.1. GTDB lineage: Bacteria > Bacillota > Clostridia > Lachnospirales > Lachnospiraceae > Diplocloster > Diplocloster agilis. The sequence continues at coordinate 68,230 of NZ_JAHQCW010000003.1, forward strand.
GCGGGGAGAAGCCGATCTCTGGCGACGCGTACACGGAACTTCTGATCCGGTCGGCGCAAAGCGGGCTGATTGACTTGGTTGATATCGAATATTTTACGGTGGGAGAGGACATGCAGAAGTGTCTGGATGCGGCTCATGAGGCGGGCGTAAAAGTCATCGCGTCTAGCCATGATTTCGGAGGTACTCCTTCAAAAGAAGAGATGGTAGCCAGACTTCGGACAATGCAGGAGACGGGGGCGGATATTTCCAAACTGGCCGTTATGCCCCGGAGCACAAAGGACGTACTGGCCCTGCTGGATGCGACGCAGGAGATGGTATCGGGATATGCGGACCGTCCGGTGATTACCATGTCCATGGGCGGGATCGGGCTGATCAGCCGGCTCTGCGGGGAGGAATTCGGCTCCAGCGTGACCTTTGGAGCGGCGAAGCGGGTTTCGGCGCCGGGACAGATCCCGGTAACAGAGTTAGAGAGCATTCTTAAGACGATTCATGAGAACATGCAATGAAAAGGCAGCAGCGTTCGAAAAGTAGTTATATTAAGACAAGCTTTGACGTAAGATAGAGAAGAACCATGGGAACCATCTAAAAGGTACGGAAGCGGAGTGGTATCAATGCCTGATCGGGAAAAAATCTTAAAACAACTGCACGCCCAGATCCATGTCAACGGCCATATCATCGGCGTCGCCACCGGAAGCGGAATGACGTCCAAATATACGGTTCTGGGAGGGGCGGATCTGATACTGGCCCTGAGCGCCGGAAGGTTCCGGCAGATGGGCAGAAGCTCTTTGTGCTGTTTTCTTTGCTATGGCAACAGCAATGATATTGTTATGGAATTTGCCACCCGGGAGCTTTTGCCGGTGATTCCGGATACCCCGGTGATATTTGGCATCAATGCCAGCGATCCGGCCGTCCATCTCTATGAGTACATATCGAAAATCAAGGCGCTTGGATTCGCCGGGATCAACAACTTTCCTACGGTGGGCCTGATCGACGGGCAATTTAGGGAAGCGCTGGAGGAAGAGCAGGTTACCTATGACCGGGAGGTGGAGGCGATCCGGATCGCCCGGTTTCTGGACTTGCTGACCATCGCCTACGTATTTGACGAGGAGCAGGCAAAGAAGATGCTGGACGCGGGGGCGGATATTATCTGCGCCCATCTGGGTCTGACCACGGGAGGCCTGCTGGGGCCAAAGAAAGTCGTATCCCTGGAGAAGTCCGCTATGCTGGCCAGAAGAATCTTTGATGTATGCAAAGGCAGGACAGATGTGATCAAAGTCGTGTACGGCGGCCCGATCAAAACGCCCATTGATATGCAGTATTTCTATGAAACCACGGAGTGCCAGGGTTTCATCGGTGGATCTTCCTTTGAACGGATTCCGGCGGAGAAGGCGATACTGAATGTGACCCGGGCCTATAAGACCTCCGGCAGCCTGGATGAGGATAATGTGGTATATAAAGTGCTTATGGGGAATGGGCGGAATTATGACTACATTAATTATGTCAAACAGTTTATCCAGGAAAATTACCGGAGCCAGATTCATCTGGGAGATCTGGCGATGGCGGCCCATATCTCCCCTTCCTATCTGAGTACTCTGTTTAAAAAAGAGGAAGGCAGAAGCTTCAGTGAATACCTGGTGCGCTTTCGGATGGACCGGGCGGCGGAATTCATGGAGGATACGGGGATTCCGTTCGTCGAAGTGGCAAACATGGTTGGGTACACAGATTATGCCCAGTTCTGTAAGATGTTTAAAAAATACAAAGGAGTTTCCCCGACGGAATTTCGGAAATCTAATATAAACACATGAATTTCCAAAAGAAAGCCAGGGAAAAACAAATATAACCACATAAGATGCAAATATAACCACATTTACTAATGAAGAAAGAAACAGTAAAATGTACTTATCAAACATTTACTGTTTCTTTTATTTATTCACAGGAATACAACTGTTCCATAAAGAAAACACAAAAAGAAACAGCGGATTCCGCGAGTGGAATTCTGAAAAATCCGGCCGGATCAGAAAATGCAGTAAGAATAAGTGCCATGGAAAACGCGGCAGAACAAGTGGACAGTGGAACAAGTGGACAATGGAATAAGCTGGGTAATGGAATAACTCGGACAATGGAACGAGTTTAGCAGGCAAGAAGCGAAGCGCAGAAAAGAAGCGGACCATTGCAGGAAGCTTACGAAAGACAGATAGAAAGGAGGAAGATATTTGAAAACAATAGCGGTAGCAGGAACCTTTGATACAAAAGGGGAAGAATTTGCTTATGTGAAGGATTTGATTGAGAGCATAGGAATGAAGGCCTATATGATACATACAGGGGTATTCGAACCGGCGTTTCGGCCGGATGTCTCCAATCAGGAGCTGGCGGCAGCGGCGGGGGAGAAGATAGAAGACGTTGTAGCCAGAAAAGACCGGGCCTGGGCCATGGAAGTGCTGTCTAAGGGGATGGAAAAGCTTCTGCCGGTTCTTTACGATGAGGGAAAGTTTGATGGAATAATATCCTTCGGAGGATCCGGAGGAACGGCTCTTGTGACACCGGCCATGCAGGCGCTGCCCATCGGCGTGCCGAAGGTGATGGTATCCACCATGGCATCCGGGAACACGCAGCAGTATGTGGGAACCAGCGATATCGTCATGATGCCGTCGATCGTGGATGTGGCGGGGTTAAACAGCATTTCGGTGAAAATATTTACCAATGCCGTATTTGCCATCGCCGGAATGGTGAGCTTTGAAAACAAGAAGACCGTACCGGAGAAGCCGTTGATCGCGGCTACTATGTTCGGAGTGACGACGCCTTGCATTACCCATGCGAGAGAATATCTGGAGAAACGCGGCTACGAGGTGCTGGTGTTCCATGCCACAGGAATCGGAGGGCGCTCTATGGAAATGCTGATCCGTGCCGGATTTATCAAAGGGGTGCTGGATCTGACGACGACGGAGTGGTGTGACGAGCTGGTTGGAGGCGTTCTGAACGCAGGCCCCCACCGCAGCGAAGCGGCTTCCCTGTGTAAGATTCCCCAGGTGGTATCGGTGGGAGCCTTGGATATGGTGAATTTCGGGCCATACGATACGGTGCCTGAGAAATTCGCCGGCCGGAATCTGTATAAACACAATCCGATGGTGACGCTGATGCGCACGACCAAGGAAGAAAATGAACAGATCGGGGAAAAGCTGGCGGAAAAACTGAATATGGCAACGGAAAAAACCGTGCTGATGCTCCCCCTTAAAGGGGTATCCGCCATCGATGTGGAAGGCGGCGCTTTCTATGGGCCGCAGGAAGACCAGGTGTTATTCAACACCTTGAAGAGCAAAGTAAATACCGATGTAGTGGAAATAGAAGAAATGGACTGCAATATCAACGATCCCGCATTTGCCGAAGCGGCAGCGGAAAAATTAATAGAAATGATGAAATAAGAAAACAGAATAATTTATAAAATGGATGAAATAGGAGGATATGTGAAATGAACACAATGTCAAGAAAAGAGATCTTAGCAAAATTCAAAGAGGAAACAGCAAATGGAAAAATTCTGGTAGGCGTGGGCGCCGGAACCGGGATCACCGCCAAGAGCAGTGAGGCAGGAGGAGCCGACATGCTGATCATCTATAATTCCGGACGGTTCCGGATGGCAGGCAGAGGATCCCTGTCGGGACTTTTATCCTACGGCGACGCGAACCAGATCGTTGTGGAGATGGGATCTGAGGTGCTCCCGGTAGTAAAGAACACTCCGGTACTGGCAGGCGTGTGCGGAACCGACCCGTTCCGCGTGATGGATGTATATCTGAAACAGTTAAAGGATATGGGATTTAACGGTGTACAGAACTTCCCTACCGTAGGACTGATCGACGGCGTATTCCGCCAGAATCTGGAAGAAACCGGTATGGGGTACGGCCTGGAAGTGGATATGATCCGCAAAGCGCATGAGCTGGATATGCTGACCTGCCCTTACGTATTCGATCCCGAACAGGCAAAAGCCATGGCGGAAGCCGGAGCCGATATTCTGGTTGCCCATATGGGTCTGACGACAAAGGGAACGATCGGTGCGCAGACGGCTCTCACGCTGGATGATTGTGTCGTGAAAATCAAAGCGATCATCGAAGGCGGTAGAAGTGTTAATCCTGATGTTATGGTTATCTGCCACGGCGGACCGATCGCGGAGCCGGAAGACGCGCAGTATGTTATCGAGAGAATTCCGGAGATAGACGGATTCTTCGGAGCGTCAAGTATCGAACGGTTTGCCGCTGAAAGAGGAATTAAAGCGCAGACAGAAGCTTTTAAGGATGTTCACAGATAATAAGGATATAGAAAATAAAGATATAGAAAATAAGCAGGCATGACGGGGTGAAATCATGTTCTGGCGATAAGTATGTTATGTATTTAAATTCGTGTGTGGAGGACATACACGGTCCGTGAGACAGGCGCATAGAACACGAGAAGGGTGCGCTTTCGGAAAAAGCTTTTGCCATATAGCATTACATTATGGACAAAAGCTTTTTCCTTAGAAAAACGGAAAGAACCTTTTTACTGGCAGAATTATATATTGGAAAGAGAGGATCGGGGAATGAACAAAAAATCGATACCGTATGGACAGATTATAAAATGGGTGATTGCGATCGGCGTTCCGGCGCTGCTATATTTCATCATTCCGCAGTCAGATGCCGTTTCACCGGAAATGAGGAAGTTTTTCGTCGTTACCGCGTGGGCGATTCTGACCTGGGCGATGAACCTGATGCCGGTGTATATCTCCGGATTGCTGCTGACGATTGGGGCTATCCTCTGGGGTGTGGCGCCGGCGGCGGTGGTACTTTCACCCTGGACAGGGTCTGTTGTGTGGCTGTCCCTGGGAGGGCTGACCTTATCCGTTATTTTTGAAAAAAGCGGGCTGATGCAGAGAATTGCATATTTCTTCATTGTAAAGACCGGAGGATCCTACAAGGGGATCGTTACAGGAATCGTCCTGTCAGGTGTTGTCGTAGCATTACTGGTGCCGAATATGACCGGCCGGGTGGCTTTGTACTGTGCCCTCTGCTATGGGATCTACCATGCCCTGAAAATAAAGAACAACAGTAACACCGGAGCGGGCATCATGTTCGCGGGCTTTGTGGCCGCTATCGCCCCGGCCTGGCTGTACTTATCCGCCAGTGAGAATTTGCAGCTGGTCAATTCCTACTTAAAAGAAACCGGTCACGCGGTAAGCTGGATGGATTATTTCATTAGCAACTTCCCGGTCATGCTGATCTGGACTCTCGTGCTGTTGGTCATGGTGCGGATTCTGTTCAAACAGGATGTGCAGATCGATGGAAAAGAATATTTTGTAGAAAAATATAACGAACTTGGGAAAATGAAACCCAAAGAGATCAAATTCCTGGTTGTGCTGGTTTTACTTGTTATTGCCATGATATTTACCAATATAGACGCCGGATGGCTGTTCTCCCTGGCGGTGATCGCCTGCTATCTGCCGGGTGTGCAGGTGGCGGAAGTGGAAGATCTGAAGTCTGTGAATTTCCCGATGGTATTCTTCGTGGCGGCTACCATGTCCATCGGAAGCATGTCCAACGCAGTTGGTGTGGCGGATCTGGTCAGCAGTATCGTGATGCCGCTTCTGCAGAATGTAGGGAACCTGGGAATGACCGCGTTCGCATGGCTGACCGGTGTAATTACCGATATGATGATGACGCCTCTGGCTGGTATGGCAGCATTTTCGCCGCTCTTCATCGATATTGCCTCCAAGCTTGGCCTGAGCATCGTAGGCACCACCTTCAGCTTTGTATGGGGCGTGGAGCAGTTGTTCTTCCCCTACGAGTGGGCATTGTTCCTGATCCTGTTCAGCTATGATGTATTTGATATGAAAAAGGCGATCAAATTCTGTACGACCCGTACGGTGCTCAGTATTATATTCCTGATCCTTATTATATTCCCTTACTGGTCGCTGACCGGCTTCTTAAAGTAACTGGTATCGATTCGGCAGGTCCCGGTTAGGCGGGACCCTGCCTGCATGAATATCGCAGAAAACTGCGGACTGGAGGAAAAACAATGGATGCGCAAGCAATGAAATATGAAAAAAAAGAACATCTGGTCACAAGGCAGAACAAGGCGGAGCAGGAAATACTGGCGGAGTTTGAACGGGGAAACTATACGCTGAAAGCGCCCCTGGTCAAATTGAACCCCTATCTGATCTCACCGCTGACCGCCCTGGTTTTATTCCGCACGGAAGTAAAGCAGGAGGTTACCCTGACGGTCAAGGGCAAAGAGCACGCAGGAGATATTTCCCATACGTTCCCGCGCGATACGGTTCATATCCTGCCGGTGTATGGATTATATGGGGATTATGAGAATACGGTGGAACTTCGGACATCAGGGGGCGAGACCAGCCTGGTCACGATCCGCACAGAGCCCCTGGCGCCGGAGGTTCCGGTACCCACCTACTGTAAAGAAAATAAAGAACATATGGGAGACAATCTGATCTTTCTGACGCAGACATCCAAGGCGGATGCGCTGGCCTGTGATTACCGGGGAGATGTCAGATGGTATCTGACGGTGAACGTATCCTTCGACATGAAGCGGCTGGCCAACGGACATCTGCTGGTGGGAACCGACCGTCTGATCCGGCTGCCCTATTATGTCAGCGGTGTATACGAAATGGGAGTACACGGTAAGATTTACCGGGAATACCGGGTTCCGGGAGGTTATCACCATGACACGTTCGAGATGGAAGACGGCAATATTCTGATGCTGACCCAGGCCCCCGATGCAGAAACGGTGGAGGACGTACTGGCGCTGACGGACCGGGAGACCGGGAAGATCCTGCGCATCTGGGATTATAAAAAGCTTCTGCCCTATCAGTGCGCATCCACCTATTCCGGCTCCGGTTCCGCCCACGACTGGTTCCATAATAACGCCGTGTGGTATGATAAAAAAACCGACTCTATCACGCTGTCCGGGCGGCATCAGGATGCGGTAATCAATATCGATTACGTGAGCGGTGAGCTGAACTGGGTGCTCGGTGATCCCACCGGATGGCCGGAGGACTTTGTAAGCCGTTACTTTTTTAAACCGGTTGGGGAACCGTTCGAATGGTCCTATGAGCAGCACGGTGTCCTGGTCTGCCCGGACGGGGATATCATGATGTTCGACAATGGGCATTACCGTTCGAAGATTAAGGAAGAATACGCCAAAGCCGCCGACAGCTATTCCCGGGGCGTCCGTTACCATATCGACACACAGGCGCGCACGGTCCGTCAGGTCTGGCAGTATGGAAAAGAGCGGGGAGCGGATTTCTTTTCCCCTTATATCTGCAATGTGGAGTATTACGGCGAAGGGCGGTACATGGTACACTCCGGCGGAATCGCTTACAAGAACGGAGAACCGTTGGAGGGCCTTGGCAGTATGGACGGTACGGGACCGGACTGCCGTCTGAACTCCATTACCTGCGAGATCGTAAATGATGAGGTGGTCTATGAACTGCACGTTCCATCCAACGTATTCCGGGCCGAGAAACTGCCTGCTTATTATGCCGGAGAAGTGATGGAGCTCGGAGCCGGACGGGTATGCGGCGAAATGAGCGTTACCGGGGAATTCGACACCGAGGTACCGGCACAGGCGGCCGGGGAAACAGTGCCGGAACACTATGAGGCTTCCCTTACGGAAGAAGAGGACCGGATTCTGTTCAATGCGACTTATGAAAAAGGACAGCTGGCAATGCTGCTGCTGACCGGCGAGGATGACCGTGTCCACCGCTATTATATCAACACGTCGGCATCTAAGAATTTTGAAGCGATGTGCGTCGGAACATTCCTGAAAAACAATCCCCGGAATGTAGATCTGTTTATCAATAAGAAGGGGCTTGGCGGAAAATTCCGTGTGCAGCTTCTGGTAGATGAGAATATCTACGAGACAGGAATTATGTTAGATTTCTAAGACTGACTGTCCTGGTTTAAGTTATTTTTATGCGGTATATGTGAAAACCGGCGGCTTTGAAGAAATTCAAAACCGCCGGTTTTTTGGCCCTTGAAGCGGTCCGGGCCATGTGCTATGATGCTAACATAAAATGAGGAAAAGGGTGATCACGTGGATTATCAATCCCTGACAGACACCGCCGTACTGGCTGGTGAGATCATGTTAAAAAATAATGCGGAGACGTACCGCTGCGAAGAGACGATTACCCATATGCTGGAAGCGCAAAAGCCGGGCCGGGCGGAAGCGGTGGTGCTGACCACCTCCATCGTGGTGACGGCTTCCGATCGGGACATGCATCCCATTACCGTCGTACGCAGGATTAAGAACAGAGATACGAATCTCAACCGGATCTGCCGGGTGAATGAGATATCCAGACGTTTCTGCGCCGGCGCACTGACACTGAATGAGACCAGGGAAGAACTGATGTCCGTGTCCAGGGAGAGAATCTACCGTCCCTATCTGGTCAACCTGTGTCTGGTCATGGTGTCTATCTTCTATACCATGCTGCTGGGCGGAAATGCCATCGACTGTCTGAATGCTGCGGTATGCGGCGTCCTGATGGCAGCCATGACCTATGGGGGCAGCCGGATCGGCCTGAGGCCATTTATACGGGATTTTTGTATCTGTGCGGCTATCGCGGTCTGCGCCTGCGCGGTGGGCCGGTTCCTGCCGGTGCCCGTCCACCTGGACCTGATCATTATAGCAACCATGATGCCGATGATGCCCGGGGTGGCGGTGACCAATGCGGCCCGGGATACGCTTCAGGGGGATTACATGTCCGGCGGAGCCAGAATGCTGGAGGCGTTTGTGAAAGCGCTGGCCATCGCGTTGGGCGTGGGTCTGGGCCTCGGTATCTGTGGCCTGTTCGGATGGGAGGTCCTGCTATGATACTACAGATTATCGGTGCGTTCGTATCTGTCTTGTGTTTTTCCATCATCCTGGAGGTCCCCAGGAAATATCTGCTGTACACCAGTGCCACGGGCTCTCTTGGCTGGCTCATCTATCTGGTGGTGCTTCGCGTGGAAAACAGTACGATTATGGGGAGTCTGATCTCCGCCATCGTGGTTGCCCTGCTGTCCAATATCCTGGCCCGGAGCCGGAAAGCCCCGGTGACCACCTTCTTCGTTCCTGGAATCCTGCCGATCGTACCCGGCGTGGGCATGTTCCGCGTGGTCTATTACATGCTGGAGAAAGACTTTGAGGCGGTGAAATCGTATTTGTTTGAGACATTCATGATCGCGGGTGCGATCGCGCTTGCGATTTTTCTGATCGACTCTATCTTCCTGCTGTTTCTGAGATTTGACCGGCGGCGGGCTAAGGCAGGCAAAGGGAAGTAATCATCTCGGTTTGTATTTTTTGGTACTGTTTCGGATGATTAAGTCCCCGTCGATTAGCATCTTCTGAACCGGGGAATCCGGGTGGCTGATCTTGTGATCCAGCAGGCGTACCGCCCAGATGCCCAGATCTGCGGGATACGCGTTACAGGTGGTCAGCGGCGGATCGGAGATGGCGGAGAATGAGATATTATCAATTCCTACGACAGAGATATCTTCCGGAACTCTCACGCCGGCTTCTTTAAAAGCCTTGATGGCGCCCAGAGCAATACAGTCATTGATCGCCAGCATGGCGGAAGGAAATGTGACGCCCTGGCGCAGCAGGGCTTTTGTGCTTTCATAGGAACCGGAGAGGGAGGGCGGCACCTCGTGAATCAGCGAGGAATCAAAGGGAAGCCCCAGTTTTTGCAGGGCCGACTTATAGGAGGACCGGAGGCTCTGGCAGTTACAGGTGGGCAGGGAGTTGGCTAACAGACCGATCTTTGGATGCCCCAGATCGGCCAGATGCTTGACTGCGATATAGGACAGCTGTTCATTGTTGGCAACCACGCAGTCATAAGGCTCCTGAACCAGAAGATTGTCCACGATCACCAGCGGAGAATGAAGTTCCTGAAGATAGGTATTGTCGTGTGGATACCACTCGGTTCCCAGCAGAATCAGCCCGTCCTCCTGAGGCTGGCTGCGCAGCATATCGAAGACCTCCCCGGCATTGTGGGCATCGAAGGAGGTCATAATGAGATTATAGCCCAGACGTCTGGATTCGTGTTCTATGGAATCGATCATGGAGGAGACGAAATTTGCGTTTCCATCAACCAGATAAGAGTGCAGGCTGTACTTTAAAAAACGGATGCTTCTGGTCTGGCTGAACGGGAGAGGATCTGATTCAATTACATATCCGTTCTGTATAAGAAGCTCGGTGAGACGTTCCCGGGTTTCTTTATTTACCCCTTTTTTATTATGCAGCACCAGGGATACGGTGGCAGGTGAGACCTGTGCGGCCTGTGCGATGTCTTTTAGATTCAAAGTGGTTCCCCCTTTTTGGAGTATATTTTCTTTTGTGTTTGCCGGTAATCATTTATTCTGTTTTTTCTGTATCTATCATAGCAAGTTCTATTTTAAAATTCAAGGGATTATTTTAATAAAATAATTTAAAATTTATGTGTATTTTAAACAAATAATATTAGAAAAAACATATATTTTACTCTGCTAAAACTAAAAAGTTAATAAAATATTAGAAAATTTACAACAAATATTGACAAAATAGTAAATAAAAGCTAGCATAAGAGGTGGAAAGGAGCATTTTAAGGGATAAAATTTAATTAAAATATTTTAAATAAATAATTAAAATTATTTAAAATAGTGAATAAGCTATTTGCCGAACGGCAGAAGCAATTTAAAGTTTACCCTATCCATTTAAAATGCTAAAACATCAGAAGACCAGAGGCGACAGTTATCTGTTCACAAAGGAGGAGAAAATTATGTTCAAAAGGTTATTTGCATTATTTATGGCAGTCATGCTTACATTGGCCGCCGCAGGGTGCGCAGGGCAAAAAGAAAACGAAACGGCACCCGCCGCCGCATCCGAATCCACGGAAACCGAAGACAACGGTCAGGATCAAAGTAAGACGGCAACTGATGTAGAAAAAGACAATGGTGACATGACAATCGGAGTTTCGATCTGTTCCTTATTTTCCCCCTATTATGTGGGAACCTATAACGGCATCACAGCTACGGCAGAACAGATGGGAGTAGAGCTGGTTACTTTAATGGCAGATGATGACATCAATAAACAGAATGAACAGATGCGTAATCTGATTTCCCAGAAGGTCGACGCGATTATCTGTATTCCGTTAGACGGTACCTCGATCGCCGTTACCGTCCAGGAAGCGATGGATGCCGGAATCCCGGTCATTATGTGCGACCGGGCCATCGAAGGGGCGAAGGCAGCCAAATCAGTGGTGGCCGATACTTACCAGATGGGGAAAGATATTATTCAGTGGTTTGTAGATGATGTAAAAGAAGAAGACAAGATTACCGAACCTTATCAGGCACTGCTGCTTTTGGGAAGTCTTGGGGATTCTGCCACAGTGAAGCTGTCCACCGGTTTCAAAGAGGTGATCGCAGAGCATCCGGACATTATTGAAATAGTTGGTGAGGTACCTACGGAGTGGAATCAGGAGACAGCATTAAAGGGAATGCAGAATTGGCTGCAATCCAACCCGGAAATTAACATGATTATTGTACCTTCCGATCTGTTAATCCCTTCCGTACAGAGTGCGTTGCAGCAGGTGAACCGCTGGCACAGGATCGGGGAAGAGGGACATGTGGTAATCCTCTCCAGTGATGGGGACTCGGCAGGGATGCAGGTATTAAAGGACGGGTACAGCGAAGTGGACGGAGCCTTTGACGCGGTGGACTGCGGGGTACAGAGTGTGATCCACGCGGTTAAGATCTTAAACGGGGAAGAGGAAGCGGATGACGGACAGATTGTCTACGGCGCCACGCTTGCTACTTATAAAAATGTAGAGGAGACAGGCCCTTCGATCTGGAGCTGGGACGATGTGGAATAAAGACAAGAGGTGGTCGATATGAACGAAAAACTGCGGAAGATTAAGGCGGTGGTGATGAAATATCCGATCCTGGTATTCCTGACAGCAGCGGTGTTGGTAGCTCTATTTTTCACTCCTAATTTCTTTACGGTATTTAATTTGAAGAATCTGCTGTTACAATCCACCGATCTGCTGATTCTGTCCTGCGGGCTGACATTGGTTCAATTGAACGCCGGGATCGACTTCAGCATCACCTCCGTCCTGTCCCTGGGCAGCGTACTGGGAGCTTATCTTATGGCCAGGACACCGCTTGCCGCAAATCCCCTGCTGGGGATATGCGCCGCGGTTCTTATGATGGCAGGTACGGGAGTGGTGTTTGGAATAATTAATGGAGCTGCGGTAACCCGGCTTAAGATGCCGTCCTTTATTGTCACGCTGGTGATGCAGATGATCGGTTCCGGCGCCGCTGTGCTGTTCGTCAACTCTATTGCGGCCGAGGCTACGCTATCCGCCACGATCGCAGGCCTGCCTCCGGCATTCGGCGTCCTGGGCGGGCTTGGTAACTGGTTCTTTGTGCCTGTACTGATCGCGGCGGCGGTGTTCCTGTTCTCAGACTGGTTACTGACGAAAACCCGGTTCGGAAGAAATGTTTACGCAGTGGGAACCAACGCCAGAACCGCAGAAGTATCGGGAATTCCGGTTAAAAAAACGATCTTTCTCCTCTTCGTGCTGTGCGGCCTGTACGCCGGGATATCCAGCATTCTTGCGACAGCCAGGAATCAGTCCGGAATACCGACTTTGGGAGATAAGATGTTTTTAAATATTATTGGGGCTGTTATCATCGGGGGTACCAGCGTGCTTGGAGGCTCCGGGGGAGTCAGACAGACGCTTCTGGGTGTGATTTTCATGTCACTGATGACCAATGTCATGAATCTGATGAATGTGACCTGGTATATTATATTGTTGGTACAGGGGATTCTGATATTTGTCGTGGCTATGATGGATTATGTTATGAAGCGGCAGAGCGCATATCAGGAAAACTGAGCCGGGAAAGGAGAATCAGGATATGTCCGATGTGATTTTAAAATTAAACGATATCTGTAAGAGCTTCTTTTCGGTGGAGGTGCTGCATCATGTGAACCTGGAGCTGCGCCAGGGAGAAATACTGGGACTGGTGGGAGAGAACGGAGCTGGAAAATCTACACTGATGAATATACTGGGAGGTATTTTCCCTATGAGCGCGGGCAGTATTGAATTCCTTGGAGAACCCTACGAACCTGCTTCGCCGAAATATGCTACGGAAAAGGGGATAGCTTTTATCCATCAGGAACTGAACCTGTTTACCAATCTAAGCGTGGCAGAAAATATGTTTATTGACAATTTTCCCACGGGATTCCTGGGAAGGATCGATAAAAAGAAAATCCGGGCAAAGAGCCAGGAATACATAGATAAGTATGATCTGAATGTGCGGGCATCCGCAAAAATGGGAAATCTGCCCATGGGTTCCAGACAGATGGTGGAGATAGCGAAGGCACTGATGAAAAATGCGAAGGTGATAATTTTCGATGAGCCGACTACTTCGCTGTCCAACCGGGAAAAGGAAAAGTTGTTTAAAGCAATACGGGAATTAAAGGAAAATGGAGTGTCGATCATTTATATTTCCCATATTCTGGAGGATGTGCTGCTCCTGTGTGACCGGATCAGTGTGTTGAGGGACGGCAAAGTGGTGCATACCGATAAAAGGGAACGGTATGACCGCGCGGGACTGATACGCGATATGGTGGGGCGGGAGCTGACCCAGGTCTATCCGTCCGTAGAAAAAGAGATTCATGATAAGGTTCTTGAAGTGAAAGATTTAAACTGCGCAGGCTTTGTAAAAGGGGTTTCTTTCTGCCTGCGGGAAGGGGAAGTCCTGGGGCTGTTCGGACTGATGGGAGCAGGGAGAACACAGATCTTAAGGGCCGTGTTCGGGCTGGATCCTAAGGAGAGCGGAGAGGTGCGGGTATTTGGAGAGGAAGTAAAAAAACCTTCCCCGGGCGAATGCATCCACAGAGGGATGGCATTTATCACGGAAAACCGCCGGGAGGAAGGCCTGCTTATGCCCAGGCCGGTCAGCACCAATCTGCTGATGGTGAAAAATGAAGAACTGGCCGGTTCCATGGGAGTTGTGGATACGAAAGAAGAGGCCGAGCTGTGCAGGAAGATGGTGAAAACTCTGGACATCAAAACGGCGCGTCCGGACCAGCAGGCGGCCAACAGTCTGTCAGGGGGAAACCAGCAGAAAGTAGTCATGGGAAAATGGCTGTTGAAAGAACCTAAAATTTTTCTGGTGGATGAACCTACCCACGGGGTGGACGTGGGGGCAAAATATGAGATTTACAGACTGATTTTAAATATGGCAAAGGAGGGCTCCGCAATCCTGGTGGTATCCTCGGAGATGCAGGAGCTGATGGGAATCTGCGACCGGATTCTGGTTTTGTCCAATGGAAGGCTGACGGGAGAGGTCCGGAAGGAAGATTATTCACAGGAACGGATCATGAAGTTTGCTTTATGAGGGTATACCTGTATGCCTTGAGAAACAAGGCAAATATGGAAACACCCTGCGGGTATACCTGTATGCCTTGAGAAACAAGGCAAATATGGAAAGGAGTAGGTGAAGATGACGGAAGCCTGTGAAGGAAGTGTGGGAAAACGGATCCTGCAGTATCTTATGCGCTATGGGATGTATCTGATCTTCCTGTTGCTGATGATCTATTTCAGTGTCTCGAATCCCAACTTTTTGACATTTAACAATCTGATCCTGATATTGCAGCAGGCATCTCCCCACGGAATCGCGGTAATTGGAATTATCTTTGTGCTGACGGTAGGGGGAATCGACATATCGATAGGCAGAAATATGTTCCTGGCCAGTACGCTGGTTGGTGTGATGACTGTGAACGTGAGTAAAAATTTTTTGGATTCCACGGCTGCGCTGGCGGCATGTCTGGGAATTGCGGTGGCAGTGGGTATTGTATTCGGACTCTTGAACGGCATTATAATAACAAAATTCAGGATGGTTCCGTTTATTACCACATTGGCTGTGGGCAGTGTGATGCGGGGACTGGGACTTACGATTTCAAATACCAGACAGTTTAATATTACTTTTATGAGTCCTCTGGCCAGCGGACGGATTTTTAACATTCCATATGTACTGATTATTTTTGCCGTACTGTTGGTAGTGTCGAATTATATATTACGCTCTACCACGTTCGGCAGGCATCTGATGGCCATCGGAAACGATCCGGAGAACGCAAAGAAGATCGGAATCAATGTGGACCGGGATACGATCCTTGTCTATGTGATCTGCGCAGTGCTGGCCGCTCTTGGAGGGATTCTCTCTGCCGGACAGATCGGAACGATTGCGGCCACCTTTGGTGAGGGGAATGAATTTATCGCTATCTCGGCTGCGGTGGTTGGCGGCGCCAGTTTGTTCGGAGGTAAGGCAACGATTCTTCCGGGGGCGGTAGTGGGAATACTTTTGATTACGCTGATTACCAATGGGATGGCTATGGTAAATGCGTCTCCCTATGCCTACACTATAGTCCGGGGGGCCATTATATTCCTGGCTGTTATGCTGGACAGTATCAATTATAAAGGCGTGCTGCGCTGACGCGGCAGTGTACGCAGGAGGATGAGGCAAATGAAGAAATGTTATGGGATACCGCGAAGTGAGTTTGAACAAAGAATCGCCCGGATACGGGAGGAGATGCTGAAGAATAACCTGGATCTGCTATTGGTCTATGGAGACGAGTACCGCAGGGAACACCTGCGCTATGTGAGCAATTATTGGCCATTGTTCGAACGGGGAATATTGTTGATTCCGAAGGATGCAGAGCCAATACTGATGTGTGCTCCTGAGGGGGAGATGATCGCCCGGGAGATGTCCGTTTGGAATGATATCCGTCTTCACCCCGGCCTGGCCGGGATCTATGTGCCGGAAGAGATCGATTATCCTTTGGCCAGCTATACAGACTTTTGTAAACTGGCCAGGGAAATCAATACTGCCGGAAAGGTACGGCGTCTGGGGATAGCGGGAATAGATTCGATGTCTCTTTATCTGCTGGACGATATTAAGCGGTCGTTCCAGGTTGACCCGATCGACGCCAATCCGGTGATGCGGGCTGTAAAACAAATCAAAACCGGCGAGGAGATCCGGTGTTTGAAAGAGGCGGGCCGACAGGCTGATCTGGGATTTGCCGCAGTCTATGAGCTTGGAGACCGGCTGATTGGTATGACTGAGATCGAGGCGGCTGCGGAAGCGGAATATGCGGCGAGAAAAGCAGGAGCGGAGCAGATCGTATTTACTATTCTGGCGTCGGGAGATCGAACGGAATCCATCGTGGGCAGGCCCCAGCATAAGGTGATCGAAGACGGAGACATGGTTATGTGCGGGATCGCGGTTATGTATGAAGGATATATCGCCAGCAGCGGCGCGCCTTTTGCCGTGGGGCATTGTTCACCTGAGACGGAAGAAGTGATCCGGGTATTAATGGAAGCATCGGAAATCGCGTTGCGGCAGATCGGGCCCGGACGCCCCATGAATGGGATTGTAAAAGCGGTGCGGGACTATTTTCGAAGTAAAAATCTGGAACAGTATGACATCTATCCTCCGCTGCACGGGATCGGCAGTGCCGAAGCGGAGTCACCTTATCCGGACGAACACACGGCGGATAGTTTTCAGGCGGGGATGACGGTGAACACCGATATCAGTCTTTTCGGAATGCCTGGGGGATCAAACCGAATCGAAGAGGGTTTTCTGATTACGGAGGACGGATTCGAGAGCCTGACACCTTATATACGCGGCTGCATTCAGAATTACTTAAAGGGAAGGTGAATGAGGTTAATTTATAGACATGAACTCTAATCATGCATGCGGAAAAACATACGAATGGAGGAAAAAATGGAATTTCAATTGACGATAGAGCAGATCGAGGAATGGTGCCGGATCCCCTTCGATGAATTATGCAAACAGGAGGGATTAAATGCGGCGGTCCGCCTGTCTGACACGAAAGAACAGACTATGACGGACATTGGTAACCTGATGGCGGAAGAAATGATACGGTATAACAAAGAGGGTAGGATAACCAGATGGATCCTGCCGGCCGGTCCGATGGAGCAGTACACGACTTTTATCGACCGGGTAAACCGGGAAAAAATTAGTCTGAAAAACCTTTATGTATTTCATATGGACGAATTTCTGGATTGGGAAGGCCGGCCTTATCCGGTAGAGGAAAAATTTTGCAGCCTGCGGGGCACTATGCAGGGAGGTTTTTATGACCGGATAGATCCAAAACTTAATGTTCCTGTGGAACAAAGAATTTGGCCGGATATACACGATCCGGACTGCTTCGACCGGAAAGTGGAAGAGATGGGCGGTATCGATACGACATGGGCGGGTATCGGCTGCAAGGGACTGATCGCATTCTGTGAAGCACCCCATTCCAGGTATCACAGAATAACCCGGGAACAATTTAAAAACGGAAAAACCAGAATACGCGAGATTAATGAGGATACTATCGTGGCATTAGCCCAGCGGACCTTTGGCGGCTTTTATGATATGGTTCCACCCATGGCTATCACGGTTGGAATGAAATCCATCCTGACATCGAAGCGGATTGTATTTATGATTACAACCGGCGCATGGAAGAACACGGTCATCCGTATCCTGCTTATGTGCAAAGAGCCTGTCCTGGAATATCCGGTGACATTCCTGACCCAATACATTCCCGAAAAGATACTATGCTGTGACAAGGCCTCCTGCGACCATCCGCTGTCGCATAAAATGAAGCTATGGTAGCTGCAAAAGAAGCCCCCCGGGTCCTGGTATTCAACAATCACGGAGTCGGACAGTATGTCAGGATAGACCGTCTGCCAAAATGGGGAGAGACGATCCGAGGGAAGGACTGGCAGTTTGAGCAGGACGGGGGAAAAGGATCTAATGTAGCGATCGCCCTTGGAAGACTAAAAATTCCAACTGCTTTTCTGGGAAAGATTGGTAAGGACTACTGGGGTGACTTAGGAATCTCCTGGATGGAAGAGGCTGGGGTGAATATCTGCAGAATCCGCCGTTCCGAACAGGTAAATACCTGCACAGGTATTATATTGACGGATCATGACGGAAGGAATTCCATTGTTGTTGGCGAAAGCAGCAGCAATGCCATGACGATAGAAGAACTGGAGGAGGATATCGGGTGTTTTTCCAATGCGGACATACTGATCACAGGATTTGAAATACGCGAAGATCTGGCTCTGAAGGCAGCCAAAATCGCCCATAACAAAGGTATATGTACAATCCTGAATGCCAGTCCGGTGCCGGAACATGGGATAGGTATGCTTTTGGATATCGATATTCTGATTATTAACTGGGAGGAGGCATGCGTCCTGGCTCAGATCGAGGAAGAGGAGCAGGACGGGAAAACTGGTAATGGGTACAGAGCACAGGTGATCCGCCGGGTGAAACAGACCTGCTTACCCGGGAATGTAATTATGACATTGGGAGATGAGGGTTGTATGGTACTGGAGGATGATATATGTACGTGGATTCCGGGGGTGAAACAACAGGCCGTAGATACAACCGGAGCGGGAGATGGATTTTTGGCTGCATTCGCTGCAAACTTGGTCTGGGGAAAAACGATAACAGAAGCCTGCCGGTGGGCTAACCGATATTCCGCCTATACGGTGGCGCATCAGGGGACAATCCCATCCTATCCGGACAGAGAAACCATAGAACGGTTTATGGATGATTCTGGACCGGATACGCCTTGATGAGAGGTGTGGGAGGGGATTAGCTTAGGGCCGGGACACGGCTCGTCGGAAGACGGGCGGTGTTCCGGCCCGGTTTATGTATGAGGCGGTAGTGGAGATGTTTCGATCCGATAAAAGGGAAGAAAATCAGTCAAAAATAATATAGATTTTATAGTCTCTATATGATATACTTTTTTTACCAATGAAAGGAGGTGAGGATAATGACAGATAATGAGTTGTTAGTGGCGATAGCTGATATTATGGATCAAAAAATTAATGGAATTAGAACTGAAGTTGGCGAAGAAATAAAGGGATTCAGAACAGAAGTCAGTGAAGAAATAAAGGGATTTAGAACAGAAATAAAGGAATTTAAAACAGAAGTCAGTGAAGAAATAAAGGGATTTAGAACAGAAATAAAGGAATTAAAAACAGAAGTCAGCGAAGAAATAAACGGATTCAGAACAGAAATGGAGGAATTTAAAACCGAAGTCGGCGAAGAAATAAATGGATTAAAGGAAGATATTTCATCGCTAAGAATTGAATTAAAGCAAGATATATCAGAATTAAAACATGATGTCCTAATATTAAAATTAGACAATGAAAATAATATAATACCTCGTTTGCAGAACATAGAATCCTGTTATATCTCTACCTATAACCGTTATAAATATAGTGTGGAGACTTATGAGACTTTGGTGGCAGATACTCAGATGCTGAAAGAGGTAGTAGCAGAGCATAGTGCCATTTTGCAGAAAATTTCTTAATATGTCTGTCATGTGGTGTTATTGTCATGTGCAAAAGCATTGCAGAATACGAAAATATAATATATTAGCACATCGAGCAAGAACAGTTAGTGAAATGAAAACCAGAACCAAATAAGTTATTTGAATACAAGTTGAATTGATCCGGTTAACTGAATTTTCTAAATTTTTATCTTTTTATCTATTTGTCCATTAGCTGAACAATCATAAAAATTTCCTAATGACCTGAAACATACATTATTTACATTTCTCCTTTTGAGATGGGGTGAACGTTGTTTTTGCACAAAAAATCAAAGAATATTATTCTTGAGATTTTTCTCGCGAAATGCTATGATTAACCCGTTTGAATAGAAACAGAGTCTGGGTAAGAGCCCGGATAAACTGCTAAAGGAGGGGCTGAGTCGATATGTCATCGAAAAAGGGAGAATGGTTAAAAAAGACACCGGCGCTTTGTTTTATGGCAATGATTTGCTGCGCGCTGTGGGGAAGTGCATTTCCCTGTATCAAAATAGGATACCAACTGTTTAAGATTCCGGCGGATGCGGTGAGCAGCCAGATGCTGTTCGCGGGTATGCGGTTCACACTGGCGGGGATTCTGGTCATAGTAATAGGAAGTCTCATGGGACGTAAATTTATGGTACCCAGGAAAGAAGCCTGGAAGAAAATCCTGATTCTAAGCTTGTTCCAAACGATTATTCAATACATATTTTTCTATATCGGCCTTGCGAACACGACAGGAGTGAAATCCTCTATAATTGAAGCGGCCAACGTATTCTTTGTGATCCTGTTGGCCAGTCTTGTCTTTCGACAGGAGAAACTGACTGCGTCGAAAATACTGGGCTGTGTGGTGGGCTTTGCCGGTGTGGTTTTGATCAATTTGAATCAGGGCGGTATGGATGCGGGAATCAAACTGACCGGGGAAGGATTTATCCTGCTGTCGGCGTTCTCCTATGCCATGTCCAGTGTGTTTTTGAAGAAGTTCGGAAAAGATGAGGATCCGATGCTGTTGAGCGGCTATCAGTTTGTGATCGGCGGGCTCGTGATTACTATTTGCGGTTTGCTGACCGGCGGAACGATCACAACGTTTACGGCCGGCTCAACGGGTATGCTGTTCTACCTGGCCATCGTGTCGGCAGGGGCTTATTCGATCTGGGGGAATCTTCTGAAGTATAACCCGGCGTCAAAAGTGGCGGTATTTGGTTTTATGAATCCGGTGTTCGGTGTTATCCTGTCCGCGCTGCTGCTGCATGAACAGGAGCAGGCCTTCGGGTGGATGGGGCTGACCGCATTGGTACTGGTCTGTGTTGGCATCTTTGTGGTAAATAGAGACAGCAGTAAGACAATCATGTAATTAAAAGGACCTCTAAAACAGATTTGCAGTGTGATATGTTTCCACATAAGTAGACATGGTAAATAACCAAAATCTTCTTAAGGGGAATCATATCAGTGTACTGCAGCTGTTTGGAGGTCTTTTATAGTTTCTATGTCAGGCTTGACGTATCGGCATTGGCTTTCACAAATATTTTTTTATTTGCTGTCCGGTATCTGCCGCCCCTCGTGATCCATGTGGTATTGCTCCCGGTAGATCAGCTGGGAAACCGGAACCAGCTCATAACCCGCCCCCTGCAGCGTGGTAATTACCGTTTCCAGAGCGTCTTTTGTATACTTCGCTCCATTATGCATCAGAATGATGGAACCATTACCCAGATGTTCGTGCTGTGTTACCGTCTGTATGATGCTGTCAGCCCCGTAATCTTTCCAGTCCAGGCTGTCTACGTCCCACTGAATCGGATAATAGCCGCAGTCTCTGGCATTCGTGATCACATGATTATCATAATCGCCGTAGGGAGGACGAAACAAAAACATCTCATAACCGGTCAGTTCTTTGACCTTACTATGTACACTCATCAGCTCCTGTTTACATTCCTCATCGCTTAACTGGCTCATGTTTTTATGATTCTGTGAGTGATTGCCCAGATCATGGCCGGCCGCCAGTATCTTTTTCACATCTTCCGGATAACTGTCCACCCAGCCTCCGGTCATAAAAAAGGTTGCATGTACATTGTATTTCGCCAGAATATCCAATAACGTCATCGTATCTTCACAGCCCCAAGCGGCGTCAAAGCTTAGGGCCACCTGCTTTTTCGGGGTCTCCACACAGTAGATCGGAAGCTCGCGTCCGTCCACCGAACTGCTGACCGAAGTGACGGTTGGTAAATACAGGACACTGCATACAATCAACAGCAGCAGGGCAAACCAGAAAAAACCGGATTTGGCCACCGTTGGTATGTTCAGTTTTTTATGCTCTTTTTTTGACATTCTTTGCATACAAAAACCCCACAATATATGTTTTTATACATATATATGTGGAGTCCTTAGAAGTATGTATTGAATTCAGAAGCCTTTAAAAGCACTTTTTGCATGGGGTTAATCCCCTTGCCAGGGCGTCCTCAAGTGTTGCCTCATAATACGTACCATTGCCGCACTTATGATTGTGATACTTGCTGCCTGTTTTGGTAACCAGTACGATTTGCGAATCCGTGTCGGCAGGCTGCGAAGGAGCGTCAGCGCCGGAAGATACGGTAGCGTCTGGGGATGATTTAGAAGAATTGGAAGCAGATGCGGACTGAGCGGCTAATTTTTCATTTTCTTCCGTTAGCTTTGTGTTCTCACTTTGCAAGGCGTCGATCTGACTTTGCAGTTCTTCCGTGGAATCTGAGTCAGCCATGGAAGCTATGGTTTGTTCGGCTGTCTCCAACTGATCCTGCAGTTCCTCAATCTTTGCCGCATTTGTTTGATTTTCATCGTTCAGAGCGGACAGATCGGCGGACAGTGATTCAATTTGTGTTTCCAGCTCCTGTTTTTCAGCCTGTACGGTTTTTAATTGGTCCGTAAGTGCCGCAGTTTGAGTTGTGTCGGATGAAAATGTAGAAAGTAAGACAGCCAGAAAGAATACTGCGAATACCGCGCTGGCCCCTGCTTTACTTGTTGTTTTCCATTCCTTTTTATACTGCCACATAAGAAAACAGCCAAGAGGAAAGCATAAAACTAATAGAGCCAGAATCCAGCCGGTTTTTTGATACCATTTCATAGAATTCCCCCTCTTTGGTAAAATAATATCAACACTGCTATCTATTCATATTTTACAGCTAATGGGTCCAAAAAACAATCGGTGATACACGAACATTCCCTATAGCTTAGTTATGTTGGACATTTCTTCTGCTTTAAGAAAAAGTTAAGGTTTTGATCGGAAAAATTAAGAAATATATGGGCAGATTAATTTGAAGATCAGGAGTTAGCGTGCTATAATTCACTACGTATTGACTTACAGGTATGGGTTTTTGCTGAGCTGTCGAGAATAAAGACAGGAGAGAAACTGGTGAAAACCTGGCTGAGCCGATCAAGGAGCGAGTGAAAATGGATAGCAAAAAGTTTGGAAAAAAATATCTGGCATGGTTTCAAAGCTGCCGTGTCCTGCCGGTTGAATGGGTAATCGCAGGTGTCATCGGCGGGCTGATTCTGATTACATATACTTATGCGGACGGTGTATCCTGGACGATCTGGTCCACGAACCTTCTGGATGTCATTTTTGACGGAAAGCCATTGGATTATTATGCGTACTGCCGGGAAAACCTGTTCGGCGCCATGCACAAGGATATGGGTACCAGCGTGTTCAGTGTTCTTCCCTGGGCGGTCTGGAATATTCCGATCTGGATTTTTCAGAGGTTTTTCGGGTTCCGGATCGTAGAAAACTCCCTGATGCTGATCTGGTCCAAACTTTTCCTGGTAGCGGCACTCCTGGTTACGGCTTATTTTGTGTATCAGATCGTACTGCTTATGACCGGAAACCGGTACAGGAGCTGGCTGGCGGCTCTTTTGATGGTTTCTGCGGTTCATATCTATATTGCGGTCTGCTTTGCGGGACAAAATGATGTGGTCATCTGCATGTTTGGGGTTATGGCCGTTTATTTTCTTTTGAAAAAACGATACGGGCTGTTTATGCTGTTGTCTTCCTTTGCGATAGCGACCAAACCGTTTTTCATCTTTACCTATATTGGTTTGGTACTGTTTATAGAAAAGCGTGTGGATAAAATTATATATCGGGTACTGGGCGGATTCTGGCTCACTATTTTATTTTCCCTGATTTACCACAATGCGCCTAATTACCAAAAATCAATAAAAGGGGCGATCAAATACGGGGATGAGATCGGAAAAATACTGAGCAAAGATATTTCTTTTGGCCCGGTTGTGAACACTTCCATTTTTATTCTAATCCTGTGTCTGGTTTACTTTTTTGCTTACGTGGTGAAGACAAAGGGGGACGAGCAGTGGCGGCAGTATGTGCTTTATATCGCCATGGCTACGCAGTTCGTATTCTTTGGTTTCACGGAATATTTTTATTACCGGCTGATCCTTCTGTTCCCGTTTTTGCTGTGTGTGATATTATCCAATAAAAAGTACCTGCGTTTGAATATGATACTGGAAATTTTGCTGTCTGCCGGCGCGGTGCTGGTCCATCTGAATACCAATGGGTTTATGGGGCCTTCTTATGTGGCGCGGGGATTTTTGGCAAACTTTCTGCCGGGGATCAATACCGGAAAGCTGCATTATGTAAATCTAAACCAGATCATGTGGTCGGTTAAAAATTACGCGCTGTATTCCAAGATATTTAACGCGGTGTTTATCGCCTGCCTGATTCTGCTGCTGGTGATTAATTATCCCGGTTTCAAAAAAGATCTGGGAGAGGAGAACGATGTTTGCAGCAGAGGATGGATATGGCTGCATATGGCTCTCATTATACCGGTGTACGGGGTATCTTTGGCGCTGTGCTTTTGAGAAGGTAAAGGCCCGGCCGGAAACGTGTTCCTTGGTAGTTATGGCATGAAAACTGTGCTATAATAATAAAATATTAAATGGCGCTATTACGTAGGGAGTATATCAGCTGTACGGACGGCGGGACAAGGCCGTAGAAAAAGGAGCGTGGTGAAATGGCTCTTCTCGACAGGATTGAAAATTCTTCTGCGGAGGTAATTTTAAGCATTGCGTTGATTCTGTTTGCTGGTTTTTTAATGACCAGAATCACGAAAAAGCTGCATTTGCCGGATGTGACGGGGTATATCTTAGCGGGGGGGCTGATCGGCCCTTATGTTCTGAATCTCATTTCCACTGATATTATGGAGGGAATGGGATTTATCACGGACATAGCCCTGGCGTATATTGCGTTTGGCGTAGGAAAATATTTTAAACTGGAGGAATTAAAGAAAAACGGCAAGCGGATCATCATCATTACCGTGTTCGAGGCGCTGCTGGCAGGAACGGTAGTGGCGCTGACGATGATCTTTCTTTTTCACCTGTCGGTTCCCTTTGCTATATTGCTGGGAGCGATCGGCTCTGCTACGGCGCCGGCCTCGACGATCATGACGATCAATCAGTATCATGCCAGAGGTGAGCTTGTGAATACGATCCTGCAGGTGGTGGCGCTGGATGATGCGGTAGCCCTGATCGCATTCAGCGTGTGTGCGGCGATCGCGGATCAGCTGGAGAGCGGCGCGGTACATATGCGGTGGAATGTATTCCTGGTGCCTTTGCTGGTGAATCTGTTGGTTTTGTTTTTAGGAGCTGTGTGCGGATATCTTTTGAAATGGATCATATCGGACAGCCGGTCCAGGGATCACAGACTGATCCTGATCAACGCGGTGATCTTTGCCATGACCGGGGTCTGTACGATGTTGGACGTCTCCCCTCTGCTTCCCTGTATGGTTATGGGAACGGTTTATGTAAATGTAATCGAAAAAAAGAACCTGTTTAAGCAGGTCAATCATTTTTCACCGCCTATCATGCTGATGTTTTTTGTATTGTCGGGAATGAGGCTGAATGTACCGATGCTGGTGTCGGCCGGCGTGATCGGTGTGGTATATTTTGGAGTCCGTATTCTGGGAAAATATGCGGGCGCCTGGATGGGCTCTCTGATCGGCAAGGCTTCGCCGGAAGTACGTAAATATCTGGGATTGGCTCTGGTGCCGCAGGCGGGAGTGGCGATCGGCCTGGCTGCCCTTGGTCAGCGGATTCTGCCGCCGCAGATGGGAACCATGCTCTCCACGATTATCCTGTCTTCCAGTATCCTATACGAAATGGTGGGACCGGCCTGCGCCAAAGGAGCATTGATTCTGGCCCATGAGATCCGGACGACTAAGGCGGCAGATACGGGTAGAAAATGAGAGGGTTGTAAAGCATGAGTGTGAACAATGATTTCAGCAAGGGCAGCGTGTCGGGAAATATTCTAAGCCTGGCGCTGCCCATGACTTTGGCTCAACTGATCAATGTGCTGTATAACGTGGTGGATCGGATCTATATCGGGCATATTCCGGGAGAGTCTACCGTGCCGCTGACCGGGCTTGGCCTGGCGCTGCCCATTATTACAATCATTACGGCATTTGCCAATTTGTTTGGAATGGGAGGAGCCCCTCTGTGTTCCATAGCCAGAGGACAGCGGGAAAACAAAAAAGCGGAGCAGATTATGGGGAATTCGTTCTCCATGCTTTTGATTTCCGGCATCCTACTGATGATACTCTGTCTGTTGTTTAAAAAGCCGCTGCTGTATCTGTTCGGTGCCAGCAGTGCAACATTTCCTTACGCGGATTCTTATCTGACCATCTATCTGCTGGGGACGGTGTTCGTCATGATCAATCTGGGGATGAACAGCTTTATCAATTCACAGGGGTTTGGGAAAATCGGCATGATGACCGTACTGCTGGGTGCGGTGGCGAATATTATTCTGGATCCGTTGTTTATCTTCGTATTTCAGATGGGAGTGCGCGGAGCCGCGGCAGCCACTTTGATTTCCCAGATGCTGTCCGCTGTCTGGGTGCTCAAATTCCTGCGGGGGCCGAAGGCAATCCTGAGGCTGAACCGGGAAGGGATGCGGCTAAAGGCGGAACTGTTAAAAAATATTACCGGACTTGGAATGTCCGGCTTTGTGATGTCCGTGACCAATGGGTCGGTACAGATTATTTGCAACGCTACACTGCAAAATTTCGGGGGCGATCTTTACGTCGGAGTCATGACGGTGATCAATTCGGTGCGGGAGATTATCACCATGCCGGTAATGGGGGTGACCAATGGCGCCCAGCCGGTGATGGGATTTAATTATGGGGCCGAGGAATACGGCCGTGTGCGAAGCGCTATAAAATTCACCACTGCAGTGTGCGTCATCTATACGTTTGCGGTATGGGGACTGTTACTTCTGGCGCCCCGGTTTTTTATCCATCTGTTTAACAGCGAGCCGGAACTTTTAGAGGCAGGCGTTCCCGCCATGAAGATTTATTTTTTCGGCATTTTTATGATGTCACTGCAGTTCGCCGGACAGTCCGTGTTCGTGGCATTGGGAAAATCCAGGCAGGCAGTCTTCTTTTCGCTGCTTCGTAAGGCGATTATCGTGATCCCGTTGACGCTTCTGCTGCCGATGGTGGGCGGTCTGGGGACGAATGGAGTGTTTTTGGCGGAGCCGGTGTCGAATTTTATCGGCGGGACCGCGTGTTTTGCTACGATGATGATAACGGTATGGCCCAGTCTTAAAAAACAGGAGAACAAAGGGTAGACGGGAAGTGCGGATAGCATGTGAAATGCGGATAACATGTGATATGCGGATAGCAAAGACAGTATACCGGCGCAGGCGTACAATTCAGAGCTTGGATTGTATGCCTTTTCTTCATCTTAATAAAATAGATGTAAAAAATAAGGGGTAAAAAGATGGCGTTTTTTGGTTAGAATGCAGAGTTGACATACACCGGATTTTGAGATATGATCTTTGTACGTTCTTTAAAGAATGATTCTGATTTATCTGTTTTGTATCTGATTTATGTTAGTTATTCCTTTCATTTATTTATCTGATTTATTCCATTTACTAATTGATTGTCCGTTTCGTATCAGGCGTAGAGTGGTATTCCTTGTCCAGTTTGTATCACGAGCAGAGAGGTATTCCTTTGTCCGGTTTGTATCATGAGCAGATCGGTGTTTCGTATGATGGACTTCGGGCGGGAGGCGCAGGCATTATGAGATTGCGCGACAGGAACGGGCAACAATGGTCTTATTAGGAAAAGAGGTGGTCAAAAAGAGATAGCAAAGTACGGACGCTAAGTGCTCATAGAGAAAAAATAGTAGCGCTCGAAAAAGCCTCGCTGACTATTTTTCATGCATCGCACGTAAGCGTCCAAAATACAGACGCTAAGTGCTCATAGCGAAAAAGAACAGAATGAGAGGAGGAGCGAATTGTATGTAAATAAAACCCGGGCGGAAAACAGAGAGTATCTTCTTCAGGGGGATTTTGTAAATAAACTGTTGGATGACGTTATTGACTATTTTACCAGAGTCGATATGAAACCGCTGAACCTGGTCGAACGCGGAATGAAGAGCAGGGAAGATTTCCTTCGTGAGGTGAGAGAGTACCTGAAACACAGCCAGGTTGGGGAGCCTCTGGCCGGTATCGTATTGGAGCGCTTCCGGAAATTCCTGTGGAGTTATGATATTCTGGATGAACTGATCAACGATGAGTCCATATCGGATATTAAGGTGCTGGATGAGAATCACATTCGGATAAAAAGATATGGAAAACGTATGACTTCGCCGTTGAAATTCAGAAGCAAAGAGGCATATCGGCGGTTTGTGGACCGGGTGGTTATCAAAAACAGGACCAATCTGAGCGATTTGAACGCGGTTCAAAACTTTACCGACAAAACAACAAATCCGAAATTTATATTGCGCTTTAATATTACAACAGAGTTTGTGAATTCGGTAGACACCCCTTACCTACATATCCGAAAAATTGCCAAGCAGAAAAATACGCTGGCAGATCTTATAAAAATGGGTATGCTCAGCGGGGAAACCGCCGACTGGCTCCGCCGGGAAGCTTCTTTGGCCTCTGGGATTTTGTTTACCGGGAAAGGTGCGTCCGGAAAAACCACTCTGATGAATGCGCTGCTGGACTGTATTCCGGAGGATTATTCGGGCCTGGTCATTCAGGAAAATGAAGAACTGTTTTCCAATACCCATCCGGATCTGATGTTTCAGCATGTAGTTTCCAGCAAGGGCGAGGGGAAGATAAGATATGATCTGAAGGATCTGGCCCGCAATGGCCTGTTGACAGACCTGGACTATTTTATTATTGGGGAAATCAAGGGAGGGGAGGCGCTGTATTTTTTAAACGCGGCATACACCGGGCATAAGTGCTGGGCGTCCGTCCATGGTGCCAGCTCTACGGAAGGGCTTAATAAACTGGCCGATTATGTGAAATACGAAAGTGATTACAGCCGGGAAGACGCGTTGCATATGCTGTGTCATATAACCACGGTCGTGTTCCTGGAAAATTTTAAAGTGAGGGAGATCTCTCAAATAGATGGCTGGGACCATCTGAATAACGATCTGAAATACAAAAAAATATTATAGGAGGGATGATACCGCTTGATCAATGAAATCATCTTATGTCTTAGGTTGCTTCTGGTTCCGCTGCTGTTTACAGGGTTTGTAAATCTCTATGATTATCTGAGGGAGCAGCGCCTGGTGGAGCGGACAATGCTGGAATTTTACCGCCTGTCGGAAGAACAGGAGGAAAGCCGCAGAATGGAGGAGACCAAACGGTGGTTTGAAGAGGGGGCAGGCAAGCGAAAAAGTATCTTATACCGGTTTGATCTTATGATATTGCAGAGCAATATCCGATACTATCTGCCATTTTTGAACACAGAATTATATCTGATTTTGATGCTGGCATCATCCGCAGCAGCGGCCGCGCTGGCCAAAAGTCTGAGCGGTATCTGGCTGCCGGCGGTTCCGGCTTTCGCTTTTACCATGTTTCTATTTTATCTATTTATTTACAGTCTTTCTATTTCCAACTATAAGAAAACACAGAACAACATTACACAGTTTGCCAATCTGCTGGAGAATTTCAGTGAGACCAGCGACGATCTGATTTTTATTTTTGAAAAGGTCTGCCCCTATCTGGATGTGCCTATGCGCCCGGCCCTTCAGGAGTGCGTGAGCAAGGCGCGCAATACGGGAAATGTGGAGGAGGCGCTTAGAAATCTGGAACTGCAGATCGAACACCCCCAGTTTCGGAATCTGATCCGGAATCTGGAGATCTGTTCCAGACACGAGGCAAACTACGCAGAGATTATCCGCGATAACCGCAGAAGCCTGCAGGAATATCTGCAGAATCAAAAAGAAAGGAAAGCGCTGTATGACAACGGGCGTATCGAAATCAGTATCATTCTGCTTCTCTGCTTTGTTGTCGCCGGTATGCTGAACGGTTTCATCCGCCATGGATTTCTCTATGTGCTTGTTCATTCTGCAATTGGGAACGGCATCGCGCTATATTGCTTGCTCGTACTGCTGATCTGCCTGTATTCCATGTTTTTTGCGGGGAAAAAAGGTTCCTCATAAATACAGCCGCTGCCCATATTTGAAAAAATAATGTTAAATCGTGAATGGAAAGGAGATACTATACACAGATGGAGATTTTGGAAACGATCCGCATAGGGATAGCGGTGACGGGGATTTTATGTCCGGTCCTGCTTATGCTGGCGCTTTGCAGCGTATCCTATACCCAGGTGGGGGAGCGCCTGATACAGTGGCGGAATCAAATGGGGCGGCAGGTCAGCCGGAAAATGAAAACCAGCAGATTCGCCTATTTCCGGTATGACCGGATTCAGGATTATCTGGAACACTACGGGGTTACGTACATGTTTCCGGGGAAAGCCGATCCGGTTTCCTATCTGGCGGTGAAAGGGGTTTTTGCGCTGCTGTGTATGGCTGCGGGGTTACAGATTCACCCGGCGATAGGGTTACTGCTGCTGCCGGTTGGTTTTCAGGCGCCGGATGGACTCATCCGGCTGTCCAATCAACAGGACAATGACGAAATGCTGGCGGATATTAAGAATGTCTATGATACGCTCAGAATACAGACGAAGGCGGGAGTATATCTGACTCATTCCCTTTCGGAATGCTATCTTGCTGTGGAGAACGGCCGGTTGA
This sequence comes from Diplocloster agilis, assembly GCF_019042275.1. Classification (GTDB taxonomy): domain Bacteria; phylum Bacillota; class Clostridia; order Lachnospirales; family Lachnospiraceae; genus Diplocloster; species Diplocloster agilis. The sequence goes on from NZ_JAHQCW010000003.1 coordinate 98,638, forward strand.
AGGCGGCGCTTCTGACCCTGACGAACCGCATAGTGGCAAAAAGTGATATCACCCAAGCATTGGAAGAGTTTCACGAAAAGTTTGAGAACAAATATATTGATATTTTATGTATGATTTTGCAGCAATCGTTAGAATCCGGCCGTACTGTGCAGATCCTGGAGGACGTATCCTCCCAGCTCACCGATATGCAGCATGCGATACATATGAAAGAAAAGGAAAAACTGGACCGGAAAATCCAGGTATTACAGCTGCTGATATTTGTTGGAATCATGGGGGTCTGCCTGCTGGGGCTGGGAACTGAGATTATGGATTCCATTATACAATTTTAGGAGGATTAGTATGAGAAATATATGGAAACAGGAATTAAGCATGAGAATGCGCAGATGGGAAGTAAATCGGATGAATAAGGAGCAGGGTGGAAAAGAAATTATCGCCGAGGTGGCATTGGCTGTGATTGCCGTAGCCCTGATCCTGATTTTCCGGACTCAGATCAGCAGCCTGATCACAACGATCATGACATCAATGAATACAAAGGTTTCTGAGTTGTTTAGTATGTAACAGAAAAGAGGTCCTGATTTTATGGGAAAAAAAGAGCAGGGAAGCTTATTTAAGTTCATGCCCAGTATATTGAGTGTTCTGATGCTGGGGATTATCGGAATCGTATTTCTGAACTGGATGTCCGATTTGGATTCCAGGGACAGGCTGGATAGCCTGGCAAGGGAATATATTCTGCGGATGGAGACGCAGGGCTGTCTGACTGATACGGACAGTCAGGAATTGATACAGGAGCTGTCAGATATGGGCATGGAGCAGATCAGTCTGGAGGGCACGACCACGGGAGAAGTGGGGTACGGGAATCAGGTAATATTACAAATACAGGGAATGATCCGGCAGAAACAACATCGGCTTAGCGGATTTGCCGGTCTGAACCAGACAGAGGTGCTGACGCCTGTGCGGCTCCGTAAAGCTTCCACTGCGAAATATTAGGAGGTCGGTAAAATCAGAAGAAAGCCGATAGAGAGGAAAAAAGAAGCGGGAGCCGTGGAATACGTCATCTCTTTGAGCGTGGTGGGGATCGTTCTGCTGCTGATCCTTTTCCTGTATCAGAGCAGAATGATCAAAATAACCAGGAATTATGTGCAGGATGGACTGACGGCCTCTAATCTGGCCGCTGCCATTATTGATCTGGCGGAATTCGGCGCTTCGCATGAGATTCTGATCAGCGATGAAGTGCGGGCGTATGAGGAATTCAGAACGGCTCTCCGGGAGAATCTGAGATTAGACGAGCAGGAAAGGGCCTTGGAAAACAGCCTGCTGAAGGGACAGATCCGAATAGAAGATTTTATTATATATAATGTAGAAAATCATTTGGTTTATCAGTTAGGGAAAAAAGACGGCGCATGGCTTACAAAAAACTGCCTGGGGAGCCAGGGAGACGTGAGGACACCGGATGGGACAGTGATTGAAAGCACTACGATCTACAGCAGGATCTGTTTTCCGATACAGGGATGGATCGGGCAGGTCAGAGAAGTTACCGTTCAAAAGAGTGTGGACGTAGTAACGAGAGAATGACCGTACCGATTGATTCTGATACAAAAAGATAAGGAGAGTAAAAGCAAAAGAATGAAAAGAATTAAAATAAGATACCCGAAAGAAAAAAGGAAAAAGAATCCGGCATGGAGATTCCTGTTCAGTTTTTTCATGGCTTTCCTGGTATTCCTTCTTCTTTTAATTCTGGAAGCAGGCATTCAGAATAAGGAGGAGGAAAAACAGGTGGTCATGGCTGTAGCTAATATACCCAAGGGAACGGAATTATCGGATGAAATCATAGCGAATAGCTTCCGGGAAATTTATGTTCCTGTCTCTTACGTCCCTGATCAGGCGATTGAAGACAGGAAACAATTGGCCGGGAATATTACAGAAGAGGAGATCTGCGAGCGGGAGATCCTGACCATTCCAAAACTCTGTGAATTATCTGCATTACTGGAAGAACTGGAGGAACCGGTGGAGGTAAGCGTATCCGTCACCGATCTGTCCCAGGTGGTAGGGGGGATTATAAGAGCGGGCGACCGGATTAATTTGTCGGTTACCGATCGGGAAACCGGGGTAAATGAGCGTATTATTTCCAATGTCTACGTATCCGGGGCTTTTACCTCCTCCGGAAACAGGCTGGACCGCGTCCGTACGGAACAGGAACAGCCCCCGGCCACGGTACTTAATTTTTGGATTCCCAAGGCAATGGAACAGGCGTTTAATGAAAAAATAAACAGCGGTTTGTTGAGAATCAGTAAAATACAGTAAAAGATTCTCCATCGATAGAAAGAGGTTAATGCTTATGAAAAAGACCTGGAAGCGGATGAGTTTCCTGATCATGCTGTTGAGCTGGATCTTCCTTGTCCCATTTCGTGCAGATGCGGCTACCTCGCTGGGAAGCGGGGACTGCGGGCACTGGGACTGGCAGTATCTGGATGATACCGGCAGAATCTATATCCAGATCCGCAGCCCGGACCGGGACTTTGGAACCGCAGTCTTACAGGTCGGCGGACTTGCCGGAAAACAGTTTTATTACCGGAATTATCCGCCGGTTTTGTACCTGTCTTTATCAGGAAGTCCCTGCGGAATGCGTCTGGATTCCAACACAGCGTCTGTTTTTCCCTATACCTTCTGCGGAGACTGCGGGTCACCCTACATACAGGAATTTTCGGTTCCGATTCATTGGCAGATGCCGGCTTACTATGAATTTGCCGGCACACCGTATGTCCAGAACAGCGGAGGGACCACTACCCTGCAGCAATTTGTGGATCACAGAGATTTTATATGGAAGGACTATTACTTTGTCAACCGGCTTCCAAACGGAGGAAGTACCCTGACCTCACAGGCCTTTACTGTGAGTGCATCCACCTTCTACGATCTGGGCATCCGGGTAAAAACGCCGAGTGGTACCGCGGTGCAGGGACCTCGCACCGTAACCATTCAGCTGCAAAAACAGAGCTTCGCCCTGCAGATAAATCCGAACGGAGGAAGCTGGGAAGGCAGCACGGGAATCAGTGTGCGCAGACAGCAATGGGGAACAAACAGAGCAATCGGTGTTCCGGTTCCGCCGGCCGGATATACGGTCTATTGTGACGCCAACAAAGGAGAGGGCAGCAAGACACTGACGGCCGGAAAAATTTTTACCGGATGGAGCTGTTCTGGCCCGGGAACGGTAAATGGAAACACCTACACCTTTGGCACAGGCAACGGAAGCCTGACGGCGAATTACAGGCAGTCCGCCGTAACTTTGCCGACGGTAAAAAGAACCGGCTATCTATTTCAGGGGTGGTATTTGAATGGAAAGAAAGTGGGGGATGCGGGAGCCGTATGGACGCCCACCGGATCAGTTACCCTGACAGCTTCCTGGAAACCCGTAACCTATACCGTATCCTATCATGGCAATGGAAACACCGGAGGCAATACGGCATCCGGCAAACACACCTATGATGTGGCGCAGTCGCTTAACGCCAATGGCTTTGTGCGGGACGGCTCCACTTTCCAGGGATGGAGTACCAGTGCGTCTTCTTCTACAATACGCTATGCAGACCGGCAGAATGTACAGAATCTTTCATCTACACAGGATTCTGTGATACACTTGTACGCAGTTTGGAAAAAAACAATCACCTTATCCTATGACGCTGGCGGAGGAAGAGGGGCGCCCTCAGCAGAGACCAGGAGTATTTATAATACGGACTCCGCTGATTTTACAATCAGTCTCGTAAAGCCTGAAAAGGACGGGTGCCGTTTTCTGGGGTGGAGTACGAGACCGGATACGAATCTGGGTTCCTATCAGCCCGCACAGCAAATTACACTGAATAAGAACACCACACTGTATGCGATCTGGGATCCGATCCTGGAGGTGGAGGCTTATATAACCAGAACCCTGCAACCCCATGATCCTGTTTTTAAAACCGGTGAGCAGGGGATTCTGACCATTAAGGTGTATGGCATGTGTGAAAATATAAAGGTAACCTTTCCGCAGGAATTCATCAGCCAGGAAGATGAATTGAATTCGGATGACCTGAACAGGGAATATAACCTGTCTCCATCGATGAGTCAGGAGCTTATTCAGGAGTTCTATGTCCCGCTGTATACCCTGGAAGGAGTCTATGCAGTCGAAGTGACAGCCGGCAAAACAGGAAATAGCGGAGAACCGCTGACGAAGACTGTGTATCCGCAGCTCCGCGTTTCAGGAAAGATTCTGGATGAATTGAAAACCAGGATCAGGCAGTCGGAGCGACGATGAATACAGTCTTGGAAATGTGCTGGTTGGACAGCCTTGATGCTATAAATAGGCTGATATATTTTATAAATATTAAATTTATCGAAATAGAAGTAGTATTGCTCACGGCCTTATTAACGGTATCTTTTCTGTTAATATTGCGTTATATAAGGCAAAAAGATCCGGAACTGTACCTCCCGGCTGATCCTCGTTTATCGATCCTCGTTCTGTATTTTGGAGTCACTATTATTTTGTTATCCGGTTTATATTCACCAATTGAGACAGTGATATTTTCCGTATTGCTTCTCTACCTGTCTATTATGAGTTTTACCGATTATTATACCGGTTTGGTGTATCCTGTCTTCTCCTACTTCTACCTGTTGATCGGCGTATCTCTTTGGCTATTCAAATATCTGGCGTATGATAGAAACTCAACAACAATGGTAATTGGCCAGCTGACCGGATTAATCATTTATTATGCCGTCTTACGCCTTCTTCAAAGAGGAAAAGTCTTTTCGTCAGGCGATACAAAAGTTTATCTGTGCGCAGCCCTTTTCCTTACTATTCAAAAATCCGGATCTCCATTATTCTTAAGATGGACGGTGAATCATGTGATCAGCACATTATTGTTTCTGTTCCTAAATATCCGTTATATCGATATCAGGCATTTTCGCCTTTCTGCCCCGCGGCCATTTATTCCCTCGATCACAGCCAGTACCTTGTTGATCCTATTACTTTTTACAAAGCAAAGGTAAACGCAAAGCCAAAAGTAAACGCAAAGCCAAAAGTAAACGCAAAGCAAAACCAAAGCAAAGGTAAACACATTGCGAAAACGGGCGAAATATGTTATTACTGAATAGATGAGGCCGTATGAAAAGCTGATGTCATCAGATATTTCGTCATATAGCATCGCAATTTTAATGAAACCGGAGATAAAAATATGGAATTACCCTATTCATCCGAACTTCCCATCCACTCCTTTTCCAGACTATTTGACAATATGAGTGAAAGCTATAAACTGTTTTGGTTTCAGGCGGTTGTTGAGCACGTGATACAGGGGAAGAATCGTATAACTTTTTCTGAGATTATTGATTATATGATTGCAGATGCCTGGTATATGGTGTCAGAATACCGCCTGAACTTTGGACCTTCGGATACGCTGGAAAAGCTGGTGTTTCAGATATATGAAAATAGCGGCTTAAAGACAACGGAAAAGAAAGAAAATATCCTGAAGTACCTCCAAGACAATCAGGAACCGGAAGTAATACAGATGAAACGGACCCTGGCACTGCATGTGCCGTTCCGCCTGCAGGCTCCTTTCCTTACAGGGGCGAAGGCTTCCTTTTGGAAGAGCCAGGCCACGGTAATTGAACGGATGAATCAGGAAAAGCATCTGCTCTATTATTATGATCAAGTGCAGGGGCTAAAAAGAAGTATCCGGATTAATGAAGAGTGGCTGGATTATATCCTGGCCAACCAGTCCGTACTGCTGGGATGGCTCCAATTCCATATGATTGAGTATCTTCAGAAAAGAAACCCGAGCGTGCCGGGGATACCTAATAAAATAAGTCCGCCCGCGAAGCGCCATCTGGAAAAAGTGAAAAAATACTGGAAGGCTATCGTGACGGTGGAGCCGGTCTGCGATATCTATACGGGGAAGACATTGACAGGTGAGGAAGTGTCGATTGACCATTTTATTCCCTGGTCCTATGTCGCTCATGACGAGCTCTACAATCTGACGCCCACCACCAAAAACGTCAACAGCAGCAAGAGTAACCGGCTGCCAGACTGGAATACCTATTTTGGACGGCTGTGCAGAATCGAATACCAGGCATATCAGATCATGTGGCGAAACAGGACGGTTCACGCGCTGTTCGAGCATTGCAAAAAAGAACATATCAACAGCCAGGACGCCCTGATAAAGCTTTATGATCCGTCTATCGGCCAGGAAACCTTTTATAAAAATCTGGAAGATATTCTGCATCCGGTCTACAATTCCGCCCTAAATATGGGTTTCCCCAAATGGGAAGCGAGTGGTTCTTAGGCGGTACTTCAGGAGTCATATACGGATATCGTTCAGTCGTAATTCAGCCGTAAGGAAGTCGTAATCGGAAAGATATTGACAACCCCGCCTTCTGCGTGATAATATGGAAATGCTTTAATAGGGTAGAGTATTACCAAAGGAAAACAGGAGGACTAGTTATGAGAAAGTTAGCAGTTTTATTGGCATTGACATTGACAGTCAGTGTGTTTGCAGCAGGCTGTGGAGATAAAGAAGAAGCTCCGGCTGCGGCCCCCGCTGAGACACCGGCAAACAGCGAAGAAGTAGAGGCATCTGCCACACCTGCGGCGGATAAGGAGACGGCGGCGCCGGCTTCGGACGCAGTTGGCGGTTCTTTTATCGTAGGTTTTGATCAGGATTTCCCGCCCATGGGATTCGTGGGAGATGACGGCGAGTTTACCGGTTTTGATCTAGAGATGGCGCAGGAAGTGGCGAAGAGACTTGGCATGGAATATGTGCCTCAGCCGATTGCCTGGGATTCCAAAGACATGGAGCTGGATGCCGGCACGATTACCTGTATCTGGAATGGTTTCACCATGAACGGCCGGGAAGCGAACTACGCATGGACGGATCCATATTTGAATAATAAACAGGTGTTTGTTGTGAGAAAAGATTCCGGAATTGATTCCAAAGAGGGACTGGCCGGAAAAGTCGTGGATGTACAGGCAGATTCTTCCGCAGAGGCAGCGCTTAACGATGATCCGGAATTAAGCGGAAGCTTTGGACAGCTGCAGGCAGTTCCCGATTATAATACCGCATTTATGGATCTGGAATCCGGAGCGGTGGATGCCATCGCCATGGACAGCGTAGTGGCTGATTATCAGATCGCGAACAGAGAGAATAATTTCGTCGTGTTGGATGACGTGCTGGCTACCGAGGAATACGGGATTGCGTTTAAGAAGGACAATACGGAATTAAGGGATAAGGTACAGGCCACACTGGAAGAGATGGCGGCAGACGGAACTACAGCTCAGATCTCTACCAAATGGTTCGGATCCGATATAACCACAATCGGAAAGTAACTCAGAAAAGATAAAGATATACAGGTTCGGAACTACAGTCGGGCGGGCGTTGACTCGCCCGCATTTTTCAATTCCGTCCTGCAGACAGGAGGATAAAACGTGAATTGGGCATTATTGTTATCAAAACTGGGCAGCGGTATGCTGACAACGCTGGAGATATTCTGCGTGACGCTGATCGTTTCGCTGCCGCTTGGCTTGTTGGTTGCGTTCGGACGCATGGCCAAGAATCCGATCATTCGGACCATATTTAAAATCTACATATCCATTATGCGGGGAACTCCTCTGATGCTGCAGTTGATGGTGGTGTACTTCGGACCATACTATATTCTGGGCTTACAGGTAACCAGCAGTTACCGGCTGTATGCCGCATTTATCGCGTTCGGATTGAATTACGCCGCGTATTTTGCGGAGATCTACCGCGGAGGCATTGAGTCTATGCCCGATGGGCAGTACGAGGCGGCGAAGCTTCTGGGATACAGCAGGCCCCAGACCTTTTTCAAGATCATTCTGCCGCAGGTAATCAAACGGATTCTGCCCTCCATAACCAATGAAGTGATTACGTTGGTTAAGGATACGTCTCTGGCTTTTGCGATAGCCGTTACGGAGATGTTTACCCAGGCGAAGGCGCTGGCTTCTTCCCAGGTCAGCATGATTCCATATGTGGCGGCCGGCGTGTTCTATTATGTATTCAATTTGCTGGTGGCCAGTGTGATGGAATTTATGGAAAAGAAATTTAACTATTACCGATAGGGAGGCGCCGGAATGAATCTGTTGGAGATCAAGAATCTAAGAAAGACGTTTGATGAGTTGGAAGTAATTCAGGACATCTCCCTATCTGTCAAAGAAGGAGAAGTACTGTCGATCATAGGCCCTTCCGGGTCCGGAAAATCCACGCTGCTGCGGTGCGCGACGATGCTGGAGCGGATGGACAGCGGGACGATGAGCTATATGGGCGAGCAGGCGGTGTGGACGGATGAAACCGGAAATGCCGTATATGCGAAAAGTGCGCAGCTGAAAAAGATTCAGAATTACTATGGCCTGGTATTTCAGAACTTTAACCTGTTTCCTCATTTTTCCGTGATGAAAAATATTACGGACGCGCCGATACACGTGCAGAAGCGGCCTAAGGATGAGGTATATAAGGAGGCCAGAGAACTATTGAAAAAAATGGGACTCTCGGATAAGGAGGATGCCTACCCTTGCCAGCTCTCGGGAGGCCAGTGTCAGAGGGTGGCTATTGCCAGGGCCCTGGCGCTGAATCCGAAGATCCTGTTTTTTGATGAACCTACCTCAGCTTTGGATCCCGAGCTGACCGGTGAGGTGTTGAAGGTGATCCGTTCGCTGGCAGATCTGGATATTACCATGGTTATCGTTACGCATGAGATGGCGTTTGCCAGGGATATCTCCGATCGTATCATCTTCATGGATAATGGGGTGATCGCGCAGCAGGGGACTCCCGAGGAAATATTCCAGTCCGAAAATGCGCGTACCAGGGAATTCCTGGGAAAATATCATGATTATGGAGTCTGATTTCGGGAAAATTATGGTACATTGCTGAAATGAAAATTTTAAACAGATCCGTGATTGACAAATGGAAAAGTGTTTGTTATTATTTTTGACAGGACAAAGGCGTGCTCATAATTTGGGTACGCCTTTTTTATTCATAGAAACATGCAAAGCCCCATTTTGGTATCATACAGAACTCTGAGGGAAAAATAAGATGCTGAGGGAAAACAGCGGAGAAGGAGAGCAGAATATGAGTAAATATTCGAAAAAAGACATTATGAAACTTGTGGAAGAAGAGGATGTGGAATTTATCCGGCTTCAGTTCACAGATATGCACGGCATGTTTAAGAATGTGGCGATCACCTCCAGCCAGCTCAACAAAGCGCTGGATAACCGCTGTATGTTCGACGGTTCCTTAATCGACGGTTTCGTAGGAATCGAAGAATCCGATCTGTATCTGTATCCGGATTATGATACGCTTCAGATTTTCCCATGGCGTCCCCAGCAGGGAAAGGTCGCACGTCTGATCTGCGACGTTCACCGGGCGAACGGAGAGCCTTTCGAGGGAGATCCCAGATATATTCTCAAAAAAATGATCCGGGAAGCGCAGGATATGGGATATACCTTTGAGGTTGGCCCGGAGTGTGAATTTTTCCTGTTTCACACGGATGACAGCGGACAGCCGACTACTACCACCCATGAAAAAGCCGGCTATTTTGACATCAGCCCGGTGGATTTAGGAGAGAATGCCAGGCGGGACATGGTGCTGACTTTAGAGGAAATGGGCTTTGAGATCGAGTCTTCCCACCATGAAGTAGCTTCCGGGCAGCACGAGATTGATTTTAAATATGATGAGGCGCTGATAACCGCGGATCATATTATGACCTTCAAGCTGGCGGTACGAACCATTGCAAAGCGCCACGGCCTGCATGCCACTTTTATGCCGAAGCCGAAGTATGGCGTACACGGTTCCGGAATGCACACGAATATGTCTCTTAGCAAGGATGGCAAAAACATATTTAATGATCCTTCCGATCCGGCAGGACTCAGCAAAGAAGCCTACTATTTTATCGGGGGCATCATGAAACACATCCGCGCAATAACCGCCATCACGAATCCGATCGTAAATTCCTACAAACGGCTGGTACCCGGGTTTGACGCTCCGGTCTACATCGCCTGGTCGGCTGTGAACCGCAGTCCTCTGATCCGGATACCTTCCAATAAAGGAGAAAAAACCAGAGTGGAATTAAGATGTCCCGACGCATCCGCCAACCCATATCTGGCGTTGGCCGTGTGCCTGGCTGCCGGGCTGGATGGCATCCGCAATCAGATAATGCCGCCCAAGAGTATTGACAGAAATATCTTCGGGCTTTCAGAACAGGAACGGCAGGAGATGGGGATCGGTATGCTTCCGGGAACGCTGATCGAGGCGGTCCAGGCTCTGGAAGAGGACCCGTATATTCAGAATGTTTTGGGAGACCATATGTGCAGGCGTTACCTGGAGGCGAAGAAGGCGGAATGGACCGCATACCGGACGCAGGTTACTTCCTGGGAGATCGCGGAATACCTGTATAAAATCTGACCTTCTCTTCATAGATTGACAACCTTTGGTTAACGATAGGCAAAGGCGTGGAAAACTGTCAAAATCTAGGGAGCGGAGGTGGAAAAATTGACCAGTATCATTGTTGTATTTCCAAAGCCCGAAGACGCGAAAAACATCCGCAATCTGTTGGTTCGGCACGGATTTGAAGTGGCTGCCGTATGCACAGCCGGTTCACAGGCGATCCAGTATGCGGAGGCTCTAAATGACGGTATTGTCATCTGTGGTTATCGGGCTGCGGATATGATGTACACGGATCTGCATGATTTTCTGCCGCCTCATTTTGAGATGCTTCTTGTGGCTTCCCAGCATTTGTGGAGCGAGTGTGTGAATAACGATATTGTATGCGTGGCTATGCCGGTCAAGGTGCATGACCTGATCAGCACGGTTGAAATGATGGTCAATACGATCGCCAGGCGGAGAAGGAAGTTCCGCCAGAAGCCCAAAGAGCGTACAGAATCCGAGAAAGAAATGATCCGGCAGGCGAAAGCCCTGCTGATGGAACGCAATAACATGACGGAAGAGGAAGCACACCGGTATCTGCAAAAGTGCAGCATGGACAGCGGGACGAATCTGGTGGAGACGGCGGGGATGGTTATGAGTATTTATTAGAGGGACAGGAAATCATTGCAACGGCTGGGAATTTTTGTTATACTGGGGGCATATTTTTATTCAATTAGGAAGCGCATCATCCGTAGGATTATGTATGATATTGAATGTGCGCAATTGAAACTCTATTATACAGTATAGGAGGAACGGCCGTGTTATTTGTTAAGATGCATGGATTGGGAAATGATTATGTTTATGTGGATTGTACGAAGGAGAACCTTGAAAACCCTTCGAAGATAGCCAGACGGATCAGCGACCGGCATTTTGGAGTCGGATCGGATGGGCTGATTTTGATTAAGCCGTCGGATACAGCTGATTTTACCATGGAAATGTATAACGCGGATGGTTCCAGAGGCGAAATGTGCGGAAATGGGATCCGCTGCGTCGGGAAGTTTGTATATGACCAGGGGCTGACTGAGAAGACAGAGCTTCAGGTGGAGACCCTTGCCGGAATAAAGGAACTGAAGCTGTTTGTGGAACAGGGGCAGGTGCAAAGTGTCCGGGTGGATATGGGGGCTCCGGTTTTACGGGCGGCGGATGTGCCGGTGATCAGCCAGAAGGAACAGGTGATTGACGAGCCGATCCACGCGGGGAATGCCGTATACCGGATGACATGTGTTTCCATGGGAAATCCGCATGCGGTGGTGTTTGTGGAGAATGTGATGGATCTCAACCTGGAGGAGCTAGGGCCTCAGTTTGAAGGGAATCCCTGTTTCCCCAATAGAGTGAATACGGAGTTTATCCAGGTGCTGGATGAGAACCGGATCCGGATGAGAGTCTGGGAGCGGGGCTCCGGCGAGACCTTCGCCTGCGGAACGGGCGCCTGCGCGGCAGTGGTTGCTTCGGTGCTGAACGGCTTTACGAAGGATCGTGTGACGGTAGAGCTGCTCGGAGGGTGCCTTGAGATTGAATGGGACAGGAAGCGGGATACGGTGTTTATGACCGGACCTGCGTCTACCGTATTTCATGGAGAGATTGATGTGACAAAACTGGAGGAATGATATTATGTTCAGGATTAATGAAAATTATCTGAAGCTGCCGGGAAGCTATCTGTTTTCGAATATTGCGAAAAAAGTAAATGCTTTTACGGCTGCTCATCCGGATAAGCCGGTCATTCGTCTGGGAATCGGCGATGTTACGCAGCCGTTAGCTCCGGCGATCATCGATGCGCTGCATGAGGCCGTGGACGAAATGGCTCACGAGGAGACATTTCACGGATACGCGCCGGATCTGGGATATGAGTTTTTGAGAAATGCAATCGTGGAAGGGGACTATAAAGCCAGAGGCTGTGAGATCACGGCGGACGAGGTGTTTATCTCAGACGGGGCGAAATGTGATTCCGGGAATATCCAGGAAATCTTCAGTCTGGATAATAAGATCGCGGTCTGTGATCCGGTGTATCCGGTATATGTGGATACAAATGTGATGGCGGGAAGAACCGGAACTTATGATCCCAAGTCGGAGATCTGGAGCGATGTGATCTATATGCCGTGCACGTCTGAGAATGGTTTCGCGCCGGAACTGCCCCGTGAGACTCCGGATATCATTTATCTATGTTTCCCGAATAATCCGACCGGGGCTGCGATTTCTAAAGACCGTCTTCAGGAATGGGTAGATTACGCGAACCGGGTCGGCGCGGTGATCATCTATGACGCGGCATACGAGGCGTATATTTCAGAGGAGGATGTGCCTCATTCGATCTACGAGTGTGACGGAGCCAGAGGCTGTGCCATTGAACTGCGGAGTTTTTCTAAAAATGCCGGGTTTACGGGTACCAGGCTTGGGTTTACCGTTATCCCAAAAGAACTGAAATGCGGGGATGTTTCCTTGCATGGACTTTGGGCCAGACGGCACGGAACGAAATATAACGGCGCACCGTATATTATTCAGAAGGCCGGAGCGGCTGTCTACACGCCTCAGGGCCGCAGACAGGTACAAGAGCAGGTGGCTTACTATATGAAAAATGCCAAAGCCATCTATCAGGGCTTGAAGGAAGCCGGATATTCGGTCTCCGGCGGCGTGAATGCCCCGTACATCTGGCTGAAGACACCGGATGGCATGAGTTCCTGGGAGTTTTTTGATTATCTGTTGGAGCATGCCAATGTAGTGGGAACCCCGGGCTCCGGGTTTGGACCCAGCGGAGAAGGGTATTTTCGGCTGACAGCTTTTGGAAGCTATGAAAATACGCTGGCCGCGATTAAAAGGATTCAAAGTATGTAATACTATAGCATTCTGTATTCTGATTTTAATAGATTAAAATGTATAAATGCGAAGAAAGAGACTCTGGTCCATGGGACTTAACAGGAAGGACGCGTCACCGACTGAGAGCGCATCCATATGGAACGGGACTAAGGGAACACTCTGGAGCAGACCGGTTGAAACAGCAGTAGGCCGGTACGGGTCGTGAACGTTATACACGTGAAAGAGGAATTCATAAGCGTTTTTGAAAGATTTATGAATTCAATGCGGGTGGTACCGCGGGAAATAATATCCCGTCCCGGAATATGTGAAAGCATGTTCCGGGACTTTTTTTATTCCATATCATACTAGCAGGCGGCCGGGAACAGGCCGTACTCAAAAGAAGGAGGAAAACAGGATGGAATTTATGACAGGTGTAAAACAAAAGAACACACTGGAAATTAAGGAGCTGATAGCCAATGACTATACCGGAAGGAAGATCCGGATTCATGGCACCGTGCATACGATCCGTGATATGGGTGAAATTTCGTTTCTTATCTTGCGCAAAAGCGAAGGACTGGTACAATGTGTTTATGAGGAAGGCGTAACGCCGTTTTCCCTGCAGGAGATCAGGGAAGGGGCGGCGGTGGAGGCAGAAGGAACGGTAGAGGCAGAAGACCGGGCGCCCAATGGATTCGAGATCCGGCTGACGGGTATCCGTATCTTATCGGAGCCTTTTTGCCCTATGCCGCTTCCGATTAACAAATGGAAAATGAACGTGTCCCTGGAGACGATGCTGTCCATGCGCTCGGTTTCCCTTCGGAACATCCGGGAGAGGGCAAAGTTTAAAATCCAGGAGGGAATTGTCCGGGGCTTCCGGGACTTCCTGTACGGGGAAGGATTTACCGAGGTGCACACCCCAAAGATTACCGCCAAAGGGGCGGAAGGTGGCTCCAACATCTTCAAGCTTGAATATTTCGGCAAAAAGGCGGAGCTGGCCCAGAGCCCTCAGTTTTATAAGCAGACCATGGTAGGCGTCTTTGACCGGGTGTTTGAGACGGGACCGGTATTTCGGGCGGAAAAGCATAACACGCCCCGCCATCTCAATGAGTATACCAGTCTTGATTTTGAGATGGGCTATATCGATGGATTCGAAGAGGTGATGGCCATGGAGACAGGTTTTTTACAGTATACCATGACACTGCTGAAACGGGAATACGCAAAAGAGCTTCAGATACTGGGAATTACCCTGCCGGAGACGGAACGGATTCCCACCGTACGTTTTGACGAGGCGAAGCAGAAGGCGGCTGAGAAATATAACAGGAAAATCAGAAACCCATATGACCTAGAACCGGAGGAGGAAGTGCTGATCAGCCGCTATTTTAAAGAAGAGTGTGATGCCGACTTCGTGTTTGTGACACATTACCCTTCTAAGAAACGCCCGTTCTATGCGATGGATGATCCGGCAGATCCCAAATTCACCCTGAGCTTTGATCTTTTGTTCCGGGGAATGGAGATCACCACCGGCGGCCAGAGAATCCATGATTACCAAATGCTTCTGGATAAGATGAAAAGCCGGGGAATGAACACAGAGGGGATGGAACATTACCTGATGATTTTTCAATATGGAATGCCTCCGCACGGGGGATTAGGGATCGGGCTGGAACGGCTCACCATGAAACTGTTGGAAGAGTCCAACGTCCGGGAGACCACCCTGTTTCCCAGGGACCTGGGCAGACTGGAACCGTAGAAAGGATGGAGAAAGACAATGGCAAATAAAATTACGGACGAAACCATTGATTATGTGGGAATTTTGGCAAAGCTGGAATTATCTCCCGGGGAACGGGAACAGGCCAAAAAAGACATGGAGGAGATGCTGGATTACATCGATCTGCTGGGCGAATTGGACACCGGGGACGTAGAGCCCATGTCCCATGTATTTCCCATACACAATGTATTCCGGGACGATATCCCTGCCAATACGGATCACAGAGGGGACATTCTGGCCAATGCCCCGGCGCAAAAAGACGGCAGTTTCAAAGTACCGAAGACGGTAGAGTAAGGGAGGGGACACGATGGAAATCTATGAGCTTAGCGCCCTGGAATTGGGCAGAAAAATAAAACAGCGGGAAATATCCGTCGCAGAGGCGGTGCAGGCTTCCCTGGAACAGATACGGAAAAAGGAACCTCAGTATCACTGTTATCTGACGATCGACGAGGAGGGGGCAAAAAAGAGATCCGCCCTGGTACAAAAGCAGATCGACGAGGGGACGTTTACCGGGCCGCTGGCCGGTGTTCCGGCGGCCCTCAAGGATAATCTGTGCACCAAGGGGCTTAAAACAACCTGCGCTTCTAAGATTCTTGAAAATTTTATCCCGCCCTATTCGGCGGAGGCGGTTCTCAATCTGGAAGCGGCCGGGGCAATAATTCTCGGGAAAACCAATATGGACGAATTCGCTATGGGCAGCACTACGGAGACATCCTTTTACGGGATTACCCGGAATCCCAGCAACCCGGAACACGTACCGGGCGGGTCCTCCGGCGGGTCCTGCGCGGCCGTGGCGGCCAAGGAATGCTTTTATGCCCTGGGTTCCGATACCGGCGGATCGATAAGACAGCCCAGCTCTTTTTGCGGCGTTGTAGGGATAAAACCCACCTACGGTACGGTCTCCCGTTACGGTCTGGTGGCCTATGGCTCGTCTCTGGATCAGATCGGCCCGGTCGCGCGGAACGTATCGGACTGTGCAGCGGTGCTGGAAACGATCGCATCTTATGACCCCAAGGACAGCACCTCTGTTAAGAGGGACGACTGTGATTTTACCTCGGCGCTGTATGAGGATGTGAAGGGGATGAGGATCGGAATCCCCCGGGATTATTTGGCGGAAGGGCTGCAGACGGAAGTAAAAGATGCGGTGCTGGCGGTCGCAAAAGAATTGGCGTCCAAAGGGGCAGTCGTGGAAGAGTTTGACTTAAGCCTGGTGGAATACGCCGTTCCGGCGTACTATGTGATCGCCTGTGCGGAAGCCAGCTCCAACCTGGCCCGTTTTGACGGGGTAAAATATGGCTACCGGACGCCGGAATACGATGGTCTGCATAACATGTATAAAAAAACCCGTTCAGAGGGATTCGGCGCAGAAGTAAAACGGCGGATTATGCTGGGGTCCTTTGTGCTAAGCTCCGGCTATTATGACGCGTATTATCTGAAAGCGCTGCGTACCAAAGCGTTGATTAAAAAAGCCTTTGACGCGGCTTTTGAAAAATATGATTTGATTCTGGGTCCTGCAGCGCCTACCACGGCGCCCAGGATCGGAGAATCGCTGCAGGATCCGATTAAGATGTATCTGGGAGATATTTACACGGTGGCAGTGAACCTGGCAGGCCTGCCGGGGATCAGTGTTCCCTGCGGCGTGGATTCAAAAGGGCTGCCCATCGGTTTCCAGCTGATCGGGAATTTGTTCCGGGAGAAGGATCTGATCCGGGCGGCATATACATGGGAATGCTCCGATGTGTCCGGGGCGCGGCAGCGAGAGGAGGAGAAGTAAGATGGCAAAACAGTATGAAACCGTAATCGGACTGGAAGTCCACGTGGAGCTGGCGACGAAGACCAAAATCTTCTGTTCCTGCAGCACACAGTTCGGCGGTGCGCCCAATACCCATACCTGTCCGGTGTGCACGGGTATGCCGGGCTCGCTGCCGGTACTCAACAGGCAGGTAGTGGAATATGCGGTTGCCGTAGGCCTGGCCGCCAACTGTCAGATCAATCAGTATTGTAAGTTTGACCGGAAGAACTACTTCTACCCGGATAATCCGCAGAACTATCAGATCTCACAGCTGTATCTTCCGATATGCCACGATGGCTATGTGGAGATCGAAACCGGGCCGGATAAAAAGAAAAAAAAGATCGGAATTCATGAGATCCATATGGAAGAGGATGCCGGTAAGCTCATACACGATGAGTGGGAGGACTGTTCCCTGGTGGATTATAACCGAAGCGGCGTACCGCTCATCGAGATTGTCTCGGAGCCGGACATGAGAAGCGCGGAGGAAGTTATCGCTTACCTGGAAAAGCTGCGGCTCCTGATACAATATCTGGGCGCTTCCGACTGTAAACTCCAGGAGGGCTCTATGAGAGCGGATGTGAACCTCTCTGTCCGGGAAGTGAACGCAAACGAGTACGGAACCCGGACGGAAATGAAAAACTTAAACTCCTTTAAAGCCATAACCAGGGCCATTGAGGCGGAGACGAAGCGTCAGATTGAACGGATAGAAGAGGGAAAGGCCGTAGTGCAGGAGACCAGACGCTGGGATGACAACAAGGAGTATTCCTATGCCATGAGATCCAAGGAAGATGCTCAGGACTACCGCTATTTTCCGGAACCGGATCTGGTGCCGGTACAGATCAGTGATGAATGGCTGCGGGCCATCAGAGACGCCCAGCCGGAGTTCAGGACTCAGAAACAGGAGCGTTATAAAAAGGAATACGACATACCGGAATATGATATCGACATCATCACGTCATCCAAGCATATGGCCGATCTCTTTGAGGAGACCACCGCGCTGTGCCGTCAGCCTAAGAAGGTATCCAACTGGCTGATGGGGGAGACGATGCGTCTGCTAAAGGAAAAGGGAATGGATCCGGAGGATATCCATTTTACGCCTGGGCATCTGGCGCAGCTTATTCAACTGGTGGATGAAAGAACCATCAACGGTACGGTTGCCAAGGAAGTATTTGAACAGATTTTTGACCGGGATGTGGACCCGGATGTGTATGTCCGGGAGAAGGGCCTGGGAGCGGTTACGGATGAGGACACGCTTAAGAAGGTAATAGAAGCCGTGGTCCGTGAAAATCCCAAATCCGTGGAGGACTACCGCGGCGGTAAGAAGAAAGCCATGGGTTATCTGGTGGGCCAGACGATGAAAGAGTTAAAAGGAAAAGGGGATCCCGGGATCGTGAACCGGATTCTGGGAGAACTGCTGAATCAGGAATGAGTGAAAAGACAGAAGATATGGAAACACGTTATATTACATTCTCGATAGGCCCATAAAAAAGGGTTGTGAACAAACAGTCAAAATACAAAGAGGGCTTACCATTTCAGCAACACGGAGATGATAGCTCTCTTTGTATATTGACTGTTTATTTATCCATTAGTGTACTTTTTAGGAAACAAAAAAGAGCCACCTTAGGATGGCTCTCATTTGTAATCTCGTATTCTACCTTGCTTTCTTCCTAATAGAGTCGCACTATTCTATTTAATAAAGAATAAGGCACATGGAAAACGATTTGATTAGAGTCTGGTTACGTTTACAGCCTGGGGACCTTTATCTCCATTTACGATCTCATATTCAACTTCCTGTCCCTCTTCCAGGGATTTGAAGCCGTCCATGTTGAGGCCTGTGTAATGTACAAATACATCATTGCCTTCAGAATCCGAAATGAATCCGTAACCTTTTTGGTTGTTAAACCATTTTACTGTACCTTTACTCATGATGATACCTCCAAAAAATTAAAAAATGTTAGTGTTTCGTTGCTCTCTGCAACACAAATAAAGAGTATCACAGAATGAAAAATCTGTCAATTATTTTATTCGTTTTGCACAATAAAACATAGAGTTTTGACATATATTTATGGTAGATTATAACATGGATTCGACATGATTTTGCAAAAAATCCGGTTTGGTTTTGAGAGCCGCTATGACGGCTTCCGCAGTCTTGGCTTCAGCGGAAAGAGTGTAATAGGGCTCGTGGATCAACTCCAGCTGGTGCGCATCCGAATTGCTGAGGATCCGGCACTGATCCAGGTAAGGATTTGATTTTTGGAGATCATGGAGCTTTTTCATATCCTTGACTTCCGCACAGGTAAACCGGCTGTCCTCCGGGATAAAACCAAGATTGGAGATGAGGCTGAATGCCGTCTTGTCTATATGGGCGGGAAACATGACGCCGTGATAACGGTCAACCAGTTCCCACAGACCTTCAAAGGAGATAGAGGTCGCGTTGATCAGAAGATATGGTAAGGTACCGGTGATTTCATCCTGTTCACTATAGATCTGCTGCTTTCCGAAGATATCCTCCCGGTTTGGAACCGGCGGAAGCCGGTCGCTGACATAGCGGTCGAATGCCAGTGCGTCCGAAAGGGCGGGAAACAGGCAGACCGCGTGAACTTCTTCCATCGTGGTCAGTTCCATACCCGGCAGTGCAAGAATCCCATACTCCGCGGCAAGCTTACACACGGCCGGACAGTTTTGGCAGCTGTTGTGGTCGGTAACCGCTATCACATCCAGCCCCTTGAGCATCGCCATTCCTGCAATGTTGGCGGGGGTCATGTCATCGTCGCCGCATGGGGACAGGCAGGAATGGATATGTAAATCATAATACAGATTCATCATGATACAGATTCATCCTGGATCAACCGGTAGATTGTAAGAGCGGTTTCAAATACCGGTTCCTGCGTGCTGAGAACCGTGATGCCCTGTGCCTGCGCTTTGGCAGCGGCCGCCTCATCCAACAACATACCTTCCGCCAGGATAATGCAGGCGGAGTCGGAGAGTGTCGCTACGGCCAGGGTATTCATGTTCCCCATCACAGTTACCCAGGCACAGCCTTCGGGCGCCCTGCTCATGGCGACGCTGAGCAGATCACAGCAGAAAGGTTTGGTTATTTCACGCCCCGTATCATCCCCGGCGTTTATGACGGTAAAGCGGTTTGTATTAATCAGGTCTTGTACTGTCATCTTCATTCTCCTTTTGTGTCAGAGGGTCCAGCCTGGCCATACGGCTGGAAAAATCGTGAATATAATCCTGGAGCATATGAATGCCGGCTTTTCCATCCCCATCGCCGTTTAAGAGAGAATTCGTAATCGCGGCAATCTCATCAGAGAGCTCGTGGATATCCTGCCGGAACAGATAGATACAATCATTTTCTTTCGCCTCGCCCCGGACGATATCCTCAGCCAGAGCCTTACAAGTAGGAGCTCCGCAGGAACCGCAGTCTAAACCCGGGAATTTCTGGCAGAGCCGCTCCACCTGATTCATTTTCAGAATACTGCTCTTTAGATCGTTTCCCAGACGGAACACAGGCTCATAGTTGATATCCTGAGTGAGATACAGGTTTTCCGCCGGCTCATCTCCCAGATGATTACAGGAAACCGGCATATATTTGCGGAGCTTTTTTAATTTAACCGCCGCCACATAAGGATTCTCAACCGTGAGGACCCCGCCGACACAGCCGCCGGCACAGGCGTCCAGTTCGATAAACTGCAGGTTAGGAAGCTTTTCATCCTCCAGATCCTCCAGCACCTGGATCACGTTCTCGATTCCGTCGGCCGCCAGATAATTATCGCTGATCAGACCGCTGGCTTCTCCCCCGCTGCCTCCCCAGCCGATCCCGATCTTGCCGGAGATCGACAGCTGTTTGGGACTGCGCTGCGCCTCTTTCATCAGGGGCAGCATCAGGGGATAAATCTCCTTAATCGCCAGCACGTGGTCGATCTCGCTTTTCTCAACGCCAAGCGGCGTCTTGGAATACGTCACCTTCGATGGGCAGGGGGACAGGAAAAATACACCGATCTCCTCCGGCTTATAACCGGTCAGCTTCACGGCTTTTTTCCGGGCCAGCTGCGCGGCTACCTCCACGGGGGGCTTCACCGGCAGCAGATGGCTCAACAGATTCGGAAACCGGACCCGGATCAGACGTACGACCGAGGGACAGGCCGTACTGATATAAGGCCAGTTATCCATATGTTCTCTGATATAGTTACGGGATTCCTCGGATACCAGCTCTGCGGCGCCGCTGACCTCATAGACATCGTCAAACCCCAGCATCAAGAGCGCACTCAGCACGATATTCGTATCGTCCAGATTGTTAAACTGGGCATACAAAGAGGGAGCCGGCAGGATTACCGTATATTTATATTGTTTCAGAGCATCCAGGTGGTCATAAGTAGCCACCTTCGCATGGTGAGGGCAGATGCGGATGCATTCTCCGCAGTCGATGCAGAACTTGCTGGTTATGCGGGCTTTGCCGTTACTCACACGGATAGCCGAGGTGGGACAACGTTTAATGCAGTTGATACACCCTTTGCACAAATCCTGCTGCAGACGCACGGAATGATAAAATTTATCCATGAATACACCTTCTTTTCCGGTCACATAGCAACCGTCATCGTGATTGTAGTACCGACACCCACGATGGTATCGATCTTCATTGTGTCGGAATATTTTTTCATATTAGGGAGTCCCATGCCGGCGCCAAACCCCAGTGATCGGATCTCCTCCTTAGCGGTTGAGTAACCTTCCTGCATAGCCAGACCTACATCCGGAATACCGGGGCCGGTATCCTTAAGCACCATCAAGATTTCTTCCGGAGAGATCTCCACGGTAATATCACCGCCGTTTGCGTGAATCACCATATTGATCTCGCCCTCATACATGGCGATAGCCACCTTTCGAATCGCCTCGGGACTGACATCCATCTGTTTTAATTTATTTTTCACATCGCTGCTGGCTTCCCCGGCTCTGGTAAAATCATCCCCGGAGACTTCATAGTGCAGTATAATCTTATCGTCCACGCACATCACCTCCGCGCATCCCCTGTTCATACAGTTTGCCGCAGGCAGTAAACATGCGGTATTCGGATACCATCAATGTGAGATTGCGTTCCATTGCCATGGACTTCATGTTTTCATCCGGCTGTTTTCCACGGACGAACACGATGCACTCAATATCCATCATTTCCGCGGTGCGCACCACCTGCGGGTTACACAGGCCGGTCAGCAGGATAGAATGTTCATGCAGATAAGCCAGCACATCGCTCATCATATCCGCGCCGCAGGCATAATGGATATCCAGATCCATATTTCCGCCGTCTACCACCAGCTTAGCTTCCAGCAAGCCTTGGATATCTTTTATTTTCAATTAAAAACCCCCTTTGCTAACTGTATAATATATCCACAGTTTAACATTTATCGGGGTGACATTCAACCAAAATGTAGTGGGGGAGGGAGTTCCTGGGGACTTTTTGGAAGGGCCGGGAAGCCCTCCGGGACCCGGGATGGGATGCTCCTGTCTTGGGTGGCGGGGCGGGCGCCTGTCCTTTGACGGGCGACGGGCTGTTTGCTGGCTGCTGCTAAGTGAAATCCGGGCCGCAGATTCAGGAACCGGGCCAATTCACCAGGAACGCATGAGGCGTTCCCGGTTCAGTGGCCCTTGCCCGTCGGACGTGAAGTCCGCCGTGCATCCTGAATCTGCGGTCCGGATTTCACTAAGCAGCAGCACAGCCGCCCTATGCCCGCCAAAGGACAGGCGCCCGCCCCGCCACCCAAGACAGGAACATCCCATCCCGGCCCCCGGAGGGCTTCCCTGCTTTGGTGAAAGGGTGCAGGCGGTTAATCCTTTAAGGAGATTGTGGGGAAAGCATTGCGGAGTATGCAGATTATAGAATGACTATTTTGGTGACGTGGGAATGAGTTTGGGGGGATTTGGACATGTGAGCTTTGGAGAGTGGTTCCGGTTGGCTGGATAATTGTTTTACTGGTTTTAATTTAAGAAAATTATTTTTGGAAATAAATCTTGGATGTGTGTATATAAGGTGATAAAGGATTTTTGATGCTTTGGTTGACACTAAATGTGTCTTTTTGATGGATATACAAAACATGGGACTATAAATAATCGAACAAATGCTCTATAATTAAAACAGAACAAATGTTCTAATATTATTCATAAGGAGGATACATAAATGTCTGATCAAAGCACTTATACACTGTTTCTTCCCGAAATTGGGGAAAACGGAAACTGGTACATCAACGGTATTGATACTGGAAAACCCTCTAAAGGCGAGAATGGCGTCACACCACGTATCGGTGAAGACGGATTCTGGTATATCGGAGATGAGAAAACTACCGTATACGCGAAAGGTAAATCGGCCTATGAAATTGCGGTGGATTATGGTTTCCAGGGGAGTATGGTTGACTGGATGAACGGCTTGAAAGGAGAGAAAGGCGATCCCGGAGAACAGGGAGCTACAGGACCGGCTGGAGAGCCAGGTATTGCCGGGCCGGCAGGACCGAAGGGTGACACTGGTGAGCAGGGCTTAAAGGGAGAGAAAGGTGATCCCGGCGAGCAGGGACCTGCTGGACCTAGAGGACCTCAGGGATTAAAAGGAGATCCCGGCGAGACAGGACCGGCCGGTCCGCAAGGCTTGAAAGGGGATAAGGGCGATACTGGGGCTGTTGGCTCGCAGGGGCTTAAAGGCGACACAGGAGCACAGGGTCCTCAGGGCGAAACTGGTGCGCAGGGTCCCAGAGGACTGACAGGGCCGGAAGGACCACAGGGCGCAACGGGGCCGAGAGGATTGACCGGACCGGAAGGACCGCAGGGACCTACCGGCGCTATGGGCCCGAAGGGAGATGTTGGCCCGAAAGGAGATCCAGGAGTGCAGGGACCGAAAGGTGACACCGGCGCGACAGGGCCACAGGGACTAAAAGGCGATAAGGGAGATCCAGGGGTGCAGGGACCGAAAGGTGACACCGGCGCGATAGGGCCACAGGGACTAAAAGGCGATAAGGGAGATCCAGGAGAAGCTGGTCCGATGGGACCGCAGGGCTTAAAAGGAGACAAAGGTGATCAGGGGCCAGTTGGACCTCAGGGCCCGAATGAGGCGAACTTGATTTATATGTCAAATAAAGAAACTACTGTGGAACAAGCTATCAATAATGTTAATAATAATTTAGCGAAGAAGGCGAATGCAGAAGATATTCTTAAACTTCGAACAAAACTGTATCAAGCTAACATCAATACCGGTGGGCAAACAACGATAGCATTGGAGTACAATACCGGCGACTTATGCGCCTTTTTGATTAGTGTACATGGTGCCTCCAACGCTGCGGCGGTTTCAGGACACTTACTTGGTGGTACATCAGCAAAACCTACCACCTTATTGCTATCCAACGCATCAATTGGGGCTATCAATCAGTGGTGTTACGCTGTCGTTGGCTATCTGTATAAATGATTATTTGAATAACTGGCAATATCGAGTCGATAAAGTATTCCTATTATTATTGAATAAAGACCGGTCCTATGGGACCGGTTTTTATATTCAGGGAAAGGAAATAGTCATTGGTCAGTTAATCATTATGAGTGACTGATAAAAGGGAATGATATCTGCATCAATTATACTCATATTAGATAATGTATACACAAAAATTATCGCTATCAACTCCTATTTACAGAGGTTACTTTGAGTACAGATATTGCGAGTGTAAAATCATTCTCATAAATCCAAAGAATACTTTCCAAACATATTATAAGGATATGGCGGAAATCTATTAACATTACCATGTCCTGAAAAAATGAAGATTCACAAAGTGGCGTAAGAATTGTCCACAAATTTTAAAGAAATAAAGATAGTAGGTTATGTTAAAGCATAAAGAATACATTGATGAAGCAAACATTAATGTAATCCAGGCACGCTATCCAGTTTTTCGTATATGAAAAATTTCCATGCTACATAAATTCCATAATAATAGGAAGAAAGAGATACAATACCCTACCCCCGCAAAACTAAGGCCTCACCAGTGTAGGAGCGGGAAGTGGAACGGGCGGTCTCCGGAGAGGGCGCCCGCTACGTATGCGCCCTCTCCGGAGACCGCCCGTTCCACTTCCCGCTCCGGCCCAATGCTCCGGCCCAATGCCCCGGCCTCGCATTTCACCCCAAGCCAACATAAATATAGGTAAATTTCACAAAAATTCCTAATCTGCCATTACTTATTTTCGTGTGAAAAATGGAATTATTTGTAGATTTTTTAACGGACTTGTGATAAAATAGTCATACTTATAGGTTTAATTACAAGGAGGTTTTTAGATGAGTGCCAAAAAGCAAACCGTTCCGTTTCAGGGAACGAAAGAGCAGGAAGCGGACCTGTTAAAAGTCATTGCCGAGCACAAAGACGAAAAAGGTTCTTTGATGCCGATTCTGCAAAAAGCGCAGGATATCTATGGCTATCTGCCGATCGAAGTTCAGACCATCATTTCGAATGAAACCGGGCTTCCCCTGGAAAAGATTTATGGTGTTGCGACTTTCTATTCTCAATTTTCCCTCAGTCCCAAAGGTAAATATCAGATTTCTGTCTGTCTTGGAACAGCCTGTTATGTAAAGGGCTCCGGTGATATTTACAATAAATTGATGGAGAAGTTAGGTATTGTCGGCGGAGAATGTACTCCGGACGGCCGTTTTTCACTGGATGCATGCCGGTGTGTGGGCGCCTGTGGTCTGGCACCTGTTATGATGATCAACGGTGAAGTTTACGGAAGATTAACAGTGGATGACATCGACGATATTCTGGCGAAATACGAATAGCCTATGATGCCTGAAATTTCACTGAATGTGCTGGATGTGGCTGAGAATTCTACCAGGGCGAAAGCTTCCTTGGTGGAGATATCCGTAGCGGTGGATACGAAGGCAGATACCCTGGTCATTCAGATCAAGGATGATGGCTGCGGAATGACAGAGGAGCAGTTATCCCATGTGGAAGACCCGTTTTTTACAACCCGGACGACCCGTAAGGTAGGACTTGGAGTCCCGTTTTTTAAGATGGCGGCATTGGCTGCCGGCGGAGATTTTTCTATAGAATCGAAGCCTGGGGCCGGAACATGTGTAACAGCGGTATTTGGATTGTCCCATATTGACAGGATGCCCCTGGGGGACATGACCAGTACGATTCACACACTTATTATATTTCACAAGGATGTCGATTTTCGATATACATATGAAGTGGATGGCAGAAGCTTTACGCTGGATACCAGAGAATTTCGGGAGGTTCTGGGGGATGTCCCCTTTGATGAACCGGAGGTATCCGCATATATTAAGGAATATTTAACGGAAAACAAAAAAGAGACAGATGGAGGGATCTCGATATGAAGTCTTTGGAAGAATTGAAAGCAATCCGTGAGAGAATGCAGGGACAGGTCGGTCTTCGCTCAGAGGACTCAAGCCAGACCAGAGTAGTGGTAGGTATGGCAACCTGCGGTATCGCCAGCGGTGCGAGACCGGTATTAACCACCCTTTCCGACGCGGTTCAGGAAAGACATCTGGATAATATAGCGGTAACCCAGACCGGCTGTATCGGCCTGTGTCAGTATGAGCCCATCGTGGAAGTGATGGAACCCGGTAAGGATAAAGTGACTTATGTGAAGATGAATCCGGAGAAAGCTCTGGAAGTAGTGGAAAAACATCTGATCCGTGGTCAGGTTGTACAGAAATATACTTTGAACGCTGAAAATATTAAATAGGAGGGCCAGTGACTATGTATCGTTCACACGTATTGGTTTGTGGTGGAACCGGATGCACTTCCTCCGGAAGTGAAAAAATCATCACGACACTAGAGGAAGAGATTAAGAATAAAGGCCTGGAGAATGAAGTGGCCGTAGTCAAGACCGGATGCCACGGCCTGTGTGCTTTGGGACCGATCATGATCGTATACCCGGAAGCAGCATTTTATGCAATGGTAAAAGCAGAGGATATTCCCGAAATCGTAGAGGAACATCTGTTAAAAGGAAGAGTGGTCACCAGACTTCTGTATGATGAGACGGTTACGGATCACGGAGTAACCGCATTAAATGATACGGATTTCTATAAGAAACAGCACAGAATCGCATTGAGAAACTGTGGTGTCATCAATCCTGAGAATATCGACGAATACATCGGAACCGGCGGATACGAAGCTCTGGGCAAGGTGCTGACAGAGATGACGCCCGATGATGTGATAAATGTTCTGCTGGACAGCGGATTGAGAGGCCGCGGCGGCGCAGGTTTCCCTACCGGAAGAAAATGGGCGCTGGCTAAGGCTAACGATGCCGATCAGAAATATGTCTGCTGTAACGCCGATGAAGGCGATCCCGGCGCTTTCATGGACCGTTCGGTTCTGGAAGGCGACCCTCATGTAGTACTGGAAGCCATGGCGATCGCCGGTTATACCATCGGAGCGACCCAGGGTTACATATATGTGCGTGCGGAATATCCCATCGCCGTAGAACGTCTGAACATCGCCATCAACCAGGCCAGAGAATATGGTCTGCTGGGCAAGAATATCTTCGGAACGGATTTCTGCTTTGATATCGATCTCCGTCTTGGCGCAGGCGCTTTCGTATGCGGAGAAGAGACCGCTTTGATGGTTTCCATCGAAGGAAACCGCGGCGAACCCAGATGCAGGCCTCCTTTCCCGGCGCTTAAGGGTCTGTTTGCAAAACCGACGATTCTGAACAATGTAGAGACTTATGCCAATATCCCTCAGATCATCCTGCACGGACCGGAATGGTTCGCTTCCATGGGAACCGAGAAGTCCAAAGGAACGAAAGTATTCGCTCTGGGCGGAAAGATCAACAACACGGGCCTGGTGGAGATCCCTATGGGAACCACGCTGCGTGAAGTAGTGGAAGAGATCGGCGGAGGAATCCCCGGAGGCAAGAAGTTTAAAGCGGCACAGACCGGCGGACCTTCCGGCGGCTGTATCCCAGCGGAACACTTCGATATTCCGATCGATTACGATAACCTGATCAGCATCGGCTCCATGATGGGTTCCGGCGGTCTGATCGTTATGGATGAAGACAACTGTATGGTTGATATCGCCAAATTCTTCCTGGAGTTCACGGTGGATGAGTCCTGCGGAAAATGTACCCCCTGCCGGATCGGAACCAAACGTCTCTACGAGATGCTGGATAAGATTACCAAGGGCCAGGGTACCTTAGAAGATCTGGACAAGATGGAAGAACTCTGTTACTACATCAAAGAGAACGCCCTTTGCGGTCTGGGACAGACGGCTCCCAACCCGGTGTTATCCACGCTTCGCTATTTCAGAGATGAATATATCGCCCACGTTGTGGATAAGAAATGTCCGGCTGGCGTCTGTAAGGCTCTGTTGTCCTACAAGATCGATGCGGATAAATGTAAGGGTTGTACACTTTGTGCCAGAACATGTCCGAACAACGCGATCATCGGCGTGGTCAAAGAACCTCACGCAATCGATCAGAGCAAGTGCGTAAAATGTGGAGCATGTATGGAAAAATGCCGCTTCGGCGCTATCTATAAAGAGTAATGGAGGATTCAAAAATGGAAAATATTACATTAAAAATAAATGGTGTAGAAGTAAAAGCACCTGCAGGCTCTACCATTCTGGAAGCAGCCCGGCTTGCCAATATTGAGATTCCTACTCTTTGCTTTCTGAAGGATATCAACGAAATTGGCGCATGCCGGATGTGTGTCTGCGAAGTGAAAGGTGCGAGAAGTCTGGTTGCTTCCTGTGTATACCCGATCAATGAAGGAATGGAAGTGTGGACCAACACGCCCAAGGTTCTGGACTCTAGAAAGAAAACATTGGAGCTGATCCTTTCCAACCATCACAGAAAATGCCTGTCCTGCGTCCGCAGCGGTGACTGTGAACTTCAGAAACTCTGTAAAGACCTGAAGGTGGAAAATGAGGACATGTACGAGGGAGAAATGCAGGATTTCGATATCGATGATTCCGCAGCCCACATGATCCGTGACAATAATAAATGTATCCTCTGCCGCCGCTGCGTTGCAGTCTGCGCGAATGTGCAGGGAATCGGCGTGATCGGCGCCAACGAGCGCGGTTTTGTCACCAACATTGGTTCCGCGTTTGAGATGGGCTTAGGGGAAACCAGCTGTGTATCCTGCGGCCAGTGTATCGCCGTATGTCCTACGGGCGCATTACGGGAAAAAGACTTTACCGATGACGTGTTCGCAGCGCTTGCAGATCCTTCCAAGCATGTGCTGGTGCAGACAGCTCCGGCGGTCCGCGCGGCTCTTGGAGAGGCTTTCGGCCTGCCGATCGGTACCAATGTAGAAGGCAAGATGGCGGCGTCCCTTCGCCGTCTGGGCTTTGATAAAGTGTTTGATACGGACTTCAGCGCCGATCTTACCATCATGGAAGAGGCTCATGAGTTCCTGGACCGTGTACAAAACGGCGGAGTTCTGCCGATGATTACCTCCTGTTCTCCGGGCTGGATTAAATACTGTGAACATTATTTCCCCGATATGACCGAGAACCTCTCCTCCTGTAAATCTCCTCAGCAGATGTTCGGCGCGATTGCGAAGACCTATTATGCGGAGAAGATGGGAATCGATCCGAAGGATATCGTTATGGTCAGCGTAATGCCCTGTACCGCGAAGAAATTCGAGATCGGCCGTGACGACCAGGATGCAGCCGGCGTACCGGATGTAGATATCGCCATCACCACAAGAGAACTGGCCAGGATGATCGAACGCGCAGGTATCCGTTTCCTGGATCTGCCGGATGAGGACTTCGACGAGCCTTTGGGATTATCCACTGGCGCTGCCGTGATCTTCGGCGCTACCGGTGGTGTTATGGAAGCAGCTCTTCGTACCGCAGTGGAAACACTGACCGGAGAGGAACTGGCGTCCGTAGATTTTACCGATGTTCGCGGAACGAAGGGAATCAAGGAAGCTACTTACAACGTAGCGGGTATGGATGTGAAGATCGCGGTGGCTTCCGGCCTTGGCAATGCCAGAGAACTGCTGACGAAGGTGAAAAACGGCGAAGCGGATTACCACTTCATCGAGATTATGGGATGCCCCGGCGGCTGTGTAAACGGCGGCGGACAGCCCCAGCAGCCTGCATCCGTCCGGAACTTTACCGATATCCGCGCGCTGCGTGCAAAGGTCCTGTACGATTCGGATGCCGGAAAACCGATCCGGAAATCTCATGAGAACCCGGCCATCAAACAGCTGTACGCGGAGTACCTGGGAGAGCCCGGAAGCCATAAGGCTCATGAAATTCTGCATACCAGCTATGTGAAGAGAAGTGTGAACTAAGGATATAAAATATGCGGCTGCCGGATTGGCAGCCGCATTTGGATTCTTATAAACGATTAAGGAGGCCACACATGAACGTCATTGATTTTCAAAAAGCCAATTGCCGGAACTGTTACAAATGTGTCCGGTCCTGTTCGGTAAAAGCGATACGGATCAAGAACGAACAGGCCCAGATCATGAACGAGCACTGTATTTTGTGCGGGCACTGTCTGGAGGTATGTCCCCAGAATGCCAAGACATTTTCCAGTGATCTGGACCGGGTGAAGAGCTTTTTAAGACAGGGCCAGAAAACGGTTATTTCGATTGCTCCGTCCTATCTGGGGGTTATGAAATACACCCATCCGGGCCAGGTGGTTACCGCTTTGAAGCAGCTGGGATTTAAACAGATCCGGGAGACTGCCGAGGGAGCGGCCTATGTGACCAACGCTTATCACCGTATTCTGGAGGAGGGCAGCATGAAGAATGTAATTTCCACCTGCTGTCCCAGCGTCAACGATTTGATTGAGAAATATTTTCCGGATCTGACCCCCTATATGGCGCCGGTGGTATCGCCGATGGTGGCCCACGGCATGCTGATCAAAAAGCAGCTGGGGATGAATACAAAGGTAGTCTTTTTAGGCCCCTGCATTGCCAAAAAGGAGGAAGCGGAGCTGGATGAGCGGACTTCCGGCTGGATCGACGCGGTGATCAATTTCTCCGAGGCCGAGCAGTGGATGGAGGAGGAAGGGATCGAGGTAAAGGCGCTGGATCCCTCTCCTATGGATAATCCGGATCCGAAGGTAAACCGTCTGTATCCGGTCAGTTCCGGGGTGATGACTTCGGTGGTGGCCAAGAACGGAAAAGACACTTACCGCAAGCTGTTTGTGGACGGACTGGATAATTGTATTGATCTGTTCCGCGGTATGGCGAATGGAGAACTGGAGCATTGCTTTATCGAGGCGAACGTCTGCGAGGGCGGCTGTATCAAGGGCCCCGCGATCAGCAAAATGGAGGTTTCCAGGTTTAAGGCTAAGCTGGATATCGAGGAACAGATCGAGTATGTCAGTCCGGACTATCCGGAGGCACCGCCGGAGGTAGATCTGGAAAAGCAGTTCTACTCCCGGGTGGAGAAGGAAAAAATGCCGACGGAAGAGGAAATCAGGAGTATACTGCGCAAGACCGGCAAATACAGCAGAGAAGACGAGCTGGACTGCGGGGCCTGCGGATATGGTTCCTGCCGGGAGAAGGCGATCGCGGTATTCCAGGAAAAAGCTGAGCTTGGCATGTGCCTGCCCTATGCCTTTGACAAAGCCAATTCTATGGCAAACACGGTGATGGAGCAGACTCCGAACGCGATCCTGGTTGTCGATCAGGATATGCGGATTATGGAATTTAACAAAGCGGCGGAGAAGATGTTTAAACAGAGTAAATCCGTGGCGGTGGAGAAATATCTGTTCGAACTGATTGATCATACGGATTTCTTGTATGTCTACGACACGCATGAGCCGATCGTACATAAGCGGGTGGCCTACGAGGATCTGGGTATTTATACAACCCAGACGTTAGTGTACGTCAAAGAGCAGGATGCGGTCCTTGGAATCTTCGAAGATGTGACGGAAGAGGAAAATAATAAGAAAAAGCATTACCAGCTCCAGGTCGAGACGGTGGAAATGGCCCAGAAGGTTATCGACAAGCAGATGATGGTTGCCCAGGAGATCGCCGGACTGCTGGGTGAGACTACGGCTGAGACCAAGGTCACACTGACGAAGCTTCGGGATTCGATCTTATTCGAAGGTCAGGAAGAATAGGGGGAAAGCCATGGATGTCAGCGTAGAAGTTTCCTATAAAAGTTTAAATAAGTTTCATGAAGAGCTGTGCGGGGATAAAGTCGAAATCATCAAGACGGCGGATTCGGATATCGCCATTTTGGCGGATGGAATGGGCAGCGGGGTCAAGGCCAATATTCTGGCCACGCTGACCTCTAAGATTCTGGGGACCATGTTCCAGAACGGGGCGTCCATTGAAGATGCGGTGGAGACTATCGTTAAGACACTGCCGATCTGCCAGGTCCGGAAGGTGGCCTACGCCACATTCAGTATACTGCAGATTTTCCACAACGGGGAAGGATATCTGGTAGAGTTCGACAACCCGGAATGTGTACTCATCCGGGATAAAAAACTGATGGATATCCCCTTCACGCACCGGGAACTGGAGGGAAAGGATATCCGGGAATGGCGGTTCCAGGTGCAGATGGGTGACTGCTTTGTGCTGATGAGCGACGGCGTAGTATATGCGGGGGCCGGTGAGATTCTGAATCTGGGCTGGACCCGAGACAGTATGGCCGAATATGCGCTCAAATGTATGAAAACCACCACGTCGGCTTCCAGGCTCACGGCCATGCTAAGCAAAGCCTGTGACGATCTCTATCTGCAAAAACCCGGGGACGACACTACAGTCTGTGTGACCAGAGTTATTCCCAGACGCCTGGTCAGTATTTTTACCGGTCCGCCGGAGGATCCGGATGATGACCGGAAGCTGATGGAGCAGTTCATGAGCGAAGCCGGCTGTAAAGTCGTGTGCGGCGGCACCAGCGCGAATATCGCCGCCAAATATTTGGACAAACCGGTCGTCACGCAGATCCAGAACACTTCCAGCGATGTGCCGCCTATGGCAGAGATCGAAGGGATGGATCTGGTTACCGAAGGAATCATTACGATGAATAAAGCATTGAAGCTTTTAAGACAATATGTAAGAGATGAGGTCGATGTGGACTTCTTCCTTGCCCTGGACGAGGACAACGGCGCCGCCAGATTGGCCAAGATCCTGATCGAGGAATGCACGGAACTAAAGCTCTTCGTAGGCAAAGCCGTCAATCAGGCCTACGATGCCACCATGGATCTGGATCTACGCATGAATCTCATCGGCCAGCTCAAATCCGTGGTAGAGCAGATGGGCCACCGTGTAGAAATCATCTACTTCTAAGAGGGGACAGGCTCATTCCGTCACCGGCGGGGCCGGCCCCAGACGAACGGCGGAATGTGCCTGTCCCCGTAAGCGCCCCGAAGAGCACAGGCACGAATAACCCAAACCCCAATAACAGATAAGAAAAAAGCAAAGGAGACCTACCATGAACCAAGTATACGAAAAATTACAAAAATGCTATGAGAGCGTAAAATCCAAAATAGACTTCCAGCCCAAAGCAGCGCTGATCCTGGGTTCCGGCCTTGGCGATTACGCCGAAGGCATCCAGGTAGAAGCAACCCTTAACTATTCCGATATCGAAGGCTTTCCGGTATCCACCGTGCCCGGCCACAAAGGCCGTTTCATTTTCGGCTATGTAGAAACCGTACCGGTCGTTATCATGCAGGGCCGTGTCCATTACTACGAAGGCTACGACATGTCCGACGTTGTACTTCCCACCAGGCTTATGCGGATGCTGGGAGCCGAGGTACTATTCCTGACCAACGCCTCCGGCGGTATCAACTACAACTATCAGGCCGGAGATTTCATGCTGATCCGGGACCATATCCTGAATTTCGTCCCCTCTCCATTGATCGGCCCCAACATCGATGAGCTGGGCACCAGGTTCCCCGACATGAGCGACGTCTACGATTACAAGCTCCGCCGGATCATCAAACAGACCGCACTGGAACAGAATATCCCGCTCCAGGAAGGAGTCTACATCCAGCTGACCGGGCCCAACTTTGAGACCCCGTCGGAGGTGCGCATGTGCAGGATACTGGGCGCCGATGCCGTAGGCATGAGCACCGCCTGTGAAGCTGTGGCGGCCAATCATATGGGAATGAAGATATGCGGTATCTCCTGCGTTTCCAACCAGGCAGCCGACGCGGCCAAACAGCCGCTGACCCATGAAGAGGTACAGGAGATGGCGGACCGCAAGGCGCCGATGTTTAAGAAGCTGATCACCTCATCCATCGTAAACATTGCCAAAGAAATTCTATAACAATCCTTTTCAAACGAATAATCCATAAATAGCCGGCCGAATAATGACGCCGTATATGGGGATACTTAAGAAGGAGGAAAATGGATTGGAAAATCTGGAAAAAATAACTCACGTTGAAAATGTAAAATTAAGTGAAGACGGAAAAAATGTAATCATCATAGATCAGACGAAACTGCCCAACAGGGAGGAGTATCTGACACTCCACACGGCTGGGGATCTCTATGAGGCTATATTCGAACTGAAGGTGCGGGGAGCCCCGGCCATCGGAATCTGTGCGGGGTATGGTATCTATGTGCTGGCAAGACAGATTGAAACGGAGGATTATGACCGGTTTTTAGAGGAATTCCGTAAATATAAAGAATATCTGGATTCTTCCCGCCCGACCGCGGTAAATCTAAGCTGGGCGCTGAACCGTATGGAAAATGTGGTCACTTCCCATTCGGATCTCCCGGTTTCAAAGATCCTGAAACTGCTGGAACAGGAAAGCCGTATGATTCAGGAAGAGGATATCCGGATGTGCCGGGCTATATCGGAATTCGGACTCTCCCTAATCCATGACGGAGACGGTGTCCTGACCCATTGCAACGCGGGACCTCTCGCCACATCCCAATATGGAACCGCGCTGGGCCCGTTATTTTTGGGAAAAGAGCGCGGGATGAATTTTAAGGTGTTCGCGGATGAGACCAGGCCGCTCCTGCAGGGGGCCAGACTGACTTCCCATGAATTGGCCAAAAGCGGTATCGATGTGACCTTGATCTGTGACAATATGGCAAGCCTGGTGATGAAGAACGGCTGGATACAGGCATGCTTCGTGGGCTGCGACCGGGTGGCTGCCAACGGCGACACGGCGAACAAGATCGGGACCAGCGGCGTGGCGATACTGGCGAAGC
This sequence comes from Diplocloster agilis, assembly GCF_019042275.1. Taxonomy (GTDB): domain Bacteria; phylum Bacillota; class Clostridia; order Lachnospirales; family Lachnospiraceae; genus Diplocloster; species Diplocloster agilis. Next base: position 133,545 of record NZ_JAHQCW010000003.1, read on the forward strand.
ATTACGGGATACCACTTTATGTGCTGGGTCCAAGCTCCACCATTGATTTAAACTGTGCGTCCGGGGAAGACATAACCATAGAGCTGCGGGATGCCGATGAAATCAAGACGAAGTTCTATGAGGAGCCCATGGCGCTTCCGGAGGTGAAATGCTACAATCCGGCCTTTGACGTTACGGATCATACCCTGATCACGGCCATAGTGACGGAGGAAGGAATCTGCTATCCTCCTTTTACGGACAGCCTTGCCGAAGTGTTCAGAAAGAAAAGGAGCTGATGCTCCTCTGCCATAGCTAGAATCCGGTACTTACGCCGGCTCCGTATTTTTCCGCTTCACAAAAAGGAGGATTATTATGAAAAGACCCTTGAGAGTGTTGGCGGTATGTGTGCTGATGGCTCTGACCGGCTGCCGCGACAGTCAGAAGCAGGAACCGGCTGCACCGGAAACCGGGAATAACGCGGAGGACGGCTTGAAAATCGCGATCGTTACCAGCCCCACCGGTGTGGATGACGGCTCTTTTAATCAAAATAATTTCGAGGGTGTGCAGGCATTTTTGAATACCCATCCGGATTCCGGCGTCACGCCGGTCAATGAACCGACCGGTGACAATGCCGCATCCGTACAGGCGGTGGCCGATATCGCCGCCGACTATGATGTGATTATAGCCCCCGGCTTCCAGTTCGCGGGCATCGGGCAGCTGGCCGCGGATAACCCGGATGTAAAATTTATCCTGGTGGACTCCTATCCAACGGATGCGAACGGGGAGGAAACAGAGCTTGCGAACGTCTACGCCATGCAGTTCGCGGAGCAGGAGGGCGGCTTTTTTGCAGGCGTCGCGGCGGCGTTGGAGACAAAGACCGGTAAGACGGCTGTAGTCAATGGCGTGGCTTTTCCATCCAACGTCAACTATCAATACGGATTCGAAGCCGGGGTGAACTATGCGGTTAAAAACCTGGGGGCCAAGGCGGAATATGTGGAAATTCCCGCATACGCCGGTACCGATGTGACGAACCGGAATATCGGCGGTAATTATACAGGCAGCTTTTCCGACCAGGCCCAGGGAAAAGTGATCGGGCAGGCTTTGATCGCCCAGGGAGTGGATGTGCTTTTCGTGGCGGCGGGCGGAGCGGGAAACGGCGTATTTACCGCGGCCAAGGAGGCGGGGGATGTAAAGGTGATCGGCTGTGATGTGGATCAATACGATGACGGCGTCAATGGGGAGCGGAATATTGTCCTCACCTCAGCGCTAAAGATCATGGATAAAAATGTGGAGAAGCAGTTAAATGCCATAGCGGATGGTACCTTTCAGGGAGGAAATAATCTGTTAAAGGCGGACAGTGATTCCACCGGTTACGTGTCCGAAAAAGGGCGGCATCAGCTTTCCGGCCACACGATAACAAAACTTGAGCAGGTCTATAACCAAGTCAAGGACGGGACAATCGTTCCGCCGTCCTATACGGGGAGTAACACGCCGGATGACTTTCCGGGACTTGATACGGCAGTACGACAATGACAGGAATATCTATATAACCAATGGGGGCAGACACGGACAGCGGCTGCCCCCTGCGTTTTTTCTAAAAAGTGAAATTTGAAGAAATACAAATCAGAAGAATACAAATCGAAAATTCTGTAAATCTAAAATCATAGAATTCACAAAAGAGAACAATAACATAAAAGCAATAACATGGAAAAAAGGAGCGGCCCCGGGATGGAGTATATGGTGGAAATGAGGCATATTACCAAAAGATTTCCTGGAATTGTAGCCAACGATGATGTTACCATTCAGATTCGCCCTCAGGAAATTTTCGCGCTGTTGGGAGAAAATGGAGCGGGGAAATCCACTTTGATGAGTATGCTTTTCGGGATGTATGAGCCGGATGATGGGGAGATCTGGATTCGTGGAGAAAGAGTGCGGATCACTTCCCCAAATCAAGCGGCCGGATTGAATATCGGTATGGTTCATCAGCATTTTAAACTGGTGCAGAATTTTACGGCTGCCGAGAATATTGTACTGGGGACGGAACCGGTCAAGAGACTTTTTGGCGCCTTACCATGCTTTGACAAACAGCAGGCGGAGCAGCAGATCCGGGATTTGTCTCACAAGTATGGCCTGGAGATCGATCCTGCGAAACGGATATCTGATATGGATGTGTCAGCCAGACAGCGGGTGGAAATTCTGAAAATGCTGTACCGCAGGGCGGAAATCCTTATTTTCGACGAGCCCACCGCTGTATTAACCCCTCAGGAGATCCGGTTCCTTCTAGAGATTATCCGGGAGTTAAAGGATCAGGGGAAGACGGTTATACTGATTTCACACAAATTGGAGGAGATCAAGCAGATTGCCGACCGGTGCGCCGTATTGAATCACGGGAGACTGACCGCTGTCCGGGATGTAAAAGATACCAGCACAAGAGAGATGGCCGCTTTGATGATCGGAAACGAGCTGCCGGAACCAATGGAAAAGAAGGAAATTCAGGTAAGCCGGGAGATATTGCGGGTGGAACATCTGACGGTGGAAAATAAAAATCATCTTCCGGTTGTCCGGGACGTATCCTTTTCCGTCCGCGGCGGTGAGATTTTCGCAGTGGCCGGAGTGGCGGGAAATGGACAGATCGAATTGGCGGACGCCATTGCGGGCCTTTTGAAAGCGAAGGACGGCGGCATTTATCTGAACGGCGCGGATATCAGCCAATTTAATGTGAAAAGGCGAATTGTGTCCGGTCTTTCTTATATCCCTGAGGATCGGCAGACCACCGGGCTGGTCCTGGATTTTTCACTGGCAGATAATCTGATCCTGAAGAAATATGGCAGGGAACCGTTCTCGCGCAGGGGAATACTGAATCCGGATGAGATCGGCAGATATGCGGAGGAATTGATTGGACGCTATGATATCCGAAGCGCCCGCGGAAAAAGGACTCTGGTACGTTCTATGAGCGGAGGAAACCAGCAGAAAGCCGTGATTGGAAGGGAGATTGACCTGCAGAACCCGCTGCTGATATTTGTTCAGCCTACAAGAGGCCTGGATATCGGAGCGATTGATAAAATACACCGGCAGATCCTAAAAGAGAGGGAGGCGGGGAAGGCCATTCTGCTGATCTCCCTGGAACTGGATGAGATCATGAAGCTTTCGGACACTGTCGGAGTCATATATAATGGCACCATGACCAGAATCTCGGATGCAAAAAGCCTGACCGCCGATCAGATCGGCGCGTACATGATGGGGGTGAAAGGTGCATGAAAAAGGGAAAACACCTCATCCAAAGAGGGCTTATCCTGCTCTTGGGAAATGAAAAGACACAACCTATTACCCTCCCTCTTTTTGCCGTTTTTCTAAGTCTTTTGCTCGGCATGGTTATTATCGCAGTGACCGGCGCAAATCCTGTGAACGCCTATCAGAACCTGCTGCAGGGCTGCGGCATATTACCGAAGCCCTCCTATGCGGCTTACAAAAACAGCTTTACGGACTTTACCGGATTTTTGAATGCATGGACGCCGATGCTGTTTGCCTCGCTGGCCGTGGCTGTGGCTTTGAAGGCTGGAATGTTTAATATCGGAGTATCAGGGCAGATGCTGATTTCCGGTTTCATGGCATCCATCCTGGCCGGGTATGCTGACGGCCTGTCCGGACTTACCGCCAAATTCCTGGTATTGCTGGTGGGAATCGCTGTAGGGATGCTGTCCGGAGGTCTGGTGGGATGGCTCAAATACCGGTTCCGGGTAAATGAAGTGGTATCCACCATTATGTTGAACTATATCCTTCTGTATGCGGTCAGCTTCTGCATCCACATGTGGTATATCAATCCCGTGTCCAGACAGTCCGCCCCGGTAACACAGGCTTCCAGGCTGACCTTGCTGGATGTATCGGCAGGAGGAATGAAAATCGATATACCGCTTGGCATACTGCTGGCCATCGGTATCGCGTTTCTGCTTCGGTTTCTCCTGAACCGTACCACATTCGGGTTCGAGATCCGGGCGGCCGGGAAGAGTCCGGAGGCGGCAAGATACGCGGGGATGCAGGTGGGTAAAAATATGGTGCTGGCCATGATGCTATCCGGAGCTCTTTCCGGTCTGGCGGGAGTTACCTACTATCTGGGATATTTCGGCTCCATCCGGCCTAAGGTGCTGCCGGCTGTCGGGTTTGACGCCATAGCCGTGGCCCTGCTGGGAAACTCGAATCCGGCCGGGGTGATTTTGTCTTCTTTTCTCATATCCATTCTAGAAAAAGGAAATACGTATATGAGTTCCAGATCCGGGGTGCCGGGAGAGATCGCCTCGGTGATCACAGGAATTCTGCTGCTGGTCAGTGCCTGCACCGGCTATATCAGATACCGAATCAACCGTCTGAAGGAGTGCGGACCGAATACGGAGGAGAAGGGGCGGAAAGGCAGAAGGGGGGAGCAGTCGGTATGAACAGGATGATCATTGACGGTTTGGCGTTTGCGCTGCCCCTGTTTATTATGGCCGTTGGCGGAATATACAGCGAACAGAGCGGAATCACGAACCTGGCGCTGGAAGGTTTTCAGGGCGTCGGGGCCTTTACGGGAGCTTTGTTTGTGATTATGAGCGCCGACGTGCTAAAGCCCGGTTCCCTGCCGCAGATTTTGCTGGCGTTTGCGGCGGCTATGGCCGGCGGAGCGGTATACTCTCTTTTGCATGCGTTATTGTGTATCCGTTTTCGGGCCAATATGGTAATCAGTGGGATCGTGATCAATATTCTGGCGATGGCAGTCACCGCCTATCTGACGAAACAGCTGAACCCGCTGCTGACGGGCGCGCCTTCGGATAAATTCCAACTGGGGGTCTCCATGCGTATCACGATACCTGTGCTTTCGAATATCCCGGTGCTGGGCGTTGTATTTAAGGATCTTTATCTGTTTGAGATATGGATTGTTCTGTTGGCCGTGATTGCTTGGTTCATTCTATATAAATCCAGATTCGGGCTTCGGCTGCGTGCCTGCGGGGATCATCCGCAGGCGGTTGATGCGGCGGGAGTGCGTGTGGAGCGGATACGGCTTTGGGCTGTTCTGGTGTCCGGCGCTCTGTCCGGATTCGCGGGTATGTGTTTTGCGTATTCGATATCGGCTAGTTTTTCTTCCGCCATCTATGCGGGATATGGATATCTAGCCATAGCGGCCATGATATTCGGTAACTGGAAGATCCTTCCCGCCCTTGGCGCCTGCCTGCTGTTCGGATTCGCCCGCTCCGGAGGCAATGAGATCGTGCTTCTGCTGCAGATGCCGGGCGCTTATGCGGATCTGGTCATGATTTTGCCCTATTTGCTGACGCTGCTTTTGCTGGTGTTCTTTTCCGGGAATAACCAGGCACCGCGGGCTTTGGGAGAAGTCTATGAAAAGGGGAAACGCTGATGGGGTGGGAACGGTTCTTCCTTGGATTTGGGCAGTTTGGGCGGGCCCGCTGTTTAAGGCTGGGCACAGCGGCAGAATCCGGGGTTACCCCCGGCGGCCGGGTACTTTTGTGTCTCCCTGGAAGCGCGGAGGGCTTGCGCTGGCCTCTACTAAGTGGAATCGGAAAGCCGGGTTCAGGATGCATGGCGGACTTCACGTCCGACGGGCAAGAGCCTATTCACCAGGAGCTGTCGCACTAACTTAGCGTTCTTCCTGAGGGCTTCGTATGACTGCTGCTTAGGGATTGGAACCGCGGGCGGTATCCGGGGACGCTCCGGGCGGCCGGATACTTTTGTGTCTTCCTGGGAGCGCGGAGGGCTTGCGCTGGCCTCCGCTAAGTGGAATCGGAAAGCCGGGTTCAGGAACCGAGCCTATTCACCAGGAACACGTGATGTGTTCCCGGTTCAGAGGCTCTTGCCCGTCTTTCCGATTCCGCTAAGCGGAGGCTCAGCCGCCCTATGCGCTCCCAGGAAGACACAAAAGTACCCGGCCGCCCGGAGCGTCCCCGGATACCGCCCGCGGTTCCAAACCCTAAGCAGCAGCCATACGAAGCCCCCAGAAAGAACGCTAAGTTAATGTGACAGCCCCGGTGAATAGGCTCTTGCCCGTCGGACGTGAAGTCCGCCGTGCATCCTGCCCCGTCTTTTCGATTCCACTAAGCGGAGGCTCAGCCGCCACTATGCGTTCCCAGAGAGACACAAAAGTACCCGGCCGCCGGGAGTAACCCCGGATTCTGCCGCTGTGCCCAGCTTTAAGCAGCGGGCCTGTCCAAACTGCCCAAACCCAAGGAAGAACCGTTCCGGGTACCCTGCGAGGTTTTTTCAGCTTCTGTGTAAGTTTTCTAAGATCTGGCCATAGCGCTTCGAATACACGGGATAAGCCGCTTGGTACCGAAAAATCCCGTTTCTGCCTTTTGTGCTTTCATACATGGCATTATTTTCTGCTTTGATAGAATGTGATGTCTTGCTGCGTGGGATAGGGTAGGAGTAGCTGTTTTACGGGGATTGGCCGGATATTATTTATGTAATTACTTATTTAAATTACTTATTTATGTATTTACTTATTTGCTATCATTGACTGGAAATGGTAACATAGTATTTGCAGTAGATTTATAGTCAACAGAATTTTTAATCTATGGTTGATTTACCGCATAGGTATTGATATGCTAAATGAGGAGATAACGTTTGGAGAAGGAGAGAATGGAGAGTAAAAATATGAATGCGGTGGAAGGGAAAAGGGAGTTTCTTATCCAACAGGCTTTAGAAGCGAGAGAGTATTCTTATGCTCCCTACTCCGGCTTTTGTGTGGGCGCAGCTTTGCTTGGAAAGTCGGGGACGGTTTATACCGGGTGTAATATAGAGAATGCGGCGTATGGCCCCTCTAACTGCGCGGAGCGGACTGCGTTTTTTAAGGCGGTGAGTGTGGGGGAGAGGGAATTTGAGGCTATTGCCATCGCCGGAGGGCCTGGGGCGGAGGAACCGGATGACTTTTGCCCGCCCTGCGGAGTATGCAGGCAGGTTATGATGGAATTTTGTGATCCGGAGGAATTTCTTATTATTTTGGTAAAATCAGCGGTTCAGATGATGGATTACAAACTGGCAGATCTGCTCCCTATGGGCTTCGGGCCGGGGAACCTGGGACGTCAGGATCAGATAAAAGAAGGAGGAGAATTATGAACACACGCTTTTATAATGCTAGGATACTGACCATGGAAAATGGATTCATGATCGAAGAAGGGGAACTGTGGGTGAGATCCAACCGGATCGTCTATATCGGGACGGGTAAGGATAGGGACGCAGTGGAGAATATGGTTACGTGGGACCGGGAGATCGACTGTAAGAAGAACCTGCTGATGCCCGGGTTTAAAAATGCTCATACCCATTCTGCCATGACCTTTTTAAGATCTTATGCGGATGACCTTCCGTTGCTGGAATGGCTGAACAGGCAGGTGTTTCCCATGGAGGCCAAGCTGTCGCCGGAGGATGTGTATCATTTATCGAAATTGGCGATTATGGAATACCTGACCAGCGGTATAACCGCTAACTTCGATATGTATTTTTTCCGGGATCAGATCGCGAAGGCTTCCGTGGACACGGGATTTCGTACGGTTTTGACCAATGGGTTGAACGATTTTGGCGGGACGGTGGAAGAGGAAGAGGCGGAATATCTGAAATTCAACGCTTATCACGAGCTGATCAGCTATCAGCTGGGCTTCCACGCAGAATATACGACGAACCGTTCCTTGCTGGAAGGGCTTGCGGCGCTGGCGAAAAAACATCACGCGCCGGTATATACCCATAATTCCGAGGGCCGGCCGGAAGTGGATCAATGCCTGGAACGCTATGGGATGACGCCTACCGTTTTTCTGAATAGTTTAGGGATGTTTGATTACGGCGGCGGCGGTTATCACTGCGTGCATATGTCTGAGGCGGATCTGGAGATATTCCGTGACCACAACATGTTCGTTGTGACCAACCCGGCGTCCAATGCGAAGCTGGCCAGCGGAATCGCTCCGCTTCAAAGGATGATGAACATGGGCATCCGGCTGGCAATCGGAACGGACGGGCCTGCCAGCAACAACTGCCTGGATATGTTCCGGGAGATGTTCATGGCTACCTCCCTCCAGAAGCTTAGACTGGATGACGCGTCCGCGCTGGATGCTAACGATGTTCTTTATATGGCTACTGTGGGCGGCGCCAAGGCGATGCATTTGGATGAATGCGATACGCTGGCGGAAGGTAAGCTGGCGGACCTGATTATGATCGACCTGCATCAGCCAAATATGCAGCCGATTAACAATATAACCAAGAACCTGGTATACTCCGGAAGCAAGAGTAATGTGAAGATGACCATGATCAATGGGCGTATCCTGTACGAAGACGGGGTTTTCGCTATCGGTGTGGATCCGGAGGAAATCTACTCCATTGCCAATGAAACCATACAGAGGATGAGAGAACAAGGGTGAAATCAGGAAGCGGTCGTTTCAAATATACAGGATGGCTGTGTGCCGTCCTTATCATCATCGGTCTGACCTTTTCCGGCGGTTGCGCCGGAAAAGAGGAGGTGCAGCCGGTGGAGATTACAGTGGTCCACGGCTGGGGAGGCACTGCGCAGACCCACAAAGTGGTGCGGGAAATTTATCAGGAATTTTCCGCACTCCGCCCGGATGTTATCCTAAAGGAGCAGGCATCTTCCGACAGCACCATCGCAGTGGAAAAGGCCAATGATATGCTGGCGGTGGACCGGATGCCGGATGTGGTCAGCACCAACGGCCTGTCCTATTTTGTGCAGAACGCGGTGACCAAAGGGATGGCGCTGGATTTGATGCCCTACATAGAAGCGGATGATGAACTTAAGGCTTCCATCCATCCTTCCGTGTTAGAAAGCTGGACTACGGAGGATGGGAAGCTCTATACGCTTCCGGATGCGCTGGAAGTGATGGGGTTTTGGTTCAACGCGTCTTTTTTCCGGGAGGCCGGGATCACGGACGCAGACGGAAACGTGAAACTGCCGGATACCTGGGAGGAGTTCTTCGGGGACTGCGAAAGGCTGGATGCCTGGTGTGAGAAGCAGAGTTCCGGTATGTCCGTGTTCGCGCTGGAGGATATCCAGGTGGTGGAAGACTTCCTGCTGGCCCGGCTGGCCGGGGCTTCCCCGGAAGGCTTGGCTATGGCTTCGGCTATGCCGTCTGATTTTGATACCCCTTCTTTTAAACGGACACTGCAGGACGCAGCGCGTCTCTATTCTTACTCACAGGATGTCGACAACATTGACAATGCGAGACAAGCGTTTTTGGACGGACGCAGCGTGATTTATTTTAACGGAGTCTGGGAGAGCGATATTTTCCGCGGTACCGGTATCGAGGGGGAGATCGGTTATGCCGCTTATCCCACGGAAAGCGGCGCTTCCCTATCTTATATCTCTCCGTCCTCCGGATATGTGGTTTACGATAATCCGGATCCGGGGCGCAGGAAGGCCAGTGTAGAATTCCTGAAATATATGCTGAGTACAAAGGTACAGAACCGTTTGGCCATAGATACGGGCCAGGCCCCCTCGAATCCAAATGTGGACAACGCCATGATCAGGGAAGACTATCCGCTGCTGGGCAATGCACTGGAGGTAGCTCATGGAGCAGACCTTCAGATTAAAAGCATCAGCTCGGTATGGGATGCCGCCGCGGTGGATTTCCTGAAAGTTGAGCTTCCGCAGGCCTGCCTGACCGAAGAAGGCAGGCTCCGGCTGGTTAACGGGCTGAACGGACAGCGCGGCGAATGATTGGGGACATGTCCCAAATTGAAATGGACATGTCCCCCAACAGCCGATAGATGCACTTATTTTACCGGACAGGATGCCGCAGTAAAATAAGTGCATTTTTTACATCGTTTCGGTGGCTGCCGGTAAAAAATGTATCACATTTTAGCGGCTTCTGTTTATTCAGATATTCCCTCCCGTTTGTTAAAGTAATCTTGTAAACGAAAGGATGGATCTGCAGGATTCAAAGAAAGGGAGGATTATATGAAATTCAGGAAGGTTCTGAGCGTTACATTAGCGGCGGCTATGACAGCGGCCCTGGTATTGACCGGGTGCGGCAGCAAACCGGCGGAGGAGACGGCGGATAATCAGGCGTCGGCCGGAGAGGATAAGAGACAGAATACCGATGCCGAACCGGCGGATCAATCGGAGCAAGGGGATAAAAACGGCGGGCTGCCAACGGTTACCTTTACCCACGGGTATTATCATGACGAATCAGAGTGGGCGGCAGCGGGGGAGATGCGCAAGATCTATCAGGAATTTGCGGATGCCCATAAGGATGAGTTTAATTTTGTGATCGTCGCCGATGAGAGCGGAGCGGAAGGGATTTATAATACGGCTCTGAACGATATCAGCGCCGGGGAATTTTATGACATCGCAGATTTTGGCGGCTGGGATATCGTGCCGGTGGCGGCTAACGCGGATATGATACTGGATCTGAAGCCCTATCTGGATGAGGACGCGGCGTTTAAAGCGGGCGTGGGGGTCTGCTATGATCAGAATCTGACAGAGGATGGCAAGATCTATTCGGTCAGAGAGCAGATCGAAGGCGTTGGTTTCTGGTATAATCAGGCGCTGTTTGACAAAGCCGGCGCGGTTTCGCCGGACCAGTGGCAGACCTGGGCGGATTTTGATGCGGCAGTGGAGAAGCTGACGGCGGCCGGAATCACACCGTTCGGCCTGAACGCCGGATGGCCGACGAATATATTGGCCGCAGCATATTCCCAGAGAGATGACGCTTGCAGAACGTTCTATAAGAGCGGAAGGAAGGTGACCAGCTTTGATGATCCCACCTTCAAGGAGACTTTAAGTTTTATTCAGACAAAAGCGCTGCAGAAGATCGACGCTGCCAACTTCGGCCCCGGCGGAGACGATGACGAGCAGTACCGCACCGACTTCTTCGAGGGAAACACGGCGATGCTGTTCAACGGCGTATGGGATGCGGGCGGCTCCGTGGACTGCAAGGCAGGGGCTGAGAACATCAGGCCGGCGGTATTCCCGACCAATGAGGCCGGCAAGAAAGCATCCTTGTTATCCGGGGGGACCGGTTTTGTCGTATCGTCTAAATTGGACGAAGCGCAGACACAGGCATGCATCGAGTTCATAAAATATATGACCAGTGAGGAAATTGCCAACCGTATTATCTCGGCGGGTATCGGAATGGCTCCCAGCACGGCCGTGGATTATAAGACATTGGCGGATTCCGTGGATACGGCGGACGCAAAACTGTTGGTCCAAGCCTGCGGCCTGTGCCAGAATGCGGACTACCAGGCGCTTGGATGGGGCAATACCTTCGGGGATGCGGAAGGAGAGATCCAGGCAAAATACGCGGGATTAAAAGATGGTTCCAAGACGGTGAATGATGTGGTGAAAGAGCTGGACCAGTTTCTGGAAGCGGCGGAGTAAGCCCTCCTGTTTGGAGTGGGACAGGTAACTGATGGAAAATGAAAAACCGGGCTGTTTCTTCCGGGACCGGCAGCATGCGGCCGGCCGGCTGCGGAGGAGCAGCCTTGTACCGCTTTGGGAGGGTTGGGCTTGAAAAAACGAAAATGGCTCACAAAAAGAAATGGTTTTATCTGTGTATTTTTATTACCGGGGATCTTGCTGTTTATCGTCATCTATGCCTATCCCCTGGTGAATATATTTTTTACATCCTTTTGCAAATGGAACTACAAGAACTTTATAAGCCCGGAGTTTCTGGGATTTGGACAGCTGTTTGACAATTATATTAAGCTGTTTACCGTAGATGCCAATTTTCAGCGGGCGCTTGTGAACACGATAAAATGGGTGGCGCTTACCCTGGTGATCCAGGTACCCTTTACCCTTTTGGTAGCTCTCGTGCTGTCGAAGAAACCAAAGGGATGGAAGCTTACGAGAAATGTGTTTGTCATTCCGAATATCATTTCCACCGCAGCCATCGGGCTGATCTTTTTAAATATTTACAGTCCGTCCCGGGGAATCATCACGGAGCTTTGTAATAAAATATGGCCAGGCTCTAATATCAGCGTGCTGGCCAATGAAAAGTTCGCGTTCTGGGGAGTGACATTTTCTTTCATCTTGTTCGGCGGCTCCCTGTGCCTGCTGCTGCTGACCCAGATCTTTTCCATCGATCCAGGAATCTATGAAGCGGCCAGGGTGGACGGCGCCTCGTCCGTTCAGATCGACCTGAGAATTACCCTGCCCCTGCTTCGCCCTATGATCGGGACCATCGCAGTGATGGCGGCGAACTATGGCCTGCTGCTGTATAACGAGGTGGCGTTGATCACCGGCGGCGGACCGGATAACGCCACCTACAGCCTGAGTTACTATATTTACAAGACGGCGCTTGGCAGCACGAAGCTTAATTTCGCCAGGGGAAATACGGCCGGAGTGATTCAATTCATACTGGGAATCCTCATGGTGGGCGCGATCAACAAACTATTCCGTACGAATAAAGCGGATTGAGGAGGGGGAACAGCGATGAAGAAAATAATGGAAGCGCGCAAAACAGGGAGGGAGGGCGGCATATGGGGGTTCTTGGGAAAATATCTGCTGATCGTTTTTGTGATATTCCTGTCTGTCTATCCGATTTTGTGGGTATTTCTCTCTTCCTTTAAGAAAAATCCGGGCGGGCTGTCGCTGCCGGATGAATGGATACTGGACGGCTATATCACCATATTTACCAAACTGGATATTCAAACCTATTTTCTGAACAGTATCCTCATTACGGTTATATCTACAGCGGTCAGCGTGCTGATTGTGGCCATGTCGGCTTATATATCCGCGAGAATTGAGTTCAAACTGAAGGGACTGATAACGGCGATGTTCGCTGCGACGTTGTTCATTCCATCGATTTCGATCAGTTTTCCGATCTACCGGCTGCTGGGAAATCTGGGACTGAAGGATACGCGGACCGGGTTAATTTTTATCTACTCGGGCCTGGGGATTGCGGTGACCTTTTTTATCATCCGCAGCTATTTCCTCACGATTCCCAGGGAGATGGAGGAGGCGGCCAGGATGGACGGATGCGGTTATGCCTCCACTTTTTTCCGGATCATTGTACCGATCGCGAAGCCGGGTTTGTCCACCGCGGCGATCATGGCGTTTTTAAATAACTGGAATGAATTCTATTTCGCCTCCATCCTTCTTAAAAGCAAGGAGAAGATGACCATACCGGCGCTGCTGGGACAGTTCACCACCGCTTATTCCAAAAATTTGAACGGGATGTTTTCCGCTATTATAGTTGCGGTAGTTCCCACGATTCTTGTATTCTGCCTGCTCTCGGAGACCTTTGTGAAATCGCTGACCGCCGGAGCGGTGAAAGGCTAAGTGGGCTCAGAAAAGGCGATAGATTGACGGGTGGAACACCCGCATGACAAGGCGCAGCGAGCCATCCTTAACGATTCTGATGTGACTTCGGCGGTGTCCGAGGGCTAATTATGTTTCACTAGGGCTATCCGGTCAACCGGGGAGAGCCTGGGGGCAGACGGCAAGTATGGCGTACAACAATAATATAAATAAACGAATCAGGAGGATGAGAAAATGACGGGGATAGAAGAACGGGAAGCCCGGACGAAATGGTTTCTACACGACCGTTTTGGAATGTTTATACACTGGGGGCTGTATTCCATACCCGGACGGGGGGAGTGGGTGCAAAGCGACGAGCAGATTACACAATCCGAGTACGAGGCTTATGCCCGGGAGTTTAATCCGGCCCGTTTTGATCCGGAGCAATGGGCCTTGCTGGCCAAACGGGCGGGTATGAAATACGCGGTATTGACCACGAAGCATCATGAAGGATTCTGCCTGTTTGACAGCGCCTGTACGGATTATAAAAGCACGAATTCACCCTGTAAAAGGGATCTGGTCAGGGAGTTTACGGACGCATTCCGGGCGCAGGGATTAAAGGTGGGATTTTATTATTCCCTCCTGGACTGGCATCATCCGGATTACCCGGCGTATGGGGATATGTACCATCCGGACCGGAATCATGAGGAGTATAAAGGAAAGTCCCATCAGTTCAGCCGGTACCTGGAATATCTTTACCGCCAGGTGGAGGAACTGATGACAAATTACGGGAAGATCGACCTGCTCTGGTTCGACTTTTCTTATGAGGGGCATTCGGGAGAGGATTGGAACGGGGAGGAGCTTCTGCGCATGGTGCGGGGACTGCAGCCGGATATTATCATTAACGGCAGGCTGGAGGCGAACGGAGAGAATTACGGGTCGGTTATGACCGACGAGCCTACGGTGTTTTCCGGCGACTTCGCCTGTCCGGAGATGATTATTCCGCCGGAGGGGCTTAAGACGCCTCTGGGCCGCCCGATTCCCTGGGAGGCCTGTTTTACGTTAAATAATAACTGGGGATACGCTCCGAACGATCTCCATTATAAAAGCGCCGGGCAGATCATCCGCAAACTGGTGGAATGCACCAGCAAGAATGGAAATATGATTGTCAACGTGTCACCGGATGCCATGGGCGAGATACCGGCCAGGCAGCAGGAGATACTGGAAGAAGTGGGCCGCTGGATGCGTAAAAACGAAAAGAGCATCTGCGGCTGCGGAATGTCCGGGCTAGAGAAACCCGAGTGGGGCAGGTATACCAGAAACGGCAACAAGATCTATGCCCATATTATGGAAGAAAGCATCGGGCCAATCGCTCTCCCGGGACTCGAGGGCAGGATTAAAAAAGCCAGACGCTTATCCGACGGATTTGAAATGCAGCTGATGACACCCTGGGTGGCGAAAGAATTTCCCGGCTACGCATTTATGAATTACGGGACACCGGAATGCTTTTCTTTTTCGGTAGAGGAATCGCCGGACACGGTGATCGAATTAGAACTCTGTGAGTGACTGCATACTGGAATTCCCGGTACGGGATAACGGGAGGAGGAACCATGAGCTATTATATAGGAATCGACGGCGGAGGGACAAAGACTGATTTTATCCTTTGTAACGAAGCGGGAAAAATATTGGCCGGCAGACGGTATGGCAGCGCCTCCCACAAACAGATCGGGGTGCGCGGCGTCGTGGAGCTGCTGCGCGGCGGAATCCGCGGTCTGCTGGAGGAGGCCGGCATAGCGGATGCGGTGAAGACAAGAGGAGATGCCCCATTCTATGGCTGTTTTGGAATGCCGATGTACGGGGAATTTCCCGAATACGACCGGCAGATTGAGGCGGATATCAAGCGTGAGCTTGCTTTTTATCATATCCGGGTGGTAAACGATGCCCAGGCGGGATGGGCCGGTTCCCTGGGAATGCAGCCGGGAATCAATGTGGTGGCGGGGACCGGTTCCATCGGATTCGGGGTAAATGAAGAGGGAAAGACGGCCAAGGCCGGAGGCTGGAGTGAGTTTTTTTCCGATGAAGGCTCCTGTAACTGGATCGGCAGACGGACGGTTGAATATTTTGCGAAGGAGGCGGATGAACGGCTTCCCAAAGGGGCGCTGTATTATCTGGTGAGGGCGCACTTGCAATTAACGAGGGATATGGAAATTATTGAAAAAATAGAAGAGGAGTACGCGCCCAGCCGCGACAAGATGGCGTCCCTGCAGCTTATACTAAAAGAAGCGGCTTTGGCCGGAGACGTGGCTGCGTCGTATCTCTATGAGGAAGCGGCCGAGGAATTAAGTCTGATCGTGGGTGGGGTATACCGGCAGCTGTTTGATGAACGAACCTGCCTTGTGTCCTGTTCCGGAGGCCTTTTCCTGGCGGGGGACTGTATCCTGGTACCCTTTCAAAAGAAACTGGCGGAATATCCGGTTACTTTGATTCCTCCCAGACTGGACCCGGCCCGCGGAGCTTTGCTGTTGGCCTCTTCCTTTGGAGACGGGAAGCTTACGGCTGAAATATTAGAAAAAACGGAAAATAGGATAAAATCGGAGGTTAAGATATGTATCTGACGGAAAAAGAAATCATGAGCCAGCACCTGGCGCTAAAAAAGACCCGGGAGTATATGAACGGACAAAGGCAGGAGCTTCAGGCCTTTTTTGGGCGGTATCCCCAGCACAGATTTGTTTTCCTGGGCTGCGGTTCCAGTTTTATGCTGGCAAAGAGCGCCCAGTGTATGTTTGGGGCTTGCGCGGACACATCGGCATACGCATTGGCCGGGGGAGACTATCTGGTCCATCCGGATTACTATAAGGAAATGATGCAGGACAGTATCCTTGTAACGGTGTCCAGGTCAGGACAGACCTCGGAGATCGTCCGGTCCGCAGCTCATATCAAAGAGAGATATGGCATTCCGATCCTCTCCATCTCGATGAAGGATCAGAATGATATCATGCCCTACAGCCATATGGATCTCACCATGGACTGGTGTTACGATCAGAGTGTCTGCCAGACCCGGACCGTGACGAACCTGTATCTGGCGCTTGCGATGCTGCTGGGATTTTACCGCGGTGACGATCAACTGCTGGCAGATCTGGCGGCGGCGGTGGATGCAAATGAAGAATACACACGGCGGTACCGGCCGGTATTAAAAGAGATCGCGGCTAAAAACTGGGATCACGCGGTAGTACTGGCGGACGGACCTTTAAATGGCCTGGGTGAGGAAGGCGCGCTGGCTTTTACAGAGATAGCCATGGTGCCGGGGCAGTGCTTTCACCTGCTGGACTATCGGCACGGACCAATGGTTTTGAATGGAGAACACACGCTGACCGTAGTTTTCGTTCAGCCCAAAGAAGGGACATTACAGGCAGATTTGATTCGGGATTTGCAGCAGCGCGGAGGGACGTTGGTAACCGTTTCTGCGTCTGAAGAACCGGATCGGAAAGAGGAACTGCCGGGAGTGGATGCAAATGTTGAGATCGGCGGATATACCGGATGGATCGCCAGTGGAATTTCATTCATCTTCGTCTGCCAGATACTGGCTTTTGAAAAAGCGATGGCGCTGGGACAAAATCCGGATAAGCCGAAGGGGCTGGATGCGTTTATTACATTAAACGGAGGAAATGAAGAAACAGCTGGCACCGAATGAAGGCCAGATAAAAAAAGGAGCGGTTGACAGCCTATGAAAAAAATTACATTTATCGGAGCCGGAAGCTTTGATTTTACCAGGGAACTGGTGAGGGACCTGCTTACGTTCCCCGCATTCCGGGACGCCAGGATCTGCCTGATGGATATTGATGAAGAGCGGCTTGCATTCAGCCGGTCCGCCTGTGAAAAGATTAAACTGGCAGGGGGTTACCCGGCGCGGATCGAAGCAACCACGGACCGCAGGAGAGCGCTTGAGGGGGCGGATGGTGTCGTCATCACGATTCTAAGCGCGGGGCCGGAAATTTTCCGGAAGGACATCGAGATTCCGTTTCAATACGGGGTGGATCTGTGCGTGGGCGATACCAGAGGGCCGGCCGGCATTTTCCGGTTCTTACGTACCGCTCCGGTGCTGCTTGAGATCTGCCGGGATATCGAGAGGTACTGCCCGGATGCCTATGTATTAAACTATACGAATCCGATGGCATTAAACTGCCGGTATCTGCAGGAAATGACAAAGGTAAAAGTCACGGGACTCTGCCACAGTGTCCAGCATACCGCGAAAATGCTGGCGGACTGGATCCATACGCCTATGGACCGGGTCTCCTATCTATGTGCAGGTATCAATCACCAGGCTTTTTACCTGAAATTTGAAGTGGACGGAAGGGACGCCTACCCGATGATCCGGGAGGCTGTGGGATGCCCGCAGGTATATAAGGAAGAGCAGGTGCGAAATGAACTATTCCTGCACCTTGATTACTATCCGACAGAGAGCTCCGGTCATAATTCTGAGTATTATCCATGGTTTCGCAAGCGAAAGGATCTGCTTGAAACTTACTGCACGCATTCCACAGGCTGGAATCCGGGAGCGCATGCTTACATCCTGAATGAATATTTCAGGCGGGCCAATGAATGGAAAAAGGATATACAGGATTGGCTTGTAAAAGATCAGGTGGATCTGGAGCGGGGCCAGGAATATGCAGCTTGTATTTTTAACGCCTTGTTCGGAGATCAGGAGCCTTATACCTTTAATGGAAATGTCCGCAATGAACAGTATATTACCAATCTTCCGGATGGCTGCTGTGTGGAAGTGCCGGTCACGGTGGATGCGAAAGGCTTTCATGTCCAAACCGTAGGAAATCTGCCGGATCACCTGACCATGCTGATCCATACAGCCGCCGGCAGTGAGGAACTGGCCGTGAAAGGATGTATACAAGGTGACCGGCGCCTGGTATATTATGCGGTGCTGGGTGATCCGCTGACCAGCGCGGTGCTTAGTATGGAAGAAACCCGTCGGATGGTGGATGATATGTTCATGGCCAACGAAACCTATTTGCCTCAGTTTGCAGGTATGATAAAATAGAAGATAGTATTTCCGTCAAGGAGGATCTTCTGCAATGGCAAAAAGACAAAAACGGCCATCCCTGCGGGCCAAGATGATATCCATAAACCTGGGGATCACGGTGTCGGCGCTCATTCTGTGCGGAGCCATATTTGCGGTGTCCGTCTGGATGATCATGGGGAAATATATCGATCATGATATTGACTTTTTCCTGACAGAGACCAGCCATAATGTGGCGGACAAGATCGAATACCTGGAACAGGTGGTTTTAAAACTGAGGGATTCCGATGAGATCATGCGCTGCCTGGAGCGGGATAACACCGCGTTCGAAGACGAGGCCGCTGCGCAGGAGGCGGAACTGACTTTCGGGAAAGTAGTGGATATCAGCAGCCAGAAAAACACCAATGGAGCGAATCTGCCCATAGTGGATGAAATTTATCTGTTCTCCAAAAACCAAACGGTATTCCGGATTTCTTATTATTCGATGATCTATTCGGAGGCAGAGAGCAGGCTGCAGGCGGCGGAGGAGATTTACAGCCGTTTTAACCAGGAAGGAAGAAGCGCCCGGGACGATTATGCCTATATAGACGGCGGGGACCGGATTTATCTGGCCTTTCTCCTGAATGATGCGAATATGAGTCCGGTGGGGACGCTGGTCTACGTGATCAGGAAGGATTCTTTTGATATGATGATGGAGGATATCCATCAATATGAGAACTCTTTTTGGACCGTCTACGACCGGAAGGGGAATCCGGTGGCGGGGGAACAGGGGCAGAGCGTGTCTCAGATGCTGCCTGATTTTCAGAATACGTGGAAATACGTTCCGTACCGCACGAAGCTTGGCAACCGGGCTTACCGTGTCTACAGCGAGGAATTGGGGATGAACCTTCGCATGACGGTTGGAATGCCGGAGAATCAGACGTTTGCTTTGATGTTCGACTCTGTAAAAATTTATGTGGGTATTATCCTTCTGATTACCTTAGCGGCAGCGGCCTTGTTTTTTCTCGTTATCTACCGGCTGACCAGGCCGCTTAAGGAGGTGACCAGAAACCTGCAGCTGGTTCAGGAGGGCAAGTTTGACACAAAGCTGCCGGAATATAAAGCGGAGGAATTCTATGAAATCAGCCGCACGTTTAACGATATGACCAGCTATGTCAGCCACCTGATCAGCCAGGTTTATGAAAAACAGCTGTCCATCCGGGAAATGGAACTAAAGTTCCTGCAAAGCCAGATGAATCCTCATTTTATGTTCAATGTACTGAATACCATCGCGCTTCAGGCGAAAATGGATCAAAACGAGGAACTATTTCAGATGATTACCTCTTTTTCCCAGCTGATTCAGGCAAAGATCTACCGGAAAGATACCGAAAAGGTGCAGATGAGGCAGGAACTGGAGTATGTACAGTATTATCTGTATCTTCAAAGTTTCCGGTATGGGGAGCGGCTGCGCTATGAGATTCAGGTGTCGGATGAGAAACTGACGGAAATGTTCATTCCCAAGCTCTGTATCCAGTTGATCGTGGAAAATGCCGTGGTACATGGAATCGAGCCAAAAGCGGAAAATGGATTTGTACGGGTGGAAATCTATCAGAAAGAAAATGAAATCTGGATCGATACCACCGATAATGGAATGGGATTCGGCCGGGATGGCGAGATCCCGCTGCCGCTGCCGGAGAACGCAAGGGAAGAGGGGCATAACCGGGTGGGCCTCAACAACGTACACCATCTTATACAGCTGATGTATGGGGAAGCGTACGGCATAGAGATTTATTCCGAAAATGGAAAAGGATCCCGGATCAGAATCCGTATCCCTTATGAGAAAACGGAAACCGGGAAGGGCGGAATATGTGAGGAGGGGGGGACTGGACAAGATGTATCGGGTAATGTTGGCAGATGATGAACCTATTGTGAGAAAAGCCCTGACCACGCTGACTAACTGGCAGGAACTGGAGTGCGAAGTGGTCTATGTGGCGGCTAACGGACAAGAGCTGATCGATCATCTGGAATCGGAGAAGCCGGATATCGTGGTTACGGACATCCGCATGCCGGTAAAAGACGGAATCGAAGTGGCCAAATATATCCAGGAAAAAGAACTCCCCATAGAAGTGATTATTTTGACTGCCTATGCGGATTTTTCTTACGCCCAGTCAGCGGTGAAATATAATGTGGTTGACTATGTGACAAAAACGGGAGCTTTTGACGGACTGATTGCCGCTGTAGAAAAGGCAAAGCAGTCATTAAAGGCGCGCAGTGAGAGGCTGCAAAAATCCGACCGGACAGTGCTGGCGGAAAACCTGTTCAAAGGGATTCTGGACGGGTCTGTTTATGATACCCAGGAGATCGCAGAAAAACTGGCAGACTTGGATATTCATATGGACAGGTTTGCGGTGCTGGTGCTTCAGTACCGCCTGGAAGCCAATGTGAAACGGGAACGGCGCGATAAGATCTATCACAGCCTCATGAATTTTTATTCGATGGTATTCGGAAGCCAGCTCCTGCAGGGCGTGCTGGTACGCAGGAATATGGCCGCCGTGTTTTTAAACGGCCTGAACGAGGATTATGCGGAGCAGCTTCGCCGGCAGTGCGTGCAGGTCACCGATATGATGGATAACTTCATGGGGCTTCAGGTGTATATCGGCGTCAGCAGTCTGTGGCGGAGTACGGCCGGTATCAAAGCCGCCTACGAAGAGGCGGAATACGCTCTCGGAAAAGATTTTCTGGACCGGCGGGTCAAAATCAATTTTTACCGGGAGGAGCCGGGCAGAAGCGAACTGCTGTCCGCAAAGGCGGAAGAAGAAACAGACCGGCTGTGCCAGGAGATACAAAAGGGGCATGCGGATGAGGCGATTAAGCTCTTCCAACAGGTATTGGAGCGCCAGAAAGAGAGCGGCTACACGGCCAATATGATCAAAAATTCCGGAATCCAGATTCAGAATAATTGCCGGAAATATTTAAGCACCCATGGAAAAAATCTGTATGAAGCCACCGGGCTGTCCCACAGTATCACACATCAGATCTACGAATGCCAGCTGGCGGAAGATTACATCCGTCTGATGGAGAGAATCATCCGGCATACGGCCGAGGGAATCCATCAGGCGGCGGACCGCCGCAACAGTCTGATCAGAGACTGCGAGAACTATATATCAGAACATTATGATAACTGCACATCGGTAGCGGATATTGCCAGAGCCATCGGCACCAATTCCAGTTATTTAAGCCGCATCTTCAAAGAAGCTACCGGCCGGACGATTATCCAGACTCTGAACCGGAGGAAGATCGAAAAAGCGAAAGAATTTTTAACCGGCGGGGATATGAAAATTTACGAGGTGGCGGATGCGTTAGGATTCGAGAATACGACATATTTTTCCCATTTTTTTAAAAAACATACGGGCGTATCGCCGAAAGATTATAAGTAATGTTGTTTCATTTGGAATCACATGGGAATCACATGCTAATTATGACGGAAAAACGACAGTTGGTGAATATTTACAGTTAAATCTGTTTTATTTTGGTAAATTTGAAAAATATAGGTTGAATTTCATGGGTTAACAGTTTATAATACTGAATATACAAGTACAACCTATACTTACGTATCCGGCTGGAAACAGCCGGTCAAAATTGAATAAGGAGGTAGAGATAGGTGAGGAGTATAAAGCGGATTACAGTATTTTTATTGGCCGCTGTCATGACAGTTGGTATGTGTATGACAGCATTTGCAGCACCTGCAGGCGTTAGTGAAGGTGAAGAGAAGTTATTAAACGAAGCTGTTGCTCATGCGAAAGCGCTTGGAATCGACACAGATGCTTCCGCTGCGTTCAAGAGTGCATACAGCCAGGCGGAAGCCTTCCTGGTAGTTAATGGTTTGAATGACGGCCAGATTCAGGCACTTTCCAACGCGATGAACGCTGCTGCCACAGACGCGAAAGCACAGATGGATCAGTATGGTGTTTCTAAACTGGCGGATCTGAAAAATGTGGAAGGATTTGATTATGCAGCTTATCAGAGTGCAACGGTACAGACCTTAGCGAAAAAAGCTACGGATGTAGGTATCACGGTTAAAGTAGATGCGAATGGTAAAGTTTTCGCAGATATCCCCGATAAATCCAGCAGCTCTTCCAGTAATGGCGGAAGCGGAAGCTCAATCAGCACAGAGGGTGTGATCAAACAGACCGGTCTGAATCTGAATGCGACTGCAGCTGTTATGATGCTCTTAGTAGCAGGCGTTGTCCTTTGCGGCGTATATGCGAAGAAAAGAGATCTGTTAAACGGAGAAGCTTAATTTTATGGCTATCGCAAAAAAATGGAAAAGATTAATGGCATATATTTATATGCCATTAATTTTTACTGTTATCGGTTGTGTATTGGTGATTACAGCGCTTTCGCCGGTGATAGACCTGACTTATCAGGTGGCGAACATGGTAGTGGCTTCGGAAGTTCCGAATTTTGCCAGAGAACTTAACTCGATCTATGTGGAGCCGACCGCAGCGCAAAACGATGAAAATATAATCCCCTTTGACAGCTTACAGCTGCCGGGAGTGGGCCAGCAGTATGGTGAGATCAGCTGTGAGAGAATAGGGCTTAACGGGCCGCTTTATTATGGGGATACCAATCAGATTTTGAAGGCAGGAGTAGGTCAGTATACCGGAAGCTTTTTCCCGGGATTCGGCAGACCCCTTCTTTTGGCTGCCCATAACACGACATATTTCAAACCGCTTCAGGACATCAAAGAAGGTGATGTGGTAACGATCAAGACCAGTTACGGGGTCTATGAATATCAGGTGACAGGCAGCCGTGTGGCGCATCATCTGGACGATACCGCATATGATCTTATGCAGGACAAAGAGCAGTTGATTATGTACACCTGTTATCCGTTTGAGATGCTGGTGGGGATTACCAAGCAGGAGCGTTTGTTTGTCTATGCGGATAAGATATCAGGGCCTGTGGTGGAGTAGGAGGAGACTATGGCGGATCAACGAAAAAGAAGAAAAAGAAGAGTATTCCTGCTTTCCAGTGTATTAAGCTTTCTGTTATCGGTGCTTCTGACGTTCGCCTCCTATCTGTCGGGCGTGTATGTGGGAGGCCTCAATCCGGCGTTTATTCTGGATGACTTGAACAAGAGCGGTTATTATGAAAGCGTACAGAAATATTTTTATGATACTGCGGAGTCTCTGACTCTGCCCAGCGGGCTGCCGACCGAAGTGACGGAGGGAATCGCACCGCTTGAATATGTATATCAGGAAGTACAGAATTATGTAAATGCCTGTTTTAAAAATCAGGACTACAGCTTTTCCCTAAAGACGATGGAGGACAAGCTGAACGCCAATATTGAGGCGTATCTGGAAGAAGAAAACCTGGTTCTGACAGCGGAACAGCAGCAGAATAAAACCGATTATATCAAAATGATTACGGATGAGTTTGTACAGGATGCGAAAGTACCGTTCCTGCACTATTTTGTCAAAATCAAGGATATCGGTGTAAAAGTGATGAAGATTGCTTTGCCGGCTCTGCTTGTGTTGTCGGCCGCCTGTATTTTTCTGCTGATCCGTATGCAGAGATTCAAACACAGGGGAGTACGGTTTATTACTTACAGTACGATCGCAGCGACGTTTATGTCGGGGCTGCCTCCATTGATCGCACTGCTGAACGGTTTTTATAAGCGAATCAACCTGGAACCGGAATATTTTTACTTATTTGTATCAACTTATATAGAAAGAGCGCTGATGTGCATTGCCATTATCGGTGCGGCTTGGTGTGTGACGACAGGAATTTTGCTGGGAGTCATTCATTTCCTGAAGGGCAGGGCATAGTGGACAGGATGGTGTGTAGCGTAAATGATGGAATTTATTGATATTCATTCCCATATTCTGCCAGGGGTCGATGATGGCGCCCGTAATATGGAAGAAACTCTTAAAATGGCAGAAATTGCATATAAGGAAGGAATTCGTACCATATTTGCCACGTCTCACTACCGGCCCGGCCGTTTTGCCTGCCCCAAAGAAAAACTGCGGGCCAAGCTTTCAAAGACCCAGGAAGAAATCAGCCGGTTTTTTCCGGAACTTAAGCTGGTACAGGGTAATGAGATATATTATGGTATGGAAGCGTTGGAAGCGATACAGGAGAAGAGAATCTGTACGCTGGCCGGTTCCCGGTATATACTGGTAGAATTTTCCGTATCCTCTGAATTTGGTTTTGTCAGGGATGGTTTATATAAAATAATACTGGAGGGATATCGTCCGGTATTGGCCCATGTGGAACGTTATCATGCCGTATGCAAGAAATTAGACCAGATCGCAGAGCTCTTGGAGCTGGGCGTGGGCATACAGGTGAATGCGGACAGCATCACGGGCGAGAGCGGATATCAGCTAAAACAGATATCCAGAAAGCTGTTGAAGAGGGACTATGTACATTTTGTGGCAACCGATGCGCACAGCAGCAGATCGAGAACCCCCAGGATGCAGGCTTGCGCCTCCTATCTGACCAGGAAGTATGGGGAAGATTACACGAAGGCGCTGATGTTTCAGAATCCGTTGAAAATCATATGGAATGAGGAACTATAGAAAAAGGAGTTTTTTACATGGACACGAACGTGAACAACACGAACGATGAAATAGAGATTGATCTTCGGCAGATCTTTTTTGTATTGCTGGACAAAATCTGGATAATTATCCTAAGCGGAATCGGTTGCGCCTTGTTGGGCCTGATGATCAGCAAATTTTTTCTGGTGCCGGAATATGAGTCCACGACCCAGCTCTATGTCATCAACCGCCAGACGGAAGGAAAAGTTTCCAGCGCGGACTTAAGCGCCGGAAGCCAGTTGACCAAAGATTATAAGGAATTGGTGATCAGCCGTCCGGTTACAGAACAGGTGATCAGCGATCTGAATCTGGATATGACCCATGGACAGCTGGAAGATAAAATCACGGTGGAGAATCCCCAGGACAGCCGGATATTGAAAATTATTGTTCGGGATACGGACCCTTACCGGGCAAAGAGTATTGCAGATGCCATGGCTACCGTTTCGGTGGACACCATTGCAACGGTGATGGAGACAGAAAAAGCGAATATCATCGAACAGGGCGATCTGCCGATGTCTCCGGTAAGCCCGAATGTGTTTAAGAACACGGTAATCGGCGGAGCGGTTGGCGCCTTTTTGGCCATATTGATTATTCTGGCGGTATTCCTGCTGGACGACACGATCAAATCCGAAGACGATGTGGAAAAGCATCTGGGCTTAAGCGTACTGAGCGTCATCCCCATGCAGGAGGATGAGAAAAAGAAAAAGGGTGCCAGGAAAAAGTCAGCCAGTGGAAATGCCAGCAAGACGGCAAGAAGAGGTTAATAGGATGCAGATAGATAAGAGTAATTTTGAAAACAATAAAGTGCAGAAGGTTAGCATAAGGGAAGGCACTAGCCTGGACTACCGGACAAATGAAGCCTATAAAAGCCTGCGGACCAATATCCAGTTCTGCGGAGATGATATCAAGACTATCGCGGTCACCAGTTGTATGCCCAATGAAGGAAAGTCCAGTGTGGCTTTTAACCTGGCGATTTCTCTGGCAGAGTCCGGAAAAAAAGTGATACTGTTAGACTGCGATTTAAGAAAGTCTGTCCTGGTAGGCCGTTATAAGATCAGTAAAGGGGTAAAAGGGATGACCCATTACCTGACCGGTATGCACACCATCGATCAGGTGATCTGCTCGACGGATGTGGAAAATCTGTTCGTCGTTTTCTCCGGTCCTGTCCCGCCAAATCCTGCGGAGCTTCTGGGTAACCGGTATTTTTCCGCTCTGATGAAACAGCTGCCGGAGTTTTATGACTATGTGATCATTGACACGCCTCCTCTAGGAAGTGTGATCGACAGTGCGATCGTGGCACAGCAGTGTGACGGGGCAGTGATGGTCATCGCTGCAAATCAGATCAGTTACAAATTTGCCCAGAAAACCAAGGAACAGCTGGAAAAAAGCAATTGCAAAATCCTGGGAGTCGTATTGAATAAAGTGGATATCCGTGAAAATGGGTATTACGGAAAATACTACGGCAAATATTACGGAAAATACTACGGAAAGTATTATGGCAACTACGGATCTGACTGATCGCGTTTATGATATTAGACGAAAGAAAAACATAGGACCGGGGTGGTAGTCTATGGGTAAAAAAATTGCGGTAAGCGGTATAGCCGTTTTGATCATAATAATGATTGGCGTATCTATCGTTTTCTTCCTGACGGATGATCGGGAAGGGCCTGGTATTGAATATACCGATAAAGAGATCACATATCACGAAGGTGACGACACAAAAGAGCTGTTGAAAGATGTCACGGCGGTGGATGCCAAGGACGGAGATGTCAGCAGCAGTCTGATTATCGAAAATATTATTATTCTGTCCGATAATCAGAAAGCAAAGATCATATATGCGGCAAAGGACTCAAAAAACAATATTACTAAGGTAAGCCGTATTGTGAATTATGCCGCTGACCGGGGAACCGGATCCCGTTCGGATGATTCTGATAGAGAAGATGAGCAGACAGACGAAGGCCCGGGTTCACAAACCGGTGAGAACCAGCCGGGTAGCGGGGACGGAAATAACTCACAGGCGGCAAATGGCAGCAATGTGCAAAATGCCGGCCAGGACAGTCAGAATGATACGGAACAGGGAGAAGGCGGTCAGGAGGATCCGGAGGATTCCTTAAATCCGGGCGCGCCTAAGCTGAAATTAAAATCAGCAGCGGTAACCGTACCTGTCGGCACGGAACTGGTTCGAAGAAATTTTGTGGAAGAGATTACAGATGATAAAGACAGCCAGGAATTACTATGGAAGAGTATAAAGATGGACGGGGAGTTTCATATGAATGAGCCGGGCGTATATCATCTGGAACTCTATGTGGTAGACTCCGACGGCAATAAATCGAACAGAGAGAAACTGACCCTGACGGTTCAGTAATATGAAAAAACAGATCACCTGCGGCAATAACAGATATTTTTAAGGCATGAGAGAGGGACCGGCGATTCGTTTGGCATAAATGAATAATCGGTCTTTTTTGCCGGGAGCCCCATAAAAGGGGTAACAGGTATACAGGATCAGGGTTTCTTCTGTGGTATCCAGATCGTAGGTGGAAGTATCGTACATACTGGCGACTTTTGTCTCGGCGATTTCATAATCATATTCGCCGTAGCTGGTTTGCAGGTGGATGATATCTCCGGCCTTAGCATTTTCCAGGGGACCGAAAAATTTTGACGTATTATGGGCGCAGATAATGGTCTGCCCGGCGGAACCCGGAAGCTTGCTCCCTTCATACATGCCGGCGCCCTGTTTCAAAATAGCGTTTGTATCGCCGTAGATGAGGGAGAGATTCAGACCCAGCTGTTCGGAAGAGATGGTGCCGAATGCTTCCCCGTGTTCAGGAACCGCTATATCGGAGAGTGAAATCGCAGCGGGTTTTGGCGAAGGTGTTTCCACTGGAGTATCGCGGGCCATACGGGCGCTATCTAACGCATAGGCCAGACGTAAAGCGGTTTCTTCCTGTGATGTTTGTGACGTTGAATCCGGCGGGGACATAAGCTCGCATTCGGATGACAGCAATGCGGAAGGTATGGTGGACAGATTTTGGCTAAAGATGTGAATAATTCCTGAGCACAGGAACGAGAAAAGCAGGATGAGAAGAGTAAAAATAAAGGGCAAAACCATATAGAGACAAGGATGTTCTTCCTTATTAACTTTTTGTTCTTGTTTAATTACTTTATGATAGGCCGATGCTTTCATTGTTTGCTCCCGATATAAGTTAAACCTGTTTTACTTTCTATTATAAAGAAATGGCTTAGGAAGTCAATGCCGATCGGCCACAAAATTATTTGTGGGAATCTGATAATCCCTGTATGTAGGCGAGAGAGCGGAGCTGCTGAGTCTTGTCAAAGGTGCGGTAATAAGTGATGATTCTGATTTCATCAGAATTAAGGGTTCCCTCTTTGATCGGGTTTCTCACGTCGCTTCGATTCATGATGTAATCCATGCTGGCATTGAATAATTCGCTTAGTTTCATAAGAGTAGTCAGACTGGGAAGATGTTTTCCCACTTCATATGCACTGATGGTTTCCTGTGTGACTCCAAGCTCCATACTAAGGCGTACTTGAGTAATTCCTTTTTCCAGTCTTAGTTCCCGGATCCTGTTTGCTTTTCGCATAAAATATCATTCCCTTTTATGTGTTGTGAGACTCTAGAATTAGTAGCGACACTGATATTTTATCACGGATCTTTCATTGCGATAGATGTAAATACTGTATATGGTACAATTTTCAAATGTTAATTTTTGGTAATTCGGTGCTTTTGTGTCAAAATTCGTGTCGAAAATGCATATAATAGAGGTTAAACTTGTGAAAAATACAGGTATGTGCTATAGTATGGTGATGTAGGGAGAGCAATCAGGAATGCTGTCAGATGGGGTACAGAAGAAAATGTGAAAGATTATAGGTGAGTGGGTAGTATGAATTCATCGAATAGTAAGATGCAATACCTTTATTTTATGCTTGTAGATATGGCCGGTACTTTATGTTCCTTTTTCCTGGCCCTTTTTATAAGATATGGTTTGGAATTAAGACAGCAGTCGTCTGTTTATAAAACTACGGTTATCGTATTGGTTTTTACCATAATTTGTACTTCCTACTTAATGGAACCTTACAGAGACATAGTTCGGCGGGGATATTTTCAGGAATACAAGAATGTAATAAAGTGCAGTCTGGCGCTGTTGGTGATATTGCTTTCATTTCTGTTTTTTACGAAACAGAGTGATGAATATTCAAGAATGGTTTTCTTCTATTTTTTTACATTAAATGTAATCCTTACTTATATGATGCGGGTATTTTTTAAAGGATATCTGGTAGGGCGGTATCGAAGCAGTATTGAGAGCGCCAAGGTAATGATTGTCACTACAAAAAACAAAGCAGCGGATGCGGTCCGCAAGATGAAGGAAAAAGATATCTGGTTTTACCAGGTGAATTCTCTGGCTATTCTGGATGAGGATCAGATCGGGGAGGTGATCGAAGGGATCCCGGTCAATGCAGGTTATAAAGAAATGTTTGAGTCGGCCAGGCTGGGAGTACTGGATGATGTACTGATCGATATGCCTCATGATTATCAATATATGAAGGATATCATCAACTCATTTCAGGATATGGGAGTGCGGATACATATTAATTTGCAGGATTTTGAACTGAAGCTGCCCAATGAGCGTGTCGAGCGGATTGGCGGGTTTACGGTCATAACCTCTGATGCCAATGTAAGGAGCCAGCTGCAGTTACTGATTAAACGGGTTATGGATATTTTTGGAAGCATCGTAGGATTGCTGATCACCGGAATTGTTTCCGTGTTTTTGGCTCCAGCGATCAAGATAGAATCCCGGGGACCGGTATTTTTCTCACAGACGCGGGTGGGAAAAAACGGGAGGAAGTTTAAAATCTATAAGTTCCGGTCCATGTATGCGGACGCCGAAGAACGCAAAAAAGAACTGATGGCCAATAATAAAATGCAGGGGAATATGTTTAAGATGGATAATGATCCCAGAATTACAAAAGTAGGGAAATTTATCCGGAAGACTAGCCTCGATGAACTGCCGCAGTTTTGGAATGTGTTAAAGGGGGATATGAGTCTGGTGGGGACGAGACCGCCTACGGTGGATGAGTTCGAGAAGTACCAGATCAGGCATAAGAAGCGATTGAGTATCAAACCTGGGATCACGGGATTGTGGCAGGTCAGCGGCAGGAATGATGTCACGGACTTTGAGAAGGTGGTCGAGCTGGATAATGAGTATATCGATAACTGGAATCTTGGGGTGGATGTGAAGCTGATTCTGTTGACGGTTTGGGTGGTGCTGACACGAAGAGGGGCTGGATGATGGGATTGAGGGAATATCTAAACGTGTAACGTCAAAATAATAGCAATTATTTGGAGGTTGGGTAAATTGAAAGCGAAATATTCTCCTAATATCCAATAAGACTAGCGAAATCCAGTGCCATACATTTGATATATAAACAGTAGGACAACACAATGGTTCAGATGAAGAAACGACTTTTAATATATGCACATTACTATGTGCCAGACACCGCATCTACAGGACAACTGCTTAAAGAACTGGCAGAAGGGATGCGGGATACCTTTGAAATTACGGTAATCTGCGTAGTGCCGAGCTACTTAGGTACGATCAAAGATCAATATAAAACTCAAAAGTATTATAGAGAAAATATCAATGGCATAGATGTGATAAGAATCCGGGTGCCAGAGTTTAGTAAAACAGATAAACTCAGCCGCATCATTAATATTCTCGCATATTTCTTCGGAGCGATGGCGGCTACCTTCAAGGTTGGGAAGCAGGATTATGTGTTTTCCATCTCCCAGCCGCCTATTCTCGGTGGATTAATTGGTGTCTGGGGTAAGTGGATGAAGCACGCCAAGTACATTTACAATATCCAGGATTTCAATCCAGAGCAGACCATAGCTGTGGGATACAGCAAAAATCAGCTGATTCTGAAAGCTATGATGTGGCTTGATAAGTTTAGCTGCAAGCGCAGCAATCTGGTTATCACAGTCGGGAGAGATTTGATCGATACATTAAATAACCGATTCAAAAATAATCCGCCGAAATCTGCTCTTATCAACAACTGGATAGATGAAAAGGAAATCTATCCCTTGGAAACCAGCCACAAAAGTGTAGAAGCCTTTAAGAGAAAATATTCTCTAAACGGTAAATTTGTCATTATGTACAGTGGTAACATCGGTCTGTACTATGATCTTGAGAATTTAATAAAGGTTATTAAGAAATTCAAGCCAGGAACTAAGGCAGCCGATGGCAGAGAAGTTGTTTTTTGTTTTGTTGGCGCTGGATCCGTCTTAGAAGATCTAGTGAAATATAAAGAAGCGAACCATATGGATAATGTGGTGTTCATCCCATATCAGGCTAAAGCTGATCTAAATTACTCTTTGAATGCCGGGGATGTCCACTGGTGCGTGAATGCGAAAGGTATTAAGGGTGTTTCTTGCCCCAGTAAATATTATGGTGTGGCTGCAGTTGGGAAACCGGTGCTTGGCGTTCTGGCGAAAGGGTCCGAGGTGAGGAGCCTTATTGAAACTTCGAAAAGCGGACTTTGCTGTGAGCCAGGAGAATATGAAATAATCAAGAAGAACATTCAGTGGTTCATTGATCAGGCTGGCAGCGATGAGTTGAAGGCCATGGGTATGAAAGGTTATGAGTATCTGATAGACCATCTGACGAAAGAAAAATCAATATCCAGATATGTAGAGGAGATTTTGAAATTATAGAGGAGACTGAAAAGAATGAACAGTAACTGGTTCAAAGTAGTAATGAAGATGACCGGGGTGAAATACGGAAAGAACCTGTTACTGAAGGGAATACCGGTTATCTTTAATAAGGAAGGCGCAAAGATCGAAATTGGAGACAATGTAACAGTTAAGAGCAGTTTCCTTTCAAATCTTGTAGGGCTTTATAGCCGGACAATTATTGTAACAAGGGCAGCAGGTGCAGTTATTGAAATTGGTAATAATGTAGGGGTTTCCGGTGTGACAATTTATGCGCGAAAAGGAATTTACATAGGGGATAACACTGCCATCGGCGGTAACTGTAAAATTCTTGATAACGATTTTCACCCTATCGACACAGAAGACAGGTTGAAACTATTATGTGATATCCACGGTGGTGATAGTGACTTGATTCCGAGTAAAGAAATTCATATCGGCAGGAACTGTTTTCTCGGATGCAATAGCATCATACTTAAAGGTACCGTCATCGGCGATGGATGTGTAGTAGGCGCCGGTGCGGTAGTTACCGGAAAGTTTGGCGATAACTGTGTGATTGCCGGTAATCCGGCTAGAGTTATTAAAAAGATCTGAGGTGGCAAATACAAGATGCAACTACTATGGATTGGATGCCTTGAAAGCGAGGAAGAGTTTAAGGTAAAAGCGGGAAAAGGGTATGACCTTGCATCTGCACAAGTGTCACAACAGAATTTAGTGTCTGGGCTGGAGCAGGTGAGCGGTTTGTATTTTGATTCGATTAACGGAAGTGTATTACCACCATATCCCGTATATCGGGATAGAATCATAGCTCCGGTTACGTGGAGTCATGTCAACGGTTCTTACGACATCAGTGTTGGCTATAAAAATGATAAATACATAAACCGCATCAACTGTAAAAACGCCATGCTTAAGGCGGCAGATGATTGGATTGAAAAAAGATATAGGCAGAGGGAACTGGTAGTTTTTGTATATTCCATGCGTTCTGCTCCAATGGCTGCAGCATGTAGAATCAAAAAGGAAATTACTAAGGCAAGGATTTTTCTGATTGTTTCAGATCTGCCGCAGTTTATGGATTTGGGCCAGAATAGAATAAAAGCTATGTTGAAGCAGATCGACTGGATAACTATAAAAAAAATGCAAAGTAAATTTGATGGAGCAATTCTTTATGCTTCAAAAATGGCCGAATATCTCAAGCTTCCGGATGATAAATGGATGCTTATGGAAGGAAGTTTTAATCCGGGGGATGAAATAGACAGCGCTAAAGAGAAGCGACAGAGTAAAGCTATCATGTATTCCGGAAAACTGGACAAAGAATATGGCATTCCTATGCTCTTAGATGCATTTATGCAGATTGAAGATGAAAATATCGAATTGTGGCTTACCGGCGGCGGAAATGCGGAAAATTATATTGGGCAGTGCGCAGCAAAAGACAAAAGAATAAAATATTATGGCTTTTTGCCTACACGTACGGATGTACTTAGAAAGCAAAAAGAAGCAGATCTACTAATAAATATGAGATTACCATCCGAGCAGGCTTCAGCCTATTGCTTTCCTTCAAAGCTATTTGAATATATGGTTTCCGGAGTTCCTGTTATTTCTTTTCAGTTAGAAGGAATACCGGAAGAATATTTTGAGTATTTGATCCTTGTGGAGTCTGAAAGCCTAAAATGTTTAGTCGACGCAATAAAGGGAGGCTTGCAGATGAGTAACGCAGAACGGTTAGCCATGGGAAAAAGAGCGAAAGCATTTATTTACGATGCTAAAAATAATATAACGCAGAGTGAACGCATCTGCCAATTTGTGAATTTGTAAAAACGTTAAAAAGGAAAGGCTTAAGACGATTCAAATTAAAATGATCCATCAAAAGAGGTTGCACTAATGAATGGCTCTAAGACAACAATAAAAAGTTTGGTAAGAGATATTACATATTTCATAATGCTTTATATCAGTAAAATTCTTGTACATTTTCCTAAAAAGGAAAATTTATGGGTATTTGGAGCATGGCGCGGCAAGTTATATGCGGATAATTCTAAATATATGTTTGAATATGTAAACAAATTTCATCCGGAAATTAACGCTGTCTGGATTAGTAGAGAAAAGATAGTTGTAAAAGAAATACGCCAAAAAGGTTATAAAGCCTATCATCGTAATAACCTAATGGGAATCATGACTTGTTTACGGGCTCAGGCAGCATTTTTAACAGAAGACCGACACGATATCAGTAGGATTCTGATATCGGGTGCCATAATTGTTCAATTATGGCATGGGATGGGGATCAAGGACATTATGAGAATATCTCCTAAAGAACGCAGCTCCGTACAAGAAAGATATGATATGGTGGTACATTCTCATCAAGATGAATATTGGATGGTAGCTTGTGAAGAAGCAGTTGAAAAGTATTCGAAAGCCTTTTCTCTATCAAAACAAAAAATGTTTATTACCGGACAACCCAAAGACGATACTTTTATTAATATTGCTGGCAATGTATTTATTGAGCGAATTAGAAAGGCTCATTCTAACTGCAAAATAGTTGTTTACTTACCAACACATAGAAATTTTGGAGCAAAAGGTACGACGGCTGTTTTAAGCTACGAAGTTTTGAAAGAAGTAAATGATAAGCTTGCTCAGAAAAATATTGTTATGATTTTTAAGCCTCACGCACATGAATTTAAAAACTATGATGGAGTTAATGTTGATTTGTCTAATATAGTTTTTGCCACAGATTCTCAAGTGTATGGGGATGTATATGAGTTTTTGCCAGTGTGCGATATGATGATAACCGATTATTCGGGTGTAATGCTTGGTTATCTGGCAAGCAGAAAACCGATGATTTATTTTGCGTATGATCTTGATGAATATATTTCCGCAGATGCCGGTTTTTGTTATACCTATGATGAAGTTACCGCCGGACCGGTATGCCGCAGTTGGAATGAAGTGATTGAGGCGTTGGGACAATTGGCGCAAGAGGATGTTTATGCCGAAAGAAGGGAACAGCTTCGAAAGAGGTTTTGCCCAATGGCGGATGGTGATAGTTGTAAGCGCATTTTCATGAAAGTACGGGAAATAAGAACAAACGCAGGAGTTGGAGTGAATGAAAAAGTATAAAGTAGGATATACACAGGGAGTATATGATATGTTTCATGTCGGGCATCTGAATTTACTTCAGAATGCAAAAGAGTATTGCGATTACCTGATCGTTGGTGTCAATACGGACTCACTTGTACAAGATTATAAGAAGAAATCTCCTGTCGTTTCTGAACAGGACCGGCTTACCATCGTATCAAATATTCGCTGTGTGGATAAAGCCATATTGACTGCAACACTCGATAAGATAAAAATACATAAAGAAATTGATTTTGATGTTATTTTCATTGGCGATGACTGGAAAGGAAATCCCCGCTGGGAAACAACTAAAATTGAACTGAAAAAAATAGGGGTAGACCTTGTTTTTCTTCCTTACACACAGGGAGTCAGCAGTACGTTAATGCGCTGTCAGGAAAAGGATGCCGTTTATGAATAGACATGATTTTTTAATAAAGCACCCTAAGCTTGATTATCTGCAGCAATGCCTGCGCCATTTTAATGATAGGGAGTTTGTAGATGTAGTAAACGCTATTAACCGCGATCCAAATCTATTATATTTTGTGGCAAATGGTAATTTATATCCCAATATTCTATTCTATGATATTTATATGGATTATCCATCCAAAGGTTTTTTTGCTTTGTTTATTCAAACATTAGACGCCTTGCGTTATGCAGAGCGTTTTCATCTTGTTCCGGTAGTCACGTGGAGTGACCGCTGTCTTTATAAGGCGGAACAGCCTATTAACGGAACCAATAATCCATTTTGTTATTATTTTGAAGCGGTCAGCGAATTCGATCGTGACGAAATAGCGAAAGCTATGCGTGTTTTAAAATATAAGGATGCGCAACGGGCTTTAGACAAAGAACATCCCTTTGGAGTAGTTTCAAAAACAATAATAGAGAACGACTGTTATGAAGAGTATATTAACGAAAATGCACTTGTTTATAAAAAATATATCAAAATGAAAAAGACTGTACAACAGAGACTGGATCGCTGCCTGACGGAGATTGCTTTTGAGGGGAAAGTGCTCGGTGTTCATGTTCGTGCAACTGACTTTAACAAGGGCTATGTAAACCACGCTATGGCTGTGGATAGCAATGAGTATATGGACCATGTTATACAAGCCCTGGCTGTACAGCATTTTGACCGTATTTTTCTGGCCACAGATGATGCATTTGTTGTGGAAAAGTTTCAGTTGAAATTTGGTTCCAAAGTGATTTTTTGCAAGGATGTTTGCCGGTCTTCGGATGGTATGGCTGTACATTTTGGAAATAAGGATGGTAAAAATCACAAGTATCAGTTGGGTTTGGAAGTTATTCGGGATATGTATATACTTTCCTGTTGCACAGGACTGATCGGTGGATTTTCCAATGTGTGCATAATGGCTCAAATAGCAAAAAAAAGTTACGGTTGTGAATATGAATACTTAGATATTATTAATAAGGGATTTAATACGGTTGGAAAAACAACTTATCAGGATCATTACAAGTGATGGGACAGATTGCATATGGATGGATCTATTAGAATGGCAAAGAAAATAAATGTATTGAAACAGAAGAAGGCTTTAAAAGGGCGTGTAAAGATTGGACGCAACGTAGTGCTGGATGATGCGGTAGAGTTCGAAGGTGCAAATTCACTGGCTACGGGGTGTAACTTTACAAGCTCTACACTTGGTTTTGGTTCTTATGTAGCCTCAAATTCTTTTATACGTCACACTGAAATCGGAAGATATTGCTGCATAGGAAAAAACGTACGTATTATTGATGTCACACATCCTAGCAGTACATTTGTCTCTGTGCATCCTGCATTCTATTCACTCAATAATGCAACAGGTACCTCTTTTATTGAAAACGAGAAGTTTCAAGAAAAGCTGATAATAGATGCCAACTCTGATATGGCGGTAATAATCGGGAATGATGTGTGGATTGGTGATGGAGCCCAAATAATCGGCGGGCATAAAATCGGTGACGGGGCCATCGTTGCTGCAGGTGCTGTTGTGACGAAAGATGTTCTCCCCTATTCCATAGTTGGCGGTGTTCCGGCAAAAATAATTCGGTTTCGATTTGAAAAAGACGATATTAATTATCTTATGCAGCTAAAATGGTGGGATAAAGATCGAGAATGGATAGAGAAACATGCTGCCTATTTTGAAAACATTAAACTTCTTCGGCAATACACTAATTTATAATTTTAGGAGGATGTTTCTTTGGGTGATTTTATCATTATCTATATGAAACGACTGTATCATATCTTAAAGCGGAACAAGATTCATAAATCAAAAAAAATAATCTGTACGAAAAAACAGCTTTTAGAAAAGCATATATATTACGAAGATTACGTAGCGTCAATTTATAACGAGATAGTAAATTATCAGAATTCCATAAATAACGAGTTAAATGAACCCTCTATATATTTTACAGGATATAGTATTTTAAGCTATAACGGGGACCGGATGGGGAAAGTTCTTGGACGTGACGGGAAAATTTATAGAGGCATTTATCCAGAAAGTGTTCCGTCGTTTCGTAAATTATGGAGCACGGGTTTGCTTCAGATTTTAGGTGAACATAATTTAATTCCCAGAACTATCATCACGGATTATTTTTCGG
Organism: Diplocloster agilis; assembly: GCF_019042275.1. Taxonomy (GTDB): domain Bacteria; phylum Bacillota; class Clostridia; order Lachnospirales; family Lachnospiraceae; genus Diplocloster; species Diplocloster agilis. The sequence continues at coordinate 170,765 of NZ_JAHQCW010000003.1, forward strand.
ATGAGTATCCGATTATACTGGAGCATCAAACCGTAGATATTTCGGTATCCAGCTTGTGGAATACAGAAATGATAAAGGATGCAGCCATTTTAATATGTCTCATTAAACAAATAGCCCAACGAGTGGGATTTACTCTTCATGATGGTCATATCAATAATGTATCGTTTGAGAAGGGACAACCAATCTTTACAGATATCGGTTCAATCGTTGAAGACCAGGGACAAGCAACCATATGTGATCGAGAAATTTTATTCACTGCAATCTATAGACTAATCTTTCATTTCCTTGGAAATAGTTTGCTGAAACATATTCAATTATATGATGAAACCAATAACGCCATCTGGGTAAGTCCAAGATTTTATGACGATTTAGTTCGGGAATATGTACATGCCTTAAACGTATATGAGAGGTATCATTTATTCCATAGTTCATGGCAATGTAACCGGATTATATATCGTATGTTCAGGCGATATGAAGTTCTTCCTGAGTATATAGATTGTTTATTTCCTATGATTTCGGAAAAAGAAAAAGAGTTTGATGATTCTATATATATGGATATAGAAGTATTAGGGGATGAATTAGAAAAAGCGGATATAACGTTTCATTCAATTGTTGACGTGGGAGGGAATTCAGGAAAATTAGTAAGAGTATTTTATAGCAAATTTAAATGCAGGACTATAGCACTGGAAAATGATGATACCGAGTCCGGAATCATTTATAAACATTGTGTTAAAGATAACATTCCTATTAATACCTTTGTGTTTCATTATTTATATGGAGCCAGCGACGAGAAATTGAAATCTATACGGGGAGATATCGCTGTATGTTTGGATTTAACACACAGCAACGTGGCATACCAACGCTTTAAAGCAGATTCCCTTTTTAACTCATTATGTAAATTAAGTAATAGGTATGTGGCAATATCATACTATCCGAATAAGGAGAAAGTATTAAAATATGATCCGTATTTAAGGAAAGATGGTACAGAAGATATAGGAATGTTCGAAAATGTTTTTAGATCTTTTTTTGATATTGTTATCCGAAAAGAAATAGGGGACAGAAATAGCAGAAATTTTAGGATATTGTATGTTGGAAGGAAGAATGGATGATGAGATTTTTACAAAATATTTTTACGAGATATGAAAAAATTTCAGCACCCGTAAAAGCTTCTGTCTGGTTTACTGTCTGTGGTATTATTCAAAGAGGTATTTCACTTTTTTCAACGCCCATATTTACACGTTTGCTAACGCCGGAACAATATGGAGTTTTTTCAGTATACAATTCTTGGTATGATATTATTTCGATATTTGCGACATTAAATATATTTTATGGCGCTTATAATAATGCAATGACAAAATTTCAAGATGACAGAAATAGAATTACTTCCAGTATGCAGGGGTTGACTACCATATTGACTGTGATTCTCTTTATTGTCTATACCATTGCCAGTGATTTTTGGAATGGAATCTTAAATTTGTCTTCTTTATATGTCTATGCAATGTTTGCTGAGATGTTGTTCTTACCTGCCTATAATTTCTGGGCCGCCAGTGAAAGATATGATTATAAATATAAACGCCTGGTTATAATGACAGTTGTTATCGCAGCCGGCAGCCCGCTTTTAGGCATTATAGCTGTGATAAATACATCTTATAAAGCGCAAGCACGTATCCTTTCTTATGTTTTTGTTCAAGTTTGCGTTGGTTTAGCTTTTTATATTTATAATTTATATAAGGGGAAGAGCTTTTTTAATAAAAAATATTGGAAATATGCTCTGATATTAAATATACCACTTTTACCACATTACCTATCCAGCACTGTGTTGAATCAAGCGGATCGAATTATGATCAATAACATGATCGGTTCTGGCGAGGCTGCTATTTACAGCGTAGCATACAGTGTGGCCAGTATAATGACGATAGTCACTACAGCGATCAAAAATACTTTCACTCCATTCATGTACAAATCGTTAAAAAACCAGAGTTATGGCAAATTACGAACCACATCAAATCTATTGATCGTTCTTGTTGGCGGTTTTACATTAATTGCAATGGTGATGGGACCTGAGGTTATCTATTTCTTCGCTTCAAGTGCGTATCACGATGCGATCTGGGTCATTCCCCCGGTCGCTTGTGCTGTATTCTTTAAGTTCCTTTATCCTATGTTTAGTACCGTTGAATTTTATTATGAGAAGACAGGATTCATACTCGCAGCCTCCTGTGCCGGGGCAATTATAAATATTATTCTAAATTATTACTTTATTAATCTTTATGGGTATTACGCTGCAGGATACACTACATTAGCCTGCTATATTCTTTATTCAACCGGTCATTTTCTATTTCAAAAATTCATATTTCGCAAATATGGAAATACCGGAAATAATTTGTTCGATATAAAGTTTATAATACTGTTTTCCGTACTGCTATTGCTCCTTATGGTGGGCATTACATTCCTCTATTCCTATACTTGGCCAAGATACATTATTCTCCTTACTCTTGGTATTATCCTTGTGGTTAAGCGGTCAGCAATCATGCGTTTGCTGTCTGCGATGAAGGGAAGCGAGTGATCGGTTTTAAAATAGTTTTATTGAGTGTAGGATTTGAATGATTATTGTTGAAAGTTTTAGGAGGAGAATAATGAATAGCCATGTTCGCTCTCGTTTTGTAGTTTCCGTTCGAAAAATAGATTTCTTTTATTTGATTGGTTGGTTTATATTTTTTGCACCTCCCATTTTTTATCGTATATCAGGTATGGTAACCTCATTGCTGAGATACGGGGGTTGTGCATACATAATTTTACTTCTTTTATTAAATCGTAAACGTAGTATATATAAGATAAAGCCATTATTTATGAAATGTTTTTTTGCTTTCTTCTTATGGGCTACGGCAATGGTAGTTATAAAAAGTCCAAATCAGATTGCAACATTTTTTTATGAGCAGCTTATGCCCGTTATAGGAGTATTCTTGCTGATCAATAGCAGTGTGAATGATCGGCATACCAATATAGAAAAGAAGTTGGAAGGTCTGGTGTCTTTATATTGGCTAAGCATAATTTATATAGTTGCAAATTTTATGACGATTATATTATATCCGAATGGAATATTTCGAAGCAGTGTAGGTTCCTCTGTAGAGCGAGCGAATTGGCTGCTTGGGTCAAAAAATAATCAAAGCACATATATTATACTTTCCGTACTTATTATTCTTTTGTTTATGAAAAAGAAAATAATGAATCGTTTCTTGCAGGAACTTCTGATAATTGTTGGTACGGTATCTATTTTTAGCACAGGCGAAAATAGGGTGGAATTTATGAGCGGTTCTTCCAGCGGTATGATTGCAATTTCTTTTTTGGTTGTTATATCAATATTTTTGTTACTAAATAAAGACATCCCGTTTACGAATTTGAAATTCAAATGGATATATCTCATGATATTGACTGTCTATTTTCTTATTATCACGGGAACTACTATGCCTTCTATAAAAGCATTTATAGAAAATGTGTTGCATAAAAGTATGACATACAATAGCAGAACCTTAATATGGCAGCAAGCATTGCATTATATTGCCAGACGGCCTTTTACCGGATATGGCGAGATACAAATTTGGTTATCCGTTCGTTTATCAAGTTGGTTGAATGGTACAACTAATATTTATAATTTAATTTTGAAGCAATTGTTTGATTTTGGTATGATTGGTTTGCTCTTATTCTCAGCTTCCTATATTACTCTGCCGAAATATGACGACCATAAATATCATCTTGTAATTATTGGAATTATTGCTTTCTTCATTTTAGGGCTGATGAATGAAATTGATTGGAACTATCTTGTGGTTTTTCCTTTTTTAATTAATAAGGTGTTCTGCAGCCATAATAGCTATAAACCGCCAACAAGCGCAGAGGAGGCAATTGGAAATGGTTACCGGGAGTAGGAATAAATCGATTGACTTTTACAAAGGAATGTTAATGTTTGGTGTGATCTGGGGACACACGATCACTGCTTTGCGTGCTGGAATGGGAGAAAGCGTGTGGTTATTGACCTTTTTTCGAACATATGATATGCCATTTTTTATGCTGCTAAGTGGATTCTTTCTTGCCCGCAGTATGGAAAAGAGAAAGTGGACACAAGAATTTATACATAAGTTTCGTCATCTTGTTATCCCCGTAATTTTGTGGGAACTCCTGATCAATATTTGGGGACCTCTATTTGATTCGGTTCGTAATTTGTTTTCGTTATGGTTTTTGTGGTCCGCAATTGGATGTTCCTTTATCATGATTATCCTTTGCGGAATTGTTAAAAGCAAACGTTGGCAAATTATAATATCCATCTTCCTTATTATCACATTTCACATGACAGATATAATACCATTCAATATGGGATATATGTTTCCTTTTTTTGTGATTGGTTATTATACTAAGGATTTGTCCAGATTGATAAAGGGCAGAACCCGTAGTGTTTTATGGATAGGCGCTATGGTATGTTTCGTTATATTGCAATGTTTCTGGTCCGGTCAGTTTAACGTATGGAATGCGGGGACATCTTTGTTTAGCGGAATTGATAATATAGAATTCATTATCTTAATGCGGGGGTTAATTGGCATTACCGGTTGTATAACAATGAAGGTGGTATTTGATGCCGGTTATCTGTATCTTGATACAAAAAGTAAAGCGCTTACTGAATTTTGGGTCAAGGTTGGGCAAAATACTATGCCATTATATATTCTGCAGTCTGTTATCATTGAGAACTTTCTTGGGAAATTTGTTTCGTTGCTGTGTATGAATATAGGATCTAATCCTTTGGTTGTAAATATAAAATTGTTAGGTATATTTTTGGCTCCTTGCGTGGCTTTAGTTGCAATTGTATTAGAATTATACATAATAGCTTTAATAAGGAGGATTCCTCGGATTAGTGAGTGGCTATTGTAGCTTATTGCTTAAAAGGTATACAAGTTAGGGGTCTTGTGTTTATCCAGAGATTGAATAAAATGTTGAATAATACGCTTATAAATTAAATACCCAAATACCGAACAATCAAATAAGCCTTGTTCCCATCGCTTTTCATGACTAAACCTTACAATATAATATTGATTTTTTCGATAATTAGGATACATTTTAAGAAAGAGGCGCCTTAACTTTAACATTTCCCAATAACCTCGCCATCCGGCATTTTGAACAAGCCATTCTATTCCACCCCGATAGCTACATCGTATAATGTAAAATTCTGTTTCTTCTTTATAATCTGTCATAGTCTCCATGGATGACCATTTATGTAACTCATCCATAATAGTATTGCGGTCTTCACAGGACTTTAAATTTGTCGTTCGAGTGGTCGAGCCAGATGAATCCTGACAATAGTAATATAATCCTTTCCGTATCGTTTGATAAGAGGCTAGGAGTGTATTAACCTTAAGCACAAACAAATGGTCTTCATAATATATACCTTCCGGGAAGTATATGTCATTGTCTTTTATAAACGAGGAGCGAAAGAGCTTCGTACAAACCGTAGAATTACTTTTTGCAATAACTTCTTTTTTTCCGCTAATATCCAAGGTTCCATTTGCGGAAATATCTTTCATACGATCTATGGGTAATAATTGTGATTGTTTAACAGTGATAAAATCGCATTCTACAACATCGGCTTTTTCTCCATTAAAAATAGCCTTTTTGTATAAAAGTTCATACATATTTGGCTCAACAAAGTCGTCCGAGTCGACGAAGGCGATGTACTCTCCCTGGGACATGTGTATTCCTATATTACGTGCTCCCCCCTGATGAAGATTCTTGGGTGAATAATAACTGCGAATCCGATTACGGTAGCGTTTTGTAAGATCGGTAATCGTTTTTCCGATATCTGTCGTGCTGCAATCATCGATAAGAATGATTTCTATTTCTTCTAAAGTCTGATTGACTATAGAAGTTACACATCGAATCAGTAGATTTGGATCTGTGTTGTAGATAGGAACAATTATACTAACTTTTATCATCCGTATTCCTCTCAAGGGCGTTTATAAGTAAAGATGCCAATTCAAAATCCAGTAAATGGTCAATATCAACGGATGAAACTTCATCCATGATATAAGGTATTGTTCGCTGAGGCTGAAAAGTTTTCTGATCTAAAAATATTTCTGTTTTGATAAAATAAAGGGCCCCATTGGGCATATATACTTTATTAAAATTCTGACGCATTTGTTCTGTTGAATCCGGTTCTTTAATATAGGGTTCTATAAATCCTTCTTCGTTAATAAGTCTAAGCCATTGAGGGGGATGGGGTGCTTCCTTTACTGAAATCACCGCTTCTGCCTGTTTCTCACAGGATTGATACAGCTCAATTGCGTCATCGATATGTTTTTCTGTTCGAAGTGGAGATGTACACTGCAGAAGTAGTACAAAGTCAGGAAGACAAAACTGATTCTCCTGATAATGACGAAGCGCATGCAGCGTAACATCTATACTTGTTGCTTGATCGGATGCCAATGGACTCGGCCTTTGTATGCATTTTGCTTTGAAACTTGCTGCAACACTCAGAATCTCTTTGTCATCGGACGAAACGTATACTTCATTTATATACTTGGATTTTTTAGCTGCCTCTATTGTCCACCCGATTAACGGTTTTCCGCATAGATTTTTGACATTTTTTCGTGGAAGTCCTTTAGATCCCCCACGCGCAGGTATAAGACATAAAATATTCACGCGTTCCTCCAATTCAGAAGTCTATATCATAGAATTCCTTTTTTAGATTGATCTTATCCGCCAGTAGCTTCTCCTCTAAAATTTTAAGGATTTTATTCGTGGTATTCCCATCGCCGTACGGATTTTTGACAGATTCCAAGGTTTTTCTAAAATCGGATGACCGGGCAAAATTTATAGCACGTATAATTTCTTCGGCGTTTGGTTCACAGTTTATTATGCTTTTTGCCATTATTCGCCCTCGCTGGCGGTCTCCTATATTAATCGTAGGCACTTTAAAAGATGGAACTTCTACTAGTCCACTGGATGAATTACCAATAACCATATTACTGTATTTTATCGCGCTTAAGTATCTAAGCATTCCCAATGAATCAAATATTTTTACATTTTTATGGTTTAGAGAATAATCTTCAAACAGCTGATTAATAATCCGGCCGCCGGCATCCGCATTAGCTTTTGTTATAATAAATTTTATATTCGGAAAACTCTCTATTGCTTTTAATATGGACTGGACCTGTACTCCGGCCTGGAATCCCTCCAGTGTTACCGGATGAAAGGTAATAAGCGCATACTCCGGGCCAAGCGAAAAATGCAGAGAATCTTCAAGCTCCGCCTTCGACAACAACGGTGTATGCAGCGCATTTTCGATACCCACAGCTCCAACATTAAAAACCCTGGAAGGATTTTCCCCTAATTGTATAATGCGATGCCTGTGTTCCTCGGTACTTGCAAGATGAAGAAAACTCATCTTTGTGATAGCATGTCTGATAGCCTCATCTACAGCGCCTTGTGTAGTCTCGCCCCCATATAGATGTATAATAGGTATTCGGGCGTTCATAGCCGCACAACAGACTGCAAGAGTTTCATATCGATCTCCCAATACCATTAGATAATCGGGTACTACATCAGCAAAATAGTCCGCAAAGCTTATCATAGCAAGTCCCATATTTTTTGATATGGCAGAAGAAGTGTCCGAGCTTAACAGGATCTCTATTTTTCTGTCTATCCGTATTCCATCGTTCTCGATTTCTTTATAAGTAAGACCAAATTCTGCTGAAAGGTGGGCTCCCGTAACAACTACTCTGACATTAAATTTAGTACAGGCACTTAATGTACGTATAATAGGCCGTAACAGTCCATATTCGGCTCTTGTGGCCGTCAGTATTACAATCGTCTTCTTCATAGTTCAATCAATTCATCCTCATAAAAATTCCTTTTTGCATATTTTCCGATTATTTCATACCACTGCATAGGGGAAATTCCGTTTCCAGGTCTTTTAACCGTAATATTTTCTTCCGTAAAAGGAGTGCCTTCCTTGATAAATTTTGAGGCTACAATACTTTTACGTGCCACATCACGGTTTTTTAATTCGGATTTTGAGATATCCTTTATCCCATTCCCCAACGCCATCTCCACATTCCTGATACTGACGACCATCTGTGTCAATTCTTCCGGTGAAAGGCTGGCCTTGTGATCAGGCCCTTCCATATTTTTATCAAGTGTGAAGTGTTTTTCGATTATCTCAGCCCCCAACGCAACTGCGGCCACAGGGATCTCGATCCCGGAGGTATGATCCGAATAGCCGATCTTTAAGTGAAAGCGTTCTTTTAGCGTAACCATTGCGTTTAGATTCACATCCTGATAGGGTGCGGGATATTCAGTCGTACAGTGGAGAAGTGCAATTTCTCCTGCGCCATAATTTTTCAGTAAGTTCAGAGCCGCTTCTATTTCCTCGATATTACACATTCCAGTCGACATAATAATGGGCTTATGGGTCTTAGCGATTCGAATCAAGTAAGGAAGATTTGTAATTTCTCCTGATGGGATTTTCCACAGTGGGATACCCAGCTGATCTAGAAAATCTATACTTTCAAGATCGAAAGGAGTTGATAAGAACCCGATACCGGATCTTTTGCAATAATCTTTTAGTAATATGTAATCGTCAAACTTTAGGTGAATTTTTTTGCACATTTCAAGCTGGCTTTCTGCTTCATTCGTCGTGGATTTCTGGTAAGCTGCCTTGGCAGCATACTTGGATATTACTAATTCCGGTTTTGCCGTCTGAAATTTAACGATATCCGCGCCTGCTTTTCTGGCCGCATCAATCATCTGAAATGCGAGACCCAGATTACCATTGTGATTAACACCTGCTTCCGCTATTATTAAAACTCTCTTCATTAATCATTCTCCTCAAGAAGACATTCGATCATATGTGTGTCAAATGTAGGTATATGAAATATACTTGCGATTTTTAACCTTTCGCCGTAAGAGTCATCAATCAAAATACTATTGCTGTCCATAATAAATGCCGCTTTCTCCTCAGTCGCATCTAGCTGCATAACTTGGTCAAAAAGAGTTTCTAATCTGTATTTACGGAGTTCTGCAAAGATATCTCCTTTATGCTTTGTAAGTAAAACTAAATGTTTCCCGTTATTGATACATTGAAAGACAAAAGCCATAATCTGAGTGTTTATACGTGAATCTATAACAATCGTGTCATCATAATCAAAATAGACCGTATCATAAGATAGTGACAGATGGTATTTATTATATAATGCACGGTCCAATTCAATGTCATATGGATTTATCAAAACATCATGAATAGAATTTCCATTAAATAGATGTAAAGTTAGTAATGGAAGATTTACACCTGTATTTCTGGTAATAGAGGAAGTTCCGGCGATCCTGGATGCTATTTCCAATAAGGTCAAAGCCCCATTTCGATCTCGTTTCAGTTGAAAAAACCATCCTCCCCGTTGATTTAACTGCTTATTAATCTTTTCAGCAATTATCCCGAATTCCGGCTCATCATAAAACACAGCATTGACGCTTATGCCATTTTTGATCCTTTTTCTTGTGCGGCCGCGGGCATATACCAGTTTTCCCTCTGAATTTGTGAAACAATCAATTGTGTATTCTTCACCTGGTAAATATTCTAAAATTAATAGATCTAAATTTTTGGTTAAAAGGTATCTCAATTCTTGGCTGGATTTGACTACTGCTGTTCCAACAGATCCCTGTCCCACATCGGGTTTAACAAATACCGGATACTCCGCTATTTCATCAATTTCTTCATAGCACGAAGGTGTTTTTAACGTATCTGCAAAATATTCATACGTTCTACTTTTGGAACGTGTAATAGCAGCAGTTTTATAATCCGGCGCTATTACTACAGGCTTCAAATATTGCCTGTATTTTGCAAAAGCATACACCACTCCATCCATCGCCGGATAGATAAAATCAATTCGTTTATTTAGGATACATTGATTAAATGCCACAATATCTTCCTTAGAACTATCATCCGTGATAAAAGGCAGATCGTTTATCAGATCTTTGTAAACAAACTGGCCATGATCATAATTGCTGGATCCGCCGATTAATTGGAAATGAATAGACTTATTTACAGCCCGATAGATTTCCAGACCAATTTCGGTTCCACATGGATAAACTAAGACTCTTTTTTTCATATCACTATTCACCTTCTGCATCCATATCAAAAGTTTTCTGCATCTTATCCAACTCACTAAGCTGCCCCATGTCTAACCATGCTTTCTCTCCAATAGGGTATACGCCTACATTTTTACCTTCCCGCATGAGCTGCTCAATAATATCAGGAAATCCCAGTTCGGTCCCAGCCTCGATATGATCCAATACTTCCGGTTCAACAAAATAGCATCCGGTATTGGTAAAAAAAGATAAGGACGGCTTCTCCTGAAGAGATATGATCTGTCCTTCCTTCCCTATATTTACCACGCCATAAGGAATTGAGAAATTCTTAAGAGAGCAAACCATTGTGACAAGATTTTGTTTTTCTTTATGCAATTTATAGATTTTGGACATATCTGCATCAATCAAAATATCACAATTACTGAGAATAAAAGAAGAATGGATCTGCCCTTTCAACAAGCTAAGACCGCCACCCGTCCCAAGCGGTATATCCTCATCTATAAAACAGAGATTATATTCCTTTTGTATTTCATTAAAATAAGCTTTAATCATGTTTCGCTTATGATTCACTATCAAATAAAAATTATTGCATCCTTGCTTACAAAATTGTTGGATAATACGCTCAGCAATCGGTATATCTCCAATAGGTATTAATGGTTTTGGAAGTATTTTGGTATATGGATACAGACGGGTTCCCAATCCGCCGGCCATTATTACTACCGGAAGATCCAAAGGCTCCTGACAATGTGAGATCTCCTCATCATTCCAAAAAAGTACATTCAAAATATGCATATTGTCATCCAATATAGGCAGTGCCTCAATCTTTTGCTGCACCATATATTTTTTGGCTTTGCTTTTTTCCGCGGCAAACAAATATTTTGGCTTATAGTTTGCAGCCTCTTTTACGAAAGCCTTCAGACTGCCTTGGGCTAGTATCCATCTTCTAATATCACCATCCGTCAAGGATGCAACTAATTGATTTCCTTTTTGTACAAAAAGAATCTTTTTCGCATTCTTATCTAATTTTTCCATAGCGAATAAAATCGTATTATTTTCTTCTATAAGCAGATCTTTTATATCCATATTATTCATCCCGATTTATCTGTTTTAGTACATTAGTTACATATTCAATATCCGATTTTGTCAAACTAGTACTGCAAGGGATATTAATGACTTTTTGCCAGAAAACTTTAGCCTTCTCTATTTTATAAACCTCTTTATTATTATAAGGTTTTTGTTCATGAATCAGTCCCCAGACCGGCCTTGTCTGTATCCCTTTTGAAGCGAGATAAGCAATTAAGGAATCTCTGTCTAAACAAAGGCCGGCAGTATCCAAAGCATAAAACCAGTGATTGCTGCGGATATTATCGCGATAGGTCAGCAGATGAATCCCGTCCTGTGCCAGGCTGTTCTGATATTGCTTGAAATTCTCGGTCTTTATTTGGATAAAGTGTTCCAGCTGTTCTAGCTGCGCAACCCCCAGCGCCGCCTGTAAGTTGGTCATACGGTAATTGTAGCCAATCTCATCATGTGTGTAGTACAACTCATCGCTTTTAGCCTGAGTCGTCAAGTGTCTGGCATGCTGTAGATATTTTAAGTTATCTGATACCAGCATCCCCCCGCCGCCGGTGGTTATGATTTTATTTCCATTGAAAGAATATACCCCTAGATCACCAATGGTTCCTGCATACTTACCTTTAAATTTCCCGGATGAATAATAAGTTCCTAGCGCTTCTGTTGCATCTTCCAGTACGAGCAAATTGTACATCGCAGCGACAGCCATAATCGATTCCATATCAGCCATATTTCCAAATACATGTACAACAATTATTGCTTTAATATGTCTCCCTGAATTTTTTGAAATCAGTTGGCCATTTCTAAAATCACATTCCTCTTCGCAAAATAATTTTAGCTTAACAGGATCCATACATAACGAATCATCACAGTCCATAAATATTGGTTCTGCGTTGACATACATTACAGGATTGACTGCTGCTATAAACGTTAGAGTGGGAACAAGGACTGCATCTTCTGATGTGACTCCCATAACCATAAGTCCGGTATGAATGCCGGCAGTCCCGCTTTGACAAGCGACAGCTCCGGCTGAGTGCAGGTATTCTGAGACCACCTGTTCAAATTTGGTTATGTAGGCTCCTCCGGTAGATACCCAGCCGGCTTGAACAGCGTCTGTAACATACTTTAATTCATTACCGATAAAATTTGGTATCGAGAGCGGTATAAAAGGATTCATTTTATATCCCCCATATTATAAGTTATACATTTCTATTTTATATTTATCTAAATTTCGGCGAAGAAACGCAATGGTCTCTTCTAAACCTTGTTCGAACGTGTACTCCGGTTTCCAGCCCGTCAATTCTTTTATCTTTGTATTTGATCCAAGCAGCCTGTTTACCTCGCTTTTTTGTGGCCGTAATCTCTGTTCATCACAACATATGCGGGCTTTTGGATTAATTTGTTTAATAAGTTCCGCGGCAAGTTCACCGATAGAAATTTCCCGCTGAGTTGCGATGTTTATTTCCTCCCCGATTGTGTTCATTGACTCATAAATGGAAATAAATCCATTCGCAGTGTCTTTTACATAATTAAAATCACGGGTCGGCGACAACGATCCCAGTTTTATCTCCTCCTGGCCTGCCAGCAGTTGTGTGATAATCGTCGGTATCACCGCCCTGGCCGACTGTCTTGGTCCATATGTGTTAAAGGGCCTTACTATAGATACCGGAAGATCGAAGGCGCGGTAAAAAGATTCTGCCAGCCGGTCTGCTCCTATCTTTGTAGCAGAATATGGTGATTGTCCCTGATAAGGGTGATGTTCATCAATAGGCACATATTTCGCTGTACCATAAACTTCTGATGTGGAAGTTACTAAAACACGTTCTGTTCCTAACTCTCTGGACGCCTGAAGTATGTTTAAAGTTCCCTTTATATTAGTATCTACATACGTATCCGGAGAATAGTAACTGAAGGGTATAGCAATGAGGGCAGCCAGATGAAAAACTGCATCACACCCTTGCAGAGATTCCTTTACACCGTGTGGATCACGGATATCCCCCTGGAAAACTTCAACATGTTTCATAATGTCTTTCGAAACGTTATCCAACCATCCCCAGGAATTAAAGGAATTGTAATAAACAAATGCTTTGACTTCATATCCCTTTTTTACCAAGGTTTCGGTGAGATGACTTCCAATAAATCCGTCAGAACCGGTCACTAATACTTTTTTCATCGATAACTTCCTTTCATTTTTCACAATTCTCAGTAAGCTTTAAAATCATTATTCTTTTTTTCTATTTTATTTAAAATTAAATTTAAACTGTTTCTGGGGTAGGCATCAATCAAACTTCCGGGAGTAAGATTTATTATTTTACAATCCGTTCTTTGGGCGTATGCTTGCAAAGCATAGTGGTGATAATGTACAAATGATGACCAACGTAAATCTTCTCCGATCGAAGTCATTCTATCTTTTCCATGTTTGTAAAAGTGCTCGACTTTTAAATTAGCATAGGAATTGAAATCACAGCCAAGTAAAAAAATATTTTTATATCCCATATATAAAGCGCATTGTATCGCAAATGGAATTACATTTACGGACCCTGTCATGGATTTCGTCATGTTGCAGCGTACAAAATCACGATACTGTGCTAAAACCGGATAAGTACCAAAAATTCGATCTACTTTATTTAATGTGAGTAATTGTTTAGCTACATTTTGCCGTGTAATAAATTTTGTAGTACCGTGACTATCATATAAATCGAGAACATAAGGCAGACATTCCTCGTTCCCAAAACATGGATCTAAAAGGACATGATATGTAGAAGGAAACTCAGGGCAGCCTTTATGGAAAAAGTTAACGGTAAATGTGGGATAAACTTTAATAGCTTCTAAATCTTCAAAGGTTAGGGACGGCCCATTCCCAATTACAAAACAGAAATCATGATCTATAGTCTTTAATGTTACATTTTTTTTCAAACAGGACTTATCTGTAAATAAAGACCGCAGATACATGGATATATTGTAAATTTTGCAAATCTGTTCATCTATCTTGAATAACAAATTAACTCGACTCATTTTTATCCTTTCTCGTTACTTCCATGAATTTATCCAATGATTTGCTTTCTGTAATAGAATGGGCTATATATCCCCAGCCATAAGGGGGTTCTTGATTCTGTATCAATATTACTTTTATTTCTTCCTCAAGCTTTTCTATATACACAGATTTCAGTTGTTTATTTTTATACAGCAATCGTTGTTTTTCCGGTTTAAATTGGAAAACGTAAAGTAAATTACCTTGAAAGAGATAATTATTTGTCAAACAATTCCGGATTCGTTTGATATCCGTTACTTCTCCATAGCTATTTAATAACAAGAATATTTGATCATTTATTTGTGTGTTTTCAAAAACTTTTATATAGCCCGTTAATGTTTGACGTGTAGTATCCATTATCTGGTTGTATTTTCTGTATAATTGTTCTCTTTCTGCCTGCAAAAGATCTATTTTCTCAAAGACATCTCCGTTAGCATATAGAATACTGTTCTTTTTCTTACGTTTTTTTTCTACGTTAATAAATTTACGTACTTTAACCTGTATATCGTCTATTCCATACAACAAATGAATAGCCATTCTGTGGGTACCGTCTATCAAATATAAAGGATTCAGACATGCCGCCCCGCCCTTTTTACAATCATACCCATCGATATAAGAGGCGAGAAGGTTACGCCAGTGGTTGTTTTCCTCAAAAGAATATTGATTCATATCAATCAAGGTGGATCCTGTATTATAATCTTCTAAAAGCTTTGTTATTTTTAATGCCCAACAATCCGTATTGATTCCTCGCTGATCGTCAGATTTATTTAAAAATTGTTCTAAATCCATAATACGTGAAACAATTAAGTATTGTATCGCACTTATTTCTCCGTTATATGGCATCATCAAATCGGCAATAGCTACTAGAAATTCTTCTCTCACTAATTTATTTGCCACTATCTCTTTTAGCCTATATATAAAGGAATGTAGTTTTCCCATCATATCCTTATGATCCCCTATCACTTTTTTCTGATTTTAAATTGCATTAAATCTATTAACAGTTCATCTTTCAACAATAAAAGTATTATAATGTAACTCAATGCACTGAATGCTATGATAAAAAGCGAATGTACAAAGGTAGGCGATAAACTTTGAGATAGCAGTAGTGATATCACAAGCATTACAGATGAACTAATAATTTTTTTATAGCTTTTTTGAATTATTCTATGAATATTTAATTCTTTTCTGGCAAGAAAAAGTGCTACGCCAACCAATAAGTATTCGGATATAACTGAGGATATAATCGCACCCATGGAGGCAAATTTGGGTATCAGCAGCAGATTGCAAAATATATTTATAAAAGTTCCAAATGCAATAGAAAGTGTGTAATAATTTTGCCTGTTGGTAGGAATAAAAAATTGTACTCCAATCACATTTTTCATTCCCATAGCAATTGCTATAGGACTAAACAGCTGGAGTAAAAGAATAACCTTTTCAAACTGATCCCCAAAAAACCAAGGGACGATATTAGAAGCAGTACCAATAAGTCCAAAACAAAGAGGTATGGAAAGAAAAAACGTTATATCAAAAGATTTATATAACAATTCATGTATTTTCAGTGTATCATTTTGACCAAATAATTTGGCGATTCGTGGAGCCAATACATTTCCAGCTGCAATTATAACCGTGATAGCAACGAATATTATTTTACTGGCCTGCTCATAATATCCATTTTCTACAGAAGATTTTGTGATACTTCCCAGCATTGTTTTATCAAAATAATTATACGCAATAAGTGCAATTTGAGGAAAAAATAAAGTAACAGAAGGCAAAATATGCTTTTTAATTTCAACTTTTTTCCATACAGGTTTTTTTATATATTTATGTATACTGAAAAACAGGCTCATATTTCCTAAGAATGAGGCCGCTGTAATACTGAAGACATATAAATTCAGATCAGCTTGTGTTTTAACGAATAAAAAGATAAATAAAATTCCAAGTAACTTAACGATCAAATTTCTGATGACTATGATTGGGAATTCCTCCATACCTCTAAAAAACCAGGTAATGTCAAATATTAATCCCAAAATACCCATAGACTGAATAATAAATAAGGTCTTATATTGAGCCGGCATAATGACGATAAGCCAAATATAAGCAACAAAAGCAATTGCTATAGTTATGAATCTAAAAATCAGTAAATCCCAAAAAAGTTTACTGCGTTGTTCCAGATTATCCTGAAATACAGCCACCTGCCTTTGACCATATAGCTCAGTTCCCAGTACTGCTATTGTTAAAAAATATGCGCATATGGATTGCGTATAACTATAGTCACCGATGCCGGCCGGTCCAATCACCCTTGAGATATATGGCGTTGTAATCAGGGGAATCAGGATAGTCAAGATTCGATAGCTTAATTCACAAATGTAATTGAGTCTTAGATTTTTTTGCATTACTTTATATGTCATCACCTTTTATTTTATGTGGCACAGTTGGCGTCTTTTCATCTAAAGGATTTTTTATATGAACCTTGATTGTACTAAGTGTAATAGTGTAAAATCCAATAAGAATATTAATATATATCATGACATTATCTGTTAAATAAATAACGAACAGATAAATGATAGCTAGATAGAGAGTCATGTAGTTTTTGTTTCCAAATTTTTTAAATATTTTATAATATAATAATAAATATATTAACAATCCGAGGAGCCCTATCTCCATATAACACATAAGCCAATCGCTGTGTAGGTTAGTAATAGGATAACGTATAATAGCAAGCTTATTCATTACAGAACCTAAGCCATCGCCAAAATAAAACAGTGAAAATTCGCTCGTAACCTTAAAAATGTTATATAATTTTAATCGTCCCATATCCATTATATTGAATCTGGCATACAAATTTGTTAGTGTATTTGAATAGATAGACCAGACATAAAAAATCACAATAATGGCCGCTGCAACGAAAGACAATTTAATTATTTTTTGATAATTTTTATTAAATTTTGTAATAATCATATACAATACTAAAACTAGCGCTAAACCCGCGAAACTTATTCTTTTATTTGTTAATAAAATAAAAGGAACAGTAAATAGCAGTAATTTATATTTTTTATTTACCAGAAAGTAGATCGAATACAAGGAAAATAAAAATGCTTGAGAAGATTCCAATAGGTCCATGCGAAAACCAGATTTCAAAAAAATAGTGCACATTCTGATAATATAGATAACGGCGTGAACACAAAATTGTGCAGTGATAAGTCTGTACGTGTTTCCTGTACTCATGACCAAAATTAAAGCAGTAGCAAAAGGTAACAATATGAAAATGCAATATCGAAACGTATAGCTGTTTAAGCTATGATGTGTAATCGATGTTATTACTCCCAGAATTACATAAAATAAGGGCGGCAATATTAAATAAAAATAAGTCCGATCTGTTTTTGATATACTTAAAACTGTCTTATTCTTTATAATGAAATAAATCACTGTTGCCATCGCAATTAGGATATATCTCAAAATGCCGCTAAAATAAGTTGCGCTTATAGATATAAAAATTAAAATTAACAATTCTGATTTACATAATTTTATAGTCTTATTCATTGTTTATTCTTTCTATCTGTATAGTATGTAATTACAAACAATTCATAATTTCTTCAGTCAATTTTTTCGGCCAATAGTTTTAAATAGATTGCCTTTAGTAGTTCATAATTTTTGTGGCTGCTATATTTTTGGTAATATTCCTTCCATGCATTTTGACTCATGAGTTCTGAATCCATTACTTCAAAATCTGCAATGGCAGATTTCAATGAAGCTACTTCTTTATAATCAAATTTTAATCCGGTTTTACCATGCTCAATAAGATAGTCTGAATTTCCAAGATTGCTTCCAATAACAGGAGTCCCTTGGGAAAAACTTTCGATGATAACCATAGGTAAATTTTCATAACATTGTGTTGGAAAAATCAAAGCTTTTGCTTTAGCTAATAGTTCACCAACCTTTTCATGATTTTGTTCACCTAAAAAAAAGATATCCTGTTTCTCAAAATTTGTTTTATCTGCAAGATACTGCGAATATAATTCTCCGCTGCCAACTAATACAAGAGACTTCCCATCCATTTCCTGGAAAGCATTGACCAGGAGGGGGATTCCCTTTAAATTTTCAATTCTTCCAATATATAAATAGAAATCTCTATCTGTCGCTTTTATAGTTTCCTCAATCTTTTTATATCCAAACGTGAAATTGGGTTTTATAAAAACATGATTCGGATTAATCAATAATCTTCTTTGTGTATAATTCAATGATAACAATTTATCTTTGTTAAATTCTGTCAGGCATATATAACTTAATTTCCTATATGTACCAAGTAAGCGATGGATCTTAAGGTTGAGTACGCAAAAAAAAGTTTGTAATTTGCTATTCCGATAACAATTATGTATAAGAGCTGCTTTTAATCCTTTAGAAAGACATTCCTCACAGATTTGTCCATTCCGATAAAAAGTCGCCGCCGGACACAAAAGTCGAAAATTATGTATTGTCTGCACCACCGGAATTTTACAGGAAAATGCTGCGTAATATACGGAAGGACTTATTAAAGCCAAAGTATTATGGACATGAACTATGTCTATCTGTTTTTTCTTTATGATCTGTTTAATTTCGTGATATGTTTTTAAGGAAAAAATGGAACCGAATGGTAAACATATTTTTTGAAACAATCCCATCGTTTTTAACTCAGAATTATCTCTGGTATATGAAAAAACATCATGACCATTTTGCTCTAATAATCGTTTTTCATTTTCAACAACAGTGTCTTCTCCGCCTGTCACCTGATATTTATTATGTACAATAAGTATCCTGGGTTTACTTTCCACATTACTCTCCCTATTTTCCTTTTATGATTGCGTTCCATATGAATTTCGTATTTGTTTTTAAATAACGGTTAAATAGCCTGACCGGCTCCTGCATTAATCGGTAAAACCACTCCAGATTGTTTTTTTGCATCCACTTGGGAGCACGCTGAATATTTCCCGCAAAGTAATCAAAGCCAGCGCCTACCCCTATCATCACCCCATTGATTTTTCCCTGATGTTGACTCATCCAATATTCCTGTTTGGGGGCACCTAGTCCAATCCAGACAAAATCACTATTTGTTCGGTTTATTTCGGCTATGCATTTGGAATCATCCTCTGGTTGAATGGAATGAAAGGACGGGCTATACATACCAGTAATTTCGATACCTTCATATGTACGTTTTAAATTTGTATTTAGCTTATCTAAAGTTTCGACGGTCGATCCATAGAAATAATGTCGGTAACCAAATTGGGGAGAAATTTTAAATATTTCATGCATCAAATCGGGACCTGTTATCCGGCATATATTGGTACAGCCACGCTTTTGTCCTACGGCAGATAATGGTCCACCATCAGGCAGAGCCATCAATGCATTGTTCTGGATTCTACAATATTCATCATTTTCATATGACGTAACTGTAGTATGTACATTTGACACACATATATAATCTCCTGTTAAACGATTCCCTTTTTCTGCGTTTATGTTCTCAGTTAAATATTGAATGAGCCAATTCATATTAACGGCAGCAATATTAACGCCAAGAATGTTGCATACAGGTATTTCATTTTTGTTTACCTGACGAACGTAGGAATTTATGTAATCAGATGCCATATAAAATCCCAACCTCCAAATAATTGCTACTATTTACATATAAAATCACACAATAGTATCATTTAGAAACTTTTACGATATTTAGGGGATATACAAATCAAGAAATATGTGGTATAAATAATACATAGATACCTTAATCTATTAATCTTTGCGTAATGCCTTCTCGCTAATTCCCCTGGAGAAGGCATTTTACTTTCTATAGAAACAATCATTGCAATAAGTCAGCCCATTCATTTACTTATGTGGTACAACCATACGTGAATAGATATATCAATCCAATCAAAACATCCTCCCCAATTATGTATAGGAAAACGTAAGGAGATGTAATGAAAGCATATAAAAACACTGAAAAATCCATAAGATGTATGGTAGACAAATTTTATTTTTGCTATAATACTATAGAAGAATATAGGAAAACAAAAAAGGAGCTGATCATCATTGTCAACCAAAGGGGAGGATGCAACGCAAGAAAGTGTTACGATAGATAAACTGCCTCTGCCGGACAGATACAAAAGAGGGCTCCACGCGGCATTGCGGGTGATATATTCGATGAATATAGAAGGATTTCTCTACGTTATCCTATACGGCAGCTGTGTAACCGGTAAGATAAAAACTTCTAGCGATATTGATCTGCTTATTGTTACGGAAAAAAAACTGGTTGATCGGCAGCTCAGATCCCTCATCCGTGAAAACGTAGACCAAACGGTAGAAGTACTGAATGTATCCGTCGATATTGTATTCTATACAGAACAGACTTTGCAGACAGATCAATCAATTTTTACGAATAATATAAGGAAATACGGAAAAATCATCAGAAAGGATGAAAAGCATGGATTCATATTATGATACAGCGCAGAATGATTACCTCTATTTGGAGGGAGTGAAAGAAATTCTGAATAATCTGCGTAGTTATAATCCTATTGCGGTTACTGCCCAGAATATTGCGGAGCGATATCTGAAGCATATAATACAGAATTATATGTTGGATAAGGATTATACGCAGACCTTACGGTCTCATAAGCTTATGACTCTATACCAGGCTATCCATAGCAGGTTTGAAGATTTTATTTTAGATGATAATATGCTTCGGATTTTGACAGACTATTATTTTGATGCACGTTATCCCGGCGCTGATTATATCATGGTAACGAGAGAAGATGCTCTTGAGGCTATTCAGGGTGTGGAAACGATCAAATATGCGGTGGATTCATTCATTGAAAAGATGCAGGAAAAGGAATGCTAACAGGATGATTGCATTTCATCACTACTGCATGCTCATTAATTCTGTATGTAATGTCTTCTCACTTTTTTCTCGGGAGAGGGCATTTTTAATTGCAGCAGCTATAATTTCTATAGCTCTTGACTATTCTTGTTTTTTGAGTTAATGTGAAAGAGAAAGAATGAAAAAGAAAGAACGAGAAAGAATAAGCAAGAAAGCTCATACGATAATTAAGACAGGAAAGGAGCATGCACCATGAAATCATATGAAAATATCGATATAGAATTTAAAGAAATTTACGTAGATGACATCAAAAAAGAAGTGATCGCGTTTGCCAACACCTTCGGCGGGACTATCTACATTGGCATACGGAAAGACGGAACGGTTGTAGGAATAGATGATCCAGACTATGTAATGTTACAGGTAGCTAATGCATTGCGTGACAATATCAGACCGGATATCATGCCATTTGTACAAATCAAAACAATAGAAGAGGAGCAAAAACCCATCATCGAGATATCCGTACAGACCGGAACCGGCAGGCCCTATTATCTGCAGAGCAAGGGCTTGAAACCGGCCGGCGTATATGTGCGCAGGGGGAGTGCATCCCAGCCTTTAAGCGATGAGGGAATACGCGAAATGATCGTACAGACCAGCGGCAAGTCTTTCGAAAGAGGACGCAGTCTTGTCCAGGAATTAACTTTCTCCTCGTTTGAACATGAAATGAAGGAGAGAAATCTGGAAACCGGTCTTTCTCAAATGCGGACGCTGCGAATGATTGGAGAGGACGGGCTGTATACGAATCTGGCCTTATTATTGTCGGACCAATGTGAACATACGATAAAAGTGGCCGTTTTCCAGGGAACCGACAAAGCTGTTTTTCGTGACCGAAAAGAATTTTCGGGATCTTTACTCCAGCAGTTGGAAGAGGTCTACCAATTAATTGATTTATATAACAAGACAAAAGCAACTTTTTCCGGTCTGAACAGAATCGACACGCGGGATTACCCGGAGGAGGCGGTCAGAGAAGCCTTACTGAACTGCATTGTACACAGAGACTACTCTTTTAGCGGCAGTTCGCTCATTCATATATACGATGACCGTATAGAATTTGTATCGTTAGGCGGTCTGGTACCAGGGCTTTCGATGGAAGCGATTTTCATGGGAGTTTCCCAGTCCAGGAATCCGGATCTGGCAGCGGTTTTCTATCGTATGCGGTTAATAGAAAGCTACGGAACCGGGATCGGTAAAATACAGCGCCTATATGATGATATGAAAGAGAAACCTAAATTTGAAACGGCTCCGGGAGCCTTTCGGGTGATCTTGCCTAATCAAAATGAGGCAGGTGTATTAACCGTTCAGGTAGAGAATAAAGCAGAACCCCGGGAAATATTGCTACCATCCACCTGTGAACAGATTCTTCTTGAGTATGTAAGGGATAGAGGATACGTTACGCGTAAGTCCGCAGAAGAATTATTGGGCTCGAAATCGACGAAAGCATTCCGGATTCTGAAACAGCTGGTGGAACAAGGGCAATTGAAAGTGGAAGGTAGAGGAAAGAATTCAAGGTACGTAGCTAACAAAGAAGTGTAAAGGATCTTATAGGAGTGTGTATGGAGCACAGAGTTGCACCCGCATTTTTTAAAAACAAGTATATGTGAAATCATGAATAAACATCAGAATCATCAATCAGAAGGGGATGGGATGGAAATGAGGCCCTATTGGTATTCGGCAATTATGGCCGTAATTTCTGAATCCTTTCCCCTAGGGCTGATTTAATTTCCCACATAATATGCCTGTAGAAGCCAAAATACTACAGTACAAGAGTTTACTTTTTATCATTCAAATGTCACTCTTAAGATTACTTCGCTATATAGCCGGAATATATTTTTTTGAGAATTCTATTTAATTGTTTCAGGATAGTATCTATGATATCCTTCGTATAATAGAAAAACCATTTATTCTTATATAAATATTTTATTAACGTAGAATTTTTAATCACCTGATTCGAATATTTCACACTAAAATCTTTCATCCTGCGTATGGCTTCCCCGGATTCCATCTTCATGAGACACTTGACCGCGCTGCGGGAACAGCACAGACCATGTACGTTAGAATCCATTTTTATAGAAATCACATGATCCAAATTTTTTATAAATTGACTTTGTTCAACATCATTTGGTAATTGTCCGGGATAAAAATATATAATATAAGAAGAGCTGCCTTTTATGTATTCAATGAGGTTAAAATATTTACTTTTATTACTATCATTTTTAAACTTATCGATATAAAACCAAGTTTTAGTGTCTATAACATTTAAATCAAAATATCCTGAAAAGCAATAAATTAATTTTGCGCCTAAAATACAGCCGGCTAATGCAGCGGCATATGCGCCAGCGGAAGATCCTACAGTATATAACTCATAACCCTCAGTCTGTTCTTTTAAAAAATCTATTACCGCATCCATGCTGGGTAATTGTTTGCTGATACCAGTAATATAGAACTGCTTGGCAATATCCCTTATGTAGATGTTTTTATCCGCTTTTATTTTCAAATCAGACTTATAAAATTCGAATTTATTTTCAGTATCAATAAACGCTTTTTTAAATGCGTCTATTGTATTAGGGTAATAGATACCACTGGATGAAAAATAGATAACCGCTACCGGTAAAGGATAATCACTTTTATTCTCATTAAACTCAATGAGATAATTATTATGATTATAAACCTCTTCAAAATATTTGCCTGAAACGATACTTAAATTTGATTTTTCTATTTTCATTGTCAACCTGCCAATTACTAAAATTTTGTGAAGCATTGGATAGCTAGTGAAATTATTTATGTTTTAAATAACGTAGTATGATTTTTTTTAAAAGATCGATTATATTTTGCGGTCCAAGTATTATAAAGGAAAAGAAACAAAGGGTAATACATCCCGTAACTGCCGCAAATGAAAATAATGAGAACCAGGATTGTATCATAAAAAACTTTTTAACATATGAGACCAAACTAATAATAATGACTGAACATAATACAGATTTAACAACCGTAGGATAAAAGGTAAACCATTTTAGTTTAAGATTTTTACAGGCGTATAATGGTAAAAAAAGGCCAACGGACAGTATTTGTATAAATGAACTTATCAAAGGCAATGAAATCAATCCGGGATGGAAAAAGTAATGTACCAGATAAACAACAATAATATTCAGAATGCCCATGGACAATGTGAATAGAGCCGGTATCTTTACTTTATTCATAACAATATTTAAGTTGACCAGTGTCCATGTGCAAGTTATTATAAAATGCGGCAAAATAGTGACCAGCGATAAAATTGATAAGTAATGAGGATCTTCACCAGGCGTCCATAATGCAAAAAAATTGGAGGCTAAAGCGGTAAATACGGAAATAATGGTACATCCTAATATCCCTACTAATTTTTGTGAATTTATTATTTCTTTAATTAATCCTTTTTTATCATTTAGTGCATATTTATAGGTGATAACCGGGTAAAAAACTCCGATCAACATCGTAATAACACCATTTATAAATTGAGGAACCGTATTTGCAATGGAATATGTTCCGGAAACCCCTGCGCCATAGTAGATATTAGCCAGGATAATCGACATACCAACTAATAAATTATTGCCCAAAGTATTAATCGCGTTCCAGACACTTGATGTAAATAAAGTTTTTGTGTGTTTCCAGGAAAAGTATTTTTTAGAAACTTTAATTTCCGGTAAGAGCATATTGGTATATTTTATTTGAATGAATATGTTTAATATAGCAATAACAAGAGCGACTACCCCCACATAAATAATAGATGGGATAAAATATTTATATAATAAGAAAAAAAGGATTAATTTCAATCCAGCTAAAATAAGCTCTCTCAAAGATCTTAAGTCAATACGGTTTTTAGCAAAGGTGGCAATACCAAATACCGTTGCAAGAATATTAATAATGGCGGATGAAAAGACTAAAATAAATAAGCATTTTATGGCCGCTTCCGAATTTATCGGGATATCCATAAAAACATCTATAAAGAAGATAAAGATAAACATTGGCACTAATAAAAATATACTTATAATGATATCTGATATTAAAACAGATGAATAGTATTTATTAGCTTCGGATTTATCCCCTTTCACCAGGGAAACTGTGACAAATCTGCTGGCCATAGAGTTCATGGCGTTTGTCAGAATTGACATATAACTTACGATCGTATTTGCTACCGGATAAAAGCTATAAGTTTCTCTTCCTAAAGCATTAATTAAAAATGGAGTTAACAGAAAAGAAATGATAATGTTAGCAGAATACGAAACAATATTGGATAACATATTCAAGCTCATCTGTTTTTTACTGATATTATTATAATTCACTTGTTGTCTTTTCCTTTCTTTACTAATCCTGTGATGATTTGAAATTTTTCAAGTGTGCGCATAAAACCAGAAAAAAATAAAAAGACCAACAGCTTGCCATTCCGTAAGAATAAAATAAAAAGGTGACCAAAAATAAAGTGAATAGTACAGTTGAAATATTATTAAGTTTCTGATCATTTATTTTAATGAGATTATGGCAATATGTCACTAATAAAAATAGAAATACACAGAGTGAAATGATCCCACCCTCAATTAATATATGTAATATTTGATTGTGTTCACTGACTAGAACTCCATTAGTATATTTTGTAACGATCCTGCCTACTCCATATCCCCAAATGGGCGCTTTTAGTATATTTCTTATTGTAATATTCCAAATGTAAGTCCGACCGGAAAAGGTTATAGTTTTATGAAGGATTTTCTCAATAAAAAAAGCTACAAAAGAGCTATTTAACAAAAAATTTGTTACGATGACAGAAAAATAAGTCACAATGCTTATTGCCATAACAATATAAGGATTCATTTTTAATTTATGTAGGAGAGAAAACCGGTCAAGATAATAAAAGATAAGCAGGGACAGGAGTACAACAACTGAAGTCATATCCCGGTCACCAAACATAAACATCCCACAGAAAATATATAGGACTAGTAATACATTAGCCAGTCTTAAATATAATCTTTTCCGATATATTTTAGCCATTAAATAAGCTAAAAAATAAGCTAGTAAAATAAGCAAATAGTAACTATAGGTCTGCCCCAGAAAATAAATATGATCCGACCACCCAAATCCATTTGTAATGGTATGAAATCCCTGCGAATTCACTATTATAGTAATTACGTTTATAGACAGATAAATGAAACAAAGAGTACAAATGGCATCCAACATATAGTAAAATTCTTCTTTTGGACATTGCTCTATTATAAATATAGAAACTACCACGACTAAACACGAGCCCCAGTAAGATATCAGACTTCCACCGTTCCTATAGGTAGAGATACTTTGAACAATTATAAATAAAAGCACGATCCAGGAAGTTAAAGTAAGCTTTTTTTTCCCTTTTATAAGGGGGACTCCTATACTTAATAAAAGATATGTAAATACCAAAGTTAAATATAAAACTCTTGTGCCCTGTATCAATGGTTCATTATATAAATAAATATTTATGACCGGGAAAAATAAAAATAAATATTTAATTTTCTTTTTTGAAATTATCATTCCTATTCCCCTGTGTATGATATATTTTTCGATCTGATTAAGCGTTTTCCACCGAACAATGCATATAAATTAGAACAGAGCTCCGGGATATGAAATATTTTCAGGAATATATGAAAAACGTTCCATTTCCCTCGTTCCCTGTTGTAACTTACTTTATCCTCTGATTTTTGCCCGAAATGTTTCCGAAAGCCTGACAGAACAATATCCGTAATGTAGATATCACTGTAATGAGCAAACCTTTTCCACAATAAAAAATCTCCGGCATATTTATATTTTTTTATATCCGGGCCGTTTGCGGTTTCCCATAACGATCTTTTCCAAAAAGTAGATTCCTGCTGTAATCCGCAGCCGCCTTTGCCAGGATATCCCATCTTCATGAAAATGCGAAACGGTATAGGCAAAATGGTGCTTGCAGAATACATTACTCCATTTTCCGTGTATATGACAGGAAAACCGGTAAGCCAGTGTATATCTTGATTTGACATAAGATTTAAAACCATATGGACAGTGTAGGGGCGGTACATATCATCTGCGTTCAGCCATGCAAATATATCGCCGGTAGCCATAGCAAATCCTTTACATATGGCATCATACATTCCATTGTCCGGTTCCGAAATCCACCGCATATTATAAGTACCGGCATATTTCAAAATAATCTCCCGCGTGGAATCGGTGGAACCGCCATCAACGATAATATGCTCGAAATTCGTATTCGTTTGTTGCTTAATTGATAAAATACAATCTTCTATATATTTATCACAATTATAAACAGGTGTAATAATAGATAGCTTTGGCATTTTTAAATGCTCCTTTATTGTAAGAACATAGTTGTGCAGACCGGATAATTATTCCTGAAATTAATGCCGGATAACATTCCTTATAAAGTGAATAGCCGTAAAAAAATCGGACTTGAGACTTCTGCGTCCTCCTTTGATTTTAATCCATTCGGTTAAATAACAATCCTCATTATTGCGGAAACATAAATAACTGGGATATCGTATGGGGCAATAAGTAGTCCCGGATTTTGGATCGATAAAGGATGACATCGTTGAAAAGGTACTGTTACAGACGATATGGGCATCACACATTGAGATCAGACACATATCCTCAATCAAACTACCGCGTACGTCTACCGATTCATATTTTTCCATAAACTTAGCCACGGCTTTCGTTCTCGTATCATAAAAGCAAAGAAATATAGGATTTTTAAAATCCTTTTGCGCTGTGCGGGCTGCGTTAATCCAATAGGAGGATTGTAACGCTAATCCATGTGACGTATAATCTTTACCCACCCTAAAGTGTACGGAGACGACAGGACGGCCAAAATAATTCTTATGTATCAAATCTAATTTTTTTTGGGCTTCATTTATAGTATCCGTTTGAAACTTAAACCATTTTATGACATCCTTGCGCTTATGACTGAAATATCTAAAAGATTCAAATAATCCATCCATAACTACATTGTCATGTATGGCGAATGCTTCATCAAAATAAAATTTTTCTCTATTACCGATGCGGTATTTGTTCTCGTCATAAACTTCCATATCTGCAGGGATGCTTTGGAGAAATTCCTTCTTGGGTAAGAGGAACAGGGTAGTAATATCATTTCCATATTTTGAATCCCTGTCATTTATATACTGTTCCTCCATCGGCTGCCTGTAATATTGGAACGCGAAATTTTTATCCTCCGCAATTGATTTTACAGCGGCATACTGCATCATTTGATTACCAAGCTGATTTTTCAAATTAGCGATCAGCATCTTATGCATCCTTTCCAAAATCAGTCATAATTCGTTCATAAACCTGAGATATTGCGTCAACCGTATGTTTCCAAGAATATAATGTTTCGATACGGTTCCTGGCCGATCTTCCTTGCATCTCAATCAGATTTCTGTTGTTATAATATGTTAAAACAGCATTCATCATATCTTTCTTCATCGTTTGGTAATCGCTTATCTCAATACGAGTCCCTGTGGCATCGCTAACAATCTCACCCGCTCCATGATGTTTCAGAGTGATAACCGGTAGTCCATGGGACATAGCTTCCAATATTACATTGCCGGAAGTATCCCGCAGGCTGGTAAAAATGAAAACATCCGCATGATCATAGTGATCATTGACATCCTGATAAGTTAAAGCACCTATAAAATGAATTTTTTCTTCCATTCCATATATTTTTACAAGCTTCTCACAGGCCCGGCGGTCCTCCCCATCACCGATAATTTCCAGATCAAAATCTCTGAAATCGGACTGTCCAAGTGCATCAAGAAGCAGCTTCAGGCCCTTGCGGGGCCATATACCTCCAACCCAAAGAAGTTTTATAGCGTCTGCCTCCGATAAATTATAATTCTTAATATGGTTTCTTTCCGGGTTATATGCCGTCTCTAACAATCTTATGTAATTTCTGGATGAAGGCATTATTTTTTCTGTAGACGGATCAGCAATTAATATTGCCGCCGCACTTTTTATAGCATTGTGTATATCGTGGGAGAAGTTTATGTAAAGAAAATTAATAATATTTCTTAGTTCTTCCTTTCCAATATTTCTTTTGTTGAAATAAGCTTCTTTAAAAACAGGGGAGTAAAACTGCCCGCCTCCGACAGGTCCCCAAACAAAGGGGACATTTAGTTTATATAATTTGCCGGGTGTCCGGAATTCGTTAAACGTAATATGATGTATAATATCTATTTTTTCTTCAAGTACAATTTTGCGGGCGACAGCCGGTATATCTTTCTGCCATTTTTTATAATAGATAAATACCCCGTAGGGTAACTGCTTTAGTTTGAGTGTGCTTTTGGAACAGTCATAATAATAAAAGTGTAGATGACGAACAGGGTGATTGGTTAAATAATTTTCAATAGTAGTCTTATTGTTTGACCTGGTAAGGACGAATACCTCATATTTTTCACACAAATGGAGTGCCCAATTCCAGCCTACCCCTGGTTCCGATCCCTTATTCGGTTCACAGGCGTATGCCGAAAGCAATATTCTAAGTCTTTTATCAGGCATTACCATCTTCTTCTTCCTCTCATCGTTTCATTGCATGCTGCAAGCATCTGGTTCACACAATCGCTCATACTATTTACTGTCGTATCAATAAATAAAGCTCTGTCATTATCATGGAACAGCTCTTCTAACTTTTTCTTTTGTTCATCGATTTCTTCTATCTTAATTTCATGCTTTCGGTCAAAAAGTATTTGGCTATCACCGGTAAGTATAAAAATGAGATCCGGCTTTTTCATAAAACGGCTAAAAAATTTAAGGAATCCGGTCGGCAGATTGATATTATATCTTAATTTGTCAATGTAATAATCGTAATAGTACCTTTCCACAAGAACCAGTGAACTTTGTATTTTAGCTTTCGTAATGATAAGATTACCAATCATATAATCCATGAAATAATATCCAAATTTCAAGAAAGACAGTAGTTTACCAGCTTTAAAGGTTTTGCCGTGTGGCTTACTGACATCAATGGGAGTATTCCCTTTGCCGATCCGTGAGAGATCGTTTAGTACTCTCACCCGTGAATGATAATGCCTTACACGTCGGAAGGCAGGCTGATATTTAGGAATGAGTTCATTGGCAATGGTAGTCTTACCGGCGCCGTCAACTCCCATCAAAACCAGGAACATACCTGTAGGATGAATGATACGTTCTATCTTTCTTAATAAATCGAAAAAAACATAATGAACATTTGATTTTAGATTCCATGACTTATGCAGCAGTTCGTTCCGTAAAAGCTCCATAGACAGTTTGTTATAATTTTTCTGATCTATGGCTTTCAGAATAGATTCCATAGACTCTACACTTAAGAATCTCTGCATAGAACGTTTTACCAGTTCCTTTTCATGGAGAGTCATCTCAAGCCATAAAGAATTCAGTTGTAACTTGCTTCTCTCTGAAAATCCTTTCTTCAAGATTTTCTTAATTAAAATATAAGAAAATTCGATAATGCTTGAGGGTATATAAAAATTGTTATACTTTTTTCGGCCGGTAATTAATTCATCGATTGGAATTAAAATTCGGCCGTTTCGTTCATAGTGAATACAAAAATCCACTTGCAAAAATTCATCATCATTTGATATAACACAATCCGCTGCATAATACTCATGCCTCCAAAATTGTATAATGCGCCATCCGGTACCCTGCAGCAATGAATCTAACAAGTGAATCGCTGTATCAATTCGGTCTATTTTGATGGCAATATCGATATCTGAATCGATCTTTTCGGGCAATTGTTGATATGAGTGCAGTATTACAAATTTTATATCCATAGAGCAAAAAGTATTTACAATATGGTGGAAAACATCTTTTGAATTCATTTTTTTCTCCATCTAACAGGTATCATCTATATGGACCCTAACACCTCGTACATCGTATTAAAAAATAACTCCGTAAGTTTTTGTGAATTTTGGTTTCTAAGCCACGGATCAAACTCGGTACTCTTTTTTATCGCATTATGAATAGCTTCATTGGCCGATTTGTGATGTAATTTTCTTTCAATCATATAGGTATAATGTATCAGATCATATCCTCTAAACCGAATGCCACAGTGTTCCCAGTCAAATACTACATATTGTCCTTTATCCTTTTTAATATTCCATGGCGCAAAATCACCATGTGAGAATTCGTATTCGATATCGTCTGATTTTAACGGCGTACCTGCTATTTCCTTATAGATTCCATAAATCTCATCTGTCATAAAAGGTTTAACTTTATCGCCTGTAATTTCTTTTGTTACCAGAATATTGAAAGGAAACGGGTCTGATAATGTCCTGCTATCAATTAACTTTGGGATGTCGAATTTCAAATATTTACGAGTTTCATTTAAATAATTGATTTCGTTTATCATTTCTTCGTTTGTATATTCATTTCCCGCCTTGATATATGTGGCTGATGTTTGATTAGAACTAAAGCATTGAAATACTAATTTTTGTTTTTCATTGTAGGTACCCGCAATCATGTTCCAAGCTGAAGAGTCAGTTTTATAAAATATATCCTTAATTGCTGGATGTAAGCTAGCCTTTACAAAATAGCCGAGCTTATATAACGCTAGTGCGGATAAGGGGAGATATTCGAGATACCACATTAATAATCTAAGCTTTTTTGAATAGGTTGAAATATTATTGCTTAATCTTTTTTTTCCATCGTTAACCGCGATAAGATATCGAATTCTGTTTTTATCACACAGAGCCAGGTGGGTGGCATCCTTTTTAGCAACAGGTTCTATTTCTACTGCCTGTTTTATTATTACTGAATCTTTCAAATCAAGCTCCTTACTAAGAACAGTCCATTCTTATGGTAGCATGGCCTCTTCTAAGAATTTATATCAACTGATCATATATATTTAACAATTGTTCGTAATTACTTTCCGGAGAAAATTGATTTTGGTATGTGCGGTAGGCAGCTTCCCCGTAAGAATCCCTATCCAGTTTTTCAAAATGCTCAATGGCATTTATTAACGCTTGGCATGAATTATATGTGAAGGTGAGTCCATTTTTACCATTTTCAATTAAACCACCAATATTACCGATGCCACCAGCAATTACCGGTACATGACTGGCAAACGCCTCTGCAATAATCATGCCAAAAGTTTCATACCACTGGGAAGGTACAATAACGGCGCAGGCCCTGTTATAAGCATTGTCTATTTCTCCATGTTCGAGAAAACCTGTAAATTTTATATTGCTTGCGTTGAGTCTTCTTGCCAGCAGCCGATATTTTTCGAATTCGGTTCCGGTACCTACTATTAACAGATTCCGATCCGGAAGCTGTGAAAATGCTTCTATAAGAAGATCAAGTCCTTTGATCTTTTCAATTCTACCAACAAAGAGATAGTAATCCCCTCTTAAGAACTGACCGGTATTGGCAAATGTAAAGTTCGGTTTAATAAAAACTTTATCCGGATCAATTATTTTTTTCTTTCCAGGCTGGTTTAGCAGCAATAGTTTATCCTTATTAAAATCGGTCAGACATATAAAATTGATTTTTCTATAAGTTCCGAAAATACGGTGTAATTTGGTCGTTAATACACAAATAAATGTCTGAAGTCTGCTTTCTCTATAACAGCCATATTTAATCGCGCATCCCAGGCCATGTTCCACACATTCTTCACATATATGCCCATCACGGTAAAACGTAGCTCCGGGACATAAAAGGCGGAAATTATGCATGGTCTGTACGACTGGCACATGACAACGAAAAGCGGCATAATAGACAGAAGGGCTGATTAGATTCATCGTATTATGGACATGCAGGATATCGATATTCTGTTCCTGGATAATGTATTTGACCTCTTTATAAGTTCTAAAATTAAATATCATAGAGAATGGAAGACATAGTTTCTTTAAGCTTTTTGCACTATCTATTTCAGAATTATCTCTGGTGTACAACCATACCATATGCCCATGATTTTCCAGCAGTTTCTTTTCATTTTTAACTACAATATCTTCCCCCCCGGGAATCTGATAATAATTATGTACAATAAGAATTCTCAACTTAGTTTCCATAATGTAATTTCCTTATTTACCCTTTACAATAGCTTCCCAGATAAACTTTTTATTAGAGTGGAAATACCTGTAAAATAGCCGGAACGGATCCTGGATCAGCCGGTATAGCCATTCCAGATTCATTTTTTGCATCCATTGCGGCGCCCGCATGATGTTGCCGGCATAATAATCAAAGCCAGCTCCCACTCCGATCATGAGCCCGGTAATCTTTCCCTGATGTTCCGCCATAAACACTTCCTGCTTAGGAGCCCCAAGACCGATCCAAATAAAATCGACCTCTAATGAATTGATTTTGTTAATAATGAATCGGTCTTCTTCATTCGTTAAAGGGCGAAAGGGAGGACTATACATACCCGCTATAGTTATACCGGGGTAACTCTCCAATAACTTGTCCGCTAATTTCTTTAAAGTATTAGCTGTTGAACCATAGAAAAAATGCCGGTAGCCTTTTTGAGCAGATATTTTAAATATTTGCCCCATAAGATCAGGCCCTGTTGTGCGGCTCATATTTTTATATCCCCGCATATGCCCGACAGTACTCAGCGGACCTCCATCCGGTATAGCCATCAAGCCGCCATTTTGTACGGCGCAATACTCCTCATCCTCAAATGAGGTTACGGTAGTATGTACATTGGAGATACAGATATAGTCGCCGGACAAATCATGGCATTGCTCCGGTTTAATATGTTTGTCTAAATAATTCATTAACCATTCCATATTAATAGCGGCAATATTTACTCCCATAATATTGCAGACAGGTATCTCCAACTTATTTACTT
Organism: Diplocloster agilis; assembly: GCF_019042275.1. GTDB lineage: Bacteria > Bacillota > Clostridia > Lachnospirales > Lachnospiraceae > Diplocloster > Diplocloster agilis. Next base: position 204,710 of record NZ_JAHQCW010000003.1, read on the forward strand.
GTCTAAGAAAGGTTTTATTATCTATATACATAGTAAAATTTAAGCTTTCTCCGGATAAATCGCGCACTTCCGGTAACAAAATATATTTCGACTGAACGTATTTGGCATTGCACAAAATGATCTCGTTTTATACCAGTATAAAAATGCAAAAAGTACATGCTGATAGCATGACCTCCCAAATAATTGCTATTATTTGAAACTCATAACCCCCCAAAAATCTTAAGAAATCCCCCCAAAAAATAAGAAAATAATAAGCCTTCCCCCGTTGCCCTAGCTCCCCAGAAATGCTAAAATACCCAATAACCAATCAAATAACCCAAAAAGAGCATTTCAAATACCAAATACAAAATAACAAAACAAATACCCCCCTCAGAAAGGAACCCCCCCCTTGCTCACAGACACCCTAACCCTGGTAATCAAAGACGTTCTGAACGCCTTCCGATACTTCCCCCAAGGCCTCCTGATCGGCCTTCTGGTCGCCATATTCCTCCTTTTTCTCAACGCCCGCCGGAAAAAAGCGCAAAAAAACAGGATACCCATCCTAAAGAGTATCCTATACACGATTTATGTTATTGTAGTCCTATACCTGACCCTTTTCTCCAGAGAAGCCGGGTCCAGAGACGCAGTCAACCTGACGGTATTCGGAACCATATCCGCCACGCCCAGAGCTTATTCCTACGTCATCGAGAACATCCTGTTATTTGTCCCCTGGGGGCTTCTCCTTCCGCTGCTCCTTCGCCGCTGCCGGAATCTGTTTTGGTGCACCCTGACAGGCCTGGCGGCCAGCCTGTTCATAGAAACCGCCCAGCTGCTGACACACAGAGGTTTCTTTCAGCTGGATGATTTGATTACGAATACATTAGGAACATGCGTGGGATGGTTTCTTTATTTTATCATTTCCGCCATCTGTCGTCATATACGGCCGTCCGGTAAGCAGAGACATCCCTAAACGATAAACGAAAACTAAAACAAAAAATTCCGTTCATTATACCGCATCATCACCTCCTTCTTCCTGGCATAAGACACCTCCGTATAAATCTGAGTGCTCACGATACTGTTATGTCCCAGCAGCTCCTGGACATCCCGGATCGTCGCCCCGTTGTTCAGAAGCTGGGTGGCGAAGGAATGCCGCAGATAATGCGGAGTGGCCATCGGATTAATCATGGACTTTCTCTTATATTTCTCGAATATGTTCTCCACGCTGTAGATAGACAAGCGGTCCCCGTATTTATTCACAAACAGGGCGTTGCAGCTGGGACGGAAACAGTCCCGGAATTTCAGCCAGCCCATCAGTTTCTTGGCCACGGCAGGAGAGGAGAGGAAGAGCATCCGCTCCTTGCGCCCCTTGCCGTGAATCAGAAGGGTTTCCTCCTCCCGGTTATAATCATCCACATTCATCTGGCTGATTTCTCCGATCCTTAAGCCCAGGCAGAAGAGCAGTTCTAAAATGACCGAATCCCGCAGACAGATTTTTTTATGATATTCACTTTCCAACGCCTCATATTCATCCTGCGTCGCCTCGATCAGATCGCGGACCTCCCGCATGGAGAGCGTTTTTGGCAGAGCCTTTGGCAGAATGAACTTCCTGGAATTAAAACGGAAAAAGGTCTCGCAGGAGATATTCTCCTGATTCAGGAATTCACAGTATTGCCGGATCGATATAAATTTTCTATGTAAAGATTTTGCTTTCAGGTTTCGCTCCTGCTGCAGCATCTCAAAATACTGCAGCAGGGTTTGTTGATCCAATACCGGAGCATTTTCCCTCGCAAGCCATGCAAATAAACCATTTAAATCACAGCGGTAAGCTTTTAAAGTGGCTTCTGACAGATTCCGGACCACGGTAAGGTGCGTCAGAAATCTTTCCAGGTAATCCTGTTGGGATTGATAATGAAAATTCATTTTATAACCTCCTTGTCTTTTGTCGCAGTTTTATAATGTCAATGGATCACATAAATAAAAGTATAGTAATATATAGATATAAAAGCAATAAGAGAATGTCGAAAAATGTCGAATACGATAGCCCGCCGCAGTTAGAAGGCATACATGATGGTGACATTAGGTGACATTATCGCAAAAACATAGTAATTTGCTCCCTCAAATGATATAATAGGGCAAAAATTATAAAAGAAAAGCATCGCGTTCAATTTAGGTTCCATCCGATCGTATCTAAAAAGAAAGCAGCATAAAAGGAGGACCCCTATGGGAAAATATTTTGGCACCGACGGCTTCCGTGGAGAAGCGAATGTGTCCCTGACCGTAGAACATGCCTACAAAGTAGGCCGCTACCTGGGCTGGTATTACTCCCGGCAGTCGGAAAAACCATGTAAAGTAGTGATTGGAAAAGACACCCGGCGCTCCAGCTATATGTTTGAATATTCACTGGTTGCGGGTCTTACCGCCTCAGGCACCGACGCATATCTGCTTCACGTAACCACAACCCCCAGCATTTCCTATGTGGCCCGCACGGAAGATTTTGACTGCGGGATCATGATATCCGCCAGCCACAATCCCTACTTTGATAATGGCATCAAACTTTTAAACAGCCAGGGTGAAAAGATGGAAGAGGAAACGATACAAAAGATCGAAGCCTATCTGGACGGGGAACCGGCGGAGCTGCCCTACGCCGTCGGCGCCGGGATCGGCCGTACGGTAGACTATGTCATCGGGCGGAACCGGTATATCGGATATCTGATCTCCCTCGCCACCAGATCCTACCGGAACATGCGGATCGGTCTGGACTGCGCCAACGGAAGCGCCTGGATGATAGCAAGAAGCGTATTTGAAGCCCTGGGCGCTAAGACCTATGTAATCCATGCGGAGCCGGATGGCATCAACATTAACGAAAAATGCGGATCCACCCATATCGAAGAGCTGCAGGAATTCGTGATAAAGAACCAATTGGACGCCGGTTTTGCCTTTGACGGAGACGCAGACCGCTGTATCGCTGTGGATGATCAGGGAAATGTGGTGGACGGGGATCTGATCCTCTATGTCTGCGCGGTTTATATGAAGGAAAACGGTATGCTGGAAAATAATACGGTGGCTACCACCATTGTATCGAATCTGGGGCTTTATAAAGCGTTTGAGGAAGCGGGTATCGAATTTGTGAAAACCCAGGTGGGAGATAAATACGTCTATGAAAGTATGGCAAAAAATGATTACTGCATCGGCGGGGAGCAGACCGGGCATGTGATATTCAGCCGCTATGCGGCGACGGGAGACGGGATACTCACGGCGCTTAAGATTATGGAAGTCATACTGGAGAAAAAGATGCCGCTCAGCAAATTAATCAGTCCGGTGACGATTTATCCCCAGGAACAGCAGAACATCCGGGTCAGAAATAAGGAGGATGTGAATAAGGACTCCGATATCCGGGAACTGATCCGGTCGGTGGAAGAAGAATTGGGAGACACGGGGCGGATTCTGGTCAGGGAGAGCGGGACAGAACCTGTGATCCGTGTCATGGTAGAAGCGAAAACCCAGGAAGCATGCAGGCATTATGTGGAGCTGGTGGCACAGCACATCAGAGAGAAGGGATATTGTGCGCAATAGGTTTCTGCGATGGGTTCCGGCGGCCCTGGTTATGATTCTTATTTTTTCATTTTCGGCTGCGGACGGGGAGGAGTCCGGCTCCACCAGCGGGGTGATTGTAGAACGGATATTAAAACTGGTGGAAGGGGACCGTCCAATGCCTCCCCAAAAGCGGGAAGCGCTGTTTGAAAGGCTTCAGTTTGCAGTGCGAAAGGGAGCGCATATGACGGAGTATGCGGTTCTGGCCCTTGCTTTTTTGCTGCCGTTCTCCCAATATTGGCGGCCGGTTTGGCCGCTGGCCTGGCGGGGAGAGCTTGCGTGTTTTTTGTATGCCTGTACGGACGAACTGCATCAGCGGTTTATCCCGGGGCGCAGCGGACGTTTTCAGGATGTGCTGATCGACAGCGCGGGAGCCCTGGTTGGAATTTTGGTGGGAATCGGCATTTTGAGCTATATTCGGAAGAAACATGGAAATATTGAGGATAGAGTGAATAGGACAGCACCATAAAGAGAAAGGAAGCGAATGCCTTATGATGAAGAAAATGATCCTCGTAACCTCGCCCCCGGCCTGCGGAAAAACGTTTATTTCCAAAAAACTGGCTGAGAATTTAAAACATGTTGTATATTTAGACAAAGACACTCTGATCGTACTGTCGAATCAGATATTTGCGGTGGCGAATGAAGAGAAAAACAGGAGCTCCGATTTTTTCGAGAAAAATATCCGGGATTATGAATATGAGGCTATTATTAATATCGGGCTGGAAGCGCTGGCTTACGATGATATCGTTCTCATCAATGCCCCCTTTACAAAAGAAATCCGGGATAAAGAATACATCGATGAGTTCGGGCGCAAGCTTGCGAAGCGCAATGCGAAGCTAGTCATCGTATGGGTGGTGACGGATCCTGAGGTATGCCATCAGCGGATGATCAAACGGAATTCCGACCGGGACACCTGGAAGCTGGAACACTGGGATGAATATATCGCCGGCGTGGATTTTGACATACCGGTGGAACTGGATAATCCCACGGTGAAGGATGATCTGCTCTTGTTTTATAACTCGTCAGAGGAAGAGTTTGAGGAATCCATGGAAAGAATCGTCACTATACTGGAAGAAGAATAGCGGCGCGAAAAGGCAGGACTATATGGAACAGCGCCGTATTGGCCCGTCCATAATGGCCTGCCTTCAATAATAGCGTAACAATTATCATAAAATGTCAAATACTCTGTCAGTTATGTCTATACATAATGAGAAAGCGGAGCTATAATAGTAATAAGCAATTGGATAAAAGATGTAGAACACCTCTGATGTGGGAATTTATTCCGCATCATTTTAGCGTAACGGGTATACATCTGACAGGAGGATATCATGGAAATTATCATCGTAGGCGGTGGAAAAGTAGGGGTGACGCTGGTAGAACAGCTCAGCCGGGAAGGGCATAACATTACCCTGATTGATATGGACGGGGATAAGCTGCAGCGGATTGCCAATACCTTTGACGTGATGGGAGTGACGGGAAATGGCGCCAGCTACAGTACCCAGATGGAAGCCGGAGTGGAAACGGCGGATCTGCTGATCGCTGTGACAGGATCGGATGAATTGAACCTGCTGTGCTGCCTGTTCGCTAAGAAAGCCGGGAACTGCCAGACCATCGCCCGGGTGCGCAACCCGGTTTATAATAAGGAAGTGCGTTACATACAGGAAGAACTGGGGCTGTCTATGGTGATCAACCCCGAATTCGCGGCGTCCATGGAGATCGCCCGTATTTTAAAGTTCCCGTCAGCCATACGGATCGACACGTTCGCCAAGGGGAAGGTGGAGCTGTTAAAGTTCAAAATTTATCCGGAGTACCATCTGGATCAGATGCGGATCACCGATATCAGAGGGAAATTCCGCTGTGATATATTAATCTGCGCGGTGGAAAGAGGGGAAGATGTGATGATCCCGTCGGGTAATTTTATCCTCCGGGAAGGCGATATCGTGTCCATCGTGGCGCCGCCGAGGCAGTCCGCCGATTTCTTTCACAGGATCGGGATCGCCAATAACCGGATTAAGAATGCGCTGATCGTAGGCGGCGGGAAAATATCCTATTACCTGTCGAAGCAGCTGGAAGCTATGGGGATATCCGTGAAAATCATAGAGATGGACAGGGGCCGCTGCGAAGAGTTAAGCGAGCTGCTGCCAAAGGCAACGATCATATACGGGGACGGAACGGATCAGAGTATTCTGTTAGAAGAGGGAATCCGCCAGGCGGATGCGTTTGTAGCGCTTACGAATCTGGATGAAGAGAATATATTGCTGGCTTTGTACGCCAAGAGCCAGTCCAAAGCCAAATTGATCACGAAGGTGAACCGGATTTCCTTTGATCAGATAATCGACCAGCTGGATATCGACAGTATTATTTATCCGAAATACATTACGGCCAGCTATATTATCCAGTATGTGCGCGCCATGCAGAATTCCATCGGCAGTAACGTGGAAACCCTGTACCGGATCATCGAAAACCGGGCGGAGGCGCTGGAATTCTGTGTGCATGAGAACTCCCCGGTAGTGGGGATACCGTTAGAAAAATTGGATCTGAAAGAGAACTTGCTGATCTGCTGTATCAACCGGGATCAACGGGTCATCATCCCGAAAGGGCAGGACACAATCGAAGTGGGGGATACGGTGATCGTGGTCACCACCAACACCGGGCTGAATGATTTAAAGGACATATTAAAACACTGAAGAGGTTCGCTATGAATTATAAAATGATAAGCTATATTCTGGGAATGGTTCTGAAAATAGAGGCTGTTTTTATGACCCTTCCCTGTCTGGTAGCGGTGATCTATCGGGAAAAGAGCGGATACGCCTTTTTGGTGGTCATGCTCCTGTGTCTGCTGCTGGGGCAGATTATGACGGCTAAGAAACCTTCGAATAAGATTTTTTATACAAGGGAAGGTTTCGTGACGGTGGCCTTGTGCTGGATTATGATGAGTATACTCGGCGCCCTGCCTTTTCTGATCAGCGGGGAAATCAAAGGCGTGATAGACGCGCTGTTTGAAACCGTATCCGGCTTTACGACGACCGGGGCCAGCATCCTGTCGGATGTGGAATCCATGTCCCGCTGTATTCTGTTTTGGAGAAGCTTTACACACTGGATCGGCGGCATGGGAGTGCTGGTCTTTGTACTGGCGGTGCTGCCCTTCGGCGGTGGAAATGACATCCATCTGATGCGGGCGGAAAGTCCCGGCCCTTCCGTCGGCAAGTTTGTGCCCAAGGTGCGTTCTACGGCAATGATTCTTTACGGAATATATATTGTGATTACGATTGTCGAGGTTTTATTCCTGCTGGCGGGGAAAATGCCGCTGTTTGAAGCTCTTTGCAGTACCTTCGGGACCGCCGGTACCGGAGGCTTTGGTGTGAAAAATGACAGCTTTTCCTCCTATTCTCCCTACCTCCAATATGTCGTAACCGTATTTATGATACTGTTCGGGATCAATTTTAATGTGTACTTTCTTCTGCTGATCCGCAAGTTTGCACAGGCGTTTAAATTCGAAGAAATAAAATATTACCTGGGCATCATCCTGGTGGCGGTCCTGATCGTGACCTTGGATATTCATAAGCTGTTCCCGGACTGGGAGAGCTCTTTTCGGCACGCGTCGTTCCAGGTGGCCTCCATTATCACGACCACCGGATTTTCCACCGTGGATTTTGACCTGTGGCCGCAAATGTCCAAGACGATTCTGGTTATGCTGATGTTCGTCGGAGCCTGTGCGGGCAGTACCGGCGGTGGTATTAAGGTGTCGCGGTTTGTAATTCTGCTGAAAACGGTAAAAAAAGAGCTGAATACTTTAATCCATTCCAGAAATATTAAAAAAATACAGATCAACGGGCGAAGCGTGGAACACGAAGTGGTCCGGTCGGTCAATGTGTTTTTGATCGCCTATGTTATGGTGTTTTCTTTTTCCGTATTGCTGATCAGTGTGGATGAGTTTAACCTGACATCCAATTTCACAGCGGTGGCCGCAACCCTGAACAATATCGGACCCGGCCTGGAGATGGTTGGCCCGTCCCAGAATTTTGGGATGTTTTCCGGGTTCTCCAAGCTGGTCCTGATCTTTGATATGCTGGCCGGCCGGCTGGAACTGTTTCCGCTTTTAATCCTATTCAAACCGGCGACCTGGAGGAAGAATTAGGGAAATCTACACCTGTTCCAGCAATTCGACGATTTCTTCCATACTTCTGCTGCCGAAGAGCGTCCGGCTGCCGTTGAGGATGAGACAGGGAACGCTCATGACCCGGTATTTGTTTTTTATATCAGGGAAATGATGAATGTCAATCATTTCCGCCGTGATAGAAGGGTTCTCAAGCGCAATGCGCTGACAGGCCATCACCACGTCCGGGCAGAAGGCGCAGGATAGAGTAACCGCGATTTCTATATTCACCGGACCCGCTATTTTGCGGATTCGGTGTAACAGAGGTTCATCGAGCGGCTGGCCGGGGCCTGCGGTATTATAAAGCGCGATGATAAGGGAATTGAATTGGTGCCCGCCCGGCATCCCGCGGAATTTGATACCGGTGAATTCTCCGGTGTGGTTAAAAAGGGCGATACAGGGATAGTACGACACAAAGGCCTGCTTTTCTAAAGCAGGCTCTTCGTCTTTGTTGAGCAAACGCAGGGAAATTTTGCCGGACAGCCCTTCAAGATCAAAAAACAGCTGCCGGATCTCCTTGGAAAGGGGACCGTTTTCTTCCAAAAAGGCCGCCAGGGTCACCGGCCTGCGCAGCTTGGCAAAGATCCCAAGCAGGGATCTTCGCATTTCTTCGTCTACAAAACCTTCCGGATAGTTGGAATTTTTCTTCATAAGTTCCGTCCGGTCAGATCGTGCCGACCAGATCTAGGCCGGGCTTTAAGGTCTTTGCGCCGGGATGCCATTTGGCCGGGCACACCTGGTCCCCGTGTTCCGCCACGAACTGAGCAGCATAAATTTTCCGGATCAGTTCTTCCGCATTCCGTCCGATTCCGCCGGCGTTGATCTCATACAGGACGACATCGCCTTCCGGATTGATCAGAAAAGTGCCGCGCTCCGCCATACCGCTTTCTTCAATATACACGTCCAGGTCTCTGGTCAGTATTCCGGTGGGATCGGCTAACATAGGATACTGGATTTTCTGAATCGTCTTCGAAGCGTCGTGCCAGGCCTTGTGCACGAAGTGGGAATCCGTGGAGATAGAATAAATCTCGCAGTTCAGCTCTCTGAATTTGCTGTAATGATCGGCCAGATCCTCCAGCTCGGTGGGACACACAAAGGTGAAATCTGCCGGATAGAAAAACAGGACATTCCATTTTCCCAGTAAATCTTCTTTTTTTACTTCTATAAATTTTCCTTCATGATAAGCCTGCAGCTGAAAATCACAAATAGTTCTGCCTATTAAAGACATGGTAATTCCTCCATTCAAAATGAAATATTTTGCGCATAGTATCTGCGGTCTTTGTGATTTTCATACGTTGCCGCGCAGCTGGGCCGCACGCTTTGTATTTTACCATTTCTTCCGATACTCGGACGCCGAATAACCTTCGGATTTCCGGAACATTTTAGAAAAATAGTTGCTGTCGGGTATTCCGCAAAGTCCCGCGATCTCATCGATGGGCTTGTCCGTAAAACGAAGCAGTTCTTTCGCGTGGGTCACTCTTCTGGTGCGGAGATAATCGCCGATGGTGACACCATAATATTTCTTAAACTCCCGGGCAAGATAAAACTTACTGATATAAAATTCTTCCGCCAGGGAATCCAGAGATATTTTTTCCGCAAAATGTACATCCAGATAATCCCGGACCTGTTCCAGTTTTTCTGTACTTTCCTGACTGCTGGCGCTGTCATTGCGGGTAATGCAAAGGGTCAGAAGATCCGTCAGCAGTTTCGAAATCAGGAATTCCGAGCGCAGATCATTGATTTTCTGAAGCTGGATAACCGTCTGTAAAGTAGTGATAAAATCTGTCTGCAGTTCCGTGTGAAACACGGCGTGGGGCAGGATGCTCTCATAAAAGCCATAGTAACAGGAAGCCTGTCTGCCGTTAAAATGTACCCACATCAGTTCCCAGGGATCGGCCTCGCTGCTGCAATGGGAATAAGGCCGGTTGCAGTCTATGAAAATACAGTCGTTGGCGTGCAGCGTGTGCTGCCGCCCGCAGTAAGTGAACTGGCCGCTGCCGGACAGAACGGTGAAAAAAAGATAAGAATTCAGATGCTCCCTGCGGCTGGTGTGGCTTTTCAAACTTTTCAGATACCCCACCTCCTGGACGTAGAAGAGATTTTCGCGGGCGAATTCACTGGGCGTGTTCAAAACCCGATGCGACTTGATAATATCGGAAGTCGCGTAGGAGTCAAACATCGTTTTTCGAACAGGTATTTTTTCGTCTGTGCTCATGGTATTCCTCATTTCTATCTTCATTCATGAAAGATTTGCAAGTTAAAAATTTCCAAAGGGCCGCATTCCGGCGCAGAGCAGATGACCGCCGGTTTATGAAAACAACGCCTGACCGGAATAAGCGCAACGGTAGTATCTTGCCTAAATGGTAAAATATTGCCTAATCAATAGCGAAAGCAATATTTTACCTATATAAGTCAATTTTTCACGTATACATTTATATTATACTACTATATACTCACAAAGAAAAGTAAAAGGCAAGAAAATGATATCGCAAGATAAGAATATTATTTTGCTAAAAAGAAAAATTAGAATGATTTTGCAATCAAGGAGGATTTCAATCAATGAAAAACACAGCGTTAATCACGGGAATTACGGGACAGGATGGATCCTATCTGGCGGAACTGCTGCTGGAAAAAGGATACGAGGTGCATGGAATCATCAGAAGACACAGCAGTATCAGTACGGAGCGGATCGACCACCTGATCGATGATCCTGAAATAAACGGCAAAACTTTTTTCCTTCATTACGGGGATCTGACCGACACCAGCAGTCTGAACCGTCTGCTGGAAAAAATCCGGCCCACTGAGATTTATAATCTGGCGGCCCAGTCCCATGTGGCCGTATCCTTCGAAGTGCCGGAATACACCGCGGAGGTTACCGGAATCGGTACGCTCCGAATCCTGGATGCGATAAAGGAAAGCGACCTGAAATGCAAATTTTACCAGGCGTCCACCTCAGAACTGTTCGGCGGCCTGCCGGAGACGGCGCCCCAGAGCGAGAAGACCCCCTTTTATCCGAAGAGCCCTTATGGAGCGGCGAAGTTATATTCCTACTGGATTACGGTCAACTACCGGGAGTCCTATGACCTGTTTGCCTGCAATGGAATTTTGTTCAATCACGAATCACCAAGAAGGGGAGAGAACTTCGTGACCCGGAAGATCACCCTGGCCGTGGCCTCGATCATGGCCGGAAAACAGGAAAAATTATCGCTGGGCAATATGGACGCCAAACGGGACTGGGGATACGCCGGCGACTATGTGGAAGGAATGTGGAGAATCCTACAGCAGGAGAAGCCGGGGGATTATGTGCTGGCGACCAATGAAACCCATACCGTAAGGGAATTTGTGGAACTGTCCTTCGCGGAGGTTGGCATCGATATCGAATGGGTGGGAAGCGGTGTTGAAGAAAAGGGATTTGATAAGAAGACCGGCAGGCTTCTGGTGGATGTGGATCCCCGGTTCTTCCGGCCGGCCGAGGTGGAATTCCTCTGGGGAGACTGCACCAAAGCGGAGACAGAGCTCGGGTGGCAGCGCCAGGTCAGCTTCCCGAAGCTGGTGTCGATGATGGTGGATGAGGATATGAAAACCATTGCCGGAATGAGCGCGAAGGAATTCAGAGAGGCCGGTGAACAATGATGGATAAGAACAGCAAAATCTATGTGGCCGGGCACCATGGTATGGTGGGTTCTGCGATCGTACGCAGGCTGCAGGGCCAGGGATATCAAAACCTGGTCTTAAGAACCTCAAAAGAGCTGGATCTGAGACGGCAGGACGAGGTAGAGCGTTTCTTTGTGGAGGAAAAGCCGGACTATGTATTTCTGGCTGCGGCCAAGGTGGGCGGCATTATGGCAAATCAGAGTTATCCCGCCGACTTCATGTACGACAATATGATCATGGAAATGAATGTGATCCACAGCGCCTATGAAAATAGAGTAAAAAAACTGATGTTTCTGGGAAGCTCCTGCATCTATCCCAGGCTTGCGCCTCAGCCTATGCCCGAAAGCTGCCTGCTGACCAGTTCCCTGGAGCAGACCAATGAAGCATACGCGCTGGCGAAAATATCCGGATTAAAATATTGCGAATACTTAAACCGGCAGTGCGGTACGGATTATATTTCCGTTATGCCCACCAATCTGTACGGTCCCAATGATAATTACCACCCGGAGCACTCGCATGTGCTCCCGGCCCTGATCCGGCGTTTCCATGAAGCCAGGGAGGAAGGAAAGGAAGAAGTGGTGATCTGGGGAAGCGGAAAACCGCTGCGGGAATTCCTGTACGTGGATGATCTGGCCGATGCCTGCGTTTACCTGATGAATGCGTATTCAGGCAATGAAACGGTCAACCTGGGAACCGGAAAAGAAGTGACGATTGCACAGCTGGCCGAACTGGTGAAAGATGTGGTAGGATATAAAGGAAAGATCACGTATGATCCGTCAAAGCCCGACGGAACGCCCAGAAAGCTTCTGGATGTCAGCAAGCTGACCGCTCTTGGCTGGACCTATCAGACCGAACTGGAAGAAGGAATCCGTCTGGCCTATGAAGATTTTAAAAATAGTGAGGTCAGGGCGGAGCGGTAAAAAGACTGCCGCTAAGTGCTCATAGCGAATAGAAAAGGTAACGGAAAATGAGAGATTACAAAAAAATATATGAAGAGTGGCTGCAAGCCCCCTACATTGACGATTATACGAAAACAGAACTGAAAAACTTGACGGAGGAGGAGATACAGGACCGTTTTTATAAGGACCTGGCCTTTGGAACCGGCGGCCTGCGCGGAAAAATGGGAGCGGGAACAAACCGGATGAACCGCTATACGGTCCGCAAAGCCACCTGCGGCGCGGCGAACGCGTTAAAAGCCCGCTATGCAGGCTCTAAGACGCCGCTTCGTGCCGTGATCGCCTACGATTCCAGAAACCATTCCGAGGAGTTCGCGGCGGAAGCGGCCGGCGTGCTGGCTGCCTGCGGAATCCATGTGACGCTGTTTAACACCCTGATGCCGACTCCGGTATTGTCCTTCGCTGTCCCCTATCTGAACAGCCAAATGGGGATCGTAATCACCGCCAGCCATAATCCGAAGGAATACAACGGTTACAAAGTCTATGACGAAAAAGGCTGCCAGCTGGTTCCGGACAAAGCGGAATATGTGATCCGATTTGTGGAAGAGGTGCGGGATTTGCAGAAAATCCCGGTTGCTGATTACCGGACGGCGCTGCAGGAAGGACAGATCGAACTGGCGGGTGAAGAGATATTAGAAGCCTTCCTGGAGGCTGTGTTAAAACAATCCGGGCTAAAAGACAAAGAAGCGAAGGCTTCCCTGCGGATCGTTTACACCCCGCTCCACGGAACCGGAAACCGGCCTGTCCGAAAAGTTTTAAAAAAAGCGGGCTTTACACAGGTTTCTGTGGTTGCTGCACAGGAAGAACCGGATGGTGATTTTTCTACCGTACGCTCTCCGAATCCGGAGGAGAGGGACGCGCTGGATCTGGCTCTCGAACAGGCTAAGCGGGAAAAGGCGGATCTGGTGCTTGGAACCGATCCTGACTGCGACAGAGTCGGAGTGGGGGTGCTTCATCAGGGAGAATACCGCCTGCTCACGGGAAACCAGATCGGCGCGCTTCTGGTAGCCTGGGTCTGTGAAAAGAAAGCCTCTTCCCTGTCGTCACGCAGCACCCTGGTCAAAACCATCGTAACCAATGATCTGGGAGCCCGCATTGCTGCGGACTATGGCCTCCAGGTAGTCAATACGCTGACCGGATTCAAGTATATCGGAGACAAGATCTCGGAATATGAGCGCACGGGAGAGAAAAAGTTTGTCATTGGCTATGAGGAGAGTTATGGTTACCTGGCGGGGACCCATGCCAGGGACAAGGACGCGGTGGTTTCCGCCCTGATGATCAGTGAGATGGCCGCCGCCGGCAAAGCAAAAGGCAGAACCCTGATTGATGAATTAGAGCTGTTATATAAGAAATATGGATATTATCTGGACGCCCTGTCCTCCTATACGTTAGAAGGCGCCAAAGGGGTGGAACAGATCCAAAACAGCATGGATAAGCTTAGAAAAGAAGGGGTGCGCGCCATACCGGGTACCACTAAAATGACAGATTATCTGCAGGAAACAGAAGGACTGCCCAAATCCGATGTTTTAAAATTTTTCTGGCCCGATGGTTCCTGGATGGCCGCCAGACCTTCCGGAACGGAACCTAAAATAAAATTTTATTATTCCATCTGCGGCAGCGGCCGGGACGAAGCGGAAAAAAGTCTTGGGACCATACAGCGGCAGGTACGGGAATTGTTAGAGCTGTAACATAAATGTAAAAGAGTATCCAGGACAGAAAGGAAAGACATTCCATGAATATTATCTTATTATCCGGAGGTTCCGGAAAAAGACTGTGGCCCTTATCCAATGACCACCGGTCCAAACAATTTCTGAAGTTATTAAAAAAAGACGACGGAAGCTATGAATCCATGGTTCAGCGGGTTTACCGCCAGATCAAGGAGGCCGGTATCAAGGCGGACATCGTCATAGCCACCAACGATTCCCAGGTAGACTTTATCAAGACCCAGCTGGGTGAGAAAGTGAATATCGTAGTGGAACCCGAGCGCAGGGATACCTTTCCGGCTATCGCGCTCTCCAGCGCTTATTTAGCATTGGAGAAGAAGGCGGACCCGGAGGAACCGGTACTTGTCCTTCCTGTAGACCCGTACGCGGAATTGGAATATTTCCATGTCATCCAAAGAATGGAAGAGGCCGTACAGCAAAACGCCGCGGACATTGTCCTGATGGGGATCAAGCCCACCTACCCTTCCGCCAAATACGGATACATCATACCCAAAGACGCCGCTGCCAAAGATGAGGAAACCCGGTCTCTCTACCATGTAGAGCGGTTCACGGAAAAACCTTCGGAAGAGGAGGCCGGCCGGTTAATTGCCGAAGGCGCTTTCTGGAACGGGGGAGTCTTCGCGTACAAACTGGGCTATCTTATGGATCTCATTGACAAATACCAGGCAGGCACTACCTTCGAGGGAATCCGTCAGAATTACGGACGTCTGAAAAAGATCAGCTTCGACTATGAGGTGGTGGAAAAGGCCAAGTCCGTAGCTATGGTGCCTTACCAGGAAAAATGGAAGGATCTGGGCACCTGGAATACCCTGACCGAAGAGATGGAGGAAGCCGCGATCGGCCCGGTAACGATCGGGGAGGGCGCTGTAAACACCCACGTCATCAACGAACTGGATATCCCGATGGTAGTGCTTGGGACAACGGACCTTGTGGTGGCGGCCAGCCCTGACGGTATCCTGGTCTCGAATAAACACAAAAGTTCTTACTTAAAGCCCTATGTAGACGGCCTCAATGACCGGCCCATGTATGAAGAACGCCGTTGGGGAGAATACAAAGTCCTGGACTATATGACCCACGAAGACGGGATCAAATCCCTGACCAAGCATTTGGCGATCAAGGAAGGCCAGGCGATCAGTTACCAGCGCCATCTGATGCGCGACGAAATCTGGACCGTCATCGACGGCACCGGAGACCTGGTCATCGACGGTCATGTCCGAAACGTCCGGCGCGGGGATGTAGCTTACATCACGAAGGGGCAGAAACATGCCATGCGGGCTGTCACGGATCTCGAATTCATAGAAGTGCAAATTGGAAAAACGCTTGTAGAGGAAGACATCGAGCGCCTGGAATGGACCTGGTGAGGAAGATTAGATTCCTGTTTACAAATGTAAATTGCCGCAGCGAACCTGTAAGAAGGGGACGCTGCGGCTTTTTAAATTGCCGTTTGCGCGTCCCGCCGTTGGCATGGTATACTTATTCTGATTAAAATGAAAACGGTTATTGCAGGAGAATAGATCAAAGGAGAGTTTTGATGTTTGTAGAGGAGAGGCAGAACACGATTGTTTCCCTGGTAAATGAAAAGGGGAAGGTCAGGGTTAAAGATTTAAGTGAGCTGTTCCAGGTGACGGAGGACTGCATCAGAAAGGATCTGGCCGCCCTGGAAAAGGCTGGAATGCTCAAGAGGGCTTATGGAGGAGCGGTGCGGAATCGAATCACACCTCATGAGCTGAATGTGGTACAGCGTAAGGATAAGAATATAGAAGCCAAGCGCAGGATCGCTGAGAAGGCGCTGCGGTTGATCCGGAACGATGATATGATTTATATGGATGTGTCCACGGCGAATACGGAACTAGCGAAGCTGTTGGTCAGCTCCGGGCTAAAGGTGACGGTGGTGACGAATATGATTGACGTGATGCTCACGCTGGCGGTGCCGGATACAAAGATTCACACGGTGTTTATTGGCGGTACCTTTGGCCCGGGAAAAGACGGGTTTATGGGCTGCATGTCTATGGAAGAGATTTCTCATTTTAAATTTAACAAGGCGTTTTTGGGAGCGGTTGGCGTGGATCTGTTTGACAATAGCGTCTATACTTACGCGGCGGAAGACGGGATGACGAAGCAGAGCGCGATCGCGGTCAGCAAAATGATTTATTTGATGTTGGAAACCAGAAAATTCAATACGGACGGCACTTTTAAATATGCCAGGGCGGATGATTTTAACGGTTTTATTGTAGAAGAGAAGCCCGGGGATGACGTTCTGGACGCCCTGAAAGATTATAGCCTGGAAATTATATGAATCAGGCGGAGCGTTTTAAGTGAAAATAAGAATCTGTAGGAACAGGCGGTAAATATTTATGCGCCTTTTCTAAGAAAGAGGTACCGTATATTGAGAATGCCGGATGAACCGATCGAATCTGCAATGTTTGCTCCGTGCGGGATGAATTGTATGGTCTGTTATAAACATTGTTATCACAAAAAGCCCTGTGACGGCTGCTTAAAAAGCGACAGAGGGAAGCCGGAACATTGCCGAAAATGTAAAATCAAGGACTGTGTACGGCAAAAGGGGTTCATTTATTGTTTTGATTGCGCCGAATATCCCTGCAAACAGATCAGATATCTGGAAAAAAGCTATCGCACAAGATACGGTGCAAGCCTTATGGATAACAGCTTGCTCGTGAAAGAAAAAGGGCTGGAGGCATTTATGGAAGAACAAAAGGAGAGCTATACCTGCCCGGAGTGCGGAGGTATTATTTCAATTCATGACCTGGAGTGCAGTGAATGCCAAAGAAAGGCGGACAGGAAGTGACAGGAAGTACGAAGAATAAACGGAGGTTCCAATGATTCGGGAGTATAGAGAAAATGATTTGGAAGCCATACTGAATATGTGGCTAAACGTAAATATTACAGTCCATGATTTTATTTCCCCTGATTACTGGGTCAATTGTTATGACTCGGTGAAGAAAATGCTCCCGGAATCCACTATATACGTGTACGTGGAGGAAGATGTGATACAGGGGTTTGTGGGCCTGCAGGGCAACTATGTCGCAGGGCTTTTTGTGGACAAGCCGTACCGGTCAAAAGGGATCGGCAAAGCGCTGCTGGACCATGCAAAAGAGCGGAAGGATACCCTGACCCTTCATGTATACAAAGAGAATGCACGTGCGGTAAAATTCTATAAGAGGGAAGGCTTTTTCCCCTTAAGCGAACGAACCGATGAAAATACAGGCTGCACGGAGATCAGGATGGAATGGGGAAAGGGGATGAATCATGATAGATGAAAGATTGCAGGATTGCCGATACGCGCTGAAAGGACGAAAGGTGCTGATCACAGGCGCCGGAGGCGGTATTGGTTATGAGGCTGCCAAAGCGTTTCTCTGTATGGACGCTGCGGTAATTATAGCCGACATTAGCAGGGAAAAGGGCAGTCAGGCGGTACAGTCTCTTGGCGCTCTGTATCCAAACTCCCGAATGGAGTTTTATGAGATTGATTTGGCCGATGAGCTGCAGATCAGGAGAATGCATAGCTATCTCATACAAAAGTATGGATTTATCGATGTGGTGATGCACAATGCCGCGGTTATCTATATCGGAAATGTGGAGGAGATATCAAGCGCAGACTGGGACAAAAGCTACCGCGTGAATTTCAGGGCCCCTCTCCTTCTGACACAGCTCTTCCTTCCCCAAATGCGCAGCAGAAATGCCGGAACTATCGTATTCGTGCCGTCATCGGGCGCCGCTCCTTATATGGGCGCATACGAAGTCTTCAAAACCGCTCAGGTAGAATTGTGCAATACCCTGTCCGGCGAACTGGAGGGCACGGATGTTTTCACCTATTCCATCGGGCCGGGATTGGTAAAAACAGACACTGCCATGCATGGGATTGAGATGGTAGCGCAAAAGATGGGGCTGACCACGGAAGAATTCTATGCAATGAATGACAGTCATATGCTAAGCGCCCGGGAGGCTGGCTGCGGTTTTGCCGTATCCGTTTTGCACGCGGAAAAATATAACGGACAGGAGATCGGATCGATCCAGGCGCTGATGGACTGCGGCCTGCTCTCAGTTACAGATTCGGGAAATTCCGATAAAGCCGGGAAAGCACAAACGGATCCGGCCATGATCCGCAAAATAATACAGATATATAAAGAGCAATACAACGGCTGGATGGAACGGAATATATTTGAGCGCCAATGGGTGTTGCGCGATTTCAAAAAGACGGTGGGAATATCGGCCGGCCAGTTTCAAAGCGATATGTTGCAGCAGGAAAAAGAATTAACGGCGGAATCGGAAAATGGATTCACGGTCTACAGGGACCACTTCGAAAAATTAAAACGTTATTATCAGCGTCAGTATAAACTCTTACAGGGATATGAAAAAAATCCTGATAAACGAAAAGAGCATTCCGATGCCATCCTGTCGTGGATTCGCATGTTGGACGAAATCCTGTAATAGAATAAAGCAAAAGCATGCTCCAAGCTAATTAGGAAGGGGCGTTGTGCCGGACGGCTTGCCCGGCAGAACGCCCCTGCTATGATCTTCGGGATTTTACTTTCCGTCAAGATAACATTTCAACGCCCGTCCCATAAAGTTTGACGCGCCTTCCCCATATTTTTTATCGGTCACTTCAATATACACGGGAACCGATAGATAATTCTCAGCCATCATAGGCCAATAGTTTTCTCCCATATCGATGCCTTTGTTGCATTCATTCGTAAATGCAACCAGCTCCCGGACGATGTCCTGAACCTCAGGGGAGGAGACGTCCTTAGCCAGATCTGCCGTAAGCCTTCTTGTAATCTCATCCGTTTTCTCGATAAGACTGCCGGCCTCGGTTGGAGAAACGGCTGGTCCGCCGGACAGAAAATCCTGAAAACTTTTTTCCATGGCGCTTGTGAAAGCTTCTATACTGCCGTACTGTTTTACCGCCATATCCGCGATTTCTTTCTCCCGGGATTTCAGATCTGAAAACATTGCGTCGAAAGCGTCCATATTACCCATCCGTTTCACAATCTCGTCCGTGTGCGTTTCTTTAAACTCATTTAAAATACGAAAATATTCACTCATATCAAAATCTTTAAAATCCATACATTTTTCTCCTTTTATCAATTTGTCCAATAGTCCCAACAGGGAATTCAGACGATCACGTTTCAACTGTATCAATTCCCGCTGTTTTCTGAATGCGGTTTCCCTGTTAAACAAGGGATCATTCATAATGATTTGTATTTCTTTTAATGTGAAATCCAGTTCTTTGAAAAACAGAATCTGCTGAAGGGTTTCCAAAGCCTCATCATCGTACAGCCGGTATCCGGCGGCAGTGGTATCGGTGGGCTTTAAAAGACCGATCTCATCGTAAAACTGCAGAGTCCTCACACTGACTCCCGCAAGCTTGGATACTTGTTTTACCGTCATCATTTCAAAATCACCTTCTTTTTTCATTCAGAGAATGTCTTTCCGGCCGGCAGCGGAATGTTTTGTAACATCTCTAAAGAATACATTACACTATCACTATGCGTGAGGGTCAATACCTAAATAAAAAATTACCCTAAAATGTAATAGTTAATTCTTGTTTCACCCTTTAAATTCGTGTTTGACGATTTTACTCTTACACGATTTGTGGTATGGTTTGATTGGTTAGTGGATTCCTCCATTGTAGGAGGATTCGTTATGTCTAAGAAAAGAATATATGATCAAAAACACCTCACCACCAGTCAAAGAATCCATATTGAAAAAGGCCTGAACGATGGACTGTCTTTTGCTGCTATCGCCAGAAAACTTGAGAAGCACCCAAGTACTATTGCTAAAGAAGTAAAGAAATACCGCACCTTTCAAAAACATGCAGTTGATAAAAGTCATCCTCTGCGCTGTGCCAGATTTAAGGAGTGCTCCTTGCGTTTTCTTTGTGACAAACCTAATTGTGTGAAAGTCTGTAAATACTGTTATAACACCAGTTTACGCACTCCTGTTTGCACAACTCTTTGTCCGGAATACCTTGAGCCCCAATGTCCTTCTATTTCTAAAGCTCCTTTTGTTTGTAATAATTGTGCAAAAAGCAGAACCTGTAATAAAAATAAAGCATTCTACATTGCTCAGAATGCAGATAAGTCCTCACAGGAACTACTCGTATCTTGCAGGCAAGGCATTAATCAAAATGCTGCTGACATCGCTCTGCTTGATGACCTTATTTCTCCATTGCTCTCTCAGGGGCAGTCTCTCGCTCACATTTATGCCTTTCACGGGCATGAGATTCCTTGTTCCAGAAAGACGCTCTACAATTATATAGACCTGGGCGTTTTTACTGCCAAGAACATCGATCTGCGTCGCAAGGTACGTTACAAATGTAAGCCTAGAAAAACCGGTACAAGAGTAAGTCTGGCTGCAAAAGAATTCCGTATAGGACGAACTTACGAGGATTTTCAAAAGTTCATACAAGAGAATCCTGATATTCCAGTGATCGAACTTGATACGGTAGAAGGCGGACGGGATAACAGCACTCAGGCTTTCCTTACCCTCTTTTTCCGTAACTGCTCTCTTATGCTTATTTTTGTACTACAAGAGAAATCTCAGGACCAGGTCATAAAGGTTTTCGATTATTTGACAGAGAAGCTCGGTATTAAGGTATTTCAG